>JBHLMG010000001.1:0-333043 GCA_048938385.1 Promethearchaeota archaeon | reverse complement strand
CCATCACCACCTGGACCCAACTCCCCCCCGTCCTCCACCAACTCCAACCCCTTACGAACCCAAACATGACGCACTGGCACCACCGCTTCGGCCCCATTTCCCAGGACGCCGCCTTCGCCTACCTCCTCGGCATCCTCGTCAGCGACGCCGGCAAAATCACCCCCCACTACACCAGCACCCGCCTCGACATGAGCCTCACCAAACGCTACCCCTGGAGCCAACACGTCGGCGACGCCACCTGCTACTACCTCGGCCACCTCGGCATCTTCGCCGAACCCAAACCCTACCCCCCAAAACACCGCTGGCGCAGCCAAGCCACCCCCCTCCTCACCTGGATCAAACACACCTGCCTCGGCCTCACCCCCACCCAACTCACCACCTACACCCCCATCACCGCCCCCTGGCTCCACACCGCCCCCCGCCACATCCGCACCAAATTCCTCCAAGGCCTCAATGACGGCGATGGCTACGCCAACACCAAATACCAAAAGCTCGGCAACGCAAGTGAGGTCAACAGCCCTTTTTTGATTGAATTACTTAGTACACTGGGGGTTAACAGCAGATTTCTCAAAAACCGTGTTATCATTGAACAACAAGCAAGCGTCATCCATGCAGCAAAGCTCCCCTTTTTTCTACATGCTACAGGTCGACAAGATCAGGCAGCTAAGCTCGCTAAAATGATTGCAGCAAGAATGCAAAATGCATGGGCACCAATGCATTGGAAAGCAGAATATTATATCGAAAAACTTGCTAAACAGAAAAGAAGTCCTGGAGAAATCACCGAATTCATTTTTGATAAACTCGGTATCTGCTACTATCCAGGACGAATTCGAAAAATCATGAAGAGCATAAATCAAGAGTTATATTAATTTGATGCTATATATATTCACAGATTATTTAATTAATTTAACCCGTGCCTATGTATCTTTCCACAGCATCCAGAAGGATGGTCATCATTTCTTCTTTGCGTTTTTGGTCGATGGCGACCATGCCGAAGGCGGGGATGCCGAGGATGCGTTCGACGAGTTCGGGGGTGAGGGCGCCTTCGAGGTCTTGTTTGTTGGCGATGGCCCAGACGGGGACGCCGGGGGCGTCTTTGCGGATGACGTCGAGGATTTCTTTGGTGGCGATGACGTTGTTGAGGGTGGAGTCGGTGATGATGAAGACGATGTCGCTGCCGCGGAAGTAGATGGTCCAGAGGCGGCGGAAGCGTTCTTGGCCGGCGAAGTCCCAGAGGATGATGCTGTAGGTGCCGTAGCGGGTGGCTTCGATCTGTTCGATGCTGAGGGCGATGGTGGGGACGTACTCGGTGGGGGGGGCGCCGCCTTTGAGGAGGCGGAGGAGGGTGGTTTTGCCGACGCCGCCTTCGCCGACGAGGCTGACTTTGAGCTTGCTCATGATGTAGTTGTCGATGAGGTCTTCGATGGGCTGGGGGTTGTCGCTGTTGCCGATGTCTTTGATTTGGTCGGTGCCGTATTTGCCGACGAGCATCCGGAGCGCGGTTTTGACTTTTTCGGCGACGCGGTTGTCTTCGTCTTGCATGTGGCTGATGAAGACGAGGAGGAGGTCGTCGACGTTGGTGAAGATGAATTTCGCGCCTTGAATGTGGATGGGGAGGGCGGGGATGTCGCTGGACTGGACGTGGCTCATGAATTCTTTATAGGCGCGGAGAAATTCACGGACCATGTCGTCGGTGAGGACGACGCGCCAGTACTGTTTGCGGAATAAGACGCTGGCTTGGAGACCGACTTCGTCTTTGCGGGGGCTGATGCTGAGGAGGATTGCGTTGTGGATAATAGCCCGCTCACCATCCGGGGATGTTGGGTCTTTTTATGGTTGCTTATGGGAGGGCGCTGATAAGCTTTTTGGCGTGTTCTTTAGAGGGGTGTTGGAGGTAAGGTTCCCTGTGTGGTAATGTTTTTAATGGTGCAGTTGTGATGAGGTGAGCGAGGTCGGCGCTATGACGGTTATCGGTGTGGACGAGTTACCTGCATGGTTTGCAAAGCAGTCTGAGGACTTATTGAGCAGTTATCGGGCGGAACTGCGGCGCCAATTAGATCGGATTGATGAAGCGTTTGTGAAGACGGGGGAGGCGTCGGATTTGTTATTGGAGGAAGTGTTGTTGGATGGAGAGATGACCGTTCCAGGAGCAGCGCAGAAGCTAGCGAGTCAATTGAAGCAGAGCGTGGAGGAGATCACGTTTCCAGACCAGTTGACATATTCGACGGTAGAAGAGTTGATGGGGGATTTAGAGGGGTATTTGAGAGACACGATGATGACGGGGAGGCGGTATATTCCCCGATTACCACCGGTTCACAAAAAGATCATTAAAGAGCTCGATTATCAGATTCGGGCCGTCGACCAGGGCTATCGGAAAGTCCGTAAGATTTGGGAGAAGAGCAAACTCCCCAAGGAGTTGGATAAGGTTGAACGCGATGTGGAGGATATTGCTCAGCGGTCGCGACAGGTTATGACCTTGGTTAAGCAGCTAAAGGAGCTGGAACAGCAGCGGGAAGAAACAGCCGGTCGTGTTGAGGAACACCGTGGAGATATTGATCAGTTTCATGCTGAATCAGGGCTAGATGAAATTGAAGCGATTCAGAAAGAGATTGATAGTATTCGGATGATTGTCACCAACCAGTTGAATTTTCTCAAAAAGCCGTTTAAGAAATTAAGTCAGGCGATAGGGAGCACCCTGATGGTGTCATCAACGGCAGGAGAAGGCGCGGACGCGTATTCGATAGACCCGTGGGAAGCTTTCAAGAAGGATGAGGTGAACCTCACGGGATTAAAAGCAGGACTAACAGCGTTAACGGACGCCATTACGGGAGATAAACTCTCGTTTAAGCAGAGCGTGAACCGGAAGGTGTTAGAGCGCCAAGCGACCGTGAGTGAGAAGGGCGAATTGGATGAATACCGTCAGCATTTTGGTGAACTTGAATCGCGAAAAACCGACTTAGAGGCAGCAGTGTCACTTGATGACCGGCGTGAGTTAGAGAAATCACTTGATCGGGCGAAATGGGAACACCGTGATGTGACCGCCGAGATTGCGCATTGCAAAGAGCAAATTACGCGAATTTCCACCCAGCTACGAAAACTCCAAACGCGACTTGAAGAGTCCCTATCGCGTTTGGTTCGTGATGAAATCGTCGTCGAATTTTCTGACGAGGTGCAAGCCGTTCTTACTAAAGAGGCAAGCGAAGAATCTTAGAACCGGTGGCACAAAGCCTTTTTAGCTTACATTGGGTGATACGATATTTAGAGGCGAAAGAGCATGTCCCAGGAATACCGACCCATCACCCAAATGTACCTTCTTCCAATGACCAGTTATCTTGTTGAGCTTGGTCGAATCGGTGATCGGTGGGCAATCCGAATATTTCGTGGAAAAACGGAAGTCGGAACGACCCCCTTGACCACTGATCTTAACCATAACGAGATTTTCAACGCCATTCAAAACAATGTTAGCATGCCGATGTTTTCGCCAGAACGAATGTTTGGCACGATTGGTCGTATGGTACAAGAGGCGCGAACGAGCACCTCCGGGGAGACGGGCACCCAACCAAATCCTTAAGTTAACCAGTTTTTTCCACAAAGGATTGAATCGCATCTAAGGCGGTATTGAGCGTCGTTGGTGGAGCTAGAAAGACTAATCGGAAGTGATTCGCTCCATAGATTGGATCGAAGCCCGAACCATGGACGACGAGCACGCCTGTAGTCTTCAGGAGATCCATAACAAAGGCTTCATCGGTAGGCCAGCGATCCTTCAACTCAATGCTGGGAAAAATATAGAAAGCCCCTTCAGGTTTCGCAGCAGAGACCCCGTCGATTTCGTTGAGTCGCTGCCAGACTAGATCGCGTCGCTGACGGAGGCGCGCTAAGACCTCTTGCAGGTAGGTATCAGATTTCCTGAGCGCCACGGCGGCGGCAGATTGTGCTGGAGCATTGGCACAGATGCGTATGCGGGCTTGTTTGAGGATATGTTCTTTCAGTTCAGCGAGGTCCTGATTAGGATGATGAAAGTACATGTAGCCAATTCGCCAACCAGGAACCAGATAGACTTTGGAAAGCCCATTGAAGCCGATGACGGGAACATCCTGAGCGAGAGCAGCGGTGCTTTTACGAGGGGCATCGTAGATGAGTCGGTCATAGACTTCATCCGAGATTAGGGGAAGCCCATATTCACCCGCAATGTCAATGATAGCCTTGATGGTTTTTTCCGAATACACTGCGCCAGTCGGATTGTTTGGGTTGATGAGGACCATGGCGGCCGTCTGGTCACTAATCTTGTTACGAATGTCGTCCAGATCGGGTTGCCAACCTTCCGCTTCAATGCAGCGGTAGGTCCGAGCCACACCATCGAAGAACCGTACAAAGGCAAGATATGGGGGATAGGTGGGTCCAGGGACAAGCACTTCAGATCCAGGGTGGACGAGTGCAGCCATCATCATCTGTATCCCTTCTGAGATTCCAGCTGTGGCAATTACATCTTCGGGGTTAATGACTACTTGGTTGACGCGGTATTCTTTATCTACGACAGCTTCACGAAATTCGGTAAGACCGGCTGACGCGGAGTACCCATTTAATCCCTGTTTGGCCGCTTGACAAAAGGCCTCGACTAGGAAGGAGGGCGTTTCGAAATCGTAGACGATGGGATCGCCTATGTTTAAGAAAGTGACTTGTTTTCCTGCCGCTTCAAGTTTTTTTGCAGCAACCACGACATCGCGAATGGCGTACTGGATGGTTTTTGTTCGCGCGGTGACTAAATTGGTTCGAAATGGACGAGTCTTCATAGCAGTCACCAATAAAAGGACACTAAGTAGTCGTGTGCCAATGACTCCATTTTAAACCTTGAGATTGTTCTGTGAAGCGGTATGGGTTATCGGCGTGTTTTCTTCCATTGTTTGTAAGCGAGTTTGATGTCTCTTCGCGTGACGGTTTTTCGTCCTGCGAATTCAGAGAGTTCTTTCGCGATGGTGGCAATCTCGTTACCTAGTTCCTCAAGAACTTCGCCGAGTTCGGTAGCTGCATGTTCACTGACCCGCTCAGCCCCAGCCTTACGAATAAGGCGGTCAATAGGGGCGAGAGGAACAATCCGGGTTGTTTTTTCTCTGGGCATTAGTAACACCAGTTATTCTTACAAATAACCGTGTTTATTGCCCCTACTTAAGTTTTGCACCGATTAAAAAGCAATTCGAGGAGAATGTCCATGTTACTCGTGTTTTTCTCCGAAAAGAACAGTGCTAACCTGTCTAGTTGCCCCAGAATGTGTCCTCTGCGCTTCGCTAGCTTGTGGAGCCCTCAGTCTCTTTGAGTACCTCAGTGACGACATCGAGCCATTCAACTCCGATACGCCACGAAGCTACACCCGGTTCGGGATGTTGCACCATATTTTCAAGAAACTGCTCCCCCAACTGGTTTTGCATTCGATTGAGAATGGTGCCCACTGTTACTAAGCCCATCACAGGGTTGGTTTTCCGGGCAAACCGAGCAAGTTCGGATGTGCTATGCCATAAACCATCACTTAAACAGCGCAACAGCTCCTGCTTTGTGATATTGTTTTTAATAATGTCACGAAGCAATGCCAGTCGCTTACTCACTGTCGATGGTTGGTTTTGATCAGGTTGCACTGATTAGGCCTCAATAGGCTTCTTGGTTGTTTAAACCTCAACGGTAGGTTTTAAGCGATTCGCCAACTGTGAAAAACTCCATAGCGGCACCTGTAGATGTAAGCAAGTTCTCATTTCGTTAGGACGACGAGTGCGCCAATTGAACAAGGAAGGCTTATAGGCATCTATTGTATCAACGGGACCACATCGGTGAAGGGCATGATCATCCCACTTCTTGTGCTCGCAATCCTTCAGGGATTGCTTGAGTTTCTACCGGTGAGCAGTGAAGGACAAATCTTGCTTATATCAGTCCTAGTTTACAACATTGACGCTGCTACAGCCCTTTCCCTGATTTTTTGGTTACACCTGGGTACCGCCTTCGCTGTGATCGTTTTTTATCGTAAGGATATCTTTAGCACGATCTACTCTAAATTCCGTAAACCCGCTTCGGACTCCGCTTTTACTGAGAGGGCGCCAACACCTCTATTTGGCCCACTTTTTCTATTCGTCTTAGTTGGTACCGTAGGGACAGCCATCACAGCGCTCCCCCTCTACATCTTCCTTGCCAATCTCGTGCCACACCTAGTCGGCGAAATTGTCTCAACAGTTGTGGGGATACTCCTCATCGTTACGGGTGTTGTCCTGTATTCTCAAAAGGCTGCAAAGGGAGAATTAGAGTTAGAGGATATAAAATGGAAAGAAGCCTTGGTTTTAGGACTCGTTCAAGGATTGGCAGTGTTGCCAGGTATTAGTCGATCTGGAATGACGCTGACATGGCTGTTAATTCGAGGGGTACATCGTGAAGAAGCTCTACGTCTAAGTTTCCTTCTCGGAGTACCTGCAACCTTCGGAGTTGTGTGTCTGGACTTAATCTATGGCACGATATTTTGGACTGTGCCTTTAATTCTCGCCCTCATCGTTATCCTCGCCTTTCTTGCGGGGCTAGGAGCTTTGGTCGCGTTACGATATTCAGCCTTGAATATCCCTTGGTGGATATTTTGCCTTGCCCTTGGCTTCATAGCAGTACTTCTTTCAGTTCCAGCGCTTCTCTCCCTTCTCACTGGTGGTATGCCATGAGAAGCAGATACGATAGGCTTTAATAGATGTGTAGCTGACCCACCACCGCCGAGAGGCTGAATTAAAGTGACATTAGACATTACAGGAAACCGGGCAGAGAACAAGGCAATAGCCATCGCCCAAGACCATGCGGGTATTGTCTTGCAAGCAGCGAAGGCCCTCCAAGTTATGATCGTAGACTGGATGGAAGGAAGAAAAAATCGCCACCGAGACCATTTTAATAAACTCGCTCATCTTGAACGACAAGCTGACAACATCAAACGCACAATTTTAGATGAACTCTCCGTAACCGAAACTATGCTCCGTCGAAGCGATTATTTCCGATTAATAATGCGTACCGATGACATTGCTGATCTCTGTGAAGCTTCAGCTTGGGATTTATCGGGCTTAGAAGAATACCAACCCGACGCCAAGACCCGGGAACACTTTAACAATATGCTTTCAGCCCTTTACGACGCCGTCTACAAAATGCGACAAGCAATACTATTTCTCGAACAGAACTCAGACAAAGCCGTTGAACTCGCTATGGAAGTAGATTCCGCCGAACGCGACGCCGATGCGGCTCACCGCAAGTTTACCCAGTTTCTCTACAAATCCAATCTTGATATCAGCGTCTTACTCCGGTTAAAGGACCTGGGGCAACACCTCGAAGAGATCGCCGATGCGGCAGAGGATGCAGCGGACGCCGTACGGATCATCGCCATCGCCCGCGTCTGATAGGATTTTTTTTAAACCCCCAACTGCAGAATACCCATACCCAGAATTCCTGTGAGCTGTCATGCCTACCTCTCAACCCATACCCACACAAATTGTAGAGAACAAAGTCGTAGTTTGGAACCCAGCTGACGGTTCGAAGCTTTACGGCAAGGGATTTTATGGAAAACCGTTAGGAATTCGTAAACCTAAAACCGCCGAGTTCGATCGCCCCTCCCAGCTCTCATTTTTTGAGGCATTACACCTCCTGCGAAAGGGTATCATTGCCGTCTACACTACTGATGCGAGTACCCCCCTAACTGAACAAAAACTCGTCACCATCGCAGAACAACAGCACAAAGAGTTCAGTCGAAAATACCATGTCTATGAAGATTTACGGCGTCGCGGATTTGTTGTCCGTCCGGGCTTGAAGTTTGGCGCTGATTTTGCCGTATACCGACAAGGTCCGGGCATTGATCACTCCCTGTTCATTGTCGAAGTCATAGCTAAATCCGACGAAGTATCAGCTATTGAAGTTGTACGCGCAGGACGCTTAGCTACTTCTGTACGAAAACGCTTTGTCCTAGCAACTGCTAGCGAAACTGGCAAGGTTCGCTACTTCATCTTTTCATGGATAAAGCCTTAAGATAAATACACCATTTTTTGACCACCGGGTTTTTATGAGACAATGTAAAGAACACTTACACTGAAGTGAACCCCCATGAGCAAAGAGGAGAATGCTACCAAAACTTTAGAATTACTTGAAGAGGCCTGGAAAGTTAAGTCGGCCATCCTCTTGACGGATGATTACCTGTATTTGATGTATCAGGTTGGAGAAGGGAAATGGAAGGAAGCCAGCTTCATATTTGATGATGCTAGCTTAGAAGTCCGAGACCTCGACTCCGAAAAAGCGCTCATGCTACTTATTGAAGAAATCACTACCGGTCTCCCAGGCTATGACGCCTATACCACTGTCCTTGATAACGACAGTCGCGAAAAAGTGAAAGAAAAAGTCCAAGCTGCAGCTAAATAGCCAAGATGAAAAAAGAAGGGGGCCGGGTAAGCGAACCTACCCGGTTAAGCAATAACTAGTCAATTGAACTATTTGACACCTTTCAAGAATTTCTGAATCGGAGTCATTAGCTGCGTGAATTCCAAAGGAATAACATACTTCGTACTTTCACTCGCACCAATGGAGCGAAGGGTTTCAAGGTACTGAAGCGTCATGGTCTTTTCATCAACGCCTTTAGCCACGGCGAAGACCTTCTGTAATGCTAAGGCTTCACCTTCCGCCCGAAGAATGGAGGACTCGCGTTCACCCTCCGCCCGAAGAATCGCCGATTGCTTGTCACCTTCCGCCACAGTAATCGTCGCTTCACGCTTACCTGCAGCCTCTGTGACCATAGCACGACGGCGCCGTTCAGCTTCCATCTGCATGATCATCGCCTCATTTACCTTCGCCGGGGGAAGAATTTCACGAATCTCAACCTTAGTTACCTTGACACCCCAGGGCTCGGTGTTCTCGTCGAGTTTCTCTCGGAGAACGCTGTTGATGTACTCGCGTTTGGCGAGGACATCATCTAGAGTGATGTCTCCCACAACAGCCCGGAGAGTGGTTTGACTGATACCGAGAGCAGCGCCACTGAAATCTCGGATGCGCAAGACGCTGTCTCGTGCGTTGACGACGCGATGGTAGATGAGAAGGTCGATGTCGACCGGGGCGTTGTCGGTAGTGATACAGCGTTGGTGTTCGATTTCGAAGAATTGTTCGCGGAGGTCAATTTTCACCATTTTATCCAGGAGGGGTATGAGGAAAATGACACCGGGACCTTTAGTGCCAGGGAGTGCGTGTCCCAGGCGGAAGATAATGGCACGCTCGTACTCTTTTAGAACGCGGATAAAAGGAACAATGAGAAGCAGAATGACAATAAGAATGAGAATAACGAATATCCACCAATAGGTGACGAAGAAACTGAAGAGGTCGAAGACTTGCATGGAACCTGTCCCTCACATGTTCATGTAATGGTGATAATTTCAGGGGAATATACTTTACGGAGATTTGCCGAATTAGTTAGGTTGGACAACGCATCTTAGCGATGACCCCGAAGGATTTTAGGCGTGAAATTACAAGATGTGGAGCAGGTGAACATATGCCACGAATGTGTCCGAACTGCGGGCAGACGGTGAAGGATAGTGCAAAGTTCTGCAAGTTTTGTGGTTCAAAACTCGGTGCACCAGTATCCGTCCCGGTGTCACGCCCGGTTACCTCAAGCAGAGTTGCGCCAACGGTTGTACCTGATCGGAAACCAGTAACTGAGGTTCCCGCAGACATGTTAGCCCAATTAGAAGCTCGATCTGAACTAATGGGCCTTGAGGAAGAAGAGGACGAACTCCAGAAAGATATTGAAAAACTTGAGGAGGAACTGGAAAAAGGGGACCGATCAATTGCAGAAATTGAGAAAGAAATGGCACCTCTAAAAAAGCGTATTAAGGAATTGAAAAGCCGAGAGAAGAAGTTAAAGGCGAAGGTAAAGGAATTTGAGTTTGAAAAACTCGGAAAGGAACGACACCAGTGGAAAGATAAATTAGAGAAGCTAGAAGAATTAAAAGGAAGTGGAGAGGTTCGGGAAAGTATCTATCTACGTCTTCATGAAGAATATTCACGGAATCAAGCAGAAGCCGATGCCCAGTATCAGGAACATGTAGTGATTGCCCGTGAATGGTTGGCGCTATTAAAGGCGCAATACAAAGCGGCACGCGATGAATTATCAATGTTAGATGCGCGTCTTTCTGTTGGCGAAGTCAAAGAGATTGATTACAAGTCCAGCAAAACAAAAACAGAAAAACGCGCTAAAACTCTTGGCCACCAAGTCGAAATTTTCGAAAAGGTCCTGCGTGACTTCTAAAACCGTTAACATCACACGCAAAGGGAAAGGTCGTTCTAACACAAAACATTTTAAACGCTAGGGTAGTTCTGAACCTCTCACCGGAGGAACCGTGCACATGAACCGACGAGTCATTGCTATCGCACTCTTATGCGTGGGTATTTCAGCTCTCGCTTTTGGTCTAGCTATTGGCCAACACGACCTGGTCCGCTCCTGGGTCCAAGTCTTCTCTGACGCTTACGCGCCCTACTTCCCATGGCCACTACCCTAAGGGGAGGACTTACCATGAGTAACAACGAAACCCAGCCATCTGAAGAGAAGCGACGAGTTCGGGATCGGCTCCCATTTTCCCGGTGGAAGCACTCATTATTGGAACGAACGCGCCCTCACAAGACCTTGCATTACTGGGTGAAAAAAGCCTTCGATGAACTTCTAGCCGCTCGCGTCCTTCGATTTATCGTCCAGTTAATCGCGTTTTTACTCCTTTTCTATGCAGGCATCACCTTTGTCCTTGGGTACGATCCCCTCGCGAACTCGATTTTAGCAGGGATTGGATACCTCATCCCCCTCTTTGGTTTCATCCCCCTACCCTTCGATATGCCCCATGGTGCGGCTCAAGGAACAGGCACGGGGTTTTTTGACATCATCCAGCTCATCGGCCAAGCCGGAATGTTCCCATACATCGCCCTCGGCGTCTTACTTGTTGTCCCCATTCTCGTTGGACGAAGCTTCTGTGGATGGATTTGCCCCTTTGGTTTCGTACAAGATCTCTGCTCCATCACCCCCATTCGAACACGCTATCCATCGAAGGGTACTGACAAACAACTCAAGAACATCAAGTACATCATCCTCATCGTAACAGTTTTCGTTGCCACTTGGGTGGGACTATGGACCTTTCTTGGGATCCAACAACCTCTCGTAGACGCCCTTGGCTCCTATTCAGTCGCCTTCTGGTCCGTCTTAAGCCCTTCCGGCACATTCTTCGTGATCATCCCCTACTTATGGATAAACCGAGGTGGCCTCCCCCCTCCACTCACTTGGTCATCCATGATGTGGATCCGCCTCATCTTCCTGGGCATCATTATCTTCATCGCCCTCTTCATCCGGCGTCCCTACTGTCGCTGGTTCTGCCCTGTTGGGGCAGCTCTTGGCCTTGTCAGTCAATTCAGCTTCCTCACAGTCTCCCGTACCGCCACAGACTGTGCTGGCCCTCGCTGTGATAGTCAAACTTGCAAAAAAGCCTGCCCCGTTGGCATCGATGTCATTGAACACCCCTACGGAAGAATTTACAGCCCTGATTGTATCATGTGTCTCGACTGTGTTAGTAAATGCTCACATGATGCTGTTAAGGTTGAATATGGTTAAGATATGGGTTAGAGGTGTGATTGAATGGGTAAAGTGAAGCTGGGCATTGAATGTAGCGTTGAAGGATGTAGTGAAAAGGCGATTCGTTCGTTTTCAGCCAACAAGGGACGAGAAGCGTTACAAGCCGTAGGCGCAACATTCAAGGACGAGCGCGCTCGTCGAGTGTACTTGTGCCAGAAACACTATAAAGTGTACAAAAAGCAGACAAAACAGGATAAAAAAGTAGACAAGTGGCGCTTTGGGGGAGAGCGTTAGTCTTCGTCAGTTTCAGCAGTTAACTGGTTGACGATTTTTTTGATCTCCTTCTTCCAACGGAGTAGGCTCAGGGCGAGTTCCTCATGTTCCTCCTTAGGGATTGGTCCTGTTTTATTGGCAAGTGGTGTGAGGACAGCGCTCATTTCTAAGGTAGCAGGTTGAAAGTCTCCACCAATACGGATGAGGCGTTCCCGGGCATCGGCAACTTGAACATAGACCTTCCGATAATCAGGGTCAGTGAGAAGTTGGTTCAGCGCTTCATCGAGTTTGCGTTCAACAACGACCGCTTTGGAGGCATGCGACAGTTTGACGCCTGGAACGGCGCTGAACCGTGCCATGGTCTCTTTGATTCGTTTAGTAATTTCTGTGACATAATCGGGAAGTTTGTCTGGCTCACCGCCACTTAGTTCAAGTGAGATGATGGGTGTTTGTGAGTCGACGAGGAGTGTGAGTTCTAAGCGACCTTTCGCATTCGGCATGCGAAAGGAAACTGTGGCAGTGCCAAAGAACCCTTCTTCCGTATAGGTCTCCGCAATGTTTAGTAGCCGGGTGCCAATGGAAGAAATACAGAAATATGCGGCTCCGAAAGCTAGACTGGGAGATAGTTCCCCGATTGGAATCTCTGTTGACAAGGTAAAAAACCCTCTTACAGATTGTGGAAGATGAGGAAAAAAGTGTTCTGATGCCTTGGTTTGGCGACCAGGCGTCTTCATTCAGCTAAGACAGCAAGGACTGGGCTCGGTGAGAAAAAATTGTCGGCGAACCGAAAAGGCGGCGCAGCGCGCAGAGTCTATAAGGGCGTGCTTTCAAAGGCTTTACACACACGAGGTATTCAGAATGTCGTCTAACCCACCGAACGATCCACCGTTAGAACCTGATAACGCTGGAAAACCAGCTGAGGAACCGAAACCTGTGGCACCGGTAGCTGAAATCGTTGGGAAGACCACAACGCACACAATCCAAATTCGTGTTACTAAGCAAGGAGAAGTGGGTAGAAATGAATTTCTTTCGATCACCCATCAGGGCGAAGAATATCTCCTCGTGTGTAAAGAACTTTGGCGAGAGAAAAGCAAAACCATTGGGCATTGTAGCGTTGTTGGTCCAATGCCTCGAACCCCTTTTAACCCCGAAATGCCAGTCTTCAAAGCGACCCCTCGACTCGTCAGCACTGCATTAGGTATCAACATTCCCGAGGAGGAATCGGCTTACACAGGCCACCTAACCAATCGAACGATTCCAGTTCGCTTGCCAGTGAGACGGTTGGGGCGTTTGTTCATTGTTGGTAAGACAGGAAGTGGGAAAAGCTACACAACTGCGGTCATCATGGAAGAATTCATCAAAAAAGGCATTCCGATTGTGATACTCGACCGGCATGGAGAATACTCTAGCCTAAAGATACCAGCAGAGAAAGGTGATGACCGTTTTGGGGTTGAACCACACAGTTACGAGATGAGTGTAATTGAATTTGCAGATTTGCACGCGAACCCAGGTGCTGATCTTCCCATCGAAGCCCTCTTAGGTACACACCCCAAGGACTTAGTTGTCTCCGGCCAAGGAACTATTGTGAATTTCCGTGGGTTAGACTTAAGCATCCAAGAAACCCTCTCACAAGAGATTCTAAATGGTCTTTATCAAGCAGCCGTTAATCGAGAGATTCCACCGTTCTATTGTTTTGTTGATGAAGCGCATTTACTGGCCCCAAACCGCGGAAAAGCCGCGACCACAGGAATAATGAGATTAATTGCGCAAGAAGGTCGAAAATTCGCAGCAAATCTGGTTGTCATTACTCAGAAACCCCAGTTATTGGATACAATCGTCAGGAGTCAAGTCGGCACCTGGATTATTCACCAACTTACTGATGTTCGAGATGTTGATATTACAATTACCAGCACTGAGGGGATTTCAAAAGAATGGACGGAAGACATTCAACGCCTCGATACGGGTCAAGCAGTCATTGCGGGCGATGCAGTAGAGGTACCCCTAATCCTCGATGTTCGTTCCCGAGAAACAACTCACGGTGCCACAGGATTCAATCCATTAGATTTTGCGGAGCCTCAAACAAAAGATGAATTAGAAAAACGACGCATCCGTTTACGAACAGATTTTGCTGGACGAATTAAAGCTGCTGTTCAACGGTTCCAGCAGCTTAGAGATGCCGCAAACAGCGGTCAAATGCCTCAACATACCCATGCTCTCCGAGCCGAATTACAGGCAGCAGAGCAGAAACTCCAAACACTTCAAGAAGAAAACAACAAGTTAGCAGTTCGAATACAGGAAATGAAACAGGAACTAGAAAAAATGGAAAAGAAGTACCGGAAGGCAATGAGCATTGCTGAACGAGCGCTTGCCGAACTGAAAGGACGAAGCTAGCGATCGATGGTAGTTTGTAGAAAATTAGGTTGCCTGCCACGCCTTTGCTGTGACCTTTTCAACGAGCCCCTTTTCTCGCAGTTCGTTCAATGATCGGATAACTTCATTGCGAGGGATATCCACGCCACCTGCACTGAATATTATCGTTTGAATGGCACGAGGGCGTTGCGGGCGTTCACGAATTGTCTCAAGTACAGCCGCTTGAAGTACTGAGAGTTTCGTTCGTTTTTTCGGAGCCCTTTTTCGTTTTGACTTCTTCTCTTTAACTGAGGCTTTTTCGGCTTCGTCAGCTTCTTCCTCCAAATCCCCCGGTACAGGCTCCATTTCCGTAGGCTCTTCAGGCTCCGGTTCCTGGGAGGTTTCTTCAGGGACTTTTTCTTTCTTTGACATTGTGTTCGCTACCCTCGAAAAAAGGGGGTTCCTTGCGTTATGAAGGCGCGACCTCAGTTCACTAAGGCTCATTTAAATTTATTGATGAGCTTTATTAAACAGGACCATCCGAAGCCGTAAGGTTGAAATACGGGAAGCATAATCGACGTTCTCGCCTGGAATGGCAGGATGTTCACAGTGTCACGCCGCCAACGAAGAAAACAACGAGAAAAGGAGAAACGGCTGGAACGCCTTCCAGAAAAACTCCAGCGGAAACGAGAACGCCGTGAACGCTATCGTGCGCGACGAATGCCTAATTGGATCAGGTACGGACTTGTCGTTGCCGTTTTAGTCGTCATCATCGTTGGAGCATGGTTTATCATACCCAAAGAAAATCCAATTATTCCGGAGCCAGAGCCAGGCGATGTACACATACTGCAGCAGGACATGTTCTATTGCTTCATTAACGAAACAGGACATGTCAACATCGATTATTTGCAGGGTCGATACGGGTTAGGAACTTACGAGGGAGACCAGCCACTGAATGTTACGATACAACGGATATTTGAAGAGGCGCAGCGAAATTTCACCTTTCCCAATGTTGGTGTTTTCTATGATTATTATGGCAATGCCTACAACATCATCCCTAGCGTAGAGGCTAATAGCTTCGAATATCGCATCGAACAAGTCTATCCAGCCTTCCTCACCAATGACAAAGAAATTTCAATTGATGGTGGAGCGCAAATGAGGGGGTACTGGTCGCTGTTTTTTGACTATCTCATAAACAGTAGCTTGGATTCGCATTTAGCCCAAGATTCTCTTGAGCAAATGTTTTCCTTCGATTTCATCGTCGCCGCCGAAAATGATACCCTGGCCTATAATATCCCGAATATTGTTCGCTGTAACATCACATTCAACACACTGATGCGGGATACGAACATATACAATTTTGGTGAAGCGCGCATCGTCATCCCCAAACAAATCTTTAATGGTACAACGCTTCTTGCCAATATCACTCTTCACGATACATATCGTCGAGGTTCAAGTACAACCCTGGGACCGAACATCAATAACGCAACCCACATCGTGTATAACGAAACCTTCGGTGTCGCCATGAGTGAAAACCAGACATGGGGGTTTGAATTCGATCTTAATGTGACCGCGTTTACGAATTCGTCATTTTGCCTTCTAGACTTGACACTGCCTTACAACGAATTCTTCCTACAATCAGGAAGGACCCCGTATATCGACGAGCAACCAATGCGTTTTCCCAAGGCAGAAATTGATGTACTCACACCAAAGCGCTCATCTGAAAATACTAAACGCAATGTGACCGACCTATATTTCCGGTTCCCACAAGTCTGGGTGAACGCTTCAGAGACACCGCCTAGCCCCGGGCATTCCGTAATTTTCTATCGGATGCCAACCAGCATCGTATTCAATCAACCACGGTTAGTCAACATCAAGACCGAGCCGAGTTTGACGCCAAGCCATAAACACCCGCTCAGTGGAGTCACGGCTAATTCTCTTAGGCTGCAAATCCAACTCCTTGTTCGACAGGATGTTCATCGTCGATGGTTACTTCTCGAGTAGATGTTGCACCTTGTTTAGGTGTCTAGCAGTTTTTACAGCAGAGGAGGAAACCTGTTGAAGCCTTCCATGCTCAATCACTAGGTGTTGGATTTTCGAATCCAAGTTAAAATACCGTTTCATGTCTTCAGCGAGCACATGCAACTGAAAACAATGAGGTGACCCATCTACTGTTAGGACAAGTAATTCCTCGGGTTGATGGATTTTCGTAATACAGGCTAGTTTGGTTTCAGCCATGTTCATATGGAAGGTTTCAAGGCACACATGAAGACAGACCCGATCCTGTGCAAGTTGCTGGAAGAGCTCTGGATATTCTTGAGGAACGCAAGAACCAACAAGAAGGTACTTATTAGCTTGACGAAGATATTTCGCCCCCACATTGATGGAAAGCAACATTGGGCAATTCTCAATCAAAGCCATCACCTGCCCATAAGAGTATCAGCGGCTCCGAGCCTTTAAAAGTACGACACTTCTAAGAGTAAATGAATGCGCACCAGGGAGACAAAGTGATGCCAGTAAACGATAATTCGGAAAACAACCTTGATAAGGCCTTCGAGCAATTTGGGAAGCGGCTAAGAGCAAAAGCCAAAGAACAAGACCCAACCAAAGACATCGAGCTCCAATCTCGTTTAGAAAAAATTAACGACCAAGCCCCATTGAAGTCAGATCTCTTTGCGGCTGCTGAGTCCCGTCTTACACAACTAAAAGAAGAATTTCATTTCGAGTTGCAAACCCCTCAGACTCCCAGGGATCTAATCGTGCATCTACTTGCGACGCCGGAACTCAGTGGAGTGGTAAAACAGCCAATCCCTGCAGCAGATGTTTATACACAGATTCATCAAACCGAACAGTATCGAAAATTATCAAGTAAGGCCTTCTATAAATTGCTAAAGCAGTTAGAAAAAGACGAAGTGTTACAGCTTCTAGAGGTAAAGGGAACGCTCGTAGTGCAACTAAAAAGCGAGTTCTTAAGTGAAGATGAATCCGTAATCCTCGGGATCGCTGCTCGCAAGAGAGGTCGTGCCTCTCTTGAAGAGATTATGCTATCGACCCAGTGGCCTCAAACACGCGTTCGGTTAGCGCTTGAATCGTTAATTGCAAAAAATATGGTGACGGCGAAGAAGAGCATCGTCAATGGAACGCGATATCAAGCATCCACATGACTCCCCACCTGTAAGGTTTAGTTATCCGCCACCCTCTCCTGCTTTAAATAACCACCATAGTGAGTCTAGACGGTGCGTGATAAGTGAGTACTGGATGCGTTGAACCTTTATCACAGCGTCTAAAATTACTTGAAGAGGCACCTCATCAAGACATTCAGCGTGAGAAAAGGTTACTTCGTCAAGCAATCGCTGTATCCAGTGGATCCCACCGGATTCGCTTACAGCGTGAACTCGCCGCCTTAGAGGAATATGAGCGAGAAAAGCGACGAGCCCATATTGAACAAGCCACTCTCGCATAAGAACAACTTTAGATGTAAGTGGTTTTTCATTTAAGACAGAACCCTTATCTGAGATTCCACATTTGTTTCAAAAGAAGCTCTCATCTCTTAGAAAATGTGTTGATGTTGGCTGGTGAGTTATAGTGGGCTCAGTAATTGCACTTTCCGGTACACCGGGAACAGGAAAAACCGTTATTGGTCAATTACTAGCATCCGATCTTAACGCTGAATTAATCGAATTAAACCAAATAATTATCCAACATCAGTTCCACAAAGGAGAAGATCCTAAGCGCAGAACATTAATTGCTGATGTTCAAAAACTGCAAAACTACCTATCAAAACAGTTGGATAGCTCCAAAAAACGCTATATCGTAGTTGGACATTTCGCGGATGAAGTACCTGATAACCTTCTTGAGGTGCTGGTAGTCCTCCGCTGTAATCCCCTAACCTTGACTCAGAGACTAAAAACGCGAGGTTGGTCTACGGACAAAATCTTAGAAAATATACAGGCAGAAATCCTAGGAGAATGCACGGCACAAGCACTTGCACGCCATAGCCAACACCAAATTTTTGAAATTGATACAACCACCCTGAAGCCTAGTGAAGTAGTAGAAGTAATCCATAAGATACTAGCGGGAACTGGTCGACAATATTCCGTCGGAGAAATCTCGTGGCTACGAAGCTTGGATCCGAATTTAGTTCATCAAATAATGGAAGAAAAAACGCTTCCATCCAAACCGCAAAAAGCATAAGTGTTACTCAGTAACTTGAACACATAACGGAACAATGAGATGATTCTGCATGAAGCACGGCAAAGAAGACGCAGTCAAGCAGCTAATCCGTAAATACAGCTTAGCAAACGCCGTGAAGTTCGAAGGTAAAGCTAATTCTCGTGCCGTAATAGGAAAGTTGCTTGCGGAACGGGTTGAGTTACGAACTAAGGCGCAGCAGATCATCGAACTTGTAAACGAAATTGTCGAAGAAGTCAACCAAATGTCGCAAGACGACCAACTGATGGAACTTCGACAAATTGCCCCCCAACTATTAGAATCAGTAAAAGAACATCGAGTGAAAGACCTTCCAGAACTGATTGGTGCAGAAAAGGGAAAGGTAGTCACCCGATTACCTCCTGAGCCTAGTGGCTACCCACATATCGGTCATGCTTACGCAGGATACATCAACTGGTATTATGCGCGCAAATATGGGGGAAAACTCATCCTACGGTTCGAAGACACGAATCCGCGAAATGTCCATCCAGAGTACTATGAAGCCTTCAAGGAAGGTTACCAATGGATGGAAATTGATTGGGATGAAGAGCTCAATGTTTCTGATGATCTTCCGTATTTTTACGAGAAGGCTGAAGAACTTCTTGCTAGAGAAGATGCTTACTTTTGCAGTTGTGCAGCTGAAACCATCAAGGAAAACCGCCGGGCGGGAAACCCATGCCCCCATCGCCAAAGTGGCAAAGAAGAAAATCAAACTATCTGGAATGATATTCTTAACGGGGGCTATGCCGAAGGAGAAATCGTGTGTCGGCTTCGCATAGACTTGAAACACCCCAACGCTGTTATGCGGGATCCTAATATATTTCGGATAATTGATTATCCACACCCAATTCAAGGTAACCGATACCGACTTTGGCCAACCTATGACTTTGCTAACTCTTTGGAAGACCACCGCAACGAAATCACGCATGTATTGAGGAGCAATGAATTTGCCACTCGTGGAGAACTCCACGCGTATATTCGAGAACTCTTTGGATTTCCACAACCATACATCCAAGAATGGTCGCGTTTTACTATCGAAGGAAGTCCAGTCAGCAAACGCAAAATTCGACCCTTAATTGAATCAGGATTCATAAGCGGCTGGGACGACATCAGGCTCACTACCCTTCCTGCCCTCCGCAACCGCGGAATCATTCCCGAAGCGGTTAGGGAAATGACGCGCGAAGTTGGGTTGAGTGTGGCACAACCGGTGCTAGATTGGTCGGTGCTGCTTGGAATTAACCGGCGGCTAGTAGATCCCCTGGCGAACCGATATTTTTGTGTGACCGACCCATTTCTCGTAAAAATACGAGATATCGCCCCGCGAACAGCCGTAATCCCTTTCCATCCAGACTTTAAAGATCGGGGGACTCGATCGATTTCTGTCACAGATCAAGTACTCATTGATGGTTCAGATGCGGTTAGGCTGAAGAAGGGAGATGTCTTCCGACTCAAACACCTGTATAACCTACAGGTTGAGAAAATAACTGCCAAGTTCATGGAATGTCGCTTCGCAGGAGAGGAACTTAGCCAAACAGCGCTGAAAATTCAATGGGTGAGTGAAGACACCGTTCCTGTGGAACTTCGGATCCCAAAGGTCCTTTTTCAAAAGGGAGAACCAAACCCTGAAAGTCTGCAGGTAGTTGACGGAAAGGCAGAGTCCTCGATAAAGGATGCCCAATTAGGTTCTATTATCCAACTCGAGCGAAAGGGATTCGGTGTTGTTGTGAAAAATACTGAGAAAGTTAACATTAACATGACCGAATAAGATATTGCACAAACATTTTAGAGAGCAAATTCCCAGTACCCTATAGCCTATAAGTGCCAACGGGGGTACCTGTCGAACGATGGTAGAGGATGTCCAGCGGGCTCTTGATAACCTTCGTTTTGATCGCATGGTCAAAGCTTTCTGTATTTTGTCACCTGACAATATCGTCTATCAAAGTACCCTAGACCCGACAACTGAGGCCATGGTAAAACAAACGGTGAGTCTTTACCAAGGACAAATCAGCCAACTTACTGTGAATACCGAACAGGGATTAGTTGTGATTTCCAAAATTGCCAACAACTGGCTACTCGCAGTACTTTTTCCTCCCAACCTCTCACTGGGAATTGCCGTAGTGAAAACCAAAGCCACCCTTTTGGCTCTTCGTGAACTTGACCTTAATATCTTAAAGACTATGCCTGCTGCACCTGCCCGACCAACTCCAACCCCTCCGGCTACACCCACTCCAAGCCCACAACCTCAAGAGCCAGCTCCTCCAGCAACACCTCCCCCACAGCCTATTCCAATACCACAACCTACAACTGAGCCAACTCCAACACCTAGACCAACACCCCCTCCCGCTACCCAGCCCGATATCATACCAACCCCGCCTCCAGAACCAGTTACTGCTATACCTGAAGACCAACTCCCTCCACCGTTAGAACCTCCACCCCTGGAACCCCCACCCTTAGAAACTCTTGAAGCTACAGCTCCACCTCTACCCCCACCAGCCACGCCCGAAGGCCAAATTAACCTCTCTTTCGTCCCTGAAGGAAGTAATAACCTTCTTGCCGCTCTCGATAAGGGATCTCCAGTAGGAAGTGCCCTCTTTGATAAATTCGGTCCTTACGCACGCGATGTTCTTTTTCTGGTAGATGGAAAACGAGATGTAAAAACTATCGCTTTCCTCCTGGGGCTTCCTGAATACGCGATTGTAGAGGTATTGGAATTCGCGATTTCAAACGCCATCCTAGCCGCACCGGCATGAAATCGAGATAATCCAATCTAGTGCTATCTTGTCAATTCATTCTGCATGAGATCAAAAAAAATAATGCCGGAAGGGCAGTTGAGGGAGGAGGGATTTTGGAGGGCGAGGACGACTTAGGCCTGAGGTTTTTTTGGGAGGATTCTGCCTATGAGGAGCATCGAGCGTCTTTTTAAAATTGTGCCACTGCCCCAAACCGGCTATTGTATAATCATGAATGTAAATTATAAGTCTTTATGTTTTTCTCAATGAAACGGCTATTTTTTTGCGATTCTAGTAATCATCGTTTAGGTTTCAGCAGGATTTACTCCTGGTCCGCATAGATCACTCCTTCCCGCCCACACTCAACACATATCAATGGCTTAGAGCGGTACTTAGCGCCACAACTAGAACAGGCAAACTGCACAACCCTCGATGTTTCTACCGAGGCGCCCTGTCGTCGTTGAATCATCCAGAAGGGCAGCGTAGTTAATGAAGCCAGAGTCGTAACGAGAGCCAAGGGGAAGAGAAGCCGACAGAGAAAGAGCGCAAAGAGAAGCGGGGGCGTGAATCCGAGAAAAACCGCGTATTTCACCGCGAAGAGGAGCCATGTTCCTGCTGGTAGAAGCACAGCGATAGCAAGAACTGTCAATGTCGCATTCATATTTCGAAGAATCAGAGCAAAAAGGAAGGCCATTAAGACCCACAAAAAGAAGGAAAAAGGGTTCATGAGATTGAGAAGAAAATCAAAGGTAGCGAGGATCCATGCTACTTCATAGAACTGTAGTGAATTGATTAAACCGAAATATGTCGAGTATACCATCGAGTAAAGGATTTTAAAGTGAGTAAGGTACACCAGCACGGACGCTGTGATCCCAGCGAGGAGCCCAATGGATGTGGTTGTAAAACTCCTAAGTTGGGGCATACTAAGGAGCCTTAGGTTATATGCCTATTAATGTGGTTCTAGCGCGTCTCAATTTGAGAGGTGAGCGTTCCACCGATTATGCCACCAACAGCAGCAATGATACCGCCGAGAATGCCGTTAATCACCCACCAGAGGAGCAGGTTGTAGTCTAGACTAGATGTCATCACCCAACTGATTACAAGAGTAAAGAAGGGCGCGATGATTGCCGCAATCAACCCCGCTGCGGCTCCTCGAGTTAGATCTCGGGCAATGAACCCGCCAATTAACCCACCCAAGAGCCAGACAATAGGCGCAAGAATATACACCTCAAGGATGTTGAGCAAGAAATTCGTATACACCATCTGAAGCTGAGTGAGAATATCAGCAGTAAGAAAGGAAGCTGCAACCGATCCCGGTATAAGCCCTGGTCCTGTTAACGGAAAGCCCATTGATGCTGCATATAAGAGCCCAAAGGCAATTCCAAGGGTGGCGATAAATCCGATGAGTATTGCTACGATTGTGCCAGATGTTGATCCCATAGTACTTACCTCGGTTATTCTTGATTACCAAAGAAGAATAATGATTTAAAGTTGTTTACCTGAAGGAGTCATCAGCTAGACCATACGAAGTTTCCGTAATTCGTTCATAAGGGCGATGAGTTTTGCATCGCCCGTTGCCATAGCCTTCATGAAGATTTTCACCTTCTTCCCTGTGGTCATTTTCACGATAGACTCACCAGTTACGATTTTTGCCAATCGATCTAAAGTTTCATCGTCAGTCTTGAGAAGGAGGTCTCGGAGTTTTAATGATTGGTCAAATTCCATGCCATAGAGTTTTCGCCATTCCTTCTCGTACACTTGGAGGTTGGAGCTTTTTACCTGGTTATTAGCGATGCATTCAGCAGCGACGCGCCCAGCAATGCTTCCACAGACCATAGCATAACCCATTCCACCGCCCGTGATGGGATGTACATGGCCAGCTGCATCTCCTACCAAGAGCGCCCCATCAACCACATTAATCTTATTCGGACCACACACCGGGAGTGCCCCTACTCGGGTTTCGATCACCTTTGCATGACTGAGTTGCTTTTTGGCAACATCGTGATGTTTGAGGAATTGATCAAGATATTCTTTGGCAGTTTTGGCATCCACTGTTCCCCCTATACCAATTCCTACATTCGCACGCCCATTTCCTTTTGGAAAAATCCAGATATAACCTCGGGGAGAAACTTCACTTCCTAAGAGAAACTGCATGAGGTCATTTACATCGAGTTCACAGTTAGTCATTTCATAGGCGAAACACGAGTCGATATCTGCTGGTTTGTAGGATTTTCGGAGCCCAGTTAAGCGTGCTACTTGGCTGTTGACTCCATCGGCTCCAATTACAACACGAGCCTTCAGTGTCTTTCGATTACCGTCATGCCTTACAACCACTCCATTGACTCCCCCATTAGAACGAGTGAGATCTAGCACGCGCGCGCCAAGAAGGCTATCAGCACCTGCTTCAGTGGCCCGGGCGAATAGTTCTTTATCGAAGACCCGACGATCTACGATAAATCCACTAGGTTCATCTTCTGCAAAATCCACGGTAAGTTGACCAGGACTATATATGCGAAAGCCCCGAATTGGAGTCTTTATTGCCACTTCAGGGATATCAATTTCTGCAACGCCTGGACCGGTTTTACCAATAGCTTCTCCACATTGAACTGGAACACCGACATTGGTTTTTCTATCAAGAATCGTAACCGTCGCACCAGCTCGTAGGGCGCCAACGGCAGCCGAAGACCCCGCTGGTCCAGCCCCAACCACAATCACTTGATCATGTTTTGGCATTTAATTTCCTCCAAGGTAAGCAATTCAAAGTTAACGCTCAATCAGGGTAATCGCTCCTACTGGACAGACCCCCACACATACTCCACAGCCTGTACACTTTTCCGCTAACACCGTGACGAAATTCTCTGTCACCTCAATTGCATTCACTGGGCAAACGGTTGCACAGGCTTGACAAATTCCGCAGAGCTCGCCATCGACTTCCGCAAGCTTCTTTACTCCTTTTTTCTTAGCAGAGCTGGCAGCAGGAGACATAATTCAACATCCTGTTCGTTACTGTTCAAAAACACGGATACTCCAGACTTTTCAGCCTTTCTCATCATTTCCTTTTCGTTGATTTACCGTAAAAAGGAGGTATGCTCCCTGAGGAGGAATAATGCCATGCTCAGTGATGAACGCATCAATATGTTCAGGACCAGTAACATCGAAAAGGGGGTTCCTGACTTTAACTTGGGGATTGATTTCCTCTTGCGCAACGACTTGCGCAGGAGCTCCTTCTTCAATGGTGATTAACCGCCCTAAAATAGTCTCGTGGGAGAACTTGTAGCTTCCTAATGCTATTAACACCCGGACACGGGCACCATGGCATAATTCGGCTAGTGTTGCAGTACCAACCTTTGACACAATTGCACCGCTTGCAGCGATTGCTTCGCCGCCTGCAAGCATGATGTTCATGTCGGGAAGAAAAATACGGGCAGCGAAATCTGTGAATAAAGTCACAGGGATTCCTAATGCTGCTACTTCAGTTGCCAATAATCGCCCTTCAAGGTCGGGACGACTTTCTGCGACAAACACATGAACCTGTTTTCCTTGTTCGACGACCTTTCTTAGAATCCCAAGCACGGTGGTGCTCCGACACAGCGTTAGGATTCGATCTCCAGTTCGGATGCGTTTGGCACCAATTTCTGCAATACGCTTCTTTGCTTCGTCAATTCGAGCTACAAATGTATCACAGGTTTTTCCAATTAAATCACGAACCTCTGGCAACGGAACTTTTTGGCTAGAGGCGAGCTGAGTCGCGTCTTCAATAAAATCGAGGCAGTTGTGAAGTGCTGCTGAGCTTTGACGCGCTTGGCGAAGCCCAAGGGCCGCAACTTTGACCTGTTCAAAAAGATGTCTTGTTGATTTTGCTTTAGAGCGTAGAGCGAGTTCTTTTATTGCGTTTGCAGCTGCAATGGCTGTTCCATCAGCGCTAGCAATTTCATAGGTTTTGAGTTTCGTAATCAGTTCTTCGACATCCATTGATAGCCCCTCTATGAGAGCATTAATACCCTGTTATAGTATTAAATGCCTCGGCGACGACGATGGCGACTCTTCCTCAAGAAACAATGAAAATTGCTAATAACATACGATCAATGCGAACACGAGGAGCAGGGCGAATAGCTCGAGCCGCTGTTAAAGCACTAATGATTGCTTCCCAGGAATCAAAAGCCAAACAGATAAAGCACTTGCTTCAGGATGTGGCACAAGCGGCTCAACTGTTGTATGAGACAAGACCTACAGCTGTATCTTTGCCAAATGGGTTACGCTACTTTTATTCGCGGTTTTTAGCTAAATCGAACCAAGTTAGAACTGTAAAGGCATTGAAAGACGCCGGGCTAAAGATAGGGAATGAATTCCTCGAAATGTCAAATAATGCCGTAAAAACTATTGGTGAAATAGGTGCGCGGCTCATTGTAAACGGCGATATCATCTTTACCTATTGCAATAGCGCTACAGCCTTTGGTGTTCTTAAGACGGCGTACTCCCTTGGAAAGGAATTTACCGTGTATGTACCTGAAACGCGCCCCAAATATCAAGGTCACATTACAGCCACTTGGCTCGATGAGGCGGGGATTCCATCCATTCTGATTACGGATAACTCAGTGCGATACCTTATGGATCAAGCAGACAAGGTTTTTGTTGGTGCCGATGCGGTTACAGCGAATGGAGCAGTGGTTAACAAGATTGGTACCAGTGCTGTCGCTTTAGCAGCGGATGAGGCTCGTGTCGATTTCTATGTAGCAGCAGAGAGTTACAAATTCAGCCCCGCAACTATGGCAGGAGAACTTGTAGAAATCGAAGAAAGGGATACCGAGGAAGTTGCAGAGCCCGATATCCTTGCACGATGGAAGCATGTCAGCGTCCGTAATCCTGCCTTTGATGTAACACCCGCTGAATACATTGACGCCATTATTACTGAACAAGGGGTGATTCCACCCCAGGGAGCAATTGCTGTTCTCTATCAAGCCTTCGGATGGTTCTCAACAGAACAGTCTTGGCCTTGGACGCCCTTCTTAAAATAGAATGGAAGGTATTTCGTTGGGCTAATCAGTTTTGGTTTCCCTTTCAATTGCGCGAATGATCTTTTGCCATTCTTTGATACGGGTTTCTGGCATGGCGGTGATGAGTGAAAGGTCTCGAGGGTTCTCAGTTTTGAGTTCCTCTAGAGTTTCAATTCCAAGTTCCCTGAGCTGTTTAATATCACCGCGTGTAATTTCTGGGAGATGTTTTAGCTCGGTGATTTGAGGTTCTTCTACCTTTTTCTCACGCACGGCCTTAGTCTTTTCACGCTGATATCGTTTTGCACTCTCAATTAGTTTCGTTGCTCGATCTCGCTTGATATCGGTTAGTCGAACTAAACGGCGTGGAGCCGTTGTGGAAAGTGTGCGAATGCTAGTTATGCCCGCTGCAGCTAAAGTTTCAGCTTGTTTCTTAGTAACCCCAGAAAGATCGGTGAGATCAGTTTCTATGGGTTTTGTTGGAACAGGAGCAGGCTTCTCAGCTTTGGGTTTGGGTACAGGCTTCTTTGCTCCTTTCCTGAGAGTTTTAAGTCGTTTAATATAATCTTTGAGAGCATTCACATTATTTTCGTGCTTGGTTTTTCTCCGACTATCAATAGGGATAGCCATCCAGCGTGCATCAGCTAGACTTATACCTGCATCCTTAAGCTCTTTTAGACTGAATCCTCGTCCGCTACGAATTTCACCAGTCTGTGGGGTTTGAATCTCAGGTCGGAATGCCAAAGTCATAACACCTTTTAACGAGTAAAGGAGACGAAAGGAGTCTTGGCTAAAAATGTTTTGACCCAATGTATTCACTACAAGGAAGTCAGCATGTAAAGCGGGTATCGAAAAGAGAAGAACACTTAAATTGTTAGTAATAATCGTGGGCACAGACGCTGTATTTGCGGGTAAGATGAAATGATGGAACCTAAAGATAATCAACGGTTAATGTCACATACAACTACTGTAGCAGTGAAAGTGAATGGAGGCGTTATCCTTGGAACAGAAAGTCAAGCAACTATGGGCTACCTTGTTGCCAGTGACACAGCACCGAAAATTTTACAGATTACAGATAATGTAGCAATGACTATCTCAGGCTCCGTAGCAGACGCCCAACAATTGATTAACAACATTCGCGCAATCGCTAAGTTAGAAGCTCTTGAGAAAGGACGTGATTTATCAGTGAAGGCGATTTCTCGCCTTACATCGTCGATTCTTTTCCGTAACCGAATGTTTCCTTTGATTGCAATGCTTATAGTCGGAGGAGTAGACGCCGAAGGAAGCCATGTCTATATGCTCGATCCGTTGGGAAGCATGCTTGAAGAAGATGAATTCACTGCAACGGGTAGCGGATCCGTTGTAGCTTATGGCGTCCTTGAAGATGAGTATCGCGATAACATGTCCATTGAAGAAGGAATACAATTGGTGACACGCGCTGTAAACGCGGCTCGTAGACGTGATATCGCTTCAGGCGGAACAATTCAGCTTGCAGTCATTGACTCTAAGGGCGTTAAAATCTCAAAAGAACAGATGGAATAGTTGCTCCGTTTTCATTCACAGGATTACACAATGCAACAGGCTGTTTCTGTCTTTAGTGAGTAGCCATGCTGCTGTAAGTAATGCAGTGAAGCCTTAGTGGGTTGAACTAATCGTGTAGCTCCCGCGCGAATGGCTAGTTCTTCCATTTTTTCTCGAATCGCCCCTCTTGGGCGCATACAACCTAGGGCGATCTCGGATTTCGGAAAGAGTAGGCGGGCAAGTGCACATACCTTCGCTACATCCGTAGGGCGAGCTGGCGGATCATTCACCATAGGTGTACCTTGCGTAGGCATAAATGCAATTATTACAAGTAACTTAGGCTTCACTATTGAGTGAATCATTTGAAGCGCGTTCAGTTCCCCGAGAAGGCGGCCATGGTGCAAACCCACACAAATGTGCGGGGCTACTGGTATTTTCATAGTTTTGAGAGCTTCAAGTGTGATAGCGTACTCTAGGGTTGATCGATTCGTTAGACCGTAAATTGTGTGAATAGTTGTATCGTTTCCTACGACATCAACCGAAGCGCAATCAATGCCTGTTTGGGCTAACTGGCTGGCTTGGGTTCGGTTGAGAAATCCTGTATGTACATTGAGAATCAGGTTTGTTGTTTGTTTAATTTCAGACAGCACAGGAAGAAAGGGGTCGAGTGGAAGGGTCCCATCGGAGCCACATCCTCCACTGATAAGGCAACCGATGCCTCCTTCTTCAGCAAGCTGTTGACAAAAATGCAAAAGATCCTGGGGACGAGTTATTGCGTGCATGTGCTCGAGGAAATGACCACTACAGTGTTGACAGCGGAGTTGGCACTGTTTTCCGGTTATCGAGATGGAAGGGAACGCGCTTCCTGGTTTGTAGAGGGTAATTTGTCGCTTGAATGTATGGTCAGTGATTCGTTGAGCCTCTAAGAACAGTTCATCCAGTTTAGAAGCAGGTGCTTTAAACCAAGCCCCCAAGACTGATGAAGTGATGGATGAAAGGGTCAATGTTTGAAGCCTCGTTGATAGGACCATTCAGGGGAAGCATACCATGAGGTGGCTAAATGCCTAGCAGATTGTAATTCAGCATCGGTCAATCCCTCTTCATAGAATCGGGCAGGGAGTGCTGCACCTAAACCGTCTACTAAGGCTTCCTCGATTTGTCCAAAAGCTGGTGTCTTTTCTAGCTCGTGATGTAGTGATGTCAATTTCTGTGCTGCTTGTTGGATGAACGCCTCATCGGCTTGGCCCTTGTTGACTTTCAAGACTGTGAACATTTTGCTCAAGTCCAGTGAGCGAAGAATAGTACCGTGTTGCAAAAGAGTGTTCCCTCGGCGAGATTGAGCATTACCTGAAATCTTCCGTTTCTTTACGAAAATATTAGGACAAAGTCTTTCTGAGCCATGAGAAAATTTTCCGTGGACTCCCAATCGATTAAGCGCTTTAAGAAGGCCGGCGCAAATGTGTTGGTATGTCTCAATCACATCCGTGGGTAAATTGGTTTCATCAGTACGGCAGATTATGCTGTAGGTTAGTTCACCCTCAAAGTCATGATATACTGCACCACCGCTTGAGATGCGTCGAACAATATCAATGTTCAACTTGCGACAAGCCTCTACATTGACTTCGTCTTCAAGATGTTGGAATCTTCCGATAGAGACGGCTGAGGGGTTCCATCGATAAAATCGTACAGTATTCGCAGCTGTATCTTTGTGCAGACCATCGAGCAGAACATGATCAATAGCCATGTTTTCATAGGCATTGAATATTCCAGTCCGAATAAGTCGCCAAAGTTGTGTCATAGCCTAATGAATTCCTCCTAGCTGGTTTCGAATTTCATTTAGCGCTGAGGCAGAGGGGGCTTGTGGATAGTTATAAAGGGGACCTCTCGGTTCCTCTGTGAAGAACGGGCGGTTACAAGATGGACATCCCGTTGTCTGAAACACCGTCTCTCGTGAAATAATTTCATCGAGAAGCTCGTTTGAAATTCCGAATCCAGTGAGTTGGCGTCTTGATCGATTAAATTCCATTTGGCTACCACTAGAGATCCGATTTCGGATGAGATAGTACGCAATTTGTATGCGCCGATACTGGGTTAGAGACGGGCGGGGTCTATGCTCAAGAACTGTTCCTGTAATTGGTGTAAAAGGAAAAAGGCCCACATTTATGCCTTTATCAGTCAAATCTTGAAGTAGGTTAATTGTTTGAAACTCAGTTTCTCCAAGTCCTATGATTAGATGGGTAGTAGTTCGGTATCTTCCAAAAATTGAAAGAGCGGTTTCAAGGGCGTGGTTATGTTTATCCCACGAGAACGGACCGTTTACTCCTGGGCCCTTAATGTTATGAAATAGTTCGTGAGTGGCAGCATCCAACGCCACCGCAACACGCTCCACTCCCAAATCGTATAAGTATTGAAACTGGTGTCTAGTCAAGGGAGGGAGAGCCAGGGAAAGAGGGAGCTGAGGAAGGAAGCTTCGAAAGGTCTGAACTAGATTTCCGAGGTCTTCGATTAACTGTGTATAGTAAATTGTTTGGATGCAGATGCGTTGAAAAGGTAGTTCATGTTGATTCGCCTTGTATCCATCAATAAATTTTGATACTGGAAAGTCAGGCCAAGCGATTCGAGAGAGGCGATTAGCTTTGGCAGTGCTCTGACGGGCCTGTGCGCAAAAGGCGCAATTAGCAGTACAGCGTTTGGGTGAATATATCATTGTGTAGGCAGTTGTGGGTAAAGCATCTTGTTTACAATGTAGAAGTTTCAGTACCGCCGCAGTACCGACCGAAACACGAATAGACGCCAACATGGCTTACCTCAGTTTAAAACCAGGAAATTACAGGATGTCTTGTTGATTAGCCTATATCTCCAATAAAATTAGCCTTTTGGGTTTCTAAAAAGTGAACTCCTTGAATCACGAATAACCGGGTCAAAGGCAAAAGAATGCAGTTCATAGTAAAAACTAAAATTCCAGATAGATATGGAGTGATTGGTGGTTCTATGCGAATTAGTGGCCCAGAAGAAGAAGCCAAGGCTGTTCTTGAGGTAGCCCGGCTCATGCTACTTGCGATTCGAACTGCACCAAAAGGCAAAGGTATCGATGACATTGAAGCCCTGATATTAACCGGTAAAGAGAAGGATACTGTCGCAAAGGAAATGCACATTCTTGCAAAAGAAGCCGGTGAACATTGGACTCGTGATGCGATAAATATCGAACAAGCAACAGCATTAGTTCTGATTGGCTTGAAAGGACCCAAAGCCCTTGGCACCCAATGTGGTGCTTGCGGTTATAAAAACTGCAATGAAATGCTCAGCTCTGGCCGTAGGGAGGGGCGGTTTTTTGCAGGTCCCAATTGTACCATCAAAGCCATTGATTTGGGTATAGCAATCGGCAGCGCAGTGAAGACCGCACAGATTCACAATGTTGATAATCGGGTTTTCTTTCGTGCTGGTGTTGGAGCGTATCGCCTTAAATTAATGCCTGACTGCACGATCATAATAGGTATTCCCCTAGCCGCCATTGGAAAGAGTCCATTCTTCGATCGATAACCTTCAGTGAAAAGGAAATAAGCGTGGTAGCCCGGCGCGGATTCGAACCGCGGTCCCAAGGTATCTCCTTCGCGTCACCAGCGCGAATCCAGAGCCTCGGATGATTGACCACTGTGCCCCCTTTTGTAGGAACCTACACTACCGGGCTTCCGCCCTGAATGGTTTAAGCAACTTATTTAGCCTTTTTGCTTTTAGACTTGCTCTTCTTAGTTGGAAGAGGTTGTGGAGGTTCTTCGATTCGGCTAATGAGTAGCCCTGAATCGAGATAGATCATGAATTTGTGGTCGTTATGAATGACTTCAAAGGGTACCGGATATTGGTTAGCATCTTTAACCGCATCCATTGTAACGAAGAAGACCGCTTTTTCACCGCAGATAGGACACTTAAGGGCTTTCCAATGTTTGCGAGGCTCTAAAGGCATATTTGATTTCTCCTGAAATTAGATTTTCTTTATGGCTTCAGCTATCACAGGTGCAACGGAAACATAACTGATAGCGGATTGAACTGTATCTGTACCGATAACATCAAGGGCACCTGCCTGGTATATTCTTACAAGAGCATTAAGAACGAGAAGTGGATGAGTGCAGGCAACATAGATATTCTTTGCACCGTTCCTTTTCAAGACTTCAATGGCTTTGATTATGGTGTTCCCTGTACTAATTATATCATCTACGATGAGTACATCACGATCCTTTAGATCGAGATGACGGGGTTTGATTTCAACAGTTTCAGCATCGTATCGCTTTTTCTCGAGAGCATCATACTCTACGGAGAGAGTGTCTGCAGCTATTTTTGCCCAAGCACCTGCTTCAGCGTCAGGCCCAATTACTGCAGGATTGTCCATTTTGTATTTGGTTGCCACATAGTTAGCTAGTTCAGCCATAGCAGTCAAATCTTGAAGAGGTACTGTCGTAAGCTCATCTTGATCCAAAACTCGGTGACGATGAGAATCTATTGTAAAGATATGGTCTGCACCGGCTTCCTCAATTAAACGGCTCACCGTCTTTAAACTAATAGCCTCTCCTGGTTTGAATCGTTCATCTTGACGAGCGTAGGCAAAGTAGGGTAAGACCGCAACAACGCGTTTAGCTTTCAAGTCCTTTAGTGCATCAAGCATAAAGAAGAGTTCTATGAGATAATGGTTTGGTTGGTGACTTAACGATTGGACAACAATGACTTCTTCGTCTTTTACTTCTCCAAGAAAACGAACATAGATTTCACCATCTGGAAAATGTTTAACATCTGTATCAAGATAAGCTGCTGAAAGTTTTTCAGCCACTCTCCAAGCTAGCGTCTTAGACGGGCTTCCACTTGTGACGATAACCATGAACTTGGTCCCTCGGGTACTGATTCCCCTTACCTCTGAACAAGCACAAATAAGCTTAGTGGAAACTAGATAATCATACTAGTAGGTTTGGATTACTTCGCAAGCATTTCTTCCAGCCATAACAGAAAGGCTCGAAGTGCATCACTTTGCAGCCGCTGAGAATACACCAACACAGAGCCCGATGAATCCATCCGACAGGCAAGGGGACGATCGATGCCAGGTATTATTGGTGTGGCGAAACTCACCGCATGAATACTTCCAGCATTTTGCTGAACATCTTTGTACAAATCAGCTTTGTTAAGGTCACGAGCTCGAAGACTTACTTCATCTAAGTAGTTACCATCGAGTTCAACATTCCGAAATATCGCACGAAGGAGCTCCCCAGGTCCGCCTTTGGTCTTGGCGGTGATAAAACTGATTACTTTTCGCATCTGAGTTCGACCGATGTCAAGACTCGACAACCGACCAGGATACCCTAGCACTGCAGAAGATAACATCCAAGTCGTAGCTTTGACAGCACTTCGTGGTAGATCCATGATGAAACAGAAGCCTGTCTCAGGGCGCCACAAAATTTCTGAAGTCACTGTATAAGTTTGGACCTGATACCGGAATTCGCGAGGCCTGCCTACAGGGATTTTAATTGTGCGATCGTAGGTGAGATTCAATTCAATGAATTCAGACGACGCTTTTTGGCATTGTAAGACCGCGTTAGGCAACAACTGTCCAATCCGACGATTGCTCAGTCGTCTTCGCGAACTTCCCGATGGCTCGTCTTCAACTGAGGCAGCTGACCCAATTAAATCCTCAAGAGAAAACCGTATTTCCGTTAGCTTTCGAGTAACTGGTACAATCGCTCGGGTTTCAGTAATATGAAGTGCCTGCACCAAAATTCCTCCAACCAACCTGTACTATGGCACAAGTTCTATATATTTCCCTATAGTTCTGAGTGACCATCTTGATGTATACTACATCTAGAACGATGGAATGATTGAAAAACGCGAAATCAAGGGATACAGCAGGAAAGTGGAGGTTATTCAGTGTCGCCAGTAAGAGATAAGAAAAAACAAGTCATCATTACCCCTGATGAAGGGGAACACCATCACGATCATAGCCACGGACATCACCATGCAGCCCATCTTCCTCCTAATACCGAATCTGTTCAAATCCCTTTAGAAGAGAATTTCATGGCTAGAAACCGAAGACTTGCTGAAGATAATTTATCCTTATTCGAAAAACACGGTATTCGGACTATCAATATCCTTGGAAGCGTTGGTTCAGGTAAAACCTCACTAGTTGAGGCAATTATTCAAAAATTAGCAAATCGCCGAGATCAGATTGTGGTTATCGCTGGAGATGTTACAACTACCATTGATGCGGATCGTGTCGCTCAACATGGGGTTCGTACAATTCAAGTGAATACGGGTGTTGAATGTCACTTGGATGCGAAGTTAATTCGAAAAGCCCTCGAGGCAGTTGACTTGGAATCAACTAAAATCATTATCATTGAGAATGTAGGAAACCTCATTTGTCCCGCTGACTTTCCTTTAGGGAGTCATTTGCGTCTGGTAGTTGTTAGTGTGACAGAAGGTCCCTGGATGATTCAAAAACACCCTGTAATGTTTCACGAAGCTGATGTACTCGTCATCAATAAAATAGATCTAGCTCAAATCATGGAAGTTAATGTGGATCTATTAGAAGAAGACGCAAAGAAAATTAATCCTGATCTAGTTGTGTTGCGAACGAGCATTCGCAATGATCAGGGTGTCAATGAGGTTATTCAACACCTAGGTTTCTAGCCATTAGTGTATGCGGTTACCCGAATCCCAGCATCTTTTCAAGGCGTGAAGCAGTTCGTTTTAACTCAAGTAGAAGGGGGCCAAGGCGCGCAGTAGCTTCAGTAATGAAGAGAACCACAGCAAGGGGTCCGCTATACCTGAGAAGAATGTACCCATTTTCACATTTGACATAAATGCTATCGAGTTCTCCCTTCTTGAGGTTGGTTATTGCCGTGGAACCGATGGAAAGCATAGAAGAGGCTAAGGCTGCAAGTTCAGCTTCTCCAATTTTCGCGTCAACAGCACTTGCCATGGGAAGACCGTCTGTGGAGGCTACAGCTACACCTTGGATGCCATCTACATGTTGCTCTGCATCACGAAGGATTTGCATGATAGCTTCCATTGGATCCTCAGGAAGGGAAGGCTCTGTCATATGCAACACGAAATACAGTGTGATATCGGCATTAAAACTTGATTCACTCCGCTAAAAACTTGCGCTGGTCGTTAGATTTCACCTATTACTCCTAAGTTCTGCATAGTCCCTAACAATCGCACAATAATTGGAAGCGCCACCATGATTCCGACGATTACCTGCATGAAATTAAACGGCAGTTCAGCAATTGCCGCATATTGGAAGATAAAAAATTCGTAAAGAAAGTACCCAGTTATCATACCTATGCCACCCAAAAGCATTGAAAACGCGTTCCAAGCAGCTTTGGGCTCATATCGCAGAGTGACGAATAAGGTCAATGACCCAAAAAATATCGCTAATATGAACCAAGCCCAAGAGGGGAGAAAGAGTGGGATTTCCCACCAGGGGATTTCAGGACCACCAATCAGCTGCAATTCGCCACTAAAGCGGTATATGCCGATAATTACCATGCATGTTACTAATCCTAATCCAAGAGCAGCACCGAGATACTTGAGATGCTTAGATTCAAATCGGTCTCGAAACGCGAAGCTCAGATAACCTACAATGAAACCCTCAAGTCCTTTGATGACGAGGGTCCCAGGAGCGTATAGTACATAACCGGTGGCAAGATCGGCGATCATCGATCCTATTCCCCCGGCAACGGCACCAATAATTGGCCCAAATAGAATTGCTGTAATATAGACACCGACCTCTCCGAAGTTGAAGTATCCCTGTGTGGCGGGTACTGAAATTTGGATGAGAATTGTTAAGACGGCAACAAGAGATGCCATCAACGCAGTTAGAGAAATCAACAGGGATTTGTGCATTCGAGGAAACACAGTAAGCCCCTTCATTATAAGCCGCACATGTTTGATAAAAGCCATTAGTACTTCATTTGTATCTTGGTCCGCCATAATATATTTCTGAAACAAGAATTTTATTGGCAGGAAAATCTTGTAAAATTGCGTTTATTACATTGTTCACTTTTTCTTGGTCGACGAGGGCATGAAAGGCTTCACCAATCATGTTTTGGGTTGCCCCAAGCGCCCCAGCTTCCTTCACTTTAGTGAGAACTCTACTGAGGCGTTGAGTGAGAAATCCTACTTTTTGGGCAAACCTGTTACACAATTCCATGAAGAATTCTGGATTGGGATTAGCTAGGATTTTCGCCATTACGGTATGAGCTTCTTTATTCACAGTTTGCTGAGCTTGGGGGGAGAAAATAATGGTTTCCTTTGGAATGGGGGCAAAACTCGCTGAGACTATCCGATGTGAAGGTTCGAGAGGAAGCCAGTCGACCCGATCATATCCAGGGGCCCCAGCTTCCAAAATAAGAATGGCCCCGCCACGAACAACACCGCTTACGCTCCCTAACCCAGTAGCACAACGAAGTTCGGCAAGATGAGCGAACTGTGCTATTTGATTGAGGGTTAAGTTGAACCCCAAGGCTTTGCTCAGTGCCATTGCAGTGCTAACAGCTCCGGCAGCACTTGCACCGTATCCTGCACCAATAGGTACTTCAACATCATGTTGGATGGCGATATTGTAAGAGTGTTTGACTTTTTCTAGGAGAAGTTTACATACTTCTCGAGTCACTTTGGCGTTCGGGGCAGAGCGCCCATTAATAGAAACTTCGATGTTGGTTGTTTTCGCTGTCGTCAATACAAGCTCTGTGTGTACCCCCTTTGTAATTACAAATCCACCGCCCTTTGCCCCAACTTTGCAGGCTTCATTCATTGTGAAGGGTGGTCTTGTAGGTGTTACTGCGAGGAAAAAGCTAGATATGCCAGCTGGACAGAATGCAGAAACTCGTTTCATTTCGGGAGTACATAGGTAGGGGTGCAAAATATTTATGTTCTTATCTCACTTCACGCCTTTTACGCCACCAGCTTTGATAAGAAATGGTGAGGCAGTCGTTTTTTATGAAGGCCCGTGCGTTTGCTCCTGGACACATCACTGGATTCTTTCAGATTTGCGACCAGGCAGAGGACCCCCTCAAGAGGGGATCGCGTGGTGCAGGTGTCACAATTAGTCGTGGAGTTACTACCTCCGTAGAGGTTGAGCCCGCACAAACGCCGCAAATCTACATCAAAATAAATGGTAGCCCAGACCCTGCACCTGTATCAAAAGAGGTAATTTCCTCTCTCCTTACATACCTACCCGATCAAGACTTCAAAATCCTTGTAAACCATGAGGTTGCGATGCCAATAGGCTATGGTTTCGGGACCAGTGGTGCTGGAGCCCTAAGTCTATCCTTAGTGTTAAACCACGCTTTAAAGCTCGGGTTAACCCGAATCGAAGCAGCACAGATTGCTCATATTGTAGAAGTACGACAACGGACAGGATTAGGTACAGTCATTGCGGAAACACTGGGAGGTATCGAAATGCGAATTACGGCCGGTGGACCGGGAGTTGGAGTAATAAAGACCATACCCTCCGACAACGATTGTAAAGTTGTGTGTCTTCCCTTTGGACCAATTCCCACACCTGAATACCTAAATGATGAAAGGGCTCGACAGCGAATTAATGAACTGGGGGGATCGCTGATTGACGCGTTACAACTTCATCCGACAGTGAAGAGATTATTACAGTATTCCAGGCGGTTTGCCGAACACATTCAGATCCTAACAAAACGCGTCAACGCTGTGTTGCATGAATGCGATGAGGCAGGGTTCATTTGTAGTTCTGCTATTTTTGGCGAAAATGTCTTTTCATTGGTAACCTCTGACGAAGTCCAGGAATTAAAACGAATCTTTGATAGGCATAAAACAACTAAACATGAAGTCCTTGTGATGGATGTGGATTATCAAGGAGCGCAACTACTCGATGGATGAACATGAAATCTCACCCGAACACCCTAGAGCAACATCCTTGAAGATACGATCGAAACTGGTTCAAGGATTTCTGAAGGGCATAACATCGACTTTTGGTCTCTTTGCGCATGGACGAGGCGAAGCCTTCGATTATCTTATTGGTGAAGTAACTACCACGAACGCCCAGAACGCTATTCGTGTTGCTGCAGCAAGTTTCCTTTTATCACGACATCCAGTAATCTCTGTAAATGGAAATGTCGCCGCCCTAGTTCCTCATGACCTCGTTAGACTCGCAGAGGTAACCGGAGCCAAGTTAGAAGTCAATTTGTATCATCGATCAAAGGAGCGGGAGACCGCAATTGCCCAGGTTCTTCGAGACGCTGGGGCTTCTGAAATCTACGGGCTCGATTCCAAGTTTCACAGAACAATTCCCGAAATTCACAGTGATCGACGCATAGTGGACCAACGAGGATTATTCACTGCCGATTTAGCATTCGTCCCATTAGAAGATGGCGATCGAACAGAAGGATTAGTAAAACAGGGGAAAAAAGTCATCACCATTGATTTGAACCCACTTTCTCGTACCGCTCAAATGGCTACGATTAGTATTATCGACAACATTGTACGTGCATTACCCTTGCTAGTATTAACACTTGACCAATTGCAGTCCAAAACACACACCGAGTTGGAACAAATTCAGAACGAATTTGATAACCACCACAACCTATCTGAAGCCATTCGAATAATTAATGAACGCCTTAACATGCTAGCCGCTACACAGGGACTTTCTAACGAAGGTGGTACCGACAGATGAGTTTCAACTCCATCTATATCCTCGGAGCAGGATCTATTGGATCAGTATATGGCGCATTGCTCTCAAGGCAGAACCAAGTCACCCTCATCGGTCGCGCCTCGCATATGAGCGCCATACGCGACCATGGATTGAAACTAGTAGGAGATCGTACTGGTTCATATTCACCTCTCACATCAACCAAGATTACAGAAATCTCTCCCAATACACTCCTCATCGTCTGCGTGAAAACCTTCGATTTACATGAATCGCTAGCGACTATTAGTTCGCTCATACGCAAAGACACTGTGATTTTATTACTTCAAAATGGATTGGGAATAGAAGAGATAGCGAAACACGCTACCCAGGGTAAAGGCAAGGTCCTTCGAGGAATTGTCGGGATTGGCGCAGAGGTACAGAAACCAGGACAAGTTCAGGTTAGCTGGAATGTAACTATCCTTGATAATGATTCAATTTCTCAGCAAGTGGCACAAATTTTCAGAACAAGTAATTTAGATGTGCTAGTATCCGAAGAGTTTCAGAACGATTTATGGAGAAAAATGATGATTAATTGTATAACTAACCCACTCTCTGCGATACTTCGAGTACCAACTTGTGAACTTATCTCACCTCATTTGATACCACTCTGGCACGCCATCGCAGAAGAATGCATTCAGGTAGGAGCGGCAGAAGGAGTGGATTTAGATAAAGGCATACTACAGTTGATGGAACAACAACTACCTCGTTATAAAAACCTAACATCCATGCTACAAGATATTCAACAGGGTCGAAAAACTGAAATTAATTCCTTGAATGGAAAGATTATGGAACTAGGTGAAGCTCACGATATTCCTACACCTGTTAACGCAAGCCTAACCCATATAGTGCGTTTCATGGAGAGTCGTCGTTCATGAGTGTTGAAGAAATCCGAAATCTTAAGGGTAAGCGAAAAATTACCATGCTCACGGCTTATGATTGTCAAATAGCTAGAATTTTAGAAGAGGCTCAAATCGATTTGATTTTAGTGGGCGATAGCCTCGGTATGGCCTTTCAGGGGCATTCGAATACCAAACATGTAACAATGGAAGCGATGCTCTATCACACTCGAGTAGTTGCCAAAGGAGTCAAAAAGACACCTATCGTGGCAGACATGCCCATTCATAGCTATGAGAAACCAGAACAGGCATTAGCCAATGCACGGCAATTTCTTGACGCCGGTGCAAATGCGGTCAAAATAGAAGGAAAACAAACTGATATCATCAATAAGTTACGCGAGGAAGCGATTCCTGTCATGGGCCATGTCGGTCTGTTGCCTCAATTTGCAGAAGAGTATCGTGTTCAAGGAAAGACGCCCCAACAAGCCGATCAGATATGGCGTGATGCGTTGGCATTGGACCAACTTGGAGTTTTTGCTATAGTATTGGAATGTATTCCTGAATGGCTTGCCCGTAAAATTTCCCAAGATGTGAAACCCCCTACTATCGGAATTGGGGCAGGAAGGTATTGTGATGGACAGGTTCTTGTCATTACTGAACTTTTAGGATTAAGTAATAATGAACACTTGCCAAAGTTCGTTAAACAATATGTGCAATTATCCGATATAATCAGAGAAGCGGTTAAGGGCTACATTGATGAAGTGATAAAAGGAGAGTATCCAGATAAGAAGCACACCTATCATTAAGAGTAGATCATAGAGTAGGGAAGATGGTCACTGAGAGAGGATGAAATTGCGTCTAAGAGAACACCCATCAAAGGATATTGTTGAGTCCCAGGGCACAGAATTGCGAGGGAAATTCATCGTTTTGTGCGTCACGGGCAGCGTAGCAGCTGTTCAAAGTCCAGAGATTGCTCGATTGTTAATGCGCCATGGAGCCGAGGTAGTTACAATCTTTTCTGAATGGGCACAGATGATTATACACCCGTTTCTAATGGAATGGGCGACAGGTAACGAAGTAATTACCACTTTAACAGGGAAGATTGAACATGTGGCTTTGGCAGGAGAACATGAAGGCAAAGCCGATCTCATCCTAATAGCCCCTGCCACAGCAAATACAATATCCAAGATTGCTATGGGTATTGATGATACCCCAGTAACATCGACAGTAACCACTGCATTCGGCTCAGGAATCCCAATTATGATTGTTCCTGCTATGCATGCTTCCATGTTTAAACATCCAATCCTTGAGGAAAATATTCGCAAATTAGAAAAACTAGGAGTTAATTTCATTGGACCGCGAATAGAGGAAGGAAAAGCCAAGATTGCCACACCAGCAGAAGTGCTGAATGCCGTTCTACAGAAGTTGGGTGTAAAACACGATTACGCTAAAAGGCGCATTCTTGTTACTGCCGGTCCTACAATTGAATACCTTGATCCTGTGCGAATAGTAACGAGCAAGAGTTCAGGAATAATGGGCGTCGAGCTAGCAAGAGCAGCTTTTGAACGTGGAGCCAAAGTAACACTGGTGTATGGTCGTGGATCGGTTGTTCCACCCGAGGGTGTTAAAGTAGTACCGGTTGAAACCACTCAACAAATGCTTGATGCCGTTAAAGCAGGATTAAAGTCTAAGCCCTTTGATGTTGTCATTGCTGCTGCAGCAGTAGCTGATTGGACACCAAAAACGCCAAAGAAGGAGAAAATTCCGACAGCAAAGACTAAAACACTTTCAGTGGAGTTTAGTCCTACACCAAAGATAGTTGATGCTGTTAAAACCATTCAAAAGGATGTTTACCTTGTTCTATTCAAAGCCGAACATGGGGTAACCGATAACGAACTAGTAAGCAGAGCCCACGAGCGTCTTATTTCAGCAAAAGCCGATCTGATCGTTGCCAATGATGTCAGTCGACCAGGTGTCGGATTTGGTACACACACAAACGAGTTGTTCGTAGTTCATCCTTCGAAAAAAGTTGTTAAAATTGCCAAGACGACCAAGACCAAAGCCGCACATCAATTGTTAGATATGATTCTTGAGTCCCTTGAAAAAGCCTAATACATTATTTCTTAACCGGCTTTGAGAGGGCATCCCATAGAGCATCCTCTGCAGGTCTTGAAAGAGGTTTTTCTGACCCATCAAGTTCAACAATAATTCTGGTATGAGGATCTTCAACTAAACGCCCAATGACTGATGCAACGATACCTGCCTTTTCTAAAACCTCGAGAACTTCTTTAGCTTTGTTAGCTTTCGTTGCAATGAGCATGGCGCCACTAGCAATCAAGTTAAGTGGGTTAATGTCCAACTGCTTGCAGATCTTTTGTGTGGCATGAGGAATAATTAACGCCTTACGGTTAACAATAAAGCCAAGACCTGAAGCATCAGCTAATTCATGAAGCCCATTTGCGATTCCGCCTTCTGTGGGATCGTGCATAGCCGTCACGCCTCCTGTAGAGATTGCCTTTAAGGCCTCTGGTACAACACTCAGTTGATGGAGGAGTTGTTGCCCATCCTGAATCACTTGCCAATCGATCACTCTACCAAGTTCCTCTGCACGATCTGTTGCTAGGATTGCAGTTCCTTCGATTGCCACTCCTTTAGTAAGAATAAGAATATTACCAGGGTGAGCGTTGCAGGAGGTCACAAATTCCCCTTCGTTTGCTGTTCCAAGCATAAACCCGACGATAATGGGGCGCGACAACCCAGTTGTAACTTCGGTGTGGCCCCCTATGATAGCGATGTTTAAGCTTTCAGCAGCTTGATGCATAGATGTCATAATTTCTTCAAGGAGTTTCAGGTCGCCATTTTCGGGAAGTAAAATGGTCGCTAGGAACCACCGAGGAGAAATACCAAAGGTGGCAATGTCGTTCGCACAGATATGAAGAACATAGGCGCCAATGTTTTGAAAAGCCCCAGTAATTGGATCTGTGGTTGCAGCAATTACTTGTCGACCCACACGAATAACTGCAGCATCTCGACCAATCCCAGGACCATGAATTACATCAGGATCTTGAGCGCCAAGAAAGGGGAAGACCTTTTCTTCCAGAACTTTTTGAGGAATTTTTCCTGCACGAAAACTTGGCATGCTTGGACACCACGCGAGCAACCTGCTAGAAAATGTCTTTAAATGTGTGTTTATTGGTATGAGCCTTTAGAAAATAGGGAAAATATACACAAGTTTTTAAGTTTCGCCATTGGAATGGGCCAAAAACGCGAGTGTCGAACAGTACGCCTGCCTACCTTAATAATTGCACTTGCGAAAGGCGCAATTTTAAAACTACGATTTGAGGTTTAGCGCGACAAGTATATAGCGAGGATGGAGAAAGCAAAAAGGAGACGCAAAGCACCATCCATGCGGGGAACATAAGAGTTTCACATAGGTGATTATCACAGTATGCCCAGCAAACGGTCATCGGTTATCATTGGAATCTGGGTAATTTTTGCAGTTTCGATGATAGTTGACTTTGCGCTCTTTCAAGGCCTCTTTTTAGACAGTCTATTTCCTGGAGCTATTGGTCTTCTTAATGTCCTCATTATTGCCTTTCTTCCCATTATTGGAGCTACCTGTCTTTTAGACCGTCGAAGAGATACTACGACTCCACAAGAACCAAGACGCCGAATACCCAACGGAGCTCGTTCTGGTTCAGGAGAACCACTTACACGAACTCGCGCTCAACCACGCATTCGACGAGACAAACGTGCAGCACAACTGGAAACCATAGTCGTCGAACCCAACCAAGCATTGAGGACAGCTGCACGAACAGCTGAAACCAGCTCACAAACTACAAGTTCTTCCGAGACGGAGCTTTCAAGTGCACGATTCCTTCGTTCCAGTCGAGCCCCATCCGAACAATCCGAAGAAATAGACTCGGATGTCCAAGAGCAATTAGACGCTCTCGAAATGGAGATGGCAAAATTAGAAGAACAGCTTGAACAAAATGGTGTAACTAGTCCTTCTGCTACTGCTGAGGTTTCAGCTCCTCCTGAGATGAATCTAACGGTCTCTGACCCTGAGATCTTAAAGAATTCACCCCTTTCGGGAGAAGAAGCCTCATCTGAACGCCAAGCTATTGAAGAGTTACTTGCTCGATTAGAACAACGAAAGCGAGGAGGAGGCGTTGACGAAGCCACTTACCAACGCCTTCGTGAGAAGTATTTGAAACGATACTCCGAACTCGGCTAAAATCCCTCAACCAGTTAAGATCGGTATTTTATCACCACAGAGAGGATATAGTCAGTCGTAGCCTTTGATCTATTAGTCGTTGACACGCTGACTTATCACACTCCTTAGTAATCTTCTCGCCGGTACTTCAACAATGGGAGTGGTTTTCGAACCTTTTCAACCTCGCCTAAATCGATTATCGCATCGATTAATTGGGTTGAATCAGTAGCCTGAGCAAGAGCTTGTCCATCTGGGTGAATAATTGCACTGCGCCCGCCAAATAGGTTTTTCCCATCACTTCCCACACGATTGCAACCTACAACAAATACTTGATTCTCAATCGCCCTTGCTCGCAATAAAGTCGCCCACACCGTAATACGCTCAGCCGGAAATTCCGCAGGACAAAAAATAACTTGAGCACCATTAAGGGCAAGCCTACGCGTTAGCTCGGGAAATCGTATGTCAAAACAGATCACGACCCCAAATAGGCCCAATGCGGTTTTGAAAAGCGGCGTGTCGCGCCCAGCCATCAAGTATTGGTCTTCGTCAAAGGGAGGAAAGAGATGAATCTTATCATAAAACCCCAATAACTTACCATCTTTGCCAATCACATGCGCTGTGTTGAAGATGCCCTGTTTTCTTTTTTCCAAAATACTCCCGGCGATGATGAAAATTCGGAATCGACCTGCTAGATCTCGAAGCAATTCTACAGAGTGACCATTTGGAGGCTCAGCTAGCAAATCTGCCTTGTCAAGGCAGTACCCCGTTTGGAAAAGTTCAGGTAAGATAATGAGATCGACCTGACGCGAGGCCGCTTCTTTTACCATCTTGACTGCAGTTTCCAAATTTGCCTCCTTATTACCGAGAGCAATATCCATTTGTGCGCAAGCAACTCGAAAATTCATAGTAGATTAGCCCCTTCACAAAGTTCCCTAAAAATGCTGGTATCAAGTTTTTTAAGTCAAGCAAAGCCTTTTTCTTCAGTACGAGAGTATGGCGCACAGTTGATTCCTGTGAATGATATTAAACTTCGACCCGCTGTGCTTATGAAAATTAAGGACTTGGACAATCTAATTCGACTTGTACAGTTTTGGACTATGCGAGAGCGAACAGCATCAATATTACATTTTAAACACGGGAAAAAGCACATCATGGGAACTATCACGAGTGTTCCAGGGTACTACAATCTAGAGGGATTACCGCTATTCTTGTATACAGAAATAGATGAAGCCCCACGGGGTCCATTCATTCGCTATAAAGCGGACCCAGAGGAATGTTGGGAATATGCCCGTGGAACATTAGAGAGAGCCTGGGTCTATATTCCGCTCATCGAACTGGCAGAAGCCCCTGAGTTCCTTAACAACCTTTGACCAAATTCTAGGTTTTAGGGCTCTTCGTCTTCAACCGCGGCCGCTTTTACTTCCTCACGTGCTTGTTTTTCTAAGGGATCAATTTCTTCTTCTTGGAGGGTTTCAAAGTCAACGAGTTCATCGGGAGCAGCGAAAAAGCTTATTGAGAAGGCGAGAACGAAGAGTAAGCTAGAACCCACGATAAGAACGGGTCTAAGGAGAGTCCCTGGAAGGGCTATGAAACTGGCTAGAACCTCGACTAGGAGAAAAGCAGCGGCAAAAAGAATGCCAATTATTGATAGCTTCATGCCTTTACCAAGACCGACAAATAACTTGACTAGATACACGATTCCGAAGATACCAAGACAAATGTAGTTGATGTAGGTGATATTACCGAAGGTTCCTGCAAACCCGAAGAGGTCTGGGCTGGAAAAGGTGAATCCAAAATTAATCCAAGGGTTTAGTAAGATCCATTGAAGGGCGATAAGGACTAACTGACCGAAATAGATCATCCACATTTTCTTAGTATCTTCATAGCGAAGTTTCCCTCGGTCATCCAAGGTGCCATAGGATAAGGCAAGGAGAGCGCCCACAGAGAGCGCGTTAGCGATGCACAACGAGGTAAAGTACATTAAATCAAAGTAGGTAATCCATGTAGTGAAGATCACTCCAACTACCGAGGTCAAGAAATACTGGAACCATATTACACTCAGGTACACAGGAACTGCTGCGAGGAGAAGGAAGAGAATCAGGGTATAACCTGTCCGCGTACCGGAAGATTTGTTCCAAATACCCTCTGAGCGGTGAACCAAACGATAGGCCAACACTAAGGCAGCAAAAATAGCCATTGGCGGTGAAATGAAGGGAAAAATGAATAGCCCCAAAATAATGAATGTGTTGAAGCCATAGAGCATGCGCCATCGGAGCGGGATCAGGTTTCCCTTTGCGTTCATTATCTCTGAAGCATTTATTGTTCGTTCACGGAAAATATAGACGAACAGAATCCAAGGAAAGGCAAAAACGACGGGTATGATGAAGTAGCGAACCGCTGAAGATTGGGGCAGCGGAAGGCTCACAAGAGTAAGGGTGAGGTTTAACGCAACGAAGTATGCAATCATACCGATTGCAACCAGTACGGGAAGGAGAATACTGGAGAGTTTTAGTCGAGCATTAAGTGATGACATGGCTTCTCGTTCGTGTTAAAGAGAAAACACCGATTTTAATTTGCTGTCTCGACATCGGTTTTTCGGGAAGAAAGGAGAAATGCTTAAATTGTGTTTGCGGCTTAAACGCCATGAATACCTTATCATCATAAACTATCCTATTTAGGTGATGATTATGGGACCGATCAAAGTCGCTATTGCCGGCCTTGGAAATTGCGCTTCAAGTTTGGTTCAAGGCGTCCATTATTACGCGAATGTTACAGGGAAGGAGGACCGAGTTACAGGACTTATGCACCCTTCTTTTGGCGGATACTTACCCCGCGATATCCAATTTGTTGCAGTATTCGAGATAAACGCAGGTAAAATTGGAAAAGATGTGAGTGAAGCCATTTTTGTACGCCCCAACTGCGTCATCAAATTCGCTGATACCCCCAAGCTAGATGTGAAAGTCTTGCCTGGACCCATATTAGACGGCGTGGCCGAACACATGCAGAGTTCCTTTGATGTATATGATTCGAAGGAAATTGAACCCGTGGATGTTGCAGAAGAGCTGCGAAAAGCGGGTGCCGAAATATTAGTCAATTTTCTGCCCGTCGGGAGTGCCGAAGCTTCGCGCCATTACGCTCAAGCCGCGCTCGATGCAGGCTGCGCTTTCATCAATTGTATCCCTGAGTTCATTGTCTCTGACGCCAAGTGGCAAGCCAAATTTCACGATGCCGGACTGCCAATGGCCGGTGACGACATCAAAAGCCAAGTGGGTGCAACGATTCTACACCGCGTGATCGCTCAACTACTCTCCGACCGTGGCATCGAGATCGACGAAACCTACCAACTCAATATCGGAGGCAACACTGACTTTGAAAACATGCTGGCAGAACACCGCCTCAAGAGTAAGCGCATCAGCAAGACTGAAGCTGTGACGAGTATCTTGGACTACCCTGTTCCTACCCGAATTGGTCCCAGCGATTATGTCCCTTTCCTCAATGACACAAAGATTTGTTACATTCACGCCCATGGGCGCAAATGGGGTAATATGCCACTACAGATAAGCCTGAAGCTATCCGTCGAGGATTCACCGAACAGCGCTGGAGTTGTGGCTGATGTGATTCGGGCGACGAAAATTGCCTTAGATCGAGGCGTCAGTGGGCCTCTTCTGAGCATCTCAGCCTATTCGTTTAAACACCCTCCAGAACAGATTGAAGATTCGATAGCAAAAAAGTATGTTGAAGAGTTCATTGAGGGAACTCGTGAGCGTTGAAGTTTGACGAACTAGTCCGATGGCGTCTTTGGCATGGTAAGAGGCGAGCCTGAAATCCATAGCTCGCGTTTGAGGAGGTCGCGGATAGCCACTCGGATTGCCTCGCTTCGCGTTGGGTATGTTCCGCGTTCTACCAGTGTGTCTAAGCCTTTCACATAGGCTTTAGGGAGCTTCACAGAGACCAAATGCAAGCGTATTACCCGGGACATACGCTGATATATACCCAAGTATTATTATAACGCTTTCTCTGAACGCGTAACTAACGGATTCCTACTCGGAGTTTTCGGAAAAGTCTTTTAAGAACCACAGTCCTCAAGCAATACAAACTTACCACTCGAGAGTGGTAACCATAACGGAGTGTTCATAGAAAATGCAAAAAATGGAACCCAAGGAGCTCCCGTATACTACTCGATCAATTTGCCCAGAATGTTTCCGTACTATTGACGCGGTAATCTATGAAGAAGATGGCAAGGTTATGATTCGAAAAGAATGTAAAGATCATGGGGAGTTCAAAGATGTCTATTGGTCAAGTGCTGAGCAGTTCCACCGAGCCTTCGGTTTTGCTTATGAAGGGCTCGGTCTCGACAATCCACGAACAGAAACGGTTAACTTGTGCCCTAATGATTGTGGCCTTTGTCCAAACCATAAAACACACACCTGTCTCGCCTTAATTGATGTTACTAATCGGTGCAACCTTGAATGCCCCATTTGTTTTGCTCATGCAGGCAAAGCAGGTTATGTCTATGAACCCAGCCTTGACGAAATCAAGGAAATGCTAGCTAACCTCCGATCAAACAGCCCTGTCCCAGCACCCGCAGTCCAATTTGCAGGTGGTGAACCTACAATGCGGGCAGATTTGCCTGAGATTATTAAAGCTGCTAAGGAGGCAGGTTTCCCGCATGTCGAAATTGCCTCAAATGGACTATTATTGGCACAGAAAGGTTATCCAAAGAAGCTCTACGACGCAGGATTAAGCACCGTCTACATGCAGTTTGATGGCGTAACTCCAGAACCCTACCTTGCAGCTCGTGGCGTGAACCTATTATCCCAGAAGCTGAAAGCCTTAGAGAATTGCCGTAGTGAAGGACTTCGAAGTATCGTGTTAGTTCCCACACTAGTTCGAGGAGTCAACCATGAACAGGTGGGCGACATCATTCGCTTCGGTGTTGAAAACCATGATATCATCAGGTGCATTAACTTCCAACCAGTCTCCATTACAGGACGAATCGACTATGAGAAGCGGCAAGAAATGCGAATTACAATCCCCGATCTGATGAAGCTTGCTGAAGAACAGACAGATGGAATTATCAAAACCTCTGATTGGTATCCTGTACCGTTCGTCGTCCCCCTTGCACGCGCCCTCGGCGCACGAGGTGGGGCCCCGGCTGTTGAATTTTCCACCCATCCAGCCTGTGGAATGGCCACCTTTATCATCGTTGAAGAAGATGGCTCATACCAACCTATCACCAAGTATGTAGATGTCGAACCGTTCTTGGGAACCTTGGAAAAGATGTCTATTGATTACGAAAAGGGCGCCAAAACACGGGGCACTCTTCGTGGAATCATCGGAGCAATGCGTTTCTTCAAGAAGCGAGGATTACTCTTTAAGCTAGCGAACCAATTCTTGAGAAAGAAGGACTACGATTCGTTGGCTGAATTCATGGAACGTATCATCATGATTGGGTCTATGCACTTCCAAGACCCCTACAACTTTGACCTTGAACGTCTAGAACGCTGTGGCATCCACTACGCAATCCCTGATGGACGAATCGTACCGTTCTGTGCAATGAATAGCCTCCATCGATCAAAAATCGAACAAGAATTTGCCATCCCTGTGGAAAAGTGGCAGACCGCACATCCAGGAAAGAAGTTGAACGCGCCTGCATAGCCGTTCACTTCATCCTTTCTTTTATCCTAGATTAACCCCTATCACAAAGGGGTAACCATTTGATGACTGCATCATCGCTTTCGAAACCATCGGTCCGCTTGTTAGGAATAGCTGAAAGTGGTCTCACGGGTTCTACACATACGATATTAGGTGGCATCGTGATGCGTGCCGATTTGATTATAGATGGAATAGTTTGGGGCAAGGCTTCCATTCAAGGCACAGACGCATCGGAAACAATCATCAAGATGGTTCATGATTTATCACGAACCGATCTTAACGGTGTACTAATTCGAGGAACAGTGATCGCCGGATACAATATTGTTGATTTATCTTTGATCCACGAAGTAACTAACCTTCCTGTAATTAGTGTCACCAGTGAGCCCCATGAAAACCTTCGTGATCATTTGATTCACACTTTTCCATCGAACTGGAAAGCCCGATGGAAAATTTCGCGTCGTAATGGGGAATTGCAACCCCTACTGCTAGATACACATTCGACGGTATTCGTTCAGTTTAAAGGTTGTAAGTGGAACGAGATTCAAGCGTTGATACGACGAGTTACGAGGTTTGGCAGCATCCCCGAACCACTTCGTGTTGCTCGGTTACTAGCACGCGCTTTAGCGAAAAATCCACCCAGAGGCTAACCTGAAATATTATTGTTCGATTTGATTTTCACCCAAGAGCAATTCAACAAGATCTAGGTAACCTGTAGCTGGAAGGAGAGTGAAGTAGTTCTCTGATGAGTATCGAGAATGTAACAATAAGTCCTGAAAGAGTAGGGTGTTAAGAGCACGGGAGAACTGAGAACTAGAAGGAATTAAGCCAATGCATTCAGAGACTTGCAGGAATTGGGAATGTAAGGCAGATTTCGCGACATAGATTTGGCCAGGATTGGTCACGAAGTATTGCCCGATTGCTTGGAGGAGGAGAACGGTGGTGACATCTAATTCCATTAGCCCTGAAAGATGTTCGCTCCAAAAGTCGTAATGGAGCGTACTGGAGTTTATGCAAGCTTGTCGAATCGTGTCCGCTGTAATAAGGTTGGGACCACATAGTAGGGGGTGGAGATTTTGAAGCAAGTCCACAACAGTAGCCGGTCGTTGAAAATCAAGAAGACAAATGAGATCGGACATAAACTCAGTAATTTGTATGGGAACAGGGTTAGAATAAACTTCAGCAACTCGTTGCTTAACAATATCGAGAAACTGATAATCAGAGAAAGGGGCCAATTCAAGAGAGAAATCAAGAAATTGGGATGTGATTGCTTCAAGTTGTCTGGGGAAGTAACGGGGAGCCGTGGCCATTGATGAGACTCCATTTTCCTTACAGATCTGTAAGAATTTACCGTAAAGTTCGCTGGTGTGATGATCAACATCGTCAAAGGTGAGGAGTAAGGGTACCTCGGCTTTTCGAAGCAATCGCTTCACAAGCGTCCATTGTTCAGGGAGAGATGTAGATTGAGGTAACGCTGGAGCTAGAGCGTTAAGAGCATCTGCGACGATTTCGTTGTGTTGTTTCTGTTGAAACCGAATGAGTGGTTGGTGAAAGGTCTTCATTTCGTGTTGTCCAAAAAAACGGAGGAGCGTTGTCCGACCAATACCAAAACTTCCATGAACTAAGACATTCATTGACTGATCGGAATTTTCCTCTGGTGAAAAATGCTTTGAGAGTAGGTTAAGTTCCAAATCTCGATGGAGCAGTTTTGTTGGTAAATAGTCTGCGTTAAAGAGTGCATCAAAAGTAGACGCCATGGTAGCTTGTCCCACTTCGCGATTCTCACAGAACATATAAAAACCCCAATACGCTTCAGCGAACGCGAACCGAGAGGAGGTAGCTGAAAGTATTTAATTTCAAGTACGAGTTTTCGAGGGTCGCAAAACTACCAAAAAACTCACCGACATTACAGCAACCTTGATATAGGAAACAATAGAGAACAACATAGACACATACAGAGAGTGTAGCAGACGATGGCAGAGACTCCTTTTAAAGAACTACAAGATCTCATGAGACGAATCGAACAATCAACAGGCCTTGAAGCTCTGGCCGTTGTGACCCGAGAAGGGATTCGTCTTGCCTGTGCAGTTAGTGGCGATGTTGATTCTGATATTTTCTCAGCAGCTACTGCCACCCTCGTCAATGTTGGTGAGGAAACCCTTAGGCAACTGAGCCAAGGAACCCTTTCTGAAGTGATTCTCCGAGGAAACAAGGGATTCACCATTATTATGCGAGGAACGCCGGAAACCCTCCTAGTCGGAGCTAGTCGGGATCAAATTCGTCTCGGATATTATATTGGACTCATGAAGATTTATGCAACAAAAGTCACAAAAATAATGGAATCTCACCCATTCGAACCCGAACAACTGCTTGGTTTCCGTAAAATGCCAGCCGTTCATGAAGAGCCGGCACTTGCTATTGAAGCCACTTCTGAAGTAGATGTGACCGAAAGCTCGAGCGCTTCAGAAGCTCCCGAAGAGGTTCCTGAGACCATTACACCCGTCGTCGAGGAAGGAGAACCCACGGTTGCCACTCCGACCATCGCGCCCGTTGAAGAACCGGGCCTTGAGACTGTGAGTATTTCTGAGGCAAGTTCAGAAGTAGACGATGATGTTTCTGTGGATGATAAAGAGGCTATCCTCGCAGCTCTAAAGGCCTTAGGATTCGATGAACCCGAATAGTGTAAATTCGGTTTAGTTAATTCTTCTAAATTAGCGACTATCTAATCCGTGAGGCGTTCAGGTTGTTTGTAAGTAGTGGTCAATGCTTCTAGCTAGACGATAAGCCCAAGTAAAGCGAGAACGATGAAAATTCCGAGAAACAGTATTGTACCAAAGGCCACTGCAGCCTCTAAGAAGTCACCTAACCGGTAGGTAAAGGTGGGTGTGGTCACTTCTTCACCAAAAACTTCTCGTAACATCTTCTCAAACCAAGTATCCTCAAAAATCATGTGTGCTGGCTCTTCGAGAGTAAGCATAATGCTGTATAAATCAGGAATAATTTCAGAGGGATCGTGAGCATAGACATAATCGAGCTCTTCAGTGCTTCCATTTGTTACGCGGTAAATTCGGAGATCTAGGTCTTGGAGGTTAAGGGTTTCAGAGAATTTGATTGGGTCCATTACCATGGCAATAGCTTCGGGAAAGAAGGCTTGATAGCGGCGCTGTGTTGAGACATCTGTTCCTGACATAAACACGCCAAGACCTGGATGGGTGTGATGCCACCCAATGATGACTTCGCCTGCCCCTCGTTCAGCGAGCTCCTCAGCGAGGATCGCCATATCTGTATCGTTAATGGAGACATGAGTGCGCGTCCCAACTTGCCGAGGAAATGTTGCTCTAGTTACAATTAATTTTCTGCGTTCTATCCGACCTATAAGGAAACCGCCAATTTCAGTCCGCCCTGCTCGAGCGGCCTTACTTAAAATCAAGGATAATATGCCGGGGAAGATTTCAATTTGGCGCACTCGCTGAACCCCTGACACCCTTACTATAAGAGAAGACTAATAAGCCTTGCCAGATGCTCGTTGCAAAAGCTGAATCATATAGTGTAAAGAAATGCGACCCATAAAACCCCCATTTGGTTTAGCACTCTTTCCGGAAAAGAAGCAAGAGTTAGAAGCCCATTGCATTGTATTTCGTCCTAATCGACCAACAATACCCATAATACGCGCGCGGGTTCAGTTCCAGATGAAACAAGGACGCTTACGGCCTTCCAAATTATTGTTATTAAGAAAGGGAGGAGTACGCCCCATAGATCCACGAACATTCATAAATTGGGTTCGAGATGCTGAAAACATTGTAATCCCACGAAATCCGCGGTTTCCTTTCCTTACGGACCTAAAGGGGATGCTCCGAGATTTTGGTGTAAAAGATCCTGTTATTGTTCGGGCTTGCAGTTCATGTATCGGAGACGAGAGGTTAACCATGTTACGTCGCCAACAGGTCTTCAAACTAGAGGGACAACCCGTCTGTTACCAATGTGCATCCCGAGAGCTAACCCATCGATTACGGTCAATGGATGTTGAGCTATCAAAGTCTACTCACCGTAGTTTAGAAACGATGCTACATCGATTACGATCTGTCGAAAAGGTGGCTTCATTCCTCTCCTCCCAATTTCGTCCTAGTCAAAACCCTGCCATGACCTTATACGATCAAGTTTATGCCGTGAAAGAACCTGAAGAGAAAACACCAATTAATACACTACCTATTCCTTCAGAAATTACACAGGTTCTGAATTCCCACGGAATTGAATTCCTACTCCCTATTCAGGCAAAGGCTTTGAAAGCCGGATTATTAGAAGGAGAATCTATCCTAGCTATATCGGATACGACCAGTGGGAAATCACTCATCGGTGAACTAACAGGATTTAGAGCCGCCATGGAAGGCAAGACTTACATCTACCTCTCACCACTTGTAGCTTTAGCGAACCAAAAGTACCACGAGTATCGGGACAAATTCGAACCCCTAGGACTACGAGTTGCCATTCGCGTTGGAATGAGCTCCATCGATGTCGGAGAGGAAGCGTTAGTTATTGTTGATGATGATGTAGTTGATGCAAACATCATTGTAGCCAGTTACGAGGGTTTCGATTACCTCCTCCGTTCAGGTAAAGCAATGAAGTTTGGAGATGTAGGTGTTGTCGTCATCGACGAAGTACAGATGGTGGCGGATGAGGATCGAGGAGCTGAGCTAGATGGATTAATCACTCGCCTTCGTACACTCTTTCCCAAAGCGCAATTAGTTGCCCTTTCAGCCACGGTAGGTAACCCAGAGGAACTTGCCCAAGATCTCGTGTTAACTCCTGTTATACTCCGTGGGAGACCAGTCCCTTTACAACGCCATTTAATCATGGTACTTACCGAAGTTGATAAGCTACGTATTATCGCAGATATCAGTAAGGCAGAATTTCAACAGAAAAGCTCCTATGGCTTCCGCGGTCAAACTATTGTTTTTACTAATTCACGACGGAATACCCATACAATTGCAAAGGAACTTGAGAACCAGGGGATTGCTGCCCGTGCATACCATGCTGGCATGACATATCCTCAACGACACAAGATTGAGGAAGCTTTTGGAGAAGGAAAAATCGCTGTGGTCGTTACAACTGCTGCATTAGCTGCGGGGGTTGATTTTCCAGCGAGTACTGTAATTTTTCAGACACTAATGATGGGAACCAAAACCCTCAGTGTTGGCGAATTCACCCAAATGCTAGGTCGAGCGGGACGATTGGGAAAACATGATGTCGGTAAAGCCGTGTTGTTAGCTGAAATTGGTCGTCGATATTTCGGTGATGAGCCTAAAACGGAGGAAGAAGTGGCTTTAGATCTGTTAAATAACCCTATCGAAGCCGTCCAACCTGAGGCTACCTTTGAACAATCAGTAAATCAACTTTTAGCAACCCTTTCCTGTTTTGACACGATTACAAGGGGGCAGCTTGAGAAAGCGTATAATCAATTGCTTTCCCGAACAATCACCTTTAAAGAAGGGCTTGGTTTCTTGAAGCACCATCACCTTGCCTCACAAAGTAGAGAAGACATAACAGCTACAGAATTAGGACGGGCTGCAGCCTTATCATTCTTCTCGGCATCAAATGTTGCAGCTATTCAGGAATATCCCTACGAAAATGCAGATGATCTTTCGGTGCGACTCGAACCGATCCAAAATGTGTACCTATCACCTCGACTCCAAAGCGAAATTGAACGCTCTCTACGAACCCGCTTTGCCACAAGACTCTTCGCAGGAGCCGTCTTAGACTTAATGAGCGCCAAACGGAGTAGACGACTAAAACGGTTACCGCCATGGGCCCTGAAGATATTCAGCAAGTGGACGGTAGACTTTTTTAACTGTCGATGTGAGGAGAACCCATTTTGTGATTGTGGTACTTGGAATGTATCAAAAACAATCTTAAATATGCGGTATCGAGGTCATGTACCCTCGCAGATAAACTCTGCTTTTCTCAAAGAATATGAGTTGTTTATCTACCCAGGCGACATTTTTGGTTTTCTCGATAACCAGGTACATATACTTCAAGGCATTCAACGCGTCGCTGAAGTAATTGGTCGGTACGAACTAGCAGAAAGTGCCCTAAAGGCTATTGAGGGTATTGAGAATCCCCATCAGGGAGAATCCAGCTAGAAGATAAAATACTCTAGGTTACCCAGCAAATAGGTGAGGATTGAATTAAACTCTGATTCCACCACCTCAGGGGAGCTAGATGACTTGCTGGGATCGGTTTGCATCTCAATGATAGTCCATTCGTTGAACTTTGCAGGATCAAAGGCATCAAACCTCTGCTCATCAATCCGAAATGTCCAAATCCTGCTTGGGTCGCTGAACCGATTCCTTTGTAATCCCTCTTTAAAGGGAGCATAAAGTCGACTCTTCTGTCCACCAAGAAGAAACCGCGCTTTTTTCAAGCCGGAGATGAACGCGATGTTCTTAGCGATCAAGTGTTCTTCTGTGAGTAGTGTTCGGGGTAAATCTCCTTCTGGTGCTACGGTAAGAATTTGTCCGGAATTGGCTACAGAACCCTTCTTTATGACTAGGGTTCGAACAATTTCTTGAACTTGCTCCTCTGTTGCTTGCTCCACGGGATCTAAGATTTCAGGGTTAAGTATGTCCAGCACTGGGACCGGCTCACGAGGGCGCATCTGTGTGGGATCAAAGATCACTGCTCCAACAAGGTATTCCACATCAACTGGTTTTCCTTTAATCGAAACTTGCCCTTTGATTACTCCAGGACCGATTAGTGCAGAGCGGACGATTTCTTCTCGAAGAAAACTAAACAGTTGCCGAGAGGCGATGAGTAATTCACCGCTTAAGGTGATTTTTTCACCGAGTATGCGAAAGTCTTGAATTACATAATCTAAAACCCAAAGCAGGGGTGGGTTTTGCTCAATCATCGTAATACCTCGCGAATTTAGTTATTTTTCAGTGGGATTGTGTTTTGAACGAAGTTCAGGAATTTTTGACAATATATTTTCAAGAACATAATTTTCAACTTGCTCACGATAGTCTTCACCCGCAAAATCCCGGATTTCGCGTAGTTCTCTACGGATCTCTGTTTTCTTTGATCGTGTCCAAGGGAAGCGACTATCTAAGTCAAAGATAATTGTTGTTCCTATTTTATCCAAGGGGGTCCCTTGTTCAATTAAATTATTGGTTACTGATGAAATTTTCTCTCTGAGAAATGGTGCTCTTTCATTGGGGGCTTTCATCGAAGCCAACCTAACATCAAGCTCAAGATAATCAAGGGGCGTTTGCATTGGGGGACCAATTCGTGGTTTAGCAGGAAAGGGTGCGGTAACAAAGCCAAATTTTGGTTTCCCATCAATAGATTCGGGTGGTGGTGGTGAGAGTTCAATTAGAATCTCACCAGCAGTTTTCACAGACACTTCATTGAGAGGGTCTTGTACTTCTTTAATGAGCAACCGAATTTCTTTGAGAATTTTGCTGGTTAATCGGGATTCCTCCTCTTCTTCATCCTCACGGCTGAGAAATTCTTCATATCTTCGAAGTTTAATTAAAAGAGAAGCTCGAGCGCCATTGACTGCATCGCTGAGGTCTGACTCAAAGGAACCGATTAATCCCCCTGTAATAGTGTGAATCGCCTGTCCAATATGAGCCCCGCGATGATCGTCTAACCAACGTTGAATTAGTGAATTAAAGTAGGCTTCAACGATTTTTCGTCGTTGAGCAAGGACTGCGATTACCTGTTCATTTGCAGGTTCGATTTCATCTGCGATGGTTCGTTCCAGATTAACAAGATCTCGAAGATCAGCCAGAAGGATCTTCCCTAATTGCCCATAGAGGTATTCAATCCATTTTCCTTCAGTTATCGCTACTTCCCGCATATACGTGTCAATTTCAGGAACCGGACTTCCAAAATCGGTGCGGCGGTCAAATTCGCGCATTAAAATTTTACAAGAAGGCTGTGGATCCGGAATAATACCATCTAGCATGACTCGATACGCAACCCGAGCAACTTCTAGATGTACGCTACATTCATCCGCTATTGCTGCCGCGGCGTCATCGGAAACCCGAGCGACTTTCTCATCGAGAGTGCCATAAGTTGACTCAAATTCTTCCGCAATACGACGACTCAACCGTCTTATCTCATCTTCATCAATAAGATGGCTCATACCCTGTCACTCCTCGCCACTAATGGAAATGTCACTAACCGCAAAGTAGCCACGAGGTAGATACAAAGTAGGTGTAGACTGGCTTAAGTGTTATGGCGCTAGGCTCAAAGCGGATATTCGTCTGACGAATATTTCATGATACACAGTGGAAATTTTTAAAAACAAAGTATCCAAGCCGACCAAAACGGGTTGACTACAATGACACGAAATATTGCCGTGGCAAGAACTCAAGCGTTACCCATAGAACAGCAGCATCTCGAAATAGTGGAACGGAAAGGAAAAGGCCATCCAGATACTATCTTAGATGCTGTTGTGGAAGATGTCGGGGTGACTCTCTGTAACTATTATATTGATAATTTTGGACGAATTCTTCATCACAACGTCGATAAAGGGTCCATTGCAGGTGGGAGAGCGCAAGTTGATTTTGGTGGGGGAGACCTCTTAGAACCAATCTACCTTTGCGTTGTGGGGCGTGCAACCACTGAAGTGTTTAAGAACGGTGATTTTGTTCGCATACCCATAGGCACTCTAACACTACAATCCATCAAAAAGACCATTAAAAAGACGCTTCGATTTTTGGACCCCACCGAACACATGATGATGGATTATAGGATTAAGCCGGGATCAGCGGATCTAGCCCATGTTTTTGATCGAGTTATTGATGATGTTCCGAGAGCAAACGATACGAGTTTTGGTGTAGGATTTGCTCCCTTATCTGAAACTGAGGAACTTGTTTTTCAAACTGAACAGCTTCTGAATTCTGACGCATTCAAGAGGAAACACCCAGAAGTCGGTGAGGATGTTAAGGTAATGGGTTTGCGTACAGACAATGAGATTAAACTCACAGTAGCGGCAGCCATGATTGCCCCCTATATCCCGGATGCTGACCACTATAACGGAGTACTCAAAGAGGTATCTAGTGCAGTCCTCGATCAAGCCAAGAAAATAACTGAACGCGAAGTAAGCGTTGTCGTAAACTCAGCAGATGATCCACAGAGAGGATCTTACTATCTAACAATAACGGGCACCTCAGCTGAAATGGGCGATGATGCAGGGGTAGGTCGTGGAAATCGTGTAAATGGCCTCATTACTCCATGTCGCCCAATGAGCCTCGAAGCTGCAGCAGGAAAGAATCCACAAAATCATGTGGGTAAAATCTACAATGTGCTTGCTCAACGAGCAGCAGACCGTATTGTCAAAGAAGAATCCAGAGTGTTAGAGGCTTATGTTAAAATCCTGACTCGCATCGGGTATCCAATCGATGAGCCTTTAATTGCCTCTGCTGAAATAATTCCAAACGCCAACTCATCCTGGAACGATGTCCAAGCAAATGTAACCTCTATCTTAGATGCGGAACTTGAGGATGTATGCTCTATACAACAGTTGATCCTAGACAAAAAGGCACGCCTCTTTTAGTATGGAAGGGCAGCTCACACCTGGTTAGTTCAAACGAGAGTTACAAGGCGAATCCGTAAAGAAGCAAGTGGATGCCAAAGCTACTTGAGAGGGCAATGAGGAAAATCAGCAGGATTAATTTCATCCAAGGAAGTCGACGCGTCTTTTCAACGATATAGACTAGCCAGCAACCCAGGAGAATGGCTAAAGCGATGAGAAGACCACCAAATATGGGATACCAGGGGAGGAATGGAGCAAATTGCATCAATCAAACACCAATTGAGTTGTGGGGTGAGTGAACAGCTCTACCTTTTTAATTATTTTTGGTTGGAGTGAAATTACATCGCAGAAGGAATTTTATACAATCACATTGTGGGCGCGGGTAAACTCAGCGTTATCAACGAACAGGGAGCGACGAATTTCTAGTTCACGCTTTGTCTTTAATCGGAGTTCCTTTGAAGAAAGAGTGTCTTTATCAGGTGGAAAAATGAACCCCTTGATGTTAAACACATTCTGTATTTTTACCACTGCATAATTCTGAGGAAATTCAGATTGAAAATCAGGAACGAGTTCCTCTAATAAGATCTCAGTGAAATTCGTTTTTGCAGGTACTCGGGTTGTACTAAACTTCATCTGTTCATCTATTGTTGCTGTACTTCGGGGATCAGGAATTTTGGTTTTCGCCTTGTGACTCCAATCTTTGCTTGCAGTCAAATTGCAGAGAACATACCCAGTTGATCCAATTTGCTCGTAGAGAGAAATTAATTGATCCTTGGAATAGTTCCCAGCGATTTTGCTGGTATAGCCCTTCGCCTGGCGAACCTTTCTCAACGGTCCAGGTTCGATGTCCAACGCATTGAGCTCTTCGTCGAGTTGATCGCTACCGAGTACAACACCTGAGACAGCTAGGGTTTCTAAAGGAACCTCTTGGAGAAAAACAGATGCAACTAGCTCTTGATAGAGATAAGTCGAGCGAACCTTAACATTACCTGTCTTTGTGAGGCTAATTTCAGCAGCAGGACCACTGTATTCGCCTTTACCATAGCGAAGAAAAGCTTGATGGACAACCTCATCTAACTTCCCTTGAAGCACTTGGCTTGGAAACTGCAATTTATAGCACCACGCTAAGGGTTATTGGGAGCGTAATTAAATCTCTTGCGTTGCAGGATGTACTGACGCATACCCTTTTTTAGTTGAACTCATACTTTCCCCTATCCTGAAAAGTGCAGAGGCATCCAACTTGAGCAACAGCAAATCCTGGCAACGCGAACTAGTTGAAGACATCGTCGTAATCGTTGTAGTGCTATTCGCTGTCTGGAGTGCAGGAATTGGCCTACAAGTCTACCTTCAAACTCCCACTCCCATGTTGGCAGTAGAATCAGGATCTATGGAACCCGTACTTTACCGCGGAGATCTCGTCGTTGTACGAGGCGTCGACCCGTCAACGCTCCAAGTTGGAGACATCGTCATCTACAATAGAACATCAGACCCAAATGAAGTACCAATCGTCCACAGGATCGTGGAAATTCAGAATGTATCCGGAGAACTACGATTCTTTACAAAAGGCGATAATAACCCAGTGAACGATAATGAGTTTAGAACTGAATCAGATATCCGCGCAAAGGTCATTGGGAGTATTCGCTACCTCGGCTTCATTACTCTACTCCTCATGTCACCTATTGGAATAACATCAATCATCCTCCTCATCATCGGATTTTTAGTACCATCCTTGCTTTGTGACTATTTAGCTCCGCACAGAGAGGATGAAGAAACCTGAACAACTTGACCCCAGAGGAAGGGGGAAGCCAGATACTTTTTAACCCTTCATCTAAATGTCTATGATGTGCCCAGCACCATCAAGGATGGCGTGGGGAATTTCACAGAACGAGAAAGATAGGCGGTTTATATGACAACTGCAGTTAGCTTTGAATCAATATCTCCGGCTGATTTCTTCTACCGAAATCGTTCCATTGCTGGCTTTGATAACACTATGCGCGCGATCTACACAGCAGTTCGTGAACTCGTTGAAAATTCGCTTGATGCCTGCGAAGATGGGGGATTCCTACCGACTATCAATGTCAAGCTAACCGAAGTGGCGAATGACTGGTACACACTTCGAGTAGAAGATAACGGAATAGGAGTGCCCCGAGACCACATCATGCCAGCCTTCGGTCAAATCCTGTACGGATCGAAATACGAGCACAAACAAGCACGGGGGCGGTTCGGGCTGGGTGGAAAAATGGCCTTCCTCTTCGGACAAATCACTACAAGCCAACCACTACATGTTACTTCAGCACCAATTGATGGTGAGCACATCTTCGAAGTCGTGTTACGACAGGATATTGAAGAAAACAAGCCTGAACTTGTCAAGTGGGAACGCAGCAAGAACCGTGATGGAAATCATGGGTGTACCCTAGAATTTACTCTCGAAGGAAATTACCGATTGGCCCGACGGTACATCATCGAATATATCGAACAGACCGCCCTCATCACCCCCTATGCCCACCTTAAGTTCACTGAACCTGATGGAACCATCCACGAGTTCAAACGATCAGTCAAAGTCCTTCCGCCACCACCTACTCCGGTGAACCCACACCCTAAGGGAATGGATATCGAACAACTCTCTCGCCTTGTAGAAGACACAAAAACTCGTGACATGGTTACCTTTCTTCGAAATCATTTTCATCGAGTTGGACCGAAAACAGGTAAAGCTTTCCTGAAATCCATTAATATGCCGTACTCTCAAGATCCACGTGCCCTGAAACCTAATGACCTCGTCAAAATCGCCCGAGGTCTACAGGAGTTTAAAAAATGGCTCCCGCCCGATGCGCGAGTTTTATCTCCATTAGGAACCAAACTCTTAGAGCTTGGTATCCGAACAACTTTAAACCCCGAATTTGTCCATGTCACTCAGCGTCCACCTAATAGCTACGGTGGCCACCCCTTCATTGTCGAATGTGGACTCGCCTATGGCGGAGGCGTTCCCATGAAGGAGTCAATTATCATCTATCGGTTCGCTAACCGCATTCCCTTAATTTTTGATGAATACAAAGATGTATCGGCCAAGATTGTTCGGGGCATTCCCTGGTCACGATACCGTATCCGTCCTGGCATGCCTATTGCCGCGTTTGTGGCAGTCGTAAGTACAAAAATTCCCTTCAAAACCGCAGGTAAGGAGTTCATTGCAGACCTCGCTGAACTTGAATATGATATTCGAATGGGGTTAATGGAGTGCGCTCGCGGTTTGAAAGGTCACTTGCGACAAAAAGAGAAGGTTCAGCGAGAGCGAGTACGAGCCAGCGTATATGAGAAGTACCTCCCCATTATAGCCCGAGATGTCGCAGCTTTAGCCGGACGCCGTAAGATTCCTGATATAAAGGCTCTAGTCCAAAGTGCACTCACAATAGAGATTTCAGAAGAAGAAACTGAGGAAGAGGAAGTTCCTCTTCCAGTGGAAGAGGGAATACTTGCTGAGCATGAACCTGAAATTGATGACTCGGACGAATCATTTGAAGAAGAGGAAGACTAGACGATGTCGGAAATAACTCCTGAGCGAATTATGGATTTATTGTCTCGCCGGTGGAAGACCACAAAACGACTGACGCAACTGCTCAAGATGGACTCGGCGATTCTTCGTCGTAATCTCAAAAAACTTGAGAAAGAGGGATTAGTGGAAACCCGTAAGAGGGGAGGACAGCTTGAATGGCGTTTAGGTAAGGCGGAAGCTAAACGAATAATCCAAATCAAAAAAGAGCCCAAAACTTTCATTGAAGAGCAAAAGACTAGCGAAGAAATAAGCAGCGAGATGCAAGGCGTCGGTAGAGAGATGTATACAGCCCTTACTAAGGGCGAATTTCCTGAAATTGTCCTACCGAGCCGAAGTACTAGTAACATTGAGTTTGATGACGAACTTGGCCAATTTGTGCTTGCAGACAAGACTGTAACTCGATCGACTCGGAATGTGGGGCAAATTCGCAGCTTCAGCCAGATGGTATGGGTGATGCGATTTCTTAAGCAACTACTTGCTGAGAGAAAATCCAGTACTTTACGAGATATCTATTACCAATCATTTGGTTACGGCGTAACATTTGGTCAACAAAGTGAAAGTGACACGATTATTACTGATGTCGAGGCGAAAATCAAGGCACCGCGTGAATCATTCCGAGTTTTTCCAGAGGAGCGCGCAGCAATATACGGGGATTTGACAATTGAGTACACAGCACCGCAGAAGTATGCAGGAAAGCAAATCAACCTTACTGACCACCCCGATGGACTTATGATTGGACCCTACCTGACTTCAGCAAAGTTAATTGATTGTAAAGCTGACAAGGTAATTGCTATCGAGTCCGGAGGTATGTTCACACGGTTTGTCGAGGATGGTGTCCATGAGACCCAGAACGCCATCTTAATTCATACTGCGGGGCAAGCCCCTCGAAGCGTTCGACGAGTTATTCGACGGCTACGCTACGAGCTTAACCTACCCACCTATCTTTTTGTAGATGCCGATCCCTGGGGAGCACACATCGCTATGGTGATTATCTCTGGAAGCGCCTCAGCAGCTCACCTCCGAGGACTTGCGACCCCAGATGCCATCTGGATGGGAGTCTGGGCGTCAGATATCCTAAAATACAAACTTCCTAGCGATCCCTTCACTGATACTGATAAAAAACGTACTCAAGACCTCCTTAAGGACCCGCGATACCAGTCAAAGTTTTGGCAAAAGGAACTAAACCTCTTCTTGAAAAATGGTCGGAAAGCCGAACAGCAGGCGTTTAGTCGCTATGGATTGAGCTTCGTAACAGAAGAGTACCTTCCGAAGAAGTTTGACGAGATTGCACAACTTCAACAACAAGGCATATTATAGATGCTGCAATTACAGAATTCTTTTGTACCGTAACGAATCATTTCTATAGCATTCATCTTATGGTGAATCCAGTGACCAATGTTAATTTCTTATACGGATCAGAACATGTAAAACTTGAAATTCCTGATCGAAATTTGCTTGGGATTTTAGATGCTAAGCCTGTTAAGGGTACAATCAACCCGGATAAGACTGTCCTTGAGGCTATCTTGAATCCCATTGGATCTTCACCTCTATCAGACATTGCTAGTGCGGGACAGACTGCAGCAATTGTCGTTGATGACCACACCCGAGGATTGCCTTGTCACATTCTCCTAAATCCACTCATCGACCAATTAAGTAAGGCTGGGATAAAAGAGAAAGATATTACCATAATTTTTGGAACAGGGACGCACCGAGCAACCACTCTAGAAGAGCAGCAACAACTTCTCTGTGATGTCGCCTGTCAAAGTCATCAAATTGAGGTTCATAATTGTGATGCTAACGATTTAGTCAGGGTAGGAACCACATCTTTTGGAACTGAGCTCGAAATCAACCGTATATTCCAAGAGACTGATCTCCATCTCCTAACCGGCGATATCGGTTACCATTATTACGCTGGATTTGGTGGTGGCAGAAAGAGCGTTCTACCTGCTGTGTGTGGACGAAAAACAATAAATTCAAATCATGGAATGCTCACCCATCCGAAGGCCACCACAGGAAACCTCGATGGCAACCCCGTCCACCTTGATATGGTTGAAGCGGCAAAACTCTCTGGCGTTGACTTTATCGTGAATTTTGTACGAAATTCACAAAAAGAAATTGTTTCAGCTTTTGCTGGGGATTTTGAACAGGCATTTCTTGAAGGGGTAAAACTTGCTGATGGATTAGGTCGTGTCCCAATTCGAGAAAAAGCTGACATCGTTATTACCAGTTGCGGTTACCCGAAGGATATCAATTTGTACCAAGGAACGAAGGCAATGGTCCATGCCCTTGGAGCTGTGCGCGATGGTGGAGTCGTTATTGCCCTTCTCGAATGCCGAGAAGGTATTGGTCACAAGGTTTTCGAAGAGTGGGCACACAACTATCGTTCGTTCGGTGAACTCTCGCACCAAATTCAGACTAATTTTATCATGGGTGGTCACAAAATCTTCTACATGGCCCAAGGAGCACAACGCGTGCACCAATACCTCGTTTCAAGCCTTAACGCAGACGAGTTGAAAAAATACTACTATGTCACTCCATTCAAATCGGTTGATGCAGCTTTGCAAGCCGCCTTTGCACAAGTTGGTCATGATGCTAGAGTGTGGGCTATGCCCCATGGCACTGATGTTCTTCCATCTGCAACCTAGCTTCTTCGAATTCGGAGGGCTAGAAAAAGAACCCTCCAACAAGCGGAGGTAACAGTAATACTGGCATCAGGTATGAGAGCGCGCCAACAACTCTTCGCCAAGAGCTTACAGGTGAGACATCATCAACAGGACCAGGATGCCTTCCAGAGAAGAGGAAAAAGGCAATGAGCGCCATCCACCAGTATTGTAAGATGAAGAGAATGAACACAGCAGCATATGAGATGAGTTGATGGTATCTTGCACCGATAAGTGAACGAGAGACATGTCCTCCATCTAATTGACCGATTGGGAAGTAGTTGATAGCAGTAATTAGAAAGCCTACCCACCCAGCGAAGGCCACGGGATGAATATAAGCGGTATAATTGAGTGGAATACCGACAGTCATAAAACTCCAGATGATATCAAAGAGAAGCGGGGTGGGAAGCCAAGATGGAGCCGTGATTCCCGGTATGGTTTCAAGGTAGGCCACAAGAGAAGCATATTCAGTCGGACTTAACACTGGACTTAACCAAAGCCCCACAATGACAACTACAATTGCAACTGCAAAGCCAACTAACGGTCCACTAATCCCCATATCAAAAAGACTATCCCGATTTGGAGGTGGAGACCGTTGCACGATTAGAGCACCGAAGGTGCCATAATAGATTCCTGGAATGAAGTAAGGCAAGGAAGCTTCGATTCTATGGAACCGACTTATGCCATAATGACCCAATTCATGAAGTCCAATGATAGCTAAGATCGCTATAGAATATTGGACCATCACAATGTAAGGATTGTAAGGAATACCGAAGATGCTGTTGTAAATATAATCAAGAGCAGGATTAGTAGCGAAGAACCAACCTGCAACCAGCACCGTTACAACAGTGATGGCGAATAAGATGATGTTCATCCTATAATTGCTGGCTGTCCGAGGAGGAGGAGCGGGGACTAGCTTAATTACAGTGTTTTTTTCTCCAGTTCCTTCAAACAGTTCAACCTGCCGAATTACCGCAAGGAGATTATGAGGGCGTAAGCGTTCAGAGAGTTTAGTCGACCGTTCCTTAATAGCTGAATCTTCTTCAATAATAAAAACCGGAAAGTTATCACGCCCATCGATGTACGCGTACTTGACTGTGAACTCTTCCTTTACAATATCCCGAAGTTCTAACAAATATGTATCAGGCACATACACCGCTTCTGTCTCTTCAGGATTAGGTTCTTCTCCAATTGACAAAGATTCTCACCGTCATCTTATATGCACGCCAGAGAATCTAACCACATAAAGGTTTCCAAATAGTCATGTGGTTAACTTTTAATTCTCCTATAGTAAGGACTCTAGAAGCTGATTTCCTTGACAGAACTCCAAGGCTATGTTATTAGACGAGCGGAACCTAATGATATTCCAGAGATTGTGCAGATTAACCTAGATACCCTTCCAGAGAATTACCCTGAACATTTCTTTCTCGAAATTTATGAGCGATATTCTAACGCGTTTTTTGTAGTCGAAACTGAAGGTAAACTGATTGGGTATATAATGTGCCGAATGGAAGGAGGTGTATCGAATTTTGGGTTACGATGGGTTCGGCGGGGTCACATAGTCAGCGTTGCCGTTCTCCCAGATTTTCGTCGGCAAGGTCTCGCAACAGAGCTGATTCAACAATCAATAAGAGCCATGACAACTGAGTACAAAGCCCGAGAAGTAATTCTAGAGGTCCGCGTCACTAATCTTGCAGCCATTAAACTTTATGAGAAACTGGGGTTTCAACGAATTCGAACCCTTTCTTCCTATTACCGCAATGGCGAAAATGCTCAATTGATGGCGATCAAAGTGTAGCCAAACATAAATGAAAGGAATCGATGTGCCCAAAACCTTAATGATTAGAATCGATAAAATTGCACCTTCAATAATGGAGTGTCCATAATGCCAGAAACAGTAGAACAGGAAGATCCCCATCTTCTTTCTAGTGTTGTTGAAGTTCACACAGCCTTCCATATTAGTCGATTCGAAAAGACGCTAGCCATTGCTCTCTTTGTTTTCTACATTCTTGTGCTGTTGTTGTATCCGAATCCACTATTGGTCATTGTAGCAACCATGGCCTTCGCTTTATGGCTAACCTTTCGGGCCTCTCATTTAGCTATTGATGGACTCGAATCCCTTGGCGCCTTTGCTGGCCTCAGCGCCTATTTTATCGGTGTCCTCTCCTCCCTGGCATCAAATACTCCCGAAGCAGTCGTCAGTGCTCTCACGGCATGGAGAGGGCTTGTTTTTGCAAATCCAGAACTGGTAGAAATCGCAGTTCTTAGTGTGGTGATGGCGGCAGGATTCAACATTCTTCTTCTCGGTTGTGTAGTGGTAATCTCGGCACGGAAGACTGGTTTCACCGATGTCCCTCGAGAAGTTGTAGAAGACGATGCAGATTTGATACGGTGGACAATCGTTGCAATGGCACTAATTCTCGCTTTTGGAATTCTCCACTACATTCACCAACTAATTAATGGCCTGACCCCCACTCTCATTTATCTCCCTTGGTTTGCAGGCCTCTTAATGGTTACTTCTTACACTCTCTATGCAATATATGCGCTCAAGAAGAAACCTACTACCAAACGGATAAGACCTGAACCAAAACACCGAAAATCCACCTCTATTATTCTAGCGGCGCTAGGATTTGTTGGCATCTTCATTGCAGGTCACTTGCTGACAAATGTAGTAGAATTAACCTTTGAATTTATACCCTGGACCAGCATTGGAATCCAAGAAGTTCAACGTATTGTTGTCATGGCCCTCATTATCGGTGCGGCTGGGGCACTCCCAGAGCATGGTATTGCCATCGTTGCAGCTACTAAAAAGAAAGCAAACATTGCCATTGGTAATACCTTGGGCGGAACCACACAGGTCCTTCTGCTTATAGTTGGTGGTGTCTCAATTTTCCTCCCACTTCCTCTTGATGCTGCTGTCCTCCTTCAATTTGCCACAGCGGCCGGTTCACTGTGGTTCCTCAAACAAGCCATGACCGATGATAAGAAGGTCGATATATTTGAAGGTGCAATGATTCTGCTGATGCAAGTCTTTGTATTTTATATCGTATTGGTCTTCGTTTGAGGGAATCGCAGAAATAAATGGTCCATGGAACTAGTCGAAAAAACTTCTTTAGGTATTTTCGAGATGTTTTATTCGTTTGGCGGGAAATGAGTGACATTTGATACTATAGAAGGTAAATTGGTGCAAATGCCAGCAACCATTCTTTCACAATTAGGTGTAGGAACACCTTCTAATTTAAGCCCTAAAATCGATCTATCATTAGGCTACCCAGCTGAACGAATTGTAATAGTAAATCTCGATAATTTCGGATTATTAGAGGTCGTGCTTCATAAACCAAAATTTCTTCTCAAAGAAGCACAGACGATTCTCACACTGGAAACCCCCAATGGTTATACAGCCAATGTCATTAAGGAACTCACACACGGAAACTTACAAGATGGGTTTCATCTTTTCTCCCATTTAGTCCAGCAAGGAAAAACCGTCGTTGTGGTCGATCGCGAAGACCAACAAACAACAGCGGGGTCAGCGACCTTCCGAGCCGCTGACACGGATATGCGCACTTATATTGAAACAGCAAAACTTCTGAACCGCTCTGATGTTCTCAACATCCACTTTCTTGATTTTGATACTTTATACCGAGAACACACTAGTCGTCCTCCTTTAGAACTAGGTCAAAAACTACTCCATCGCACAGATCGCTGGTTGTTAGGATTTTATAAACAAGCTCGACACCAAACGCTCTTCTTTATTCTTGGAAACCAAGGGCAACGCGATTACGGTTTGAAGTACGAGGGAAAGTATCAAAACTGGGCAACTGCAAATGTACCTATCTGCCTGGTAATATACAAATCCCTTGGAGAATAGTCCGATCATGGATATGATAAATGAAGCGAGTCTAGATGACCGACCCGAAGAGCATGAACCCCTTGACCCCCTAGCTACGATTTTATTCATCATCTTTGGTGGAGCTTTGGGGTATTTATTGCTGGGACGAAGCTATGGATTCTACCCTTGGACGATCTTAATTGATGTTATTATCTTTATACCAACATGGGATGCAGTCGCCACATTTCTTGCTATTCTTGTTCTCATGTTCGTTGGTCTCATCGGTGGATTAATGCGAATGCGATATTCAAAACTCGTTATCGGTGTTGTGACGCTTGTAGCAGTTTTTGTGGTTACCTTCTACACGATGTATATGGTGGGCACACTTTTAGTGCCTTCCATTCCCTGATAATAACGAGGTAATTAGATAAGTATCATTTACTTATCGAATCAATATATGGAGATTCGTAAAGTATGACCCTCAGTGAATTGCTTGACAAAGAGTCATTACGGTTCCTTCTTTTTGGCGGGAAAGGTGGTGTAGGTAAAACAAGTAGTGCTGCTGCCTCAGCATTATGGACAGCAGAACATGGACGTGAAACGCTGGTCATCAGTACGGATCCAGCGCATAGTTTGAGTGACAGTTTCGATCAGAACCTTAGCGGAGGCGAAGTAATTCCTATCAAGGGAGTAAGGAATCTCTATGGAATGGAGATAAATCCACAGAAAGCCTTTGAAGAGTATAAAGAAGTAACACGGCAATCAGAACCAGTTGACCTGGGTCCAATGGGGGGAATGATGGGCTTTGACGATCTTATGGATATGAATGCCCCAGGAGCTGATGAGGCCTTAGCATTCTCTAAAGTTCTTGAATTCATTCAGGAATGCGAGTATGATTTGGTGATCTTCGACACTGCACCCACAGGACATACACTTAGGTTACTAGGGCTTCCAGAAATGCTGGATAGTTTTTTTGGAAAAATCATCAAACTCCGATTGAGATTTAGTAAAATCTTCGGACGCTTGAAATCCGTCTTTGGTCGTGGAGACTCTGAGGAAGATAAATCGCTTGAACAGCTTGAACAACTCAAAAAGAATATTTCCATGTCACGAACGGAACTAAGTAATCCTTCACGAACAAGCTTTGTCATTGTTATGATCCCTGAAGCCATGGCAGTAGCTGAAACTGAAAGACTTTTACAAGCTCTTTATGAGTTTGAAATCCCAAGCAGTCACATCATTGTCAACATGCTTTTTCCAGATATTCCAGATTGTAGTTTTTGTCGAGCCCGAAAAACCATGCAACAGCAATACCTTACCCAAATTCATGATACCTATGATGATTTCACCATCACTGAAGTTCCTTTGTTTCCTAACGAAATTCGTGGTATTTCCTCCCTGAGCCAGCTATCCCAATTACTTGGCACCGGTTCACTCCCTCAAGGTGATTGAGATTGAAGAAAAAGAGTCAAAGTATGTTGTTTGCCATAATTCTCCTATTCCTGATAATTGGCAGTGTTGTCGTGAGCATTCTCCTCCTGAGCCTTCCTCTAACCCCTTAAGGCGTGCTATAACTGAGCAACACTTATTAACCGACACGCGATGCCGTTACATACAGAATCACGTTTTAGGTGCCCTTAATGACATTCCGATGCGCGAAATGCGGAAAAACACTTTCATGTCCCTATTGCCAAACTCCTGTTCCTTCCATGCCCCCTAGCAATCGCTGTCCACATTGTGGCAAACCTTTTGCTACAACTTTACCGTCTAGTAAATGCCCGTTTTGTGGCGCCAGAATAATGTATAAGGAACGCCCTCAAATTATCAAAAAGCTCACGGCACGCTAAACATTCTACTCGCACAGAAATACTATTAAACAGTACAGAACCGGTTTTGCATAAGATTTTATAAGGTTATAATTGGATAACCCCTAACATAGAACTTAACGAGGCGTATAATGTCAGAAATTTGCCCTATTTGCAGTTTGCCCAAAGATATTTGTCGCTGCCAGGAATTGGCGAAGACAGAGCAACGAATTAAAGTAAGTGTCGAGCGGAGGAAATGGGGGCGGGAAGTCACCCTAATTGAAGGTATTAACAGCCGAGACATCTCGCTTTCAGAGCTTGTCACGAAGCTCAAAATGAAGTGCGCATGTGGTGGTAGCGCTAAAGAAGGAATCATCGTCCTTCAGGGCGATCATCGGCACAACATCAAAGGGATTCTTGGTGATTTAGGATTTCCCTCCGACAATATTGATATCGCTTAGCCTTGCCTGACAGGGTCATCGTTTCAATATCGATGAAGCAGAACCCGCTTCGCTGTTTTCACCCACCTCAGCAGCAACAAGCACCGTACTAGAAAGTCCTACAACGGTTGACTTGAAGGGAAAGATAGGAAAGGTTTTTGTGGAAGAGTTCGTCTCAACAATCCCTCGTGCCGGGTCACCGTGCCGGGATAAGGCCGATCAAGAATTGATTGGCTCCCGATGGTGTAAACTGGTAATGTACGCCCAGGCGCAATGGCAGCATTGAAGCCTGTGGAATCCCATTGTAATTGGGATACGGAAAGCTTTAGGTCGGGGTTCGAATCCCTGTCCCGGCACCATTTTTCAATGTCAATGTGGATATTTACGAGATTGGCTGGCGAGTTGACAACGATGAAACGCGGGAAAGAACTGGCGATTGGTGGATTCCGAGATTATTATCCAGAACTCTATCAAAAGGTTGATCGGATACTTCAAGCCTTTCGTGAAATTCCCAAGCTATTTGGTTACATCGAATACGAGTGCCCGATTGTCGAGCCAATAGAACTGTATCAGCTTAAATCAGGACCTTCGCTAGTAGATGAAACCTTCAAAGTGACTGATCGAAAGAAACGACAGCTTGTTCTTCGTCCTGAAACAACACCCTCTCTTGCACGTATGCTGTCCGCGCAGCAGCAATATTACCCACGCCCCATTCGATGGTTTTCAATTTCACGGGTTTTCCGGGATGAGACCCTTCAACGAGGTCGCGTCAAGGAATTTTGGCAATTGAATGTCGATATCTTAGGAACAGAAGATGTTGCCGCAGATGCTGAAGTCATTAATGTATTAGCTGCTATCATCCTGAGCCTTGGTTTCACAGTGAAAGACTTTGTAATTCGAATTAATGACCGTCGCTTAATCCAAAGTTATATCGAATCACTCGGACTGACCAACTACATCGAAATCATTCGCGTCTTGGATCAGCGCGAAAAACTCTTACAAGAAGCCATTATCGATAAACTCACAAAGGATGGTATGCCACGGAAGAAGGCAGAAGACAGGGCGTTGAAACTTCGGCATTTCTATGCTGGAAAACAACAAGTAGATCTCAAACTTCCTCGTTCAAGGCAAGTCGAAGAGTTAAAGACCTCGCTTCCAGAACTTCAGCGTGAAGCGCTAATTACTAGACTGAAGAAGTTGAAGGTTCCTAAGCAAGCAGCTGAACAGCTCGTTGATTTCTCAGGCATTCGGGGAACGCCAAGAGAGTTCCTTGAAGCCATGAACAAACCTGCTCTTGATGAGTCTACTAAGAAAAATCTTGTACCTTTGAAACAACTAGCCAAACAATTAGAAGAATTGGGTATTGAGGATTGTTGCGAATTCGATGCAGGAATTGCTCGGGGTCTCGATTACTACACAGGCATCGTTTTCGAGGCATGGGATCAAGGAAAAGGGATACCCAGGGCAATTGCCGGAGGTGGTCGCTATGATGATCTCGTGGGAATATTTGGGGGACAGCGACTACCTGGGACAGGATTTGGTTTTGGTGAAACCGTAATTTTAGAAATTGCAGAGGAAAAAAAGTTATTTCCACCACCGGTTCCACAAGCTGATGTCTACTTAGCTCCGGTGTCCAAGAAGCAATTAACAGCTTGTCGAGATATCGCAACTCAGCTGCGAACATCCAAAATCCGGACGATTTTCAACGGATTTTCATGGTCACTGACTAAACATCTAGAAGATGCAAGTAAACGACAGATTCCACTTGCAGCCATCATTGGACCCCGAGAATTGGAAGAGAACGCAGTTAAGATCCGTGACATGAAAAGCGGTGACGAACAGCTTGTTAAAATTAGCAAACTGGTAGAGTTCCTTACAACAGCACTACAGCATTAGGCTTCACTCAAATGGAGTTGTTGTGAACTACAAATGAGGGCATCGTTGGTGATGGGAAGCTTTTTAATAATCGTAGGATATTTTATCCTACGGTGCAGCGGAGTTTGACAAAACAGATTTTTCGCGTGTTGCTCGTTATTTGCTTGCTCTGTTTTGTGGTCAATATTAGCATGTACTTTTCTTCTTCTGCGAACGCAACGAATACTGATAAGGTTGCCATAAATTTGGAACAAATCATCGATTACGGCAACTCGACCCAACAAACATTTTCCAGCCTAGTTGGTGACACGGTTTTTGACATCCTCAATCAAACAACTACAGTAACCTTCATCCAGTATGCCTTTGGAAAATTCATCACAGCGATTAATGATGTTGAAAACGACGCTAATGGTAATGGATACTATTGGCAATATTGGGTAAATGATGAGCTCGCTCCGGTTGCAGCCGATAATTTCGTACTCTCAGACGGGGATCGAGTTTTATGGAAATATTGCGCTCCTGAGAGCACCCATCCGACGTCCCCAACCCTTAACCTCGAATTATTTGCAGGTCTCGGATTAATTGGCGTTGTTGGTGTAATTGTAGTCATTACAGCTTCTATCGTCTATTATAAAATGCGGTGAGCCAGTCTATGAAAGCAAAACCTACACTTGCAGTTACATTCATTTTTGCCCTATCGATCATTCTGTTGTGGACCCAACCAGCCACCGCGCAAACCCGTTCCCACGCACAAGGGCTTTATCCGAATGCCTATAGTATGCCGAAACTTCACTGGCGAATAACCAATGTGACAACTGAAGTCGTCGAATTTGGCTTTGGCTCAGGAACATTATGGCATGCTCAAGCAGGCCAATCACTCACCTTTGAAATTCAAGAAGTCACAAATGATGAGTTACATGGTTTGTTCACTATTGGTAACCTTTCTCTTCCAACCAATGATTCACGAATCGCTGCAGAAGTTGTTTTCAGCATATGGCCCTGGTTCCCTGGACTGGTATCTCATCTTGCTTGGGATTCTGTTGACCAAGCCGCAACTGACGCGGCCGCAAGCTTCTACATGAATGGGAGTTTAGATATTCGCACAACTTCAACTACGAAATCTTACATTTATCATCAAGGTCAATGGGGTAATCAAAATACGACATTGGTCTATGATTTGAACACAGGAATTCTACTTACTGGTTACACAGAATTTTTCTTTCTCAATGATTACCATTTGGGAATTGAATTCATCAGCTTTACGCAAACTCCAACCAGCCTAACCACTTTGGTATTCATGGCAATTCTAACGACGATTATCACTATCACTGCCTTATACATCCTAGTAAAACGCCTACGAGCTAAAAAGGATTGATTGCCTTGAAAAGTGGTAATAAAGAAGGGCTTACTCCTAGAAGTTCTGTGGTTATTAGAGTCGCATTAATTGCCGTATTTGCGGCTTTGGCGATTGCTGGTAATTACGCTCTTTCTGGAATTCCGAATGTCGAACTTTCATCAATCATGGTATTTCTGAGTGGGTTCCTCTTTGGACCTTTGATTGGTGCCTTCGCAGGCGGTATTGCCATGATAATCTATCAGCTTTGGAATCCCTGGGGAGCTTTCATTCCAACAATCGGACTGGTTGTAATTGGATGCACCAGTTTTATAGGAATTGTAGGCGGCATCGTCGGAAAAGGCCTGCGAAGGCTCAATTACGCAGATAGCCGATGGCTTTTATTACCAGCTCTGTTTGGTATACTTCTAACAAGTTTCTATGATCTGGCAACCAATTTTGCATATAGCCTAAGTTTTCACATACCATTCATGATCGCGTTCTTCACAGGACTCCCCTTTATGATACTTCATATTCTCAGTAACGCCGTCCTCTTCGCTTTGCTTACCCAACCAATAACACGAGCAACCTACCAGCTTCAACAGAGCCAATTTCGGCTTCATGAAGATGTAATAGAAACTAACAAGTAGATTTGATCGCATACCACTGTAGGAAGGTTGAAGATTTTCATGGAGATTACCAAACTTTTGAATACCGATACCCGACAGGGACCTCCTACCCACTTTTTCCGTTGGCACCTTCTTGCAGCCTTCTACACTTTTTGTCAAAGTACTTCGCCTCTTGGTCGGTACCAACTAGGCTCTGACCTTGGACTTGGAGGAGGAAGCATTCGATCACTAATCCGTTTTCTTCGAGCCCAAGGGTTAATAGAGCCAGTAAATCGGCAAGGTCACCGACTCTCCATCGAGGGGAAACAGCACTGTGAAGTTTTGAGCCATACATTGATTAATCTTGTAGAACTCCCCCAGAGTAGTTACACTGTTGATATCTACAATTACGGTTGCCACCTTCGCCAATTAGCATACTTAGTCACCGATGGCGTTTTACAACGAGATGCAGCTATGCAAGCAGGAGCAAGTGGTGCTACAACATTCATCCAAGATCAAGATCTAGATACCGTTCTTATGGTAAAAGATCACAGGATTCAGAAGGATGATCTCACAATAATTCTCAACCCCTTCGACATTGAAACCGGAGATGTCCTCATCATCGGTTCAGGTTCAAGTCGAATCTCTGCTAAGTTGGGTACTTTTGCTGCAATTCTCACTCTTTTGGACAAAGGTTGAGAGCCGATACCTTAATGCTTCTTGATGTGTCATTACACAACTGCATTGAGGATGGATTTTGCCAGCTCGTTGAATGCCAAGTCAACATTCTGATCCTCTTTCGCACTTGTTTCCACAAAATACATAGAATTTTCTTCTGCAAATTTCCGGGCTTCCTTGACAGGCACTTTTGCCGGGAGATCTGCTTTATTCCCTACGAGAACCTTTGGTACTTTCCCACATCCCCGTTTTACCTCTTTAAGCCAATATTCCATACGCTCAAAGGATCTGGCGTTAGAAAGATCGTAAACCATGAGGACGCCCTTTGTTCCTCGATAGTAGAGTTGACGAATTGGCCCAAATCGTTCCTGACCTCCGGTGTCCCATATCTGCATCCGTAAGACATTTTCACCAACGACGATGTCTTTGATATTAAAAGCGACGCCAATTGTGAGTACATAAGTTGGATTAAATACACCTTTCACATAACGGACAAGAAGACTTGTTTTCCCAACGGCTGCATCACCGACGACGACGGCTTTAGCAATGTGTGTATAAGGGCGATGGGCGGTGATAGGTTGAGTTGAGCTTTCAACAGGATTACTCATAGAATCTCCATCACTATTTTTTCAGTTAGCGCATAGGTTTTAAGACGATCTTGTTCTGTGCTGATTAAAGGGCTTATGTGTTTAAAGACTAAGGATTGGTAAGTTTGTTTGGGCATAGTCTTCCGGGCAAGGAGAAGGAGCTCATGGAATATGTCGAATAATACTTGACGGAGCCGGGAATATTTAATTTGCTGCGGATCAATAGAATCGTAGTTAACGACGCCAGTTGGGTCCATATGAAAGCCTTTGAGTGCAGGAATTTTTTTACTATTGGACTTGAGAATGGATTGAATTTCGCTCTCGTAAGTACGACGGGAAACATCTGTAAGGAATTGCTGGAGTACCGTGTTGAAAAAAAGCGTAAAAATTTCAAAGACATCCATAACTTTTGCAGCAGAAACAGTGAACTCGCCCATCCACCAAGTGAGGACGAGGTTATCAATGAATTCATCAAAGCTGTTAAAAAGCGTTGTATCCGTGGTCCCTTTCTTATGAAGCTCTGCAATTTCCTTACGAAACAGTTTCACAAACTGTTTATTGAGGAGAGAGAGATATTTACGAAACCGGGCTAGACTTTCACTTAAATCAGTGACAAATACGAGGAGGAGCCCATTAGGTTCGTCAATTTGGAAGAAGAAACGACGGTTTTTGAGGTTTACCACATTGACATGATCCGCCGCTACCTGTTGGGCCATGTGCTCCATACTAGCCAGAAATCCCGAGAGAAGCGCACTATCTACATCAGAGCGGGTCCATTTCCGGCTGTATAATGGGAAGCCTTCGCGAAGCCCTATCACATAGAAACTATGAACAGTCATTACCCTAAGACCCCTTCACATAGCCCAACCTATCCTAACAAGTTTATGTTTTTTCCTAACACCGAGTTACTAAAGTATTATGTTCTCTGATAGGCGCTCAGTCAAGTTTTGGGTTTTTTGTTGCAGAGCAAAGCTGAAGAATGTAGAGCACCTCATTCCGAAAGGGTGCACTCTTTGCCTCAAGGGGAAATCCAATCCTTGTCTTTCAACCAACTAAATCGAAGCCAGCAGCTTCAGCTATTGCAAGATAGACTCTGGGATGTCGTTGTGATTGGCGCAGGGATTAATGGCGCAGGTGTTGCACTCGAGGCCGCATACAGGGGATTAAGCGTCGCTGTCATTGATCAACACGATTTCGCTTATGGTACTTCCAGTCGATCAACAAAGCTTGCGCATGGAGGAATTCGTTATCTAGCTCAAAGAGCGTTCGGCTTAGTACGCGAAGCTGCTACGGAGCGAAATTGGTTACGTGATCATGGACTGTCGCACATGACCCGACCAACACGGTTCCTTTATCCCTTTCTTGAAGCTGGAAGACGAGGAACCCAAGAACTACCAAAGAGTTGGAGTCGTCGTACACTACGATTGGCTTTCTTTATGTATGATTTGCTCTGTGGTTTTGGCGGCTATAAGCGAGGAAAGACTACAAAAAATGTTCAGGCAATCCATGAGCTTGAACCGTTACTAGATACTTCTCGGCTAACCGGTGCGGCAATGTGGTATGACTCAAACATCGATGATGCACGACTCGTCATTGAAACGCTGAAAGAAGCCATCTGGAAAGGGAACGCTGCTGCAATGAACTATTTACGTGTCATTAGATTACACCATGACGAAAGCGGAAGAATTGAAGGAGTTCAAGCAATCGATCAGAGCAGACTACAACAAGAAGAGATTACAATCAAAGGAAAAGTCATTGTAAATACAACTGGTGTATGGGCTGACGAACTCCTTGCCTTAGATGATGAATCCCACCAAAAATTACTCCGCCCTACAAAGGGAGTACACCTTGTATACCATCGAAAGGATTTTCCTATCAACGACACCTTTGCCCTGAACTCAATCGATGATAAACGCTTTTTCTTTTTAATCCGTCGAAACGAATGGGTCCTTGTGGGAACCACTGATACGGATTTCTCAGGAAACCCTGCTGAATGCTATTGCACCGGTGAGGATGCAGATTACCTACGTAACTCTATCCAGGTTCTCTTCCCTGAGGCTAGAATCAGTGATGAATACATTCAAGGCACATACGCGGGCCTTCGACCCTTAGTGGCAGAGGTGGGTATCTCAGAAAGTGAAGTCTCACGCAAACACACTATTTTAGAACGCGAAGATGGCCTCTTTAGCCTATTAGGAGGGAAGTTAACCATATTCCGAAAAATGGCAGAAGATTTACTCGTTAACTACATCCGAAAATCACAGAAGGAACTCAATCTACCAAAATTCTCAGGTAAAAAAAACCTCACAAAGATCACCTATGCCATCACAATAACCTGGGATGACTGGCAAAAACACCCCGAAGTGACTAGTTCTGATCTTGATCCACACATTCTTCTTCACCTCTATCAACAATATGGCCGTGGCGGCCTTACAATCCTCCAGGGTACCAACAAGCACCCAGAAATGGCTGCTAGATTGTTAGATGATCCAGCATATCCTGTAGAAGTGGCTCCATGGATTATTGCTGAAATTGATTACGTCGTTGAGCATGAGGCTCCCCTTCACCTCGAAGATGTACTTTGTCGTCGTATGGAAATTTGCTGGCTGGTTCGCCCTGAATACCAAGGACGAATTGCCGCCACTGTCGCAAAACGGATGGGCGGAATTCTTGGATGGTCCCCAAGTACAATCCATGAAGAAATCCAGCAATATCTGAGCTATGTAAAAAAGAACAGCTTCTTTTTCAAAGAAACGATCCCAGTTCCTCGTTAATTAGGCAAGGAACATTAGATATCATTATTACATAAGACATTCAGGTATCAGAAGTATAGGAGCCCCATTTGTGGTGGACCTAAATGACTACTGAAGATGTATATGAACGCCTTCGAACACACCTCGATAACCTCCCCGTCGGGTTTCCCAAAACAAAGTCCGGAGTAGAAATGCGCATTCTTCGCCATCTTTTCACTGAGGAAGAAGCGCAAATGGCTCTTAGCCTAACACCCATTCCAGAAACCGCTGAACAGATTGCTCAGAAAACTCAACGCACCGCAAAGGAGATCGAGCCCTTACTTGAGACCATGGCTGAGAAGGGATTGATTTTTCGTTCGAGGAAAGGAGGTATAACCCAATACCGAGCCGAATGGTTTGTGGTAGGCATCTACGAACGACAAGTGGGAACTCTCACAAAGGAGTTTGCTGAGGATTTCGAACAATACATCGATGAAGCTCTTCGAGACGAACTCATTTCCATGCGTACTCCCCAACTTCGCGTAGTACCAGTGGCAGAAAGTGTCGATCATTCGATTGATGTTGCTGCATATGATGATGTTAGAGATATCGTTAAGCGCCAGAGTAAAATTGCTGTGGCAGAATGCATTTGCAAGAAGGAAAAGGAACTCCTCGGGGAGGGCTGTGATAATCCTCGGGAGGTCTGCCTTATTTTTTCGACAGGCGCTTATGCATACATCGAAAATGGAATAGGTCGAGAGATTTCACAAGAAGAAGCACTGAAAATCCTTGACGAAGCAGAGAAAGCAGGTCTTGTTTGCAGTCCGAGCAACGATCAAAAGAGCTTCGTGATATGCCTTTGTTGCGGTTGTTGTTGTGCTATCTTAACGAACCTGAAAAAACTCCCGAAACCTAGTACCTTGGTAGCTAGTAACTATTATGCGCAAGTAGATCCTGAGTTGTGTACTGGATGTGAAACCTGTATTGAACGATGTCAAATGAATGCCATTACAATAGACAGGGATGTTGCTAGCATTGATCTCGATTACTGTATTGGTTGTGGCTTATGCGTGACCACTTGTCCATCAGACGCACTTTCGTTGCAAGAAAAAGAAGAAAAACACATTCCACCTAAGAACGCGTTAGAACTTTATCAAAAGATTGGTGAAGAACGCCAACAACAGCGCGCAAAGAAACCTTTCTAAACGCACCTGCTATCGAGAAGCTCGATCTTGATGTTCGAAACAAAGACCTTTATTTCAATCTGATAGTGAAGGTCACAGGAGCTGAGTACACCCTTTCAAGTTACTATTACTGCTATCGTTCAAAACGAAACCTGTAGCCTAAAACAGAACCCTAAATTCAAAATATTACCCTGAAGTGTATCCTTCCTTCTTTTCTAAGATTACATATTGCCGCTGAGACACCTTTGAAAATCCAAGCTTTTGGGCAATACGAACAGAAGGCGGGTTGTCATCACCTGCACTCCATACGGGTATAATTCCTTTTTCTTGTAGAACCTTTGCAACAATCGATGCTGCGGCGGTTGCCAAGCCCTTATTCTGCCAATCTTTGTGAGTAATAACCCCAATATCTGCAAATTTCTTTGTCTGCCCAGCCGTATGTGCAATCGAAACAACCCTACCTGACACAATGCCACACGCAACCAGCCCTGCTTCTAACAATCCACGAGGAGACCCATATCCGTGCCCCCGAAACTCTTTCGGCGCAGACTCCAACAAATCAAGATCCTCAAGCCCTAAACGCCGAACATGTTCATGGCGAAACTGAGCCACAGGTTTTGGCAGCGTATAGTAAAAATCCCCGTAATACCTGACAGGTATTCGCAGTTTTTCATGGATAAGCACTCCAAGCGATTCTGCAACATCCCAAGCGACATTCACACAATCCCAACCCTGAATCGCTTGTAGTAACTTCCATATTGCACGGACATCAGTACCAAAGGCTTGTGGCTCGCTCGGAAACTCTGTTCGTTGGATTACCGCGGCCTGTATCGCAGAAAACTCACCGATAACCAAGGCCTGACAATCGTGCCGGCGAAGGGCATGCACTGCCAGAATCGTTTCAGGAGAATCACCAAGCAGCTCCGCTAACAGTGACATCTCTTCTGATGTTAGCGTCGAATAGGAACCCAAGTGATTCACAACCATCACCATCTAGTATTTTCTTCTACTCTATAAGAAAAATCACATTGAAAAAAAAGAGGAAAGGAAACCCTCCCAGTGGCGGGAGAGTTTCTCATAGGTTTTATTTAGCCATTTCTTCATCTCGTAACACACGACGAAGAACTTTGCCAACGGCAGAAGTCGGTAACGAATCCCGAAACTCGATAATCTTGGGACGTTTGTAACCAGCCATTCGTTCCTTCGCCCACGCCTTTAGTTCATCTTCAGTTACAGACGCATCTGGGGCAAGAACGATGTAAGCCTTTACTGTCTCGTTCGCGGGATCATCCTTGCGCGGAATGCCAATAACTGCTGCCATCTGAATTGCCGGATGTTCGGTCAAAACCTCTTCGATTTCAGCTGGATAGGCTTTGAATCCTGAGACATTGATCATGTCTTTCTTGCGGTCGGTGATGTGGAGGTAGCCTTCCTCATCAAAGTGTCCGATATCACCAGTGAGGAAGAAGCGTTCTCCACCAACGGTTCGTATGACTTCTTTGGTAGCTTCGGGTTTTTCCCAGTAGCCTTTCATGACTTGAGGTCCGGAAATGGCGACTTCGCCGTCTTCTCCGGTTTTCTTTTCCTTGGTGCCAGTTTCAAGGTCAAGGATTTTGATGTTGGTGTCAGGCATGGGGAAACCAACGGACCCGAATTTACGCGTGCTGAGTCGTGACGGGTCAGCGCTAGCGAGGGGGGATGTTTCAGTGAGCCCGTAGCCTTCGAAGAGTATGGCACCGGATGCGGCTTCGAACGCTTTTGCGGTTGCAGGGGGGAGAGGGGCAGCACCTGAACCACAAGCTTTGAGGCTGCTGAGGTCGTATTTACTAATGTTAGGATGGTAAGCCATACCGGCGTAGAGGGTGGGAACTGCATGGAGGAGCGTGCCTTTGTAATTTTGGACATCTTTCAGGAGATCGGAAAGCGGAGGTTTACCAGCACGAGGATCTGGGACACAGACGCACATGCTTTGGTGAAGTACCGCGGCAATCATGGTGAGGGTGAGACCGTAGCTGTGGTACCAGGGGAGGGCACCGATGTAGACTTCTTTACCACAATCAAGGGGTTTAGCTTCGCCTCCCCCCTTGGGTTCGAGTTTGACCCATTCGTCGTATTGCATCACATTGGCGTAGAGATTGTAGTGGGTGAGCATGGCACCTTTAGGAACACCTGTGGTTCCCCCAGTGTAGAGGATGAGGGCGAGGTCGTCTTTGGGGTTAATTGTAACTTTGGGAGGTTTGGGTTCGTAGTTGTCCATGATGTCTTGGTAGAAGGTGGTAATCTCGTCTTTGTAGAATTTGCTCTTGGGAATTTTTCCGAAAAGGCTTCCAAGTGCAGCTTTAGCTTTGGGGAGGAAGGGCTTGATGCTGCAGACGATTACATGTTTACAATCGGTGTCTGTTATTGCATCATAGGTAATTGGAACATGGTGGGGGTGGTCAGCGACGAACACCACTTTAGCGCCGGAGTCTTTGAGTTGGTGATGAAGTTCGGGGGCCTTGTATTGAGGATTACAGGTTACAGCCGTTGCTCCTGCTTTGAGGATGCCGAAGAATACTGGTGGATATTGTGGGAAATTGGGTAAGAAGATGGCGACGCGGTCTCCTTTCTTGATGCCTTTGCTGTGGAGGAAATTCGCGATACGGTGAGTGCTTTCGAGAACTTCAGAGAAGGTTTGGGAGATTCCTGAATAGGCTGTGTATGGTCGGTCACCGCTTTCTTTCGCTGCTTTGTCAAGGATTGCGTAGAGAGGTTCTTCATGGTATTTGAGGGATTTCTTGACTTCTTTAGGCCATTTGTGTTTATGCCAGAGCATTTCTTTCATATGTCGTCCTACACTCCGTTAGAGTCGAGTTTATGAGAAAACTCCGTAGTACCGGTTATTGGCGCGGTTCTGATTGATTTACCTTTTGGCAATTAGACAAAATGGGTACTGAAGAGTAAAAATACGATTTCAGAAGCGAATTTGCACATTCCCAGATGTCTTGAGGGATAGCAGGAAACTGAAACCACTATGAAGGCCTAAACTGATATAATTATTGGGGAAAATTAAAAAACGCGTTGAAATACCGACCCCAACATAGGGTGTTTTTCGATGACAAAAGCTCTGGTTGCGTATGATACGAAGTATGGAAATACCCAGCGTGTTGCTGAATTAATTGCAGAAGGAATGAAAGAAACAGGTGTTGAGGTTTCTGTTGAGAACATGAAGAATGTCAATTTCGATACGGTGGCAGGTTACAACGCCATTTTAATGGGGTCGCCTAATCACATCCGCCGTCCAACCCGTACTTTCAAAAAATTTGTTAAGAAACTCCAAAAACTTGGCTTGAAAGAAAAAACTCTGGTTGCATTCGATACCTATTCTATCGGTAAAGAAGAAGACGTCGGTGTGTTACAACCTGGCGGTAGTCAGTATCAAGTAGCGTTATTAAAAATGGAATCCCACATAAACGATAAATTACCTCACCTCAAGTTGCTGACACCAGGTTTATCAATCGCTGTTATTGGAATGGAAGGCCCCATCCTTGATGTGGAGATTTCTAAATGCAGAGAATTTGGTAAAACGATTGGGTCAAAACTCTGAGTGTAAAAAGAGAAAAGCCGGATCTGAGCGTAATGCTCAGACCTCAACTTTCAGACCGAGTTCACGGACGAGTTCCTTATAGCGGTTACGCACGGTAACTTCAGTGACTCGGCTAATCTCAGCAATTTCGCGCTGAGTACGACGCTCACCTTCTTGAATAGAAGCGATGTAAAGACTAGCAGCTGCTAATCCCGTCGGATCTTTTCCTGCCGTGATGCCTTTTGAACGCGCTGAATCAACAATTTCAGCCGCTGTGTGTTGGACATCGCCACTAAGTTCAAGGGCTTGGGCAAAGCGCGGGATGAAGTCAGTTGGTGAAGCAATAGGAATGCGTACTTCAAGCTCGCGAAGGAGAAGACGATAACATCGACCTAGCTCCTTGCGGTTGATACGGCTATGGTGAGCGATTTCGTCGAGAGTTCGTGGGACCTGGCGAAGACGACAAGCAGCGTAAACACAGGAGGCAATCATGGCCTCTATGCTTCGACCTCGTATAAGATGATGTTCGATAGCCCGTCGGTACAAGATTGCAGCTGCTTCCTTCACTGGGCGCGGTACACCAAGTTGACTGGTTAACCTATCTAACTCGCTCATGGCATATGCTAGATTTCGATCAATGCTCGAATGAACACGGGTTCGGATCTGCCATTTCCGAAGCCGATAAATCTGTGCGCGCCGGTTTGGAGCGAGTTTCTTTCCATAGGCGTCACGATTTCGCCAGTCAATCATAGTACTGAGGCCTTTGTCGTGAACGGTATATGTCATTGGGCTGCCCACGCGGCTGCGTTTATCACGCTCTTCCGAGGTAAAAGCCCGCCATTCAGGTCCTTGATCAACTATATGTGCGTCAATCACTAGTCCGCAATTTCGACAGATAATTTCACCACGCGTAGCATCGCGAATTACTTCTTGACCACTGCAGTCAGGGCAACGAGTTACTTGATGAGGAGCCTCATGAGGAGTGACGCGAAGTTTGTCTTCCACAAAAGGAGCTTCTTCAACCATTACTCTTTCGACCTTCTTTCTCCGATGAAGAGGGGGATGGATGTTGAGCGAGTCTGCTCTCTGTCAGAGCGTCATTCTAGCCAATGATGTATGGTGCAAGCCTTTTTCCATCGCTCACTGGTTGCGATAGAAAAATGTGTTATCAAAGTTGGCGTTTCTGGTATTTTTCCCCGCTTGGAATGGCGAAACCTTTATAAGGTTCGCCAGTAGGAAAACGCTCTCGTTCCTTTTAAACCTTTCTTCAAACACCTATGCAACTATACAAGCGTTAATAATAGCTTTACACACATCCGAGTATTACCCGACTAAAATCTTATTTTTAATATTATTTTCAGGAATATCCAATTAAACAGATAAAAAAACGCAACTTGTGAAATTACTCGGTGGTAATTTCTATTCCATCGCTTGTAACTAAAAAAGTGTGTTCAGTTTGAGCAACTCGACTGCCTTTGGAATCTGCGAGAACGCTGTATTGGCGGACTACATTTTTTGTCGTCAATTCCCGAAGCCCCAAGGCGAAGCTGAGTTTGGGGATGTGTTTGGCGATGTAGCGTCGGCTAAAAGGCAGGGTTTTGAATTCTCGACTAGCTAACCGGACAATGTCCCGAGCACCACGATTGCGTAATGGGATGCGGGTAGGATTTAGACTAAAGATGTAATGTTGACCGGTTTCGTGAACGCTTCCAGTTCCTGTTGTGGCGAAAGTTTCTAAGGCATAAGCTTCGCCTTCTTCGAGGATCGAGCCGTGAGGTACCGCTATATTGGGAAGACTTTTGGATCCATGAAGTTTGTATTCATCTAATTGGTGACCACTTAGGTCTCGTATCGGTCGATAACCGTGGCTTTTGATGGTGGTCTCAATAATTTTGCCTAAATCTTTGCTGTCGGTTTTGGGTCGGATAAGGAGGAGAGCTTTCTCGAGAGCTTCTTGGCTTGCTGTGACTAGGTTTTCTAATTCTGGGTCAAAACTTATTGTGATTGCTGTATCAGCAATATAGCCATCAATGTGAACACCCAGATCTAGTTTGACCACATCTCCATCCTGGATAGTGGTTGTGTCATCTTCAGGGCTAGTATAGTGTGCGGCAACTTCGTTGATTGAAACATTTGTTGGAAAGGCGATACCCCCGCCTAGCTCCATAATTCGTGTTTCTGCAGCTTCGCATAAATCAAGCGCGCGTGCACCTACTTTGATTTGGGGAAATATTTCTTCTCGGACTTGAGATGCGATTTTTCCAGCCCGACGATATTTTTCTTCAATAGGTTCTTCTGTTTCTTCTTCCTGCTCTTTGCTCGTAGCTGCATCTTCTTGAGTTTCTTCTTTAGAGGCGTCAGATGTTTTCTCTTTGAGTTTGCTACGCTTTGCCATGGATTTCACCGAATTTTTGTACAGGTTTGCCAGTTGAAAGCGGGCTTCTTTAAGCTTTACCTTAACTTATTTGTGGAAAGCGAGGCGTTCCGAAGGTTTTTCTAGTTGACCAGAAGAATTTTAGCTGCTTTGCAGCAAAATACGTGACTGGGTATCAAAGCGTGTCTTCTACTGCAAAGAACTTACAGGAACTCCTCCGTCAAATGGAGAGCACGACACCTGGTATTGAGGCGAGCGCCATTGTAACTGCCCAAGGCTTACCCATTGTGGCCGCTATGCCCCAGACCGTAAATGAGGCCATTGTTGCTGCTATGACAGCTGCACTTCTTGGCGTCGCAGAACGTGCCTTAACTGAGATTCCTCGAGGAAGATTACAGCAGATTACAGTGGAGGCAGAAAACGGGTATATTATTCTCAGGGGTGCAGGCCCTAATGCGATTCTCACATCGCTAGTAAAGAAGAGTGCAAACTTGGGAATGATCTTTCTTGTAATGAAACGGTATAGCAGTCAAATTGAAGCCTTGCTTCAAGTTTAGGGCGTATCCAAAACATAATTCTTGATCATGAATTTTAAGAAGAGGGGCGGCTCTGGTTTCGCCCGTCGGGTCCATCATCTGTGAATCAGGTCCCTTTGGTTTTCCTCATTGCCGCCAAAACAGAGATTGTAGAGGGAGTTACTTAAAGCTTCTGAGTAGGGGTTCTACCTGTTTTTGGATTTGGTTTTGTACTTCTTTAATGGAAAGCTCGGCGTTTAGTACTGTGAAGCCTTCCTCTTTTGCGCGATCTAAAAAAATTTGACGGACTTTTTTTAGAAACACAGTTTGCTCGAATTTTTCTTTCAATCTGGGTTTTCTTTTTCGTCGCAGTGCTACTTCCGGGGGAACATCTAGGAGAATTGTGAGGTTGGGTTTTAACGCATACTGATTTAGTCTTTGTACCCATTCTCTTTCAAGGCCAGAGGACGATTGGTATGCTATTGATGATTCGATATAACGATCAGTGATGACGATCTTTCCCTGATCGAGCGCAGGTTGAATTCGATGAATGGTATGATCTACACGATCGGCTGCAAAGAGTAAAGCATCAACCGCAGGGGGAACCGAGGTGTCTCGTAAAATCTCGCGTAGTAATCGGCCAATTCGATAATTAGTTGGCTCATGTGTTTGTACAACCTCCAACCCTTTTTTCGCTAGCCATTGACTTAGCAATTTTGTGTGAGTTGTCGTACCGCTCCCATCAATCCCTTCAAGGGCAATGAATATTCCATCAGTCATCGAATTCGCATCCATAGTGATAACTTCTTGAATGAGGATGCGGTTATCAGATAAAAAAAGAGTGATGGTGAGGCTATTGCAATCGAATGTGCAACCGTTGTTTGGTTCTGCGGTGTTCACGGTGTCACGGGAATGTGAAATTCATCAGGTGCTTATCTACGATTATGCAGACCCTGAAGGAGTCTATAAGGCCCTTGTAGAAGATGAAACAGAATTTCGAAAGGAAATAAAGAGACTTCGTCAGAATATGAACGCGTTTTTAGCTGCAGAAAAAGTGTACATCAATGATCAGAGGGTAACTCAAGAAATCCTCCATGTTGACATCGGTTTTCGTGGGAGCGCGGATATTCCCTATTTTCAGTGGGTAATTCATTTTCAGGGATTTTCACGCACAGGGATTAATTCCTTGAAGAGCGTCGTTGAAGAAGAACGCGCCGAATATGACCTAGAGGTGCTCTACCTCTTCCCTGTTGGAACAGACATCATTGAAGTGAAGACCCCCATGGAGTATGATATCCAGAGGTCACTCCTTCTTGTTTGGGCTAGAGAAGGAGACAAAGTTGGTGGTTATGAAGAAGTATGTTTTCGCCTTCCCCCATCAGAGTAGATTTCCACAAGTATAGCAATACTTAGAACCAAGAGAGATTTTTGCTTGACAGTGTGGACATTTCCTGGAATTTTCCTTTTGATCTGATTTTTGGGGGACCTGTTTTATTAGCGACGGTGTTTTAGGAGCCGGAGCGGCTGTGCCCAAGAGAGACCTTAATCCAGCCAGGACGCTGGTTATCTTATTAATTTCATCATCAATCGTCTTGAGTTCGTTTTTAACATTCCGTTTCGAGACCTCATCGATTCGAGCTCGGACTTGGAGGGTTTCTCGATCAAATTCTAATTTTTGCTTACGCTCTTCCATTTGAACCAACCAGTGATTCGCCTTCGTCATTTCAGCATTAAGATTTTGGATAGTTTCGTTCAATTTATCACTATATTCACGACCCAATCGCTGGTAAATAGCATCATCCACTTCTCCTGAGCTGCGAAGTTCTTCCAATCTTTGAAGCCGCCCTTCTTGTATTGCCTTTTCCTGTTGTAATTGTTCCAAGGGTGTAATTGCTTTGTTCTCTAAATCCCCTATTTCTCTATTAATTGGCTCCAAACGTGCAAGGAGTGAAGCTGTTTCCTTTTCTGCATCCTTTTCCGTTAATTCACCGACCAAGTGCTTAACCTTGATTGTTTCCTCTTCCTCTTCAATTGCCACTTTTTGTGACCGTAGGGATCCAAGTTTACCCCGCATTATAAAAGCCGCTTCCACAGAAGGTGAAATAGCTTCCACTGCTTTCACTGGTTCCTCTGTTGGTTTTGCTGGTACGGAGGTAGCATCAGGCTGAACCTCTGCTTGACGCTCAGGCTTCTGAGTTAAAGGAACACCGCAATATGAGCAGAACCTTGCATTGGGTTTGAGTTGGCGACCGCAAGCTGGACATTGTTGGCTTGACATTGTCCTCAATCCTATCTGTTGCTTTGAAAGAGCGAGAGCGTACTTATAAACTCAAGTGATGCGGCTTCAGGCTTCAATAAGAATTCAACGAAACCCGATGAAAGAGAAGAGTAACAAGAGCAACGCAGTGAGAATTGGAACGGCAAGATTGTCGTCTATGGGAAGTGGGAGAAGCTCGATTATTGCAGCGATTATTGCACTGAGCAACGCAAAGGTTGGTGATATGATAAAGAGAAGTACAATAAAAGCAACGGAGAACCCGATGAGAGTGCCTTCAAGAGTTTTACGGGGATTGAATGGGTAGTAGTGACGCCCGAAAAAAATTCCGCCAATAGTAGAAAACGCGTCGCCAATTAGGAAAGCCGTGACACTTGCTGCGGCAATGTGGGGGAGGTTCAGAAGGGTTCCAAAAATAAGGAAGGGAAAAATAACGCCTGCAGCAAAATAAAGCGGAGAAAGTACAAACCGATCAATTTCATCTTCACGCCCTGCAGCTAACACCATTTTTGAGATCACGGGAATTTGAATACCATATCGTCTGAGTATTTCAGAAAATGCGAACAGAAGTGTTAAGCTTCCAATGAGGAAATAGATAGGGACATGCCAGGAGGAATCCCACAACCAGAGAATAGGTATTATCACGGCACTTGCGTGAAGTAATTGGCGAATGATTTCTTGGCTTAATCGTCGGGGAACATGAAGACGAACCGGTGGCAAGGCGACGACTGGTAAGAGAGCCCGAAGATCTGGTGTGGTGATTACCCTGCGTACATGGCGGCGAACGACTTGATCAGGACGAAATCCTACGGCGAGATGGGCAAATTGGAATAGAGGAATGTTGTTTCGATCATTGGCGATAGCAACTATTTCGTGGTGATAGAGTTTGTGAGCTTCAATAATATCTTTCAAGGCTTCAACTTTGCTTTGTCCCCGGCAATCTAAGGCAGCAATATGACCCGTAAGAAACCCCTTCCTCACTTCTACGCGAATTCCAGCGGCGTAATGTGCCCCCAGAGTTATTGCGAGTTGAGCCACGACAAAATCAGGGATGCCTGAACTGAGAAGGACAATAATGTGACCTTGATTTTTTAGAATTTTCAAGGCGCTTTTGACCCCACGAAAGAAATAGACTTGATCTGTCATGCGTATGAGCCAATCTTTTGGAGCACCCTTGAGTAAGCGATATGCGAACCGCATGAAAGATGCGATCCCCATTAATCGAGCCTCATAAAGGATACCGAGCACTCCAAAAACAAACGCCTTTAACGGCCCCAATCGTGCGATAATTCGAGATAGCCAAAACCCTTGAATGATGACCCCATCTACATCAAAAGCGATGATCCGAACTTGTTGGGGTTGCACCATGTTACCCCCTACTCTTGGTTATTCCTTTTATCAATAGCTCTGAAGTGCTGCAGCCATAGGAGTTTCAACACAATTATACCTCTTTCTGTCACAAGGATAGTGAATCACTCTGAAGGTGCGTTCCCTTGAGGAAGTTCTTATACGCAGATCCATTGGTATGCGTGGGCTGCCGCGTATGTGAAGCGATTTGCAGTTTTCATTGGGAAAAAACACTCAACCCTAAAAAAGCACGGAACCGTGTTCGTCGCGTTAATCCGGGGTTAGATGTTGTAGTAGCTTGTCGTAACTGTGACCAGGCATGGTGTATTGAAGCCTGCCCTGAGGAGGCGCTTTACCGTAATCGCCAAGGAATTGTCATGGTTAATTCGAAAAAGTGTCGAGGTTGCGGCAGTTGTGTTGAAGCATGCCCATTTGGGGCTATTTTCCTTCATCCTGATAGTCAAAAAGCCATCAAATGTGTGACCTGTGGTTTTTGTACAAAGTATTGCCCTGTGAATACGCTTCGAATCCTTACCGAGGAAGAGTTAGCAGCCCTCAAGCAACAAAATGTAATTCGAGCTGAGTGTAAAGATACACTAGATGAGTTACGAGTTGAAGAAAAAACTCTGGAGGGCGAACAATGACGAAGTCGAAAACAAAACTTGGTGGATATGCTGGACAACTATTACATGTTGATATGACAAAGGGTCATTGTAAGCCCATTCCACTGGACCGAGAGTTCGCCCTTACCTACTTGGGTGGTCAAGGATTCGCTTCTAGAATTTTATACGACAAGGTAGGACCCTCAATAGATCCCCTCACTCCCGAAAATGTCCTGATTTGGGCAACAGGACCTTTTACTGGAACCCTTTGGCCCCAAGCTTCACGTTATGTGGTAGCCGCAAAATCCCCGTTAACAGGCATCTTTGGAGAAGCCCATTCAGCAGGGCATTGGGGACCTGAATTAAAATTCGCTGGATTTGATGCTATCGTCGTTACAGGGCGTGCAAGGAGTCCTGTGTATTTATTCATTGACAACGGTGTTGCCCGTCTGTTAGATGCCACGGAGTTGTGGGGTCGAGATACAAACGAAACAGAGGAGATAATTAAGGAAAACCAAGGTGATCCGGGTCTTCGAGTCTCATGCATTGGTCAAGCTGGGGAGAACCTCGTTCGCTATGCAGCCATAATTAACGATTATGATCGTGCCGCAGCAAGAACGGGCTTGGGGGCGGTCATGGGGAGCAAGAATCTGAAAGCCGTAGCTGTCCGTGGGAGTCAAGATATTTCAATAGCCAAACCTGACAGATACCTTGAGGTAATAGAAAAATTACACCAAAAAATGTTGGATAGTCCTTTTACAGCGAGCCGGGCTAAGTACGGAACGACGAATCTTGTTGAACTGATGCAAGAAATTGGTCGACTTCCTAGTTACAACATGCGATCAGGAGTTTTTGCTCAATACCAAAAGATTAGTGGTGAAGCTATTAAGAACCAGTACCTTGTGAAGCCTAGGGCAGATTACGCTTGTTTACAACGCTGTGGAAGATACACCCTCGTCAAAACTGGTCCATACGCCTATTGTGGTGGAAGCCCTGAATATGAATCCCAAGCAGCTCTAGGGAGTCGTTGTGGTAATGATAACCTAGAATCAATATTGTATGGACATCACATCTCGAATCTATACGGACTCGACACAATTTCAACTGGTGCTACGATAAGTTGGGCGATGGAAGCCTGGGATGAAGGATTAATTACTGCTGAAGATACTGGTGGGATTGATTTGAGCTGGGGAAACCACAAAACCATAATCAAACTAATTCACATGATTGCCAAGCGTGAAGGGTTCGGCGATATCCTGGCTGAAGGAAGTTATCGTGCCGCGCAAAAAATTGGTCGAGGAACTGAGAAATTCGTGATGCACTGCAAGAAACAAGAAATTGCAGGGCAAGAACCTCGTGCACAAAAGTCGATGGGTTTAGCGTCGGCGACGGCAGCGCGGGGTGCAGACCATCTGTATGCCTTCCCGGTCCTGGATGAAGTTGGGTTTGATGAGGAGATAGGTATTCGTTATGGGAGAGCGTATTTACCTGAAATCGGTGACCGATTGAATCCGAAGTATAAAGGTGTCATGGTAAAGGAGAACGAGGATTTTTGTGCAGTCGTCGAATCTTTAGGTGTGTGCAAGTATGGAACATTAATCCCCCCAGTCCTCTTTTACGAGGATGTAGTAGCGACCTTTGATGTGACTGTCGGAATAAAATTTACAGAAGCCAAGTTTCGATTAATTGGCGAGCGAATCGTTAACTTAAATCGCGGATTCAATGTTCGAGAAGGGATTCGCCGAAAAGATGATGCGCTTCCACGACGACTAACCCACACACCCGCCCCAGAGGGACCGTCAAAGGGCCAAGTAGTTGAACTTGACCAAATGCTGGATGAATACTATGAACAGCGAGGTTGGCGGTTAAGAGATGGGCTGCCAACTAAGCAAACCCTTGAGCGTGTGGGACTTAAGGATGTAGTGCGCGATCTTACTACTCAGGGGATCGAACTGCCGGAATGAAAATTGTGACAACTCTTGATAAGCAAGGTTTAAATGAAGTCTTACAAGAATGAGTCTTATCCGGGGATAATTAGGAGCAAGCACCTGCCCTACTTACGGAGCTGAATTACTGTGAAAGTGCTGGTGACAGGGCCTCATGTTTCTGGAAAAAGCACATTAATCGAACGCCTAGCTAAGGGTAAGGTCATTAATATTCAAGCAAATGGCACAACTGTTGGTCTTGATCACGGTGTGGCAGAGGTTCACCAGGTTCCTATTCGACTATTCGGAACGCCCGGGCTAGTAAGGTTCAAAGTCTTACGCCGTATTATTTCGGAGGGGGCAGATGGAATTCTATTTGTGGTTGATGCAAGTAATCCGGAGGGAGACGGGGAAGCTCGATACATTTGGACTGAAATCAGCGACTTACTTCCGAATGTTCCCTGTATCGTAGTAGCTAACAAGCAAGATTTGAGTGCGGCTCGAAGTCCTGAACGGATTCGCCATGATTTGAGTTTCATGGTCGGAGTTCCAATCATTCCAATTAGCTGTAAATCCAAGTATAACCTGGAGAAGTTACTTCCAGCCATGGTGATGCTCATCACCTATGAATGGAGTCCCATATTACGAGCCTTCGGGACGAGTGGAAAAATATCCTTTATTGATTTGGCGAAAAATCTCAGAACAACAGAAATGAAAGTACAAAGCTACCTTCGCTGGTTCGAATTGCGCAAAATGGTCACTGTGGACTGGGATAAGCGAACTGCACAGGTTTTCCCAGGAATTGCTAAAATCTTGGCTCAACGGTAGCATACTTAAAAGTCCAAGACCTCATGCATCAAATTAGGGTGGAAAAATGACTGCTATGGGTCCTACCTGGAAAACGATTCTTAATACTCTTCAAAAAGAGAGAGTGGTTCATCTCACCCTTATTGATCCTGACTCTGCAAAACAATCCTCCACAGAAGCGGCTCAAATCGCTCATTTTGCTGAAGCCGCTGGTACAAATGGTATAATGGTTGGAGGGTCTACAGCTTTAGGGATTGTTGATGAAACTCTCACAAGAATCAAAGAACAAGTAGATATCCCCGTTATTCTCTTTCCAGGAAATGTATCAGGTCTGTCTCGAAATGCAGACGCTGTTTTTTTCATGAGTTTGTTGAACTCACGAACAACCTATTGGATGATTGATGCTCAAACCTTGGCAGCTCGGTACATCAAGGGGTTTAACTTAGAACCGATATCAATGGCTTACCTTATTGTTCAGCCAGGAGGTACTGCAGGATATGTCGGTGATGCACGTCTGATTCCTAGAGACAAGCCCGAAATCGCCCTTGGATACGCACTCGCAGCCCAATACATGGGATTTCAATTAATTTACCTCGAAGCAGGATCAGGTGTTGAAAACGCAGTCCCCCTGCCAATGGTAAAAGCGGTAGCTAGTAAATTAGACACCCCTCTCGCTGTGGGGGGAGGAATCAACACGCCTTCACAAGCTGCAGCTGTATCTAAAGCAGGAGCGAATATTATCGTTCAGGGAACAGTCATTGAACGAAATATCTTACGGGACAAAGGTAAAGCCCTAAGAGAAACAATTACAGCAATACGCAAAGCAAAGAAAGTGTAAGCAAGCTGTTTAGCTAACCTCCTCCAATCGGAGGAAAAATCGCTACAACATCACCATCAGAGAGGCATGTTTGTAGCCCTTGTTGAAGCCGAATGTGCCGTCCGTTAACGAGAACATGGAAGTATCTTTTTAACGACCCATCGGGTTCAAGTAGCATTTGGTTAAACTTCTCTCCAAAACGGTTACCTAGAATATCAATGACCTCTTGCACATCAGATGCTTCCAATTCCGTTTCTCTGGTTCCTGTTAAGGCTCGGAGGCTCGTGAACATACGAACGGTAACTTTTGGTTTTTTTAACATCGCGTCAAGTTCACCTTATTTTGATGGGTTAAAAGAAAGGGCTCTGTGAGGACAGATACTTACACACACACCACACCCATAACACAGGTTAGAGTCTACTTGAGCCTTTGTCGTTTCTGGATTGACAGAAATTGCTGAATATGTGCAGGATGTAGTGCATAACCCACAGCCAGAGCAGGATTCTTCATTCACTGTTGGGGGAAGGCTTTCAACACGCAGTGTGTCTCTTGGTAAATGCTTCAACGCTTGTCCTCGAATATCTTCAGGCGATGCTTTATCATGCAACTCAAGGAATGCTGCGATCTCTCTAGCAATACGCCCGTAAACTGAATGCCCTTCGAGGATGGCAGCAGTACAAACTTGAACTGCTGAAGCTCCAACCATAAAGAACTCAATGGCATCAGCTCCAGTGCTAACACCACCTACAGCGACAACTGGTTTGGATGTGCCCTGAGCGATGTCAGCAACGCACCGAACTGCAAGTGGTTTTATAGCCGGTCCTGAAAGCCATCCAACCCCACCCGGTCCACCAAGTAAAGGACGACCTGTTTCTATGTCAATGTGAAGACACGGTCCAAGTGTATTGATGGCGACAAAACCATCCACATACCGATCCACCGCTTTTGTGAAGATGGTTAAATCCTTCACATGGGGACTCATCTTAGCAAAAATCGGAATATCTACCGCCTCTTGCAGCGTTTTCGCTACTTCATTAAAGACTTTGGGGTCCGTTTCGAGATAATGGGTGCTGAACTCAATTCCATCGACACCAGCCTTTTGAACGAGGGGGGCAAGCTTTGCTAGTTCTTCGGGTGTATATCCGACCGAGGCGATGAGCGATAGGCCGGTTTCCTTTGCACGAGGATATTCGTGATCGAGCCATTTTTGATAATGCTTATCGCTCCATAATTCATGATTTAGTAACCCGTAAGCACCACGAACCTTGATACGTTCAAGGTGTACTACTTGATGTTGCATTGCTGTCGCAAGCAACCATTGGCTTTGTCCTCTGTCGAGTGTCTGCATGTTAGGTCGGGGAACTGCGGCAGGTTTCACGCTAATGGTTTTCGCCACTAAACCGCCTACCCCACCTCTAGCGGCTTTGACGAGTGTTTCACCATCACGACTTGTGGGTCCAGCAGCCGTAAGAACGGGATTACGAAGAGGAATCCCCGCAATATTTACGCTTAAATCCACTGCCATTATTCGTCTACCACCTTTCCTGTTTTTGCCAATTCATCAGCAACATCTTCTAAACCAAGCCGTTTTAATTCGGAACGCCTTGGGAGTCCTTCTTTTGTCCAGTTTCTCACTTCATAGTATTCGTCAAGCATGGGATCTAGATTACAGACACGCCCTTTGCCAGGCCCTTCAGGCATTGGCTCCTCGGTAAACCGGGGATGGAGCTGTTCGTTCTTGCGTGTTGCCCCTTCGCGGACATTAAAACAACGCCTAAGATTACTAATGCGCTCCGCAACCAGTCGAAGTCGTTGTACCTCACTGAATTCGTCAAAACCAGTTAGGGGTTTGAGCATTTCTGCCATGATATCAAAGTAATAGACAGGAGGCCACATTGTCCCGTACTTGCAAAGAATGATGCTATCAACGAGTACGTACAGGTCCTCTTGATCCTTGATGAGATGTCCTTTGAAGCTAGTAGTATGCAAATCCATGACTTCAGTAGCATGGTCCTCTCCGAATCGTTCTATTGCGACATCCGGAAAACCCAACTCCTCATAGCAGCTGAGGCTCCTTAAATGATCGGCACCGCGTACATTGGTCGCGTATGTAAGGCCAACGCTTTGTTGTGGCCGTGGATCCTGCCCAGAAGCCTCCATACCTTTTACATGGATAGCAAACCGTTCGGCACCCTTACCTATTTTTTGTGCCACGCGTAATGATCCCTCAGCGAGTAGGTCTCCAATCCCTTTTCGGTGTGCAATTTTTTCGACGAGAGCAATAATGGTTTTATCATTACCCCAAGAGAGGTCAAGTCCACCTACTTCATTTGGCGTAATGATGCCGTTTTCGGCTGCTTCAAAAAGAAAGGCGATAGTACAGCCAGTGCTGATTGTGTCTAGACCATACCTATTGCATAACTGGTTTGCGTACAGAATTGATTCAATGTTGCTATTCAGGCAATTACTACCGAAGGCCATGAGTGTTTCATACTCAGGACCTCCTGTAATTACTTGATAAGGACCTGATTTAACCTCAGATGTGAATTTGCATTGTAACGCACAACCAAAACACGATTCGCGGCTTGTCCGGTATTTTTGGCGAATTGTTTCAGGTCCAATAGCATCAGCATCTTCGAACACACCTGTCGTGTGATTCTTTGTTGGAAGCCGTCCGATTTCACCAATTGCTGTCACGAGGTTTGTAGTCCCATATTTTCCCAGAGATTCCTCATTCATCTCGCCCCATTTTCCAGTGGTCATCTGGTTGTAAGCTTTCCGAGCCGCAGCCATGAACTTCCCGGGATTTGCCACCTTGACTCCTCCCAGCCCACGGACAGCCACGGCTTTCAGATTCTTGCTGCCCATGACCGCGCCCGCACCTCCCCGACCTGCAGCTCGATAATAAGAGCCGATTATGGCTGCATACCGAACGAGGTTCTCTCCGCCTATTCCGATAGCTGCAACCTCAATGTCATTATCTCCGTGTAGCTCGCGTATCGTATCGGTGGTTTCCATGGTGTCACGCCCCCACAAGTGGTCGGCATCACGAATGTAAACAGCTTTGTCCTGGACCATGAGATAGACTGGTGATGATGCCTTTCCTTGAATAACTAGTGCATCAAAGCCAGCATACTTGAGTTGGGGTCCCCAATGGCCTCCACAGTGGGCTTCACCCCAAAACCCTGTGAGAGGAGATTTATAGGCAACCATAAAACGCCCAGAGGGTGAAAAGAAAGCGCCTGTAACTGGTCCGATGCCGAAAAATAAGGGATTATCAGGATCGAGGGGCTCAGTCGATGGTTTCACTCGATCCCACAAGATCCGAGCCGCAAACCCAGTTCCGCCGAGATATTTTCGGGCAAAATCTCGGTCTAAGGGCGTGATTTTCACCTCGGATTTCGTTAAATCGACTTCCGCAATACGACCGGCATAACCATAATATGGGTGATTTTCACTCATTTTTTCACTTCCTCGTAATTACATGAAGATATTCCGCAGCGCGTTTAATCCCCTTCTCTCGAAGCCGAGCGGTCAATTCGTCCGGCTTTAAATATAGCAACGCTCCTCTGGGACAAAATTGGGCGCACATAGCATAACCTTCACAAAGGTCGCATTTCACTGTGCGTCCATCTGCAGGATCGATATGGATTCCTCCAAATGGACAGGCAACTAGACATTGATGGCAACCAATACAATTTGTTTGGTTGATACAGACAGCATTAGTTTCGGTATCACGAAATATTGCATCTGCCGGGCAGCTTTCCATACACAGCGGTACATCGCAATGCTGACAAATGACAGGTATGTTGATTCCGTGCTTTTCATCTCGAATAATCGTAAGTAGCGCTCGTGCGGGATTGTATTCTTGAGTATGCCGAAAGGAACACACGAGAGAACAGATGCCACAACCTGTGCATTTCTCTGGATCAACGACCAGAACTTTGTTGGGTGATTTGTTCATGAAAACACACGCCCAGAAAAAAGAGGATTGGAAGGCTTAAAGGCTTGCTCAACTATCTAGAGTTTCTGAAATTCAGCCTCTTTCTAATCCTTTGAGTTGGGCTATCATGAAAATTCTGATTCGAAACGCACTCGTCGTAACGATGAATGCACACCGGCAAGTGCTAGAAAATACCGATGTTCTTGTTGAAGATTCGATGATCGCTAAAATCGGGAAAAACATCAAGGATAGAGCCGATCACGAAATTGATGGCCGTGGCCGCATAGTTTTGCCAGGGTTCATTTGTGGGCACACGCATCTCTATGGAATAATGCTCCGAGGGGCACCCCTCGATATTAAACCCACTACGGATTTTTTACAAATATTAGACCGGATTTGGTGGAAAGTTGATACCGCTTTCGTAAATGAAGATGCTAATGCTAGCGCCTTAGCTTCATGTTACGAGTTTGTTAAAAGTGGCACAACATGTTTTGCCGATACATATTCAGGACCTAACTCAATAGAAGGGGTATTAGACGCAATAGCAAAGGGAGTAAGGGAGGTCGGTATTCGTGGCATCCTTGGTTTTGAAGCGACAGAACGCAACTCCAAGGAGGAAGGCGAACGGGGACTAAAAGAGAACATTAGGTTCCTAAAGAAACTGGAGCAAAACCCAGATGAGCTGCTAAATGGCATGTATAGTCTGCATGCCTCCTTTACGCTCAGTGATGAATTAATTCAAAAAACTCGTACCCAAGCAGATGAACTGCACGCACCGATTACTATCCATACTAGTGAAGGGCTTATCGATGTCTATCATAACATCGAACGATACGATAAACGCACTATTGAACGCCTGTTTGACCTCGGAGTACTCGGTTCTGATGTAGTGCTAGCCCACTGTGTTCACATCAACCGCGATGAACTCGAATTAATTCGGGGTAGTGGGGCCACAGTGGCGCATAATCCAATGAGCAACATGAACAATGCTGTCGGTGTCGCCCCAGTCCGAGAGATGTACGAGCTTGGGATTCCGGTCTGTTTAGGCAATGACGGGTTTATCTTCGACGCGATCGAAAACATTCGTACGGCGTACCTCATTCACAAAGTCCACCACCTCGATCCTCGAGTGACAACACCACAACAAGTCATTGAAATGGCAACAATAAACGGTGCACAGATTTATGGATTAAGCGACCAACTCGGATCCATCGAACCAGGGAAGCGCGCCGATATCGTCATCCTTCACCCCAAGCCACGAGTCACCCCAATATTACCCGCCGGAGTCTATGGATACATCGTCTATGGATGCACCGCTCATGATGTTGAGCATGTCTTTGTAAATGGCAAACATATTGTGAATAATCATCAAGTAGTGACAATTAAGCCAGAAATGGTTGAAAAAGCCTTGAATCGTGTTGTTCCAGTCCTCTGGGAGAAATTAGGAATCACCCTTTAGCCTCCGGCGACGGGTGGAAATATTGCGATGACATCCCCATCGGATAATGGTGTATCCAATCCCTGTAACACATGCAACCCGCGCCCATTCACAAGGAGTTTGATATAACGACGGAGTTTTCCCTTTTCATCAAAAACTGCATTACAGAATCCCTTTCCGCGTTCTGTACAGAGTTGTTGTAGGAGGTCTTGTACAGTATGTCCTTTCAGGGCTAGAGTAATCTGGTGAAAGCCTAAAGTTTCAGTAAATGGTCCGATTGTTCGAACAACAACCTGCATTAGCAATGTACTCCACTTAGGTGGATTGCTCAACTACTCAAAAAAATTGCTGGTTTAACAAAACCTCAAGGCTACCTAACCCTTAATAGGAAAAAGTAGAGTTAGCCCCTAGGTTGATACCCATGGCCGATTTAATTATTGACGGGGCTACTATTATTACGGTTGATCCCAAACGCCGAATCATCTCAAATGGCGCTGTTGTTGTAGAAGATCAACGAATTATTGCCATTGGGAAAACCGCAGAAATTAAGCAAAAATTCACTGGCGACACACGCATCCATGCAGAGGGAAAAATCCTCATTCCGGGCTTAATTGATTGTCATGTGCATCTAGCTCAAGCTCTCATTCGAGGTACTGCGGATGATGTTGATCTCATCCCTTGGCTTCGTGACTATGTCTGGGTGCTTCAAGGCAACTTTACACCCGAAGATGGGCGGGTTAGTGCGCAACTCTGCATCGCTGAAATGCTGAAATCAGGCACTACTAGCTTCCTTGAAAGCATGATCCACAAACGTTATGGTCTTGATGGCATCGCCCAGGTGGTCGAAAATAGTGGAATTCGTGGATGTCTTTCGAAACTCTTCATGGACTGGACAGGTTATGCTGATGAAGAGTCTATTATGTATGAAGGCATGATTGAAAACCCAGAGGAGTGTATTTCAGAAACACTTGAAATGCATCAGAAGTGGCAAGGCGCGGGAGACGGACGAGTGTTTATATGGTGGGGTGCACGGACACCCGGTGCAGTAAGCCCCGAGCTGTACCGGCGTGTGGCAGACCTCGCGAGGAGCCGGCACATGCGGATTACTATGCACCTGGGGGAAGTGCAAGAGGATGTGGAATATACCAAATCCAAATTTAATCAGCTTCCAGCAGAATTTGCCCTAGATGTCGGAATGATGGGTCAAAATGTTGTTTTAGTACATGGCGTCTGGATCAGTCCACAGGAATTTCCGATTTATGTCAACACAGGAACTCACATGTGCCATTGCCCCGCCAGTAATTCAAAACTAGCTTCGGGAATTGCACCAATTCCAGAAATGCTGCAAGCAGGAATCAATGTGTGCTTAGGTTGTGATGGAGGACCAAGTAATAATGCCTATGATATGTTTCGTGAAATGTTTCTAGCAGCCATCATTCATAAGGCTCGCACCCTTAATCCGTTGACAATGCCTGCAGAAACCGTATTAGAAATGGCAACTATCAACGGCGCGAAGGCCTTGGGACTTGACCGTGCCATAGGGAGTATCGAAGAGGGAAAGAAAGCGGATCTTGTCCTCGTAGATCCAAAACAGTTGAATCTTGCACCAACCTACAATCCTGTCAGCAACATAATCTATGCGGCAAATGGTTCCAACGTCTATACTACTATTGTTAACGGACAAATCCTGGTTCACGAGGGAAAATTACTAACTATGGATGAAGCAAAGATCATCGAGACCGCACAAGAACGGGGACAAAAATTAGTCGAACGAGCTCAAGTCAACATTCAAAGCCGATGGCAAAAAGATTAATACCGCTGCCTATTCTTTTCGCAAAGAATTGAGGTGACTCCAAGTATGGGTACTGAAATTGTTGGTAAATTCCATGGTCGTGACTGGTTGACTATCCAAGAATGGTCACAGGAGGAGCTGCAAACCCTCATCGATGCCGCTATCGAGTTAAAGAGGCTGCAAAAAGCGCGAAAACCTCACGATTACTTACATCGACAAACACTGTTTATGATCTTCTTCAATCGGTCCCTACGCACACGGAACTCCTTTGAAGCGGGCATGACCCAAATGGGCGGACATGCACACTTCCTTTCGCCTCAAGATGTCTACCGTCCAGCCTTACCTGATGACGAAGAAGCTTATTCGAGCGAACGCATCTCAGATGTGGCTCGAGTCCTTGCTAGAATGGGTGATGCCATTGCCATCCGCATCTACGGATCCCACGCCAAATGGATATACGGACGAGGCCACCGGATACTTCGTGAATTTGCCAAATGGTCTGATATTCCCATTATCAATATGGAAGACGATGTCTACCATCCCTGTCAAGCTATGGCCGACATGCAGGCCATACAAGAACACACCCCAAAGGTAACGGGGAAGAAATTCGTGATGAGTTGGGCATATAGCCCAAGCACGCAGAAACCCCTAGCTGTCCCCCAAAGTGGCGTGTTGATGGGAACTAAATGGGGGATGGACACCATTCTTGCCCATCCAAAAGGATTTGAACTGGACCCCAAAATCCTAGAGATGTGCGAGAAAAATGTCGCCGAGTATGGGGGGTCCTTTGAGATAACGAATGACATGGAAGAAGCCTTTACAGGTGCTCATTTCGTATATCCTAAATGCTGGACCAGTAAACACCACATTCCACCCATCGCGCCTGCAGAGGATTGGGAAGGCTGTCAAAAGCTCTTTGATGCCAATAAGCACTGGATAACTGACGCAGCGAAAATGGAATTGGGCTCAAAGGGAGTCAAGTATATGCATTGCTTACCTGCAGATCGGGGCTTTGAAGTCACTGATGAAGTGCTAGATGGTAAATGGAGCATCGCCTTTGATGAGGCAGAGAATCGGCTACACGCTCAGAAAGCTATAATGGCCGCCATTATGGGAGTGCCTCGCTAGCCTCTAACTAATCAAGACATCATTATCTGTGGCATTCCGAGGTTTAGAGGAGATTCTTATCACCCATAACCAGGGACAGTAAGCCTTTTTGTAAATGTAGACGGTTTTCGGCTTGGTCGAAGATGACGCTCTGGGAACCGTCTACAACTTCATCTGTAGCTTCTTCACCACGAAAGACTGGTAAACAGTGCATGAAGATTGCGTCTTTGTTAGCGAGATCCATTAGCTCCGATGTGCAAACCCAGTCCCTGTACTGTTCATGAAGCTGGGCTTCTCTGTCTTCACCCCATTTGTCGATGCCCATAGCTGCACACTCTGAGCTCATCCATGAACGGGGATATACTACATGAGCGCCAGAATAGGCTTCCTTGAGATCGTGGGTGATATTAAAGGAACCCCCAGATTCGTTTGCGTTTTGACGGCACCAATTCATGATCTCAGAGTCCAGTTCAAAACCAGGGGGGTTTGCAAGGGTAACATCCATCCCAAATCGGGCTGCGATGAGCACAGCGCTCTGAACGCTACACCAAGAACGGGAATGGCGGCTATAGGCCCAAGAAAAAAGGAATTTCTTTCCTTGTATTTTTGGGAACTTCTCTTGCACAGTCATGAGATCCGTGAGAGATTGACAAGGATGGAACTTATCATCAGCCATGTTGATAATGGGAATATCAGACCATTTGGCATAGTCCCTCAGAACCTGGTTTCCCCGACCGTAGACATAACCTACTGCCTTTTCCAGTATTCGTATCCCTATGCCATGCCCATACCTGGCAAGAGTGCAGGCTGTATCTTTAACACTTTCACCTTCACCTAGCCGCATTGCACCAGGTTCTAGAAATTGAGCATGTCCTCCCAGTTCAGTTAATGCGGCTTCAAAACTAGCTCGCGTCCGTGTACTCGTGTTGTAAAACAACATGAAGAAGGTCTTGTCAGAAAGCAGGTGTGGAGATTTTCCTGCCTTGGTTTTCCGCTTCAGTTCTTTGGAAAAGTCTAAGACCGCGTCCAGTTCTTCACGAGTCCATTCTTGAGTGGTTATCATGTCTTTGCCACGGAGATCCATTTTGATCAGCCTGAATTCCTAATTATGTGGAAGCGGTAGAGGTAAAACCTTTTGAAGCTTTCGAGGAGACGCTATCAAGAAGGGATGACATCTTGGAGTTTTTTGATACCCACTCACATTTAGAGATGCCTCGACTTTATCCCAAAGCCGAAGCTGTCATTCGTCGGGCGAAACAGGCAGGTGTTATTGGAGTCGTTATAAGTGCCATCGAGCCTAAGTTCTTTCCAAAAGCGTTGGCTTTGCAAAAACGATTTCCTGGGTTCATCTGGCCCACCTTTGGGCTTCACCCTCCCAGAGCAACACCCCGGATGGTGAAGCTTACTGTTCAGGCCATCTATGACCATTCAGAAGAAATTGTAGCAATTGGGGAAGTGGGGTTAGATTATTACTGGGTTAAGGATTCAAAAGAACGAGAATACCAGAAAACCGCGTTTATTGAATTCATTCATCTCGCTGATGAATTGAATCTACCGCTTGTTGTACACTCTCGTGAAGCAGAAGCAGATGCAATGCAAGTATTACAGGATGAAAAAATGTATGATGTCCAGTTACATTGTTTTAATGCGCCTGAATTTGTACAACAAGCAGCAGATGAAAGGTTCTTCATGAGTGTTCCCACAAGCGTAGTTACGCGGAAACGAATGCAGAATATTGCAACTGCAATGCCTTTAGCGAATATGCTCTTAGAAACTGACGCGCCCTATTTATCGCCTGTCCCTGGGCAAACAAATGAGCCATCCAACCTTCCACACGCTGCTACAAAAATTGCAGAACTCAAAGGAACAACGACCGAGGTAGTTGCTACTACAACAACTAACAATGCACTGAAATTTTTGCATTTAGAACAGGCCTATCAAGTGTAAATCGTAAATGCAAAGAAAGGGTTCCAAGCTATCGCACGGTCAAGGTCTTACTAATATTCCGAGGGTAATCTGGATCGATATTCTTGTATGTGGCAAGATGATAAGCCATGAGCTGTAGCGGTATAGCTTGGAGAATTGGGCTTAGATACTGGCTTGACTGGGGGACTAGGAGTAAGTCTTCGTCTTTCGCATAGCGGCTGAGGAGCGAATTTTTTTCAGCTGTGATAATGACTCGTGCCCCGCGACATTCAACTTCCGCTAGATGGTTCACCAAATGTTCTGCGTCATCGGGTGCAATGGTGAATACGATCGGGTACCCTTCTTCGACAATGCTGAGCGGACCATGTTTGAATTCACTTGAGTACATTCCATCAGCAACAATATAACAGACCTCTTTAATTTTGAGTGCGCCTTCTAACGCTACACCATGAGTGACACCATAACCAAGAACATAGAAGTGGGGGTATCGTGAAAGGTAGGGAGCCAAGGCGCGTGCCTTAAGGGTTGTTGTAGAAATCGTTTCTTCAATGAGTGCAGGTAAGCGAGTTTTTAAATCAGAGATGATGGTGTTCGCGTTGTCCCCTGACAATGTTCCTCGTTTCTGTCCCGCCAGTGCCGCGAGATAACAAAAGAGAGTTACCTGACTGGTGTAAGTTTTAGTTGCTGGAACGCTAATTTCAAACCCCGATCCCATAGGGAGATAAAGATCGCTTAGGTGTGTGAGAGTCGAGCCAAGGACATTTACAACGCTTAGAATTTTTGCTCCGTGTTTCCGACAATGATGGACTACATCGATGACATCTTTAGTCTCGCCACTTTGACTAACACAAACAACGAGGTCCCCTTCTCCAATAGAGTTACCATAGATCGCGTTGAATTGCCCCCCTATGACAGGGATTGCCGCAATGTTAGCCAAGTCGTCAAGATAATAGCTTCCAACAATGGTGGCATGATAGCTGGATCCGCAGGCAACAAAAAAGAGGCGCCTAGCGTCAATAAGGGCGTCTACAAACTGGGTAATGTATGGCTCTCGGATAGCGCTGAACAATGTTCGTGTAGTACTGATTTGCTCATGGATTTCCTTTAACATGAAGTGGGGATAACCGCCCTTTTGAGCAACACGAATATCCGCATCGGAGATATAGGGATCTCTTTCAATGATAACGCCATCACTTATCCGACGAAGTTGTATCGACTCCGGTGTTAAGATGACCATTTCACCATCATGGACATTAATGATTTTTCGAGTCACAGGTAATATGCTGGGTAAATCGCTGCTAACACAAGTTTCTCCTTCGCCAATTCCTGCGAAGAGACTCGATCCCATTTTCACAGCATAGACTTTCTCGTCATCACGGTGCATAACGGCAAACGCGTAATCCCCTTTCAGGTCGCTACATCCCTTCTGGATAGCGTCTATCATATCCCCAGTTTGGTCGTAGTATTGTTCTACTGCGTGAACACATATTTCCCCGTCGTTCATACTACGAACGGTGTGTCCCTCGCGCGTATACTGCTCTCTGAGTGGGAGAAAATTTAAGATGTTTCCATTGTGAGCTGCACAGAGATCTTCATCACAGTCTAAATGCGGTTGAGCATTGAGTTTACTTGGTGCGCCAAAAGTAGCCCAACGGAGTTGCGCGATGCCTTTTGAACCACGCATCTCATGTAGTCGGAGCTTCGCGGCAACTTCATTGAATTTCCCTTTGTCCTTTCGGAGATGAATCTGGTGGTTATATACGGTTGCTACACCTACGGTGTCATATCCACGGTATGTGAGTTTTTCAGCACATTCTACTAGGATTTCGCCGATGTCGTTACGCCGGTTACTCGTAATTGCGAATATCCCACACACAGAGAGTCGCTCCTTTTTGGGAGGCTTCAGGGACAGAGTCGTTTAACTGTGTTTCTATATCGCATCACTTGGAGTGTTTTTGCCTTTGAATAACAGCTTTGAGCTGGGATAAATCTGGGTCGATGACCGGGGGAGCTTCGACGCGTTCGATGACGACATCTTGATCCTTCAAGCCACCCCCCGTTGCTTCGACGAGGATAGTTTCAGAAGGATCTTGTTCGCCAGATTCAAGGGCATCAATTAGCCCTGCTAAACCAGTTACACCCGTAGGTTCAGCAAAAACTCCTTCATATTTAGCAAGTAATTGCTGAGCATGCAATATAGCATCATCATTTACTGCCAGGGCCACTCCCTTAGATTCTCGAACTGCGGTGAGAGCAAGATCACCATCCCAAGGAAATGGATCACAAAGTCCTTCAGCAACACTTTGAGGAGAAGCACACGGTAAGATGTTGAAGATGTCTTGATTGGTGTGAAAGGCTTGAACCAGAGGGGCACATCCTGTGGCCTGAACTGCAACCATTCGTGGTCGTGTCTTCACTAGTCCGAGGGTCCAAAAATCAGTAAACCCTCGCCATTGACCTCCGAGGAGTCCACCTGCACCGACCTGCACATACGCAACATCAGGAGATTTCCAGTCAAATTGCTCAATGATTTCATAAGCAAGGGTTTTAGGGCCTTCAGCTTGATAGGGATTGAAGGGGCCAAAACTGGGACAAGGTGTCCATCCATAGCTAGAACAAGCCTCACGAAGCAACTGGACCGTCGGATCGTCCCCCTTGTGCAATCCTCGTAAGCGAACGACTGTTGCCCCGTATAGGATTAGCTGCGCGATTTTTCCCATGGGCGCGATGTCCGGAACAAAACAGAAACAGGCAAACCCTGCTTTGGCGCAATAAGCAGCTAAGGCTGCAGCGGCGTTACCACTACTAGCTGAGGCTAGAGTATTTGCACCTTGTTCGTTCGCCTTAGAAACGCCCACCGTCATTGGTCGATCTTTAAATGACCAAGTGGGATTTCGTGTTTCGTCCTTAATATACAAATCACGGATGCCTAAAACTTTAGCAAGGCGCTTACTCTGGAGCAGAGGGGTGCCTCCTTCCCCCAGGCTTATTATTTTATCCCGATTGATCAGTGGAAGTAGTTCAAAATAACTCCAAACACTCAAGGGACGGGAGGCTAGAATTTTCTTTGAGAGAACTTCTTTCAGACGCGTGTAATCGTAATGGACATCAATCCGTGCATTGCAATCACGAGTTTGGCAAGTGAAGGGATTGTCATCGAGGTCATAGCGGGTATCGCACTTAGGGCAATGAAGATGGCTGACATAAGACATCTAGGGAGTCTCCTGTCCGATTCTGTTTTGGAGTGCCGTTAGACTCTCTTGAATGAGAGAATACCGGTCCGCCAAGCCAAAAAGATGTTCATCTAAGGTTGCGTGCTTCGACCGACTTCGTAAAGCAACCTTCGAATCTAGCTCCTCTAAGGGTGCCAAAGACTTGCGTTGAGCTGACCGTCGTAGGGCGATAGCAACACGATATCCATCCTCGCGACTGATTTGAGACTGAAACTTCGCAGAGAGTTTATTTCGTGAGGCAGTTAAACGCTGACTAATAGTAGAAGGATCATCCAACAGTGCTGCACAGGCAATGAAAATAAAAAGGTCGCCTAGCAGTTCACTTTCCCACCAGGTTAGGTTTGGTTTCATGCGTAACAATTCCAAAGCAGCACTCAGGCACTGTTGACTTGCCTCAAGATCACACTTCAAGAAGAAAAGATCGCAAGCTTCTAATAATAAACCAGCGGCGCGGGTTGGTTGATGCTTTCGCCAATAGTATTCACTGCTAACAAGAATGACGACTAGAGCTGCTGTAAATTTGTTTTTTTGGCGAAGCCGTTCAGCTTCCTGTAGATATTGACCTAGTTTTGCCTTCGCAATCTCTGGGTCAGGTGAGGTCATTAAACCTGTCAAGCGGAGTTCAGCATCAGTCGTTGCTGCTGGGTGCTGAGCATCAGCACGCTGGTATAGGTCTCGCCATAGATTTTGCAGACAAACACCTCTAGGATAAGGTGTGGATGTGTGACAACAAGCTATCTTTTCATTGGTAGAAAAACATTAGGTGATTGTCAAAAAACTGCAAAATTTTCCAGGTTTATAAAAAAACTAGCAAAGTTTTTGTTAGTATTATGTTTGTAAGAGTTGGTGGCGTTTCTTGGTTTCCAAGCGGTCAATTCTAGCGGCTATTTCTCTAATTGTAATTCTATTCCTAATTCTAAGCTTTCTTTGGCCACTACTCTTTTTACCCCCGATCCCCCGACAGCGACCGTTTGATAACATTCCAGACTGGGGATCCGGTGTCACCGTTGAAGGCGATGAGGGCACCTTCATGGACAACATCACCTACGACGATTTCTCATTAGATCTCAACTGGTCGATTGATCCCACCTTCACGGTTGCGATTGTATCCCCTGCAGATCCACCCCGGTACTGGCGCAACACTGCCTATGATCGATACCTAGGGACTGATTGGGAGAAAAGCAACGACACAACTCACATTCTCGACCCGGTGCCCCCAGGAAGTGAAATAGTTTACACAATTTCCCAAAACATCACACATCCAACTGTCACTGGAGCCTTTGCCTTACTATCCTTATGGCCCGATCCAATGGTTATTGCTGGATCAGTCCAATGCCCCCAACTCCCCTATTCAGATTCATACGATTTGCTAACTGATCAATATGGCACAGCGATACTGAATGGACGGTTTAGTGAGACAGGAACTACAACGCTCCAATACCAAATCACCTATAATCCATTGAATTGGACGGATATTCGTCCAAATGCCCAATCTGCTAGTCTCACACCCTCCGCCTTACTTTCCCAGTACCAGCAACAGGGCCTCAACCAAATGAGCCCCTCAACTATCGCTGATGTACAATCACGATTAAACACCATTCTCACCACCGTTCCTGATAACGCCTTCGAAGAAGCCTTCGCGATCCTTAACTATTTCAAAGCCACATTCACCTTCGACCCCTTCGTAGCACGCCCTAGTTCAAGTGAAGAACATGTTGAATGGTTTCTCTCTCAAGGAGCAGGCGTAGGTGTGGACTTTGCTACTACCTATGCCATGTTCCTCCGACAAGCAGGAATTGCCGCACGACCTGTAGTTGGAGCGATTCTTGGCGAAAATCAAGGAACTCGGCGCATTTTACATCCAATGCACATTCACTTTTGGGTAGAAGTCTATATTCCTGTTAGTCCAACCCAAGGATATTGGCTTCAATTTGATCCCACGCCGTTACCAAGTTTCATTACAGATGGAAGCCCACCACCAGTCCCATCTACACGCAGTTCTCCAGAACCCAAGCCCCCTGACCAAGATCCCTATGTAATTAGTACCTACTATAATCTCACCATTGAAGTAACGCCTCCGATCGTTGACCGAGGTGTGCCCTTCCAAATAAGAGCAACTCTCACTCAAGACGGAGTTCCCAGTGCAGGTCAAACCCTTTGGTTTTATGATGAAACGGAAAATTGGGTTCTTGGTAGCAACACCACGACCGCAACCGGTGAGGCCAGCATTACTTTTCAGTACAACGGTACTGCAATCGTGGGATTTCATTTGCTTCGTGTTGCCTTTAGTGCCCGAAGCGAATATTCAGCGATCGCGCTTCATGGGGCCGCAAGCCTTTCTTTTTCGGCAACTCCCCTTGAATTGAATCGCACCATGTATGTCCGGTTTAATGGCACCCTCACAGACGCAACGAACGGGCGAGGATTATCTGTATACGAGACTGGTTATACTGGAGTGAATGTACTCCTTAACCTAGTTGTTGTCACTCAAGCTCTTACTGACTCACAAGGACGGTATAGCATAGATTACAGAGTGCCAGCTTCTCATGTTCCCTTAGGATTGACCGCTGCACAAGCAGGTTTTGTAATTCCTAGCGTTATCGACGCTGTCCTCAGTCTGAGTGAAGATGTGAATATCACTGCAACCTCACTGTTGTCGGTACAAGCCATACCAAACTCTATTCGGCTGAATAGTCCAACCATTATACAAGGTCAATTACGCTTCGAAAATGGAACCGGCATTGCAAACCAGCCAATTCAACTTCTTTGGAACAGCACCCCCTTATCAAGCACCACAGACAGCTCCGGCTACTACACTTACAATTATACACCCACCCAAGTTGGTCAAGTCACTCTCCAAGCGCAGTTTCTGGGGAATGGAAGTCTCTATGTTTTTGGCTCACAAGCAATCAACCTTGCACGCGTTCATGAAGAAGGCTCCATCATCGTCTTTGTTAGTGACGACGATGGGGATGACATAACACAACGCGGTGCAACTGTTCAATATTCAGGATGGGTGGAAGACCAAGATGGAAATCCACAAGGAGGCATAACCGTCCGTATCTACCTGAACCAGACCCAGGTCATCGAAACCATCACTTTACCAAACGGTTCCTATTCAGTGAACCACCTACTCGGACCAACTCTTTCCGTGGGACTTATGGAGGTGACTGGCGACATTGTCTCCGGAACGCTTCAAGTAGTTAGCTCTATTGATTATTTCGTGATTAACTCCACAACTCAAATTCAAAACTTAGTTATTGACAGGTCCCAGGCGATGTTAGGTGAAACAGTGACACTAACCGGTCAGATTATTGATGATCAAGGAGTAGGACTATCGGGACAAAGCGTTGGCGTTAGTATTTCATACTTATCTACTTTTATTCCAGTCGGAACCGTTCTCGCGCAAACAGGTGGCACTTTCTCTCTACCGTTTACCCTTCCTTTCTCTATTCCAGGATCTGTTTCAACCGTCTCCATAAATGCGTCTTATATGAGGACTAGCTACTATGGTTTCAGTAACAATTCCCAACTTCTCAGCGTCTTCTCAAACGCTACATTACTAATTGATGTTTTACCGGGTCCTTATGCTTGGAATGCAACCGTCGTAGTGAATGGAACGCTCCTTGATAACTTTGGGCGCGCGCTCATCTTACGAGATATCCAACTATTTGTGAATGGTACGACCAGGATCTCAGCCGTCTCAGACTCAGCTGGGCATGTCAGTTTCTCGATAAATTTTGCCCCTTCGGGAAACCAAGATACTCAGTACCGTTTAGAGCTTCGGCACGAAACGATAATTACCCTAAACTCTACTGTTAGAACCATTACTGTGGAGGCAGAAGAAATTATGCAACCACCCCCCCTAAACTTTCCGTTAGAATGGATTATTGCTATTGCTATTGGCATCATCGTCATCGTGGCAGTAATCTTAGGCTATCGATATTGGAAACGCCGTCCGAGGACAACTACTGCTCCATCAATTGACGCTGCAGCTATGCTAACAACGCTTCGCCAACTCTTGACCCAACAGAAATATCGAGATGCCATTATCTACGCTTTTCGAATGTTTGAAACCATCCTTCAAGCAAAGCTAGGATTGTTCCGTGATCCTAGTATTACGGTTCGCGAATTTGGTAATCTAGCCGTTGCGCATGGTCGATTAGATACGCGAAACATGGAGGTCTTCATTCGAGGCGTTGAAGAGGCCCGCTATAGTGACCACCCTATCAGCTACAACACCGCTCTATCAGCTCTCAACGCTTTTGCAAAAATGTATAACTCCCTGACAGGAGGCAATTTACGGTTTGTCACACAAGAACAACAGTCCCCCGAATCAACCACCGAGCAGACCGAAGGCGGCTGAGGCTCAAAAACGAAGTAAGTTCATAACGATCTTCGTGTTTGCCTTCGTGTTTGCCATAGCTTGGTTACCAATTGTTCTAAGTGTGACTGGTGTAGGTGGTGTGGATACTCTTCCCTTTTCTATCTACAACAACATTGACCCACCTGGAGATGGATGCTCCGAACTAGCAGAGGCGTTAACGACGGATGGTTATGATGTCAGGCCTCTGATTAGCTCATTAAGCGTGATAAACGGTATTCCCAATCGTAGCGTCCTTGTTGTACTAGGACCCACGCATTACTTCTCCATTATTGATAGTTCGGCTCTTGTAGCCTTCTTTAGTGAGGGGGGAAGCATGTTAATTGCCGACGATTTTGGGTCTGCTAACACTATTCTCGATGGACTTGCTCAGATAGTACCAGATTTTCCAGCAGAAATGTTGGGATTCACTAGAATATCGTCAATTCGCTTCAATCGAGGCCTTCTATTGGATGCTGATTCCAATGAAGACGGGAAACCCCTCCTTCCAGTCATCAGCACTTTCAACGATGGAGGACGGATTTTTTCCGGCACCCATCATGTTATCATGAATTATGCGACTGGTCTTAGTGGCGTACCAATGAATGCTTCATTAGCCAGTTCTTCTACTAATTCATGGATCGTCGCTGCAGATGTTCTTACCTTAATCCAACAAGGTGGAGATCCTAACTTAATTGCCTACAATCAATCTCGCGGCGACCAAGTGGGACCGTTCCCCCTTCTAGCTGAGATGCGTGCAGGAAATGGCACATTGATGCTTCTAAGCGACCCAAGTATTTTTATCAATAACATGATTGACCGTGGGAGCAATCGCGCTTTTGCTCTGCAACTGTTTTCCTATCTCGCTCAACAAGCAAATGCGACTTCGATTATTTTTGACCACAACCATCTTGGATGGCCATCAACCTCACCCGTTCTTTATGTGGGTTTATTGTTAGGTCAAATAACCTATGTCTCGACCAATTGGCTTTTAGCCCCTTTAGCTCCGCTCTTAGCCATCTGGATGGTCCGCAAATACATTCCGTTTGGAAAACCGGAGAAACAGAAACCTATGGAGATCTACCGGCTTCGTGGTCAAACCCTGTTTACCCGAACCTTATACGATTACATCAACACCCAACGCTACGACGATGCGTTAGCGGTGATTTATGGGCAACTAAAACGTGATTTACGACGCAAACACGGATTACGCGTTTTTGATGTGCCAAGACTATTAGTCACAATATCACGAAGCCGACAACCTGATGACATTGGGCAACTAACAACGGATTTTGAAGCGATTGAAAAAGCGCTTCGTGAATCGCGTCGAATTGATCGGGAACAATTTCTTGATCTTTTTTTCAAGATAGAACGAATACGAGATAACATAGGATGAATTAACCATGAGTAGGAGAAGATCCAGGGACGGTTTGTCCATCAAAGAAGTGCGAAGCCACGCCACAACCATTTTAGACGAAGTAGGCAAGGTCATAGTTGGAAAACGCAATGTTTTACAAAACCTCTTGATTGGCCTGATGGCTAAAGGACACATTCTTTTAGAAGGTGTTCCGGGTATTGCCAAGACCTACATGGCTAATGCCTTTGCTCAAGCCATTGGGTGTGAATTTAAGCGTATCCAATTCACGCCAGATATGTTACCAGCAGACATTGTTGGGACTAATATCTATGACCCCAATACGGGTGAATTTCGACTACGAAAAGGCCCTGTCTTTTCGAACCTAGTGTTAGCAGACGAAGTGAATCGCTCTCCTCCCAAAACACAATCAGCATTGCTTGAGGCAATGCAAGAAAAGCAGGTAACCATTGAGGGATCCACACTTCCTCTACCAGACCCCTTTATGGTCTTAGCAACACAGAACCCCATTGAACTTGAAGGGACATATCCCCTCCCAGAAGCTCAGATTGACCGGTTTCTCTTCAAACTTCATGTTGACTATCCCTCTGATGCTGAAGAGGTCGAAATTCTTCGCCGAAAACACCAACCGGAGGAAGTGGAACTATCACCAGTCGTTGATCCTCCAACAATTATTCAGATGCAAGAAACGACAAAACGCGTTTTCGTCGAACCGTACATCATGTCGTACATTCGTGATATCGTAATACGCACTCGAAATGATCCCCAAATTCTAATTGGGGGTTCACCAAGAGCATCCATCGTCTTGTTAGATACAGCGAAAGTACACGCTGCACTGAGTGGGCGGGATTATGTAACACCTGATGATGTTAAGAGCCTCGTTCATCACGCCCTGAATCACCGAATAATACTCAAACCCGAAGCAGAATTAGAAGGAACTTCTTCCCATGCAGTAATCGATCGAATTCTTCGACAGATAAGCGCCCCGGGAGCGTAATTCTTTGGTCTTTTCTGACCGTGGCCGAACCGTCCTACTCATCGGAATCTTCGTTCTGGTTGCAGGCTTTGCCTTTACCAACTATGTCCTAACGCTACTGGGCATTTTCCTCATCATTGGATCAGTCGCTAGTTCTCCTTATTTTCAGCTCACAATGCCTATCGAAACGCTCCAAGTAACTCGAGAAATCGATAAACGCAACATCTTCCAAAACGACTTCTTTCATGTGAAACTAACTGTACGAAACTCAGGAGCCCACCGAATCGACTCTGTTCACATTTTTGATGTGTACCCTGAGGTGTTTCAGTTAGTACTAGGTAAGAACGCTATTCAAACACGAATTGACCCTAACCAAGAAGTGAAGTTTTCCTATATCCTACAAGCACCCTTACGCGGAAAATTCACCTTCGGACCCACAAAGTTTCAAATCCATGATCGACTTGAATATCGATTTGAGGAGATGTCAGGGGAAAATTACGAAGACTTACTCATTTATCCCAATGTGGAAGAAGTTCGTATTATGGAGAGCCTTGCACAGAAACGCCGACTTGGTCATATGTTTGGAATACATAAAACACGACAAATGAGCATGGGCACGGATTTCACTGGAATACGAAGGTACGAAACAGGAGATGAATATCGGCGAATTGATTGGAAATCTTCAGCCCGATTACAGAAACTGATGATGCGACAATACGAAACCGAACGCAACATTCGAATGTTCATCATCTTGGATGTTGGTGCAACGATGGCTGCTGGGCGTCCCGAATACAGTAAACTGGAGGCGGCAATTCGAGCAGCGCTAATGCTTGGAAAGATGGCTATGGAAAGAAAAGACCATGTAGGGCTGCTTGCCTGGTCAACCAAACACCAAGCGTATCTTAAACCTGGATTAGGTGATTCGCACTATCATCAATTGCTCGATCAATTAGCTAAAGTTGAAGCAGGCGGAGAATTTGATTTAACGGAAGCTATACGATACCTTGCTCCTCGGGTCAGGCAACAAAGCTTCTTCATCATCCTTACCGACTTGGAATCCAACCGTTCGCGCCTTGAGAAAGGAATCAAGCTGATTCGAGGTTACAAGCACAATGCCCTCATTGTTGCACCTTTTGGACCTTGGTTCGAAATTGAAGAGATCTACTTATCACCCGTCGAACGGGCACTCGGTGAAGCAATCGTCCATAAGCTTCTCGAAGAACAATCAGCTTTAGCGAAGAGCTTTCGACGTGTTGGTGTTCAGATCATTCCCGTGGGACCAGGCGATTTCCTCCCCACTCTCTTAAGTGAATACCTCAAAGCCAAGAAACGGAGTATCGCAGTGATTTAGAAAAAGGTGAGATGGTGATGTCTACTAAATGAGCCGTTACATTCTTTGGTTCCTTCGAGGTATTGCAGTTGCCGCTTTCATCGTCTTCGCGACGCTAATTTTGATTAATGTTGATCCTGTTGTATGGCGTATAGACGGAGGCGCTGGTGTTTTTACAGCTCTCGTTGAATTTGCAGGTGCCCTCCGGAATGGGATCAGCCTCGTCGTGAGCCTCTTTATTTATGTGGTTGCCGGAATAGGAGCAATGGCAGGATCCTTTTTCACTCAACAACCTTTCATCATAATTTTTCCTGAATACCTCGACGCGGTCGGAGCCTTTTTTCAAGCCTTTGGAGTAATATTTCTTCCGTTAAACCCCATAGTGGTTCAAAACACGATAATTAGCCTCTTAGTTAGTCTGTATTTCCTTGGGTTTTGGCTTCTACTCATCCTCGGGTTGCTCACTGGAATTTTTTCTTTTCTTCGAAGTAGTAGCCGTCTAGCCACCCTTTGTTTTGTATCGATGATCGGTATTGCTATCGTAGCAGCGGGAGGAAGTGTGTTGAATTTACCAGGCGGAGCTTTTGGTTACTTCCTTGCGCCTTACAGTGCTCTTCCTTTACCAGTTAATGCTAACCTATTCCTCCTTTCACCAGTTTTTGTAGTTGCTCTGATGAGTTTTGTCTATCTTGAAGCGTCGTATCAGGTAGTTTACTTCAGCGCCCTATTAGAACCTCCAACACTGCGAGAAGAACAATTACGCAAACAGCTTCAACAATTACAATCAGACGCCCAAACTCAAATTCCTATTCGGAGTAGAGATGTTCCCGTGCCCAAAGCGCTCCAAAGAATGCTTGGCTCAGACGCATTTCGTCTAATGCGTCAGGTTATTGAACGCAAACTATTGCGCCGAGAATGGCTCGTTGAGCTCAAGGACGCGCATGAAGTACGACGATTGAATTCCTTCGTTCAACGGCTATTCCGAGAGGATCCTGACGCTGAAGCGGCTTTAACAGCGAGAGCAAGCTCGCCGTCCGTAGCTCGGATGGTGTGGCTTTCCATTGGATCTTCGCTAGTTCGATTTATGTTTGTCATCCTCATCGCCTATCTTTGCGTCCATCCGGTGGTACTTCTTAACTTAATTCAAGCTCCCCCCATCATCGTTGACTCTATCGAATTTCTCTACTTGCATGAACGAACCTTAATGTTCTTAGTTCCCCTCGCTCTGCTATTTCCACTCATTTCCGGAATCATTGGCTATCTTCGTCAACGTCGTAGACAAAGCGAAGAGCAGCCTACAATGTCATAGACACAAGAGCCCGAGATGTAGAACTTTCGGCAAGAGTCACACTCACCTGCGTGACATTCGAAAAGCGTATCATTAGTTTCTCGCTTAACTGTTGACACAGAACCCGTGCAAGTTCTTCAGCAGTAGTTTCTAAGACATCGAGGAGAACTACATCAGAAGCCGGAATAGAATAGTTACCAGTTGGTGTTTTCACATGAAATTGATCTGCTTGGCGTTCGACATTGATCATCTTTGATTGGGTAGGTAACAATACGCGGTGATCCCAATCTTGACATAACTGACGGAGTTGTTTTTTGAGAACGCGGAAATCAATGACCATTCCTTGATCGTCTAGTTGTCCGTGCACTGTAGCTTTCACAAGGTAGTTATGCCCATGAAGGCTCTCGCATTTTCCACCCTCGCTCACAAAGTGAGCGGCAGCGAAATCAACACCAGATACCTCTACTGCAAATTGCTGCTTCATGATGAATACCTACTTACAATTAGACACCGGAGTAAAAAAGAATTTTAAAAAAGGAGAAAGGCGCACCCGCATAGGCGGGCGCGTGTTTACATCATGCCAGGAGGCATGCCACCCATGCCACCCATGCCACCCATCCCTGGAGGCATTCCGCCTGGACCCCCTGCGGGAGCAGCGCTTCGTTTAGCAGCGATTACATCATCAATTCTTAGGATGAGTGATGCTGCTTCTGTAGCGGATCGGATTGCATGCGTTTTAACCCGGAGAGGTTCAAGAACGCCGGATTTGAGCATATCTTTGGCTTTTCCTGAAAGGATGTCTACTCCCATCGTCGCTTTCCCAGCTCCATGTTCGGAGCGAAGGGCAACAAGCACATCAATGGGATCGTGGCCTGCGTTTTCGGCTAAAGTCTTGGGAATTGTTTCTATGCCATCAGCGAACTTGTTCACTGCGATTTGTTCACGACCCTTCAGGGTAGCGGCAAATTCACGGAGCTGCGACGCCACCTCGACTTCTGGAGCGCCACCACCAGCAACAATTTTGCCATCTTCAACGGCATCACGAATGACAGAGACGGCGTCGTGAAATGCTCGTTCTGCTTCGTCTACGACGCGTTCTGTACCTCCCCTTATGAGAACACTCACGGTTTTAGGATCTTTGCAGCCTTCGACGAAGACCATTTTGTCATCACCGACCTTACGCTCTTCAACGAGTTCACAGGCTCCAAGATCAACTTCTGTGAGGTGATCGATGGAAGAGACTACGCGTCCTCCTGTTGCACGGGCGAGGGCTTCCATGTCGCTCTTCTTGATTCGGCGAACCGCAAGAATGCCTTCCTTAGCGAGATAATGTTGAACCTTGTCATCGATGCCCTTTTGGCAAAAGACCACATTAGCACCGATTTCTTTCACCTTATCGGAGATTTTTTTGAGCATTCGCTGTTCTTCATCCAGAAAAGCTTTCATTTGTTCAGGATCTGTGATTCGGATTTCTGCATCCATCTCGGTTTTTTCAACTTCCATGGACGCGTTCACAAGTGCCATTTTAGCTTTTGAAATTCGCCGTGGCATTTCCGAATGAACGATTTCTTTGTCAACAATGACACCGCGTACTAATTGAGTGTCCCGAATCGAACCGCCTTCTTTCTTCTCTACTTTGATGTGATCAATATCAGCAACGAGCCCATGCCCTGTCTCTTCAGTGATTTGTAACACTGCATCAACAGCAATGGGTGAGAGAAAGTCTTTGGCTTCAGCAACGAGTTTGCTAGACATAGATGTGTCAGACACTTTCAATAATTTATCACGATCTTCGCGTGTGCATTCAACCGACATACCATCGAGAATTTCGATGGCTCTGTCAACAGCTTTTCGATAACCAGATATTATGACTGTTGGATGGACACCCGCGTCAATGATTCCTTGGGCCTGCTTGAGCAGTTCACCACAAAGAACAACAGCAGAGGTCGTACCATCACCAGTTTCTGCATCTTGCGCCTTAGCCACTTGGACGAGCATTTTTGCAGCAGGATGCTGCACTTCAATCTCGTCGAGGATAGTGGCACCATCATTTGTGATGGTTACATCACCGAGGCTATCAACCAGCATTTTATCCTGACCACGAGGGCCCAGAGAAGTACGAACCGAATCGGCAAGGGCGCGTACAGCCATGATGTTATTTTCACGGGCATCCCGGCCCCGAGATCTCTCTGTGCCTTCCTTAAGCAAGAGTACTGGAATGCCTTGCATTTGTGCCATACATGTTCCTCCATTAGTTATAGTTAGTTACAAGAGTTGGTTTTCAGTGTAGGATGTGTTGAACGGGCAATCCTTGCGCTTCAATAAAAATCTTACGCCATATCAGGATGCGATGAGACAACAGTTTGTTATAATTCGGTAAGCGGTGTGTAATCCCACTTAGGGAAGATTGTTCGCAGCATACTTACGATTCCACGGGATAGGAACGCTGTTTCCATAACGAAGCCCATGAAAAGAATTTCTATCCATGCTTTCGTTACGATACTTAGGGCGATGGTGAGGACGAATTGGGCGGGAATGGGTGTAAAGAAAGGTACGATGAACATGAAGAGCCAAATTGTGAAAACGCATTCAGGCACATATCCGACAGTTACGGATAAGAAAGGGCGTTTGAGTGACCGTTGGAGAAGTCCACTGGTGAACCCCGTCATGCCTTTCCCTACAGGTAATCCTAAAAGACCTACTATTCCTAATTGCCCCCAAATATATCCGAAGGCTATCCCGGGATAAATACCGGCAATCAATCCTGTGATGGCGCCAAGTATAGCTCCTCCTGGAATAGCGACGAGAAAAGTTCCTAAGTGACTTAGATCTAAGGCGATTTGGGTAACTCCAAGTTGCACCATGTTAATTGTTAAGATAGACACGGCAGTTCCCAAGGCTGCCATAAACGCAATATAAGCCACAGTTTTTGTGTTGAATCGTTGTAATTTATTCTGCGCACTCAAGGATTGACCTCCTCGGGAGAGGTCGCTTTGGCGATTCCTGATATTTAAGAGTAGCTACTCTTTTTTGAGTAACATTAGTATGTAGTCAGGTAGAAAGTTATTTTGCTTAAAAGCGTCCGAACAGTTGTGAGGTAGCCAAAGTGCCCGAAATCCGCCATTCATTCCTACCGACTGTAGGAGAGCAAGAAACAGAAATGCTTGCTACTCTGGGTATTAGGAATATTCATGAACTATTCGAGGACATACCGTCGAAGTTTCTTCTTACCAAGAAACTGAACATCCCTGAAGGGCTATCTGAAAGAGAAGTGCATCAGACCATTTCTCAGAGGTTAGAGCGCAATTGGGATACACGAAGTGGAGTGAGTTTTCTCGGAGGGGGAGCGTGGCCACACACTATTCCCGAAGTCGTTAAAACAGTTACCAGCCGGACCGAGTTCCTCACGGCGTATACTCCTTACCAGGCGGAAATCAGCCAAGGAATGCTCCAAGCGCTATTTGAGTATCAGAGCCTAATTGCTGAATTAGTGGAATTACCCATCGTCAACGCTTCAATGTACGATTGGGCGAGTGCCCTTGGGGAAGCTGCTTTGATGACCCGGCGTGTGACTAACCGTACAGACTTTTTGGTACCTACAGCGATTTCACCGAATCGTCGTAGTGTCTTAGATACCTACACCCAACCTGCAGGTATTGTTGTTAAGACGATTGGGTTTGATCCTCGAACTGGTCAGATGAATATTGAGCAATTGAAAAAGCTTGTTAACAACCAAACAGCAGGAGTGTATTTCGAGAATCCATCTTATCTTGGTTTTTTGCAAGACCAAGTTGATGTAATAACAGAGATCGCTCATGACGCTGGCGCCCTAGTAGTTGTTGGTGTAGACCCCATCTCACTTGGCGTGATACGCCCACCAGGATCGTTTGGAGCTGATATCGTCATAGGTGAAGGGCAACCTTTAGGCAGTTCCATTAATCTCGGTGGACCGTTATTGGGATTATTCGCAAGCCAAGATGACAGAAAGCTACTTCGACAGCTTCCGGGTCGGATTATTGGACTAACTACAATAAAGGATGGGGATGAACGTGGGTTCGTAATGACTGTTCAAGCTCGAGAGCAACACATCCGCAGAGAAAAGGCAACCTCGAACATTTGTTCAAACCAAGCCCTATCCGCCATCACTGCAGCCGTCTACCTATCATTGCTAGGTCCAAGAGGACTAGCTCAACTCGGAAAAATGATTTTACAACTACGCAGCTATGCTGAACAACAATTAAATGCCTTGAAAGGTATTCAAGCACCTCTTTTTGAAGCGCCACATTTCAAGGAATTTGTGGTCAAGCTTGATGACAAAGAAAAGTCGATTAGAAGCCTCTTGAAACGGATGCAACAAAAACGGATACTAGCAGGTATTCCTCTCGATGTCAGCTTTCCCAGCCTTGGACAATCAGCATTGGTTTGTATCACTGAAAGCCATTCGCAAATGCAAATAGACCACCTAGTAGACGGCTTTAGGTGGGCTATGGAGGGAGAAAAATGACATTTCGACAAGCCAAGTGGGATGAAGCCTTGGTGTTTGAAAACTCGCGAAAAGGAGCTGTAGGTTATTCCTTACCTAAGGTGAGCAAGGTCATTCAAAAAGCTGCGCCTGATCCGTTGTCTACCATTCCTGAAAGCCTTCAACGACTGAACCCGCCACTCCTTCCCGAGTTATCGGAACCCGAAGTGCTTCAACATTTTATTCGACTATCCCAGATGAATTATTGCATCGATCTAGGACTATATCCACTGGGAAGCTGTACAATGAAGTACAACCCCCCCATGAACGAAGAAATCGTTAGGAACCCCCAATTTTCCCAATTACACCCCGACCAAGATTGTTCAACGCTCCAGGGAATTTTGCACATTTTCTTTGAGCTTGAACAATGGTTGAAGGAAATCACTGGTATGGATCAATTTTCCCTACAACCCGCCGCGGGTGCACAGGGAGAATTAACCGGCGTTCTTATTATTCGAGCCTACCACGCTGAGCATGGTCAACTGGAACAACGCAGAGAAATTATTGTTCCTGATTCTGCTCATGGCACCAATCCTGCTAGTGCCGCTATGGCGGGATTTGATGTGGTGGTCATTCCCTCTAATAGCAATGGACAAATTGACCTCGACGCACTTGAAACGACAGTTTCCGACACCACAGCGGGACTAATGCTTACAAATCCCAATACTTTGGGGCTTTTTGAACAAAATATCGATTCCATTGCAGAGATTATTCATAAAGCAGGGGGGTTGCTCTACTACGATGGAGCAAACCTCAACGCCAATCTCGGTCGTGTGCGTCCAGGCGATATGGGATTTGACATCATCCATCTTAACCTCCACAAAACTTTTGCTACGCCACATGGAGGTGGCGGTCCTGGCGCAGGACCTGTGGGTGTCAAAAAGCGGTTAGCGCCCTATCTGCCGATTCCTATCATTATTTTTGATGGAACTAGTTACTCATTGGAAGTTAATCGTCCGAAAGCTATTGGGCGATTGCACGGATATTGGGGAAACTCAGCAGTCCTTCTGAAAGCTTATGCTTACATCATGCGCATGGGCAAGGAAGGACTTAACGCCGTCTCGGACCATGCTGTTCTAAATGCGAATTACATCATGAAACAGGTTGAAGCCATCAAAGGGTACAATATTCCCTTCGCTCCTGGTGTTTGGCGGAAACATGAAGTTGTTATTAGTGCTAAACCTCTTGAAGAAGCTACAGGTGTTAATGCTCGCGATGTCGCAAAAGCCCTCCTCGATCGCGGAGTGCACGCCCCGACCTTCTATTTTCCAGCTATCGTTGAAGAAGCCTTGATGATTGAACCTACTGAAACCTTCAGTAAGGCTGAACTTGACCGGTTCATCAATGCCCTGCGGGAAATTTCTGATCAAGCCTACAGTAACCCTCAAGCCGTTCGTGAGACGCCACGCAATACAGCGATATCTCGACTTGACGAGGTTAAAGCTGCACACCCTCGAACAATGACCCTTTCTTGGCGTATGTTTAGAGAGCAGCGATAATAACTTACCCTTTCTTTGAGAACAGGGGAGGATGAAGCGATCAACGCTTCTTGCGACCTGTCCGTTTTGGAGCGATTAAACCGACCTTTTGACCGGGCGGAGCAGTTCTTTTAACAGAAGTTGGTCCACCGGGGTGTTGTTTGTTTCCTCCACCGTGTGGATGCGAGGCTGCATTCATGGCCACACCACGAACCTTAGGATAGGTCAGTCCCTTTGCGTAGCGATGTTTGTGTTTACTACCTGCCTTGAGGAAGGGTTTTTCAGGGCGTCCTCCACCGGAGACCACGCCAATAGTGGCTCGAGCGGTTGAGTTGAATGTTCGCATTTTTCCTGAAGGGAGACGAATTGTGGTGCTACCGCGTCTATGAGTGACAATTGTTGCGTAGGTTCCACTGGACCGAACGAATTTTCCACCATCGCCAGGTTGACCTTCGATGTTGAAGATAGGGGTACCTTCAGGAATTTTTCCAAGAGGAAGAATATGTCCTGAGCGTATGCCCGCTTTGGGTCCAATGCGGATTTGGTCTCCGACCGCGGAACCTTCAGGCACCAAGGCAAGATGTGTTGATCCATCGTCCAGCGTAAGGTGTGCGATTGGACAGCCTCGCCCAGGATCGTGAAGAAGATCATCTATTGTGGCGTTTAGATAGCCTATCTTAGTCATAAGAGCTAGTGGAGGATATTTTACCGCGCCGCGTCTTCGATGAGAGTTAGCACGAAATGTCGGACTTCCGCGACCCCGTCGTTGCACATAGATTCGTTTACCCATCGTGTTTTTACCTCCGATTAGAAGAGTCCAAGTTTCACAGCTAGATCAGCGGCGTTATACTCGGGAGCAAGTTTGACCATGGCTTTCTTTTCGCCTTTAGGTGTGATGAGAGTGTTGACTTTGAGAACCTTCACTTCGTAAAGCGTTTCAATTGCTTCACGGATTTGCCCCTTTGTGGCTTTTCGATTCACAATGAAGGTTAGCCGGTTATCTTTTTCAACAATTTCTGAGGCACGCTCAGTAATCATCATTCGGATGATAACATCATAAGGTTCCATCATTGACCGCCTCCAAACAGACCAGTAGCGAGAGCATCTATAGCTGATTTTGTCCACACAGTAAGTCTACCTGGTTGCGTTCCTGGAGCGAGGTCTTCAGCGTTGAGTTTTGATACATAGCGTATCTTGACGCCAGGAAGATTGCGTGCAGCTTTCCGAATGCCCTTATCCTCTACGATTACTATGAGTGGTCCAACAGGTTTTCGATACTTCCGACCTCGACGACGAGCATTTCCGCCTCTGATTTTACGACCATTTTTCACTCGGAGAACATCATTCCATATCCCTAAATTTACAAACGCTTCCTTTGCCTCTTCTGTTGACTGAATGGCTTGAAGTTCATCCACCGTGATGATGGGAAGTTCGTCTACCTCAAAAGTATGCCCACGAGCTGTCACCAGTGTACTGTTTGCGGTCGCGGCAATGGCAGAGCGAATAGCCAGTCGCCGTTCATTTCTATTTATCCTTTCAAGAGAATTTTTGGTAGCTTCTGGGGGGTGAGTACGACGACCGCCAACTGTCGAAGGAGCAAAAGCACCATGGGAGGCAGATTGATACCCTTGGCCCTTTCTGCGTGGAACACGAGCCCGACCATGTCCTACCCCCCAAGACTCAGCAGATGTCCGTTTACCTGCCCTAGGATCAACACCGTGGGGTTGAAAGCCCGCAGATTGCTTCGCAAGAACGGCGCGTTTGATGATATCCCTTCGTAGTGGCGTCTCGAATACCGAAGGAAGAGTTACTGCACCCTTCTTCTTGCCGTCCAATGTGAGAATTTTAACTGATGCCATCAAGGATCCTCCTTTACTTCTTACTACTTGTACTGATATACACGATTTCGGGAGGTTTATCCGGAATCGGTTTAGGACGAGTGGGCATTCGTAGTTGTATTAGCCGTCGGGAAGGACCAGGAATAGACCCGTCAAGCAGGAGAAAATCGGATTGAGGGGTACCATAATGTGTAAAGCCGCCAGGTGGTTGTATATCATCGGTTTTTTCACCGATTTTTATCAGGCGCTTATTATATTCTGTACGCTGATGGACGCCCATTTGACCTGGTCGGGGAACAGTATACATAATTCGGTTGGGATGCCATGGACCGAGCGTTCCAACGGCTCGAACCCGTTTTCTTGATTTGTGGGGTAATTTTGCCACACCAAACCGTTTTATCACGCCTTGGAACCCTTTCCCTTTAGTGACTGAAACGACATCGAGATACTGTCCGGGTTGAAAGATATCTCGAACGCGAATCTCCTGCCCTAGCAGATTCTTTGCGTATTCAAATTGCTCCTGAATTGACCCACCATACACGCCCATCTCTAAGATGTCAGGTTTTTTCTTCCCTATACCAGCTTGTCTGGGTTGTGTTAAAAGACGAACACGCAGTTCAGTAATCTCGCTTAGCGATTTGCTTAATTTTGTCAGAGATGCTTTGGCATCATACTCTTTAGGCCAAGGCATAGTTCGTCGAATATCACGAGGTAAGTTTTCCATCCAGCATTCGCTAATAGGTCGTAGCCCACCGCCATTTTGCCCATATCCACGGAGGGAAGCAACCAGCATTGGTGGCGTATCTATAATGGTAACGGCGCGATTTACTTCTCGACCGTACCATGGGCTATTTGGTTTATCATCAATGAGGATCACATGAGTCATACCGACTTTGAATCCAGCGAATCCGAGAATCTGAGGTTCAGATACTTGGTGAGGCCAATAGCGAATTCGTCCACTAACCCGGCGCGCACGCTTTCGGGGACGATAAGAAAGACTACCATGTCTTGGAGCACTTTGTTTTCGGTGACCCATGGATTCCACTTCCAGGGATTTAATGTCGCCGGCAAGGCAGTAGTAGCTATCACTAAGGGGTTGCCTTCGGCGACTTGCTGGGAAGCGGATTGCGTCATTTAAGTGTTTCCTATCATTCGGTGGTGATAAATCGCCTTGTTGAAGTTCTACCGTTATTTCTTTAAAGTCGTAGTTCTATCCTAAACGAAGCCGGGTTAGCCAAGTGGTTACGGCGCGGGCCTTGAGTGGTCAGGTATTGTTACCACCCCAAGGCAGCCTGTGGCTTCCGAGCCGCAAGGGTTCGAATCCCTTACCCGGCGCCACTCCAATATGATTTTTATGTCGACATTGATTCTTCAAGCAGGGAAAACATCAAAATTAAAAGGCGAGGATCCGCCATCCTCCCGCGTTGCTCTTGGTGATCATATATGGAATATGAATATCCTGATGAAATTACTTCAGATCAAATGTTCCGTGCCTATGGCCAAACGCTTGCTGAGGTTTTCATTAATGCCGCCAAGGCGATGTTTGGAGTAATGTATGATCTAGATGAGGTGCAAAACGAAACTAGCCTCCAAATCACTGCCCAGGGAAAGGACGAGGAACACCTCCTTTATGACTGGTTATCGAATTTATTAATCGAATTTGAAGTTGAAGAGGTATTTTTCAGCAATTTCGCTATCGATTCGATAGTTAAAACACCTGAAAAATTGTTACAGCTTTCAGGTAAAGCCATGGGAAGCCAAGAGATGCCGGAATTACACACACATGTAAAAGGTGTGACTTTTTACAGGTTTGCTCTTGAAAGGGTTAATAACCAATATGTGGCAACTGTTGTAGTTGATGTCTGAAAAGGCTAGAAGGTGAAAATTATAATGAAGGAGAAGTTAAAGCGGCAGGATGAGTTTCGATGGTGGTTAGACAAATCAGCCCGAGACCGAATGAATGTGGGAGCAAAGATTATTGGTTCGAGTGAGATAATTGAGACGCTCGAAGATGCAGCAGTAGAGCAGTTGACTAATGTTGCAACTCTACCTGGTGTTGTTGAACCAGTTCTCGCTATGCCTGACGCCCATTGGGGTTATGGGTTGCCAATGGGAGCGGTTGGATCTTTCGACGCGGAAGAGGGAGTGATCTCTGCGGGTTGTACTGGTTTTGACATTAATTGTGGTGTTCGCTTAATTCGCTCAAATCTCACCGTAGATGATGTTAAACCAAAACTCCGTGAATTAGTGGATGAGCTTTTCAATCGTGTTCCAGCAGGTGTGGGTTCGAAGGGAAAAATTCGATTGAGCGATGGGCAGTTTAATGAGGTTCTTCGGCTCGGGGCAAGGTGGGCGGTAGAAAATGGTTACGGCCTCGAAGCCGATTTAACGCATTGCGAAGAAAACGGTTCTATGGATAAAGCAGCCACTTCAGCGCCAAGAATTTCTGAAAAGGCGCGTAGGCGTGGACGCCCACAGTTGGGGACGCTGGGTGCCGGGAATCATTATCTGGAAGTTCAAAAAGTCAACAAGATCTTTGATGCATCAACAGCCAAAGCCTTTGGTCTCGAAGAGGGACAAGTTGTGATTATGTTGCATTGTGGGTCGCGGGGTTTCGGTCACCAGGTGGCAACAGATTATTTGGAACGAATGGCCGTGGCTGTTAAGAAATACAATATTTGGCTTCCAGATAAACAATTAGTGTGCGCGCCAGCGCAATCACCGGAAGGACAGGACTACTATGCAGCAATGAAGGCGGCTGTAAACTTTGCTTTTTGCAACCGACAAGTCATGACACACTGGATTCGTGAAGGATTTCAAGCTGTGATGGGACAGGATTGGGAGAAACTAGGTCTACACTTAGTCTATGATGTAACACACAACATCTGTAAATTCGAAACTCATGAGTTAAATGGTTTGAAGAAAAAGCTTTACGTTCATCGCAAAGGTGCGACTCGAGCATTCGGACCAGGACACCCGATGATTCCAGAACCTTACCGAGCAGTGGGACAACCAGTGTTGATTGGTGGATCAATGGGTACTGCATCCTATGTGCTTGTTGGTACTGAACAGGCGATGAAGGAAACCTTCGGATCAACCTGTCACGGTGCAGGACGTGCAATGTCCCGTTCTGCTGCAACTCGCCGCTTTTTTGGCAAGGATGTCAAAAACAATCTGGAACAGAAAGGGAAAGTGATTCGCTCTGTGGGTATGAAAATTCTTGCTGAGGAAGCACCGAATGCATACAAAGATGTTCACATTGTCGTTGATTCAGTTCATGGAGCAGATATTTCACGAAAGGTGGCTAGCCAAGTGCCGATGGGAGTTGTGAAAGGCTAGGTTTGGTTTCAAAGAATGTTATCGACAAATTCCGAATCTAATCCTTTGCGCCTTTCTATTGCGGTTCCATCTTCCTTCATTGACATCTATCCGAATAAGGCGCAAAAGACTCAACATATTGGGCGAATCGCACGAGCAGCTTCAATCTTTCAGGTAGATGAAATTCTGGTATATCTTGATGAGGAAACTCAACGACAAAGAAGGAATAACCAACTCATCACACAAGTGCTTGAGTATATGGAAACGCCTCAATACCTCAGAAAGCACCTTTTCAAAAAACTCCCTGAGTTGCAATATGTTGGACTTCTCCCACCTCTACGGACTCCTCATCACCCCGTAGAAAAGCGGATACAGAAACTTAAGCAGGGAGAAATCCGTGAAGGATATGCCTTTCAACAAGGGGGCCAGCCAGTGGTTGATATAGGAGTGGAAGTTCCTCTTCCTCTTCAAAATATTCGCTCTGAACGCCTTCCAGCCCGCATCACGGTTCAAGTCCATCGAAGCCGTTCTGGTGATTTAGTTGCTCAACCATACTCATTTACCCAATCCCATGTTTATTGGGGATACAAAGTACAGCAAGTGCCATCGCTTTTAGGTGACTTCTTGCAAAAGACTTCCGCTTACAAATTTATCGTGGCTACAACGCGAAAAGGAAATTTGGTAAACAACTATGCCCCTTTGCTTCGCCAAACCTGGCAGAAAGTGGGACACTTGCTGTTGCTATTTGGTAGTCATAAGGAAGGATTAGATGCGATTTTGAGCCGAGAGGGACTTGACCTGATTGCGATCACGAGTTATCAAGTGAATTTTCTTTCAGCCCAAGGTGTCGCTACAGTGCGCGTCGAGGAAGCCGTCTTGATTGGGTTGACGATTTTTCGTCTATTAGAGCAAGCACACCTGTGAGCTAAATGATCTCGCCAGGAGCGATGAGAAGCTCATAAGCGTTAGAAGCGCTGAAATAACCTTCTTGACTTACTCGGACGATGACCTTATGGTAGCCAGGAGTTATTTCTGGTACTTGCAAAGAAAGATATACAGGACTCCTCTCAACCTTCTGGGTAGCGATGATGAGTTCTCCTAGAAAGGCCTCAAGCACAGCACCTTTGGGTGAGGTATCGCCGGGTAAACCTACAGCCACAGTTAGAGTAATTTCATCACCTGGCTCCACAGCAGCAGGTTCTGGTCCAAGAACCTTTACATCAATTCGATGGCGCCAATACACAAAACTTGATGGGAGTAAAAATACCAAGAAAAGGAAAAAATACATCAAGCTGCTTTGGAAAATAGCGGTCATAGCATCTTCTCGAGTTATAATGAGTGGCGTGATAAGAGGAAGAAGTAGCATTGCAATCATAGTGTAAACTAAAAGGCTTGCAAAAAGGACGATACACAAGGTTGTGCGTGGATTCTCGGCAGACATAATGGAATCGTTGCTAATACATTACTAAATAGCATTACTCTTGAAGAATAGTGATGATTTTTAAAAAGAAATGGCGTGAGAGTTGGTGTCCCGGCGACAGTTGAGCTTCTCACTTAAGCGTAATCTCAATAAAAACTTCGTCTGGCACTCGAATTCGCATTATCTGTCGCATGGTTCGTTCATCAGCTTCTAAATCGATGAGCCGTTTGTGGATTCGCATTTGCCAATGATCCCAAGTTGGAGTGCCTTCACCACAAGGTGATTTTCTTGTGTGGACTTTGAGGGTTTTTGTTGGGAGCGGTATTGGACCCGACATGTGAACTCCAGTTCGCGATACGATAGATTGGACTTGGGTGCAAACCTCGTTTAGTTTGGGGATGTCGGTACTTGAGAGTCGAATCCGTGCTTTTTGAACCATAAGTACTACACTCAGTGTTCTTTTCGAAGTTGGGAATCAATCCCATAGTTTGGTGCCTTTTAACTCTTTTTCCATAACAATGACTCAGTTAATGAGAAAAAAAGAAAGAGGGGGATGATAACAGGTTCCTGTTATCATTACTTCCTCTCTTCGGTGACCTCTCTGACAACTCCGACCGCTACTGTCCGTCCACTGTCGCGGATAGCAAAACGCCCTAACTGTTTCATTTGAGCATAGGTTTCAAGACACAGTGGTTGAACTGGTCGAAGTTTCACAATAGCTGAGTCTCCCTGCTTGATGAAGTCAGGATTTTCTTGGACAACTTCACCGGTTCGGGGATCAAGCTTTGACTTGATTTCGGTAATGGTTGCTGCCACTTGTGCGGTGTGCGCGTGAAGAACGGGTGTGTAACCTGCGGCAATAGCCCGAGGGTGAAAGAGGACAATGATTTGCCCGACGAATTCTTGGACAACCCGTGGTGGTTTATTGACATGCCCCATGACATCGCCACGGCGGATTTCGCCTTTACCGATGCCTCGAACATTAAATCCAATGTTATCACCAGGTTCTGCTTTGTCCATGCGTTCGTGGTGCATTTCAATGGTCTTTATTTCTCCTTGTTTGTTAGGTGGCATGAAGATGACCTTGTCCCCGACTTTTAGTACTCCTGTTTCAATACGCCCCACTGGGACCGTGCCAATTCCGGTGATGGTGTACACATCCTGAATTGGTACGCGAAGTGGATCTTCGATGGGCTTGGGTGGTAGGATGAATTGGTCAATGGCGTCTAGGAGAGTTGGGCCTTTGTACCAACCCATGTTCGTACTAGCTTCGTTTAGGGTGTCACCAGTCCATCCTGAGATAGGTACGAACTGGACTTTGCTGACGTCAAACTGTGCACCTTTCAAAAGTTCAGAAACCTCGGCTTTGATCTCGTTATAGCGTTCTTCAGACCATGGCGGAGTCGAATCATCCATCTTATTGATGGCAACGACGACTTGATCAATGCCCAGAGTCTTTGCAAGGAATGCGTGCTCGCGCGTCTGACCACCAGCACCCACGCCAGCTTCAAACTCACCCTTACGCGCCGACACCACTAGAATAGCAGCATCAGCTTGACTAGCTCCAGTGATCATGTTCTTAATGAAGTCAGCATGACCCGGTGCGTCAATAATTGTGAAGTAGTTTTTTTGAGTCTGAAATGGACGGAACGCTAAGTCTATGGTCAGTCCGCGTTCTCGTTCCTCTTTGAGGCGATCCATCACATAAGCAAATTTGAAGGATCCACGATCCATCTCTTCTGCCAACTTTTCGAGCTTTGCCATTTCTTGTTTTGACAGTGCTCCAGTCTTGTATAGCATGTGCCCCATCAGGGTGGACTTGCCGTGATCTACATGTCCAATGATGATGAGGTTGATGTGTGGTTTCTTATCTGACATTGTCTGTTCAGCTCACTCTTTGTTAAGCTGGCATTAACAGGTTCAGGGAGTTTCAGTGCGAAATATAAAACTCTTTTGGCGTTATCGTTTCACAGAGCATCTCAGGTTATTACTAGTTGAATCGTTAATATGGAGAAGGAACGAAGACATGGAGGTTATCGAGCGGAGAGCGCCATGCGTTCTTTCTCTTCGCGCCGTCGTACGGCGTTGCTTCGAGCATCGCGAGTCGCGGCGGCGATTAGTTCGTCAGCGACAATTTCTTCCACGGATTCGATGGTGCTAAAACTGCGACGCCAGATACTTTCGGAGATGAACCTAAGAGCGAGGTCGATGCGTCGGAGGGGGGCAACATCACAGGCAGTGTGATAGCTAATTCCTCCATAAGAGATGCGCGTGGTTTCTTCGCGAGGTGCGGCATTGATAATGGCATCAATGAGTACTTGAATCGGGTTTTGACCTGATCGCAGATGGATGATTTCAAACGCGGACCGAACGATACGAATAGCTGTGGATTTCTTACCTGTGATAAGACCTGCTTGGCGGGCTCCTTGGCTTCGTCGACGAGCCCAACCAGGTGTCATTAATCGGTTGATGAACCGTTCAACAATGGGGACATTCTTCTTCCCGAACCGGCGGTGTTCATGACGCCCAAAAGTGTGGGGGACAATAACTGGACTTAGACTAAGGTATTGTGCGAGTCCTGGATCACTAATTTCAATATCTTTAGCACTCCAGCGTCCAAAAATTTTGATATTAGGAGAGGGAGATTGTTTAGGAGGAGTTTCAGTAGACATAATCGTTTGACACCTCGACAGGTTATCGTTGTGGCTTCTCAACTTTTCCAATTATCATTGCTTCAAGTGAGGCCCCGTTGCATTTTACGACCTTCCACCGAACTCCCGGAAGGTCACCCATTGATCGTCCACGAGAACCTCCAATGCCTTCAACAATAACTTCATCGTGTTCATCGACAAAAGTTAGCGCTCCATCACCGGGAAGGAACGCTGTGATTTGTCGACCATTACGGATTAGTTGTACCCGAACACATTTTCGAATGGCAGAGTTTGGCTGTTTGGATTCGATGCCTACTTTTTCAAGCACAATTGCGCGAGCCTGTGGGCTTCCTTCAAGTGGGTCTGCTTTGACATCTAAGCGAAGCATTTGTCGTTTGTAGTATCGATCCTTCCAGCGGAGCTTCTTGCGTTTCTTCTTCAGTGAACGGCCAGCAAATTCTCCAGAGGGCGATTTTGATCCAGGCAATCTGTTTTTACCTCTTAATGTCGGGTGCTGCGATTCCGCGAATTCACTTAAAACTCTTCCCATCTATCGGCTGAGTTCATATTAGGAGGTGGCTTCAGCAGAAGAGTCTGTGATAATGATTGAGTCAATACCGTGATGGCGTTTTGCTAAAAGGCGTGCCCGCTCGATATTCCGGCCATTTCGGCCAATGACACGACCACGATTTTCAGTACTGACCGTGACGACGGCGACTCTACGGCCTTTGGATTGTTCTTGAACATCAACATTGGTTATCCTAGCTGGTGCTAAGGCATTGCGAACAAATCCCTCAGGGGAAGCCGCCTCTTCCACGACGTCTATGTCCCTTTTTAAGATGGTTCGTGCCCGCTTGATGGTTGCTCCTCGTCGTCCGATAGCGAGGCCAAGATGGCCTAGACCCACAACAAAGATTATTCGTTCTCCATCTTGGTCGACGACGCAGTCTTTGACTTCTGCTCCTGTAATGTCACCGAAGAGGGCCATCAGTTTAATTTCTTCTATGTTAAGTTTGATATCTGATGAGGTCACTTCTTGCCAGCCCCTATTAAGGCAGCAATATCAGCATCTCCAGGATCTAGGACGACCATAGCTGCTACCATGTGTGGTCGCCCACAAACTTGCCCGAGATCCCAGCTATTGCTTCGGTAGTTGTGAATCGGCACTTCATTTGCTTTAGCAAGTGTATTTATTTCTTCTCTGATTGCAGAGGGAGCGTTTGCAGCGAGAATTACGACTCGTGGAGAACTCGTTCGAAGCGTATGTAGGGTCCGTTGAGCACCAAAGATGGTTTTTCCTGATTTCACAGCCAATCGGATTGCGGTTTCAGCATCCATGAAAAATTCACTCTTTTTTCGTGTTTGTCATTCACGATACCGTGTGCAACGAAGCTTGCAGAACATCGTTCCATATAAGGGCATCGGAGAGGGGGTAAGGCGTTGCATTCTGACCATCCTTTTTAAGTTCTCTGCACACACCTATAGAGCAGTAAAGGCGTCGTTAGTGTTCTAGCTTTTCTTAGATTTTTTGGGCGTCATGAAGAGATCTATTGAGCCTGTACCCAAGGGTACATCTTGTCCTAAAATTACATTCTCTGTTATCCCGCGAAGGTAGTCTTCTTCACCAATGACGCTGGCTTGGATAAGATGGCGAACCGTTACTTCGAAGGCTGCTCGAGCGAGGACGCTTGACTGTTCGCCGCTAATACCATGTCGTCCGATTTGACGAATTTCACCGGTAGCGGTCATAAGGTCGGCCACAAGCATGATGTGGCGTATGTCTACATCTAGACCCTGCTCATCGAGAACTCCTTTGGCTTCATTAATAATAACCTGCCGTGCAGCTTCAATGCCAAGAGTTTCGGCTATCTCATGGATGTGGTTGGAAATCGTTCGCGTGGTATCGACACCTTTAGTGCGAAGAACCCCTTTGAGATTAGTACCTTCGGTGTAGAGGACCATTTCGTTTTCTTCTTTCTTGATCAGCACTCGTTTAATTCCATCTTGCCCTTTAATGAGAGCTGTCCGGACTTTATCGAAGGTCTTCTGAAGCTTCGCCATGTGCACGGCTTCCTCGCCTTCGCGCAGTTCTGGAGTAACGATAATCCTGTTCTTCTTTTGGGTCACTTCACCAAGATTGGGGCGCACATTTTCTAATTTCTCAGCTACTATTTCCGCTGTCACACCTTTGTTTTCAAGCAGAGCGGGATCTAAAACGATTACAATACCACCTTCAGCTAAATCAATTTCAACCGATTCAGCTACCCGTTCCACTCGCGTTTGTTCAATACGCTGGGCAACTTCACGAGCAAGCTCTTCTTTTGCCCTATGCGTCTCATCAAGATACACATTCATCGTCGGTGTTGATGGGTTGCGCCGCGCATCGACAATTTCAATTAGACGAGGAAGTCCAAGGGTGACATTGAACTCAGCGACTCCAGCGAAGTGGAAAGTTTTTAACGTCATCTGCGTACCTGGTTCCCCTATGGATTGAGCGGCTACGGCGCCAACGGCTTCTCCGGGTTGGACAAGGGAGTCGTCGTAGGCTTTTTCGACTTCTTTGATGATGTCGTTGAGTTGTTTGGCGTTGAATTTGCGAGAATACAAGCGTTCGCGTAATTCATCGAGGATGCGTTCTGGTAAGGTGTCTTTTTTGTGGAGCTGGATGAGTTTTCGTTCAATTTGTTTCTTGGTAACATATTTTGCGCTACTCATTGTTTAGTCCACCTTGCTGAGCACTCGTTCAATTAGTACATCCAAGTTGACAGCTTTACCATGGTCACTGCGGGCAGGATCAACTCCGTCTTCACCGTATTTGAACTGAATAATTTCTCCATTGGAATTTCGTACAGTGCCATCGTATTCGACCTTCACATCTTGTAAGGCGTTGATCAATCGCCGTTGCATGTACCCACTCGTACTGGTTCGAACGGCAGTGTCGACTAATCCTTCTCTACCACCCATGGCGTGGAAGAAAAACTCAATGGGATTCAATCCCTTTCGATAGCTTGAAACTACAAATCCTCGTGCCTGAGGTGATAGGTCGCCCTTAATAAAGTGGGGAAGGGTTCGTAGTCGATACCCTCTCGAGATACGCTGTCCTCGGACTGCTTGTTGTCCGACGCTGGCAGCCATTTGTGCAAGGTTTAGAGGATTACCCTTTGCACCTGTGCCAGTCATGATTACTGCGTGTTTATCAAAACCAAGTTGTTGGCTTGCAGCTTCCCCCGCTTTGTCCCGGGCACGGGCGAGAATTTCAATCATCTTCATTTCGAAAGTTTCTTCTATTGAACGCCCTGGTAGTCGTTGTAGCTGATTCGCTTCATAAATTTGGACGAGCTGATTACCTTCTTCTTCAGCATCAGAGAGGATTTGTTCAATCTGCCGAATTGCTGTAGGTGTGAGAATAACATCGTCAATTCCCATACTAAAGCCCATGTTGGTAATAAGAACCACTAAAAGAGGACAAATGCTATCAAGGAAATGGCGTGCTTCAGCATTACCGTAATCTTTGGCAATTCGGTGGAGAACGCTCTCGGGTTGAGCAGCACCGATGGCTTTTTTATCAATAACTCCTGTGAGCAGGTTTCCGTCTCGAATAACTACAAAGGCATCATGGGGGCACTTTTCTTTTTGACATACATCGCATTTTTGACAAACCCGAGATTTTAGAGAAAGATTCAAGCCCCTGGGAAGCAACATACTGAAGATTTGTTTACCTGTCCACATAGGTTCAGGTCGCTTGACTGCCGGAGGAGGTAGGTCTTTTCGGTATCCTGCTGAGGCTAGAAGTTGACAGGTTTGGCGTTTATTAAAGAAGGAGCTCTTTCGTGTGAGAAGGAATGCTGAGGAAATATAGTCTTGAATGCCACCAATAATTGGACCGCCATACCGTGGGCTAAGGATCTGTTCTTGAACTAACATAAGTATTCGTGCTTCAGCTCGAGCTTCTTCGCTTTGGGGGACATGTAAATTCATCTCGTCCCCGTCGAAGTCAGCGTTGTAGGGAGGGCAGACCACAAGGTGAAGCCGGAATGTGCGGTATGGCATGACTTTGACTTCGTGAGCCATAATTGACATGCGATGTAGTGAAGGTTGTCGGTTGAATAGAACGATGTCTCCTGAATATAGATGTCGCTCAATGATGTATCCGGGAGCGAGTCCGTCTGCGTTCGTCTTTCGATCTTTGACATACCGAAGATCAATTCGTTTTCCATCGGGACGAACTACATAATTACAGCCAGGGTAGCCTTGAGGTCCTTGAAGAACTAATTCGCGCATATCTTCGATGTTCCATTCGGTGACTCGTTCAGGGACAGTGAGGGTTTTGGCTATTTCGAATGGAACTCCTACTTCGTTAATTGAGAGATTGGGATCGGGGGAGATGACCGTGCGTGCTGAGAAGTCAACGCGTTTGCCAGAGAGGTTGCTGCGGAACCGTCCTTCTTTACCCTTCAAACGTTGTGCGAGAGTGCGAAGAGCGCGTCCCGAGCGATGCCGGGCGGGCGGAATTCCGGAGACTTCGTTGTTGAAATATGTTGTAACATGGTATTGGAGGAGTTCCCAGAGGTCTTCAACTATAAGTTGAGGTGCACCTGCTTCGATATTTTCGCGCAGCCGTTGATTGATTCTGATTACATCAACGAGTTTGTGGGTTAGATCATCTTCAGATTTTACACCTGATTCCAAGGTAATTGATGGTCGCACGGCTACAGGAGGGACAGGTTGTACTGTGAGAATCATCCATTCAGGACGGGTGACTCGAGTGTCGATGCCCATAAGAAAACAGTCGTCAGATGTGATTCGTTCTAAGCGATCGCGTACATCAGTGGGAGTAAGACGAACGCTGCCTTCCATTTTTTCTTCATAAAAAGTAGTAGGCTTCTCAAACTTGATCTTGAATTGCTCAGCTTCACAATGAGGGCAAGTTGTGGCCTTCCCAGCCTCTTTAAGCACTTCATCTGCGAGTATTTGGTCTATATGACCGAATTTTTCGAAATAGGCATCCATCTTTTCTTTGTATTTCTCCAAAGAGTCTGGTTTTACTTTTAGACGGGCACAGCGTCGACAAATGGCCTTAAGGAATTTCTTAATTAATTTATCGAAGCTCACATGGACTACTGGACGAGCAAGTTCGATATGTCCAAAGTGTCCTGGGCATTCTCCGACCCTGTTTCCACAAGATTTACAGCGTTGACCTGGTTCAATAGTTCCAAGTTTAGGGTCCATTAATCCTGATGAGATGGGGAGTCCATCTTCGTCATAGGTGTCAGCGGTGATGACTTGCGTGACACTCATTTTTCTTATGATATCAGGTGAGAGAAGTCCAAACCAAATACTTCCAACCTTTTTCATTGGGTTTGATATTGTTATTGCCTCCTTCCAAGGGGTTTATGTTCGATCGGATAATTTCAATCGGGGCCAAATACCGAGTGAGATGAGTTCCTGTAGAACGAGTTTGAATGCATATGACATCTCTACTTTGCTGATGGTAGTTGTTTTCGGAGAACACACTCGACAGCGGTATCGGTCCCTCGTACGATCATATTCTGCAAGCATGCCACATTCTTCGCAAACCATAGCTGTGTATTTGTCTGACTCTTCTAGAAGTCGTTCGCGTAATAGAAGGGCAGCGCCATGACCAATAAGACAGTCGCGTTCCATTTCGCCAAAGCGTAATCCACCTTCTCGAGCCCGACCCTCTGTGGGTTGTCGAGTAAGAATCTGCACAGGTCCACGGGCGCGGGCATGCATTTTGTCTGCCACGAGGTGGTGGAGTTTTTGGTAATAGACAACGCCAACAAACAAATCAACATCATATTTGTGACCTGTAACCCCATTATACATGGTTTCTCGACCGCTATATTTGAAGCCTAGTTCATGTAGGTCACGAATCATTTCTTCAAGTTTCCTTCCGGAGAAAGGAGTCGCATCAATGGATTTCCCTTGAAGGCATCCAATTTTCCCGGCCATAGATTCGAGGATTTGACCGAGGGTCATTCGGCTAGGAAATGCATGGGCATTCACGACTAGATCCGGTACAATTCCACTTTCAGTGAAAGGCATGTCTTCCTGAGGAGCTAGAAGCCCAATAACGCCTTTTTGTCCATGTCGACTAGCAAATTTATCTCCAAGTTCAGGGATGCGTTCATCACGAACCTTCACCTTCACGAGCCGGTTGCCGTCAATAGTTTCGGAAATGAGAACTTTATCGATAGTTCCTTCTTCTCCATGTCGTAAGCTCACGGAGGTTTCACGCCGTTTGGGACCGGGAACCTCTAGTTCTGTATATTCTTCAAGGAATCGGGGAGGACTTGTTCGTCCAATGAGAATTTCATCGCCGCCTACTTGGAATTCCGGTTCAATGATCCCATCTTCGCTGAGTAACCGGTACGCTTCTGAGGCTCGGTATCCTCGCACCTCTCGGCTTGGAATTTCGAATTTGTCTTCCTGTCCACCAGGATATTTTCGTTCTTCTGCGTCATAACAACGGAAGAAGGAGGAACGGGCAATTCCTCGTTCGATGGAGGCTTTATTGATGACTAGTGCATCTTCGATATTATATCCTTGGAAGGAGTGAATGGCAACGATGAAGTTTTGTCCTGCCGGCCTTCGCATGTACCCGATAACTTCCATTGGTCGTGTAGTGACTATAGGACTTTGGACATAGTGGAGTAGATGACTTCGTGTATCAACACGCAAGGAAAAATTCGCTGAGTATAAGCCCAATGCCTGTTTTGCCATTCCAGCTTCATAGGTATTACGTGGTGATTGATTGTGTTCAGCAAACGGAACTAAACTTGCGCAAATCCCCAATATAGTTTCAGGAACAATTTCTAAATGAGTGTGTTCTGGAGTTATTTCCTCTACCTGCATTGCGATGAGAGAGTTTTCTTCTTCTTCGGCATCCAGATACTCGATGATTCCCGCCTTCACCAAGTCTTCCCAAGTTAATTCTCGACTTTTAACCCGTTCAACATGCTGTTTTTCGAGGAGTGGTACGCCTTCCTTTACAATAATTAATGGTCTACGTACTCGACCTGCATCTGAGTTGATTTGAACCTCGTTGGTGTCTGCGTAAAATGCAAGGTTGACCTGATCATTCAGCTCATTACGTTGTCGACGATCACGCAGACGAGTGACCAGGAGTTCTGGTTGTGAATGAGTCCCTACAAATCGCCCATTTAGGTAAATATACGAGTTCTTTTTCTCCTCCTTCGATTTTGCATCGATAGGTTGGACTTTGAGCGAGATTAGCGCTTCCTCAACTTCAGCTTCATCAGAACCAACGGAGATGTGAGACATTAAGGCAAGGTTTTTCACAAGCCCGCAATTCGGACCTTCAGGTGTTTCGTTGGGACAGATCTTTCCAAAATGAGTGGGGTGGAGGTCGCGGGCTTCGAAGTGTGGCTGGCTACGGCTGAGGGGAGAAACGACTCGTCGGAGGTGGCTGATGGAAGACATGTAGTTGACGCGGTCGAGGAGCTGGCTTACACCGGCTTTGCCCCCAACCCAGTTCCCTGTGGCGAGGGCGTGGCGCAAGCGTTCTGTGATGACATCTGCGCGAACAGCGGTTTTGATATTGGGTTTGCGTCCTCGTGTAGCGGTGCGTTCGAGTTGGTATTTAATGTCACGTGTGAGGTTATGGAAAGCCACACGGAAGAGACTTGTAAGTAGATCCCCAGCGAGTTTTAATCGCTTATTGGCGTAGTGATCTTTGTCGTCTTGCTCGCGTCGGTCTACGCTTAACTCTAAAAGCCGTTGAGTCATTTGCCCTACATAGTGTGCCTTAGCAAGGGCTGCCCCGGAATCCGTTCCTATATGCGGGAGCAAATATCGGTTGAGTACCTGTTCTGCGCGTCTGAGCCGGTAATCCTTCGTTTGCCCAACTGCAACGCGTTTTCCTATGTAGTCTAAGGCATTTTCACGCGTCGCCTTTGCATCCTTAGGAACTACGAGCGCCTCAGTTGCATGAAAGCTGGGAATTAGTTCTTGGGCTAACACGGGATCATCGGTGATAGCGGAAACTACTTCGCGGTCTGTGACTAGCCCTAATGCCCGTAATAAAACAACTAAGGGGATTTTACCAGGAACCGAGGGAAAGGACACCCGATAGGTATGATCCGTCCGTCGTTCCATGGTTACTGGAGCACGGAATCCGCGAGCCGTTGAAAAGACCTTTGCCATGTGAGTACAGGCGCTACTACTTGTCGCTTCTTCAATTAGTATGCGGTTGGGTGCAAGGTCTTCCTGAGTTACTAATACTCTTTCAGAACCATTGATAATGAAATAACCGCCAGGATCATTTGGATCCTCACCCACTTCGACTAGCTCTTCAGGTGTCATAGCAGAAAGCCGACAAAAGGCGGATTTTAGCATAATCGGGAGTCGGCCAACGTAGACGCTGGTTGTTTCCTCATCATATTCCATTCCCGTTTTCTTGTCCTGATAGACTGGGGTCATTTCTAGATAAATGGGAGAAGAATATGTGAGGTTTCGAATCCGTGCTTCAGAGGGAGTGATGTTACGCACAGATCCGTCGGCTTCACGGACTGAGGGGTTTTGAATTTCTATTCGTCCAAGCCGAACGTAGTAATTTTCAATGTCAGGCTCAATTTTACCAACATCGCTTACAATCTGTTTGATGCGGCGTTCTACAAAGTCATTATACGAGTCAAGGTGTTGCCTGACTAATCCCTTTGAACTGAAGAAGGACTTCATTACGGACCAACGGTCTTCTGATGATAGTACCATACTCGACCCTCTAAGGCTAATCTGCTCAATGCAGGATGGCAATTCTACTCCAACAAAACGGTTCTATGCCTTCGATGAGCCCATCGAGCCTTAGCCCGCATGAGAAGACGATTGATCCCTTTTTGTCAAGCGTTGTAGAGCGGGAATACTGTCTCATCCGTAATTTTGCCTAGGCAGAAACATGCGGCGCCAAACCAGCCGTCGCTCCAGCGAAGCAGACCGTCTGCGGAACTACGGCGACAATGTACAAACGCCTTTTTAAGCTTTCGATTAAACCGCCAGATGTCCTAGGCTTAAACCTCAAAATCGCGCAAAAGACCGACGAAGAGAAGAAATGGCGCCCGTTCCGGGATTTGAACCCGAGTCCTAGGAGATCCATTGGCCTATATCGAGTATAGACCATTGACAGTCCCAGATGATAGACCTGGCTACACTAAACGGGCGCAGCCTCAGTTTTGCAAGGTCAGGAGTGATATAAAGGTTACTCTGTGATTTGGTCCCGGCGCCCGGATTTGAACCAGGAACCATCTGGTATCTGCGTTGGTTGGCACCGAATCATTGCCAAGATGGCTCAGGGTGCGGTGTTAACCTACAGCCAGACGCTCTACCAGGTTGAGCTACGCCGGGATTAGCGAAGAAGTAGGTTTTACTGAATTGCTTATAAGAGTTTTCAAACGCTTTGTTGGAAAAGCTGGGTTAGGGTTTTGATAATTTGTTGAGCGGCGGTTTGGACGGGTTGAGAGAGGGGGAGGGTAAACTCGTCGGTGAGAGGTTGAATTCCAAGGATGAGAATGGTCGTCTTGATGTTGTTTTCGATGTATTCGATGAAGAAGGTGAGGGGGAGTTGATGGGTTGAGAATGCCACGCCTCCAATGTTGGATTTGTCGATGAGACGAATAGTTCCGGGTTTGGAGTTCATTAATGCGGCATCGATTAGGAGGATCAGAGAAGGGGTAGTTTCAATAAGGTGGTTAATGAAATTCTCGGGAACTGTGCTGGCGTTGATAAGTTCGATGTGTGGTGGGACTTGAGTTTGAAGTTTGTCGATGATGTAGGGTCCAACGCCATCGTCTGCTTTAAGGTCATTACCGATGCCGATAATGGCAGTTTTATTAGATTTAAAAAAAACTGCTTCGAGTCGTTGTTGCCAGGATTTCATTAAATTGGGGGTGACGGGAAGAGGTTATATAGCTTCGCCTCTTTTCGCTTGAGATGGTGTTCAAGGATGACCAAGGAAAAAACCATTGAGGATGATACGCCCAGCGATGAACGATCTCAACTCCCCGATGAACCCATTCAAGCAAAGCTAACCCGTGGTCGCGTGGTAATCACAGGGCAACATGCGAAACTATTGTTTGAAGCCGGGTATTACGGAACTTTGAAAGACTCGCAAACGCTTATCCTTGAACCCGAAGAGGCATTATTGCTACTGAGACGGCAACGTATCTCGGTGAAGGATTTAAAGAAGAACACGCTGGAATTTTCGGTTCTCCTTGAACGACTCGCAGAGAAGCAATTGGGGCTATGGACACGCTTTCTTGTGTACAGCGATTTACGGAGTAGGGGCTATGTTGTCCGTACTGGGTATGGGAAAGGGTTGTTATTTCGGGTTTATCCTCGTGGTGCCAAACTTAATGAAGCAACAGCTAAGTATTTCGTCTGTACTATTTCGGAAGGTTCTCCTCTCAAAGTAACAGAACTTGATGTTTTCACCAAACAGGCAAAACGCAATCGCAAGAAATTGATGCTTGCAGTGTTAGACCGTCAAGGTGAACCCACCTACTATCTAGTCGCGCCTGCAGATATTGTAGCCGGAAGCTGAAACTCAACATCATTAAGAAAATGGCGGGCCCGCCGGGAATCTCGACGCCAATCAGGATGGACGCTTTCGAACCCGGGATTACCGGCTTAGGAGGCCGGCGCCTTCTGCGGAGATTTTCATCCTATCCGACTTGGCCACGGGCCCTCGTATTGGCTAGCGAAGAAGAGCTAGTACTTTATGGATGTTGTGTTTTATCGTTGTAAGATTTTCACAGTCTTCTTTTGACCAACATACACAACATCAGCTTGATCTGGAAAAAGCCCGTTTTCAATAACTCCAGGAATCGCGTTGAGTTTTGTATCTAAGGCTGCGATATTGGTGATTTTGGGAAATGTTACATCTAGGATGAAATTTCCGTTATCGGTGATGATAGGACCTGCTTTTCGTTTGGCTTGTCGTAGCATGGGTGAACCACCGAGTTGTTGAATTCGATCCATGGTCAGTGCGAGAGCTTCAGGAAGAACCTCTACCGGAATGGGTGTTCGAGCCCCTAATCGTTTAACTAATTTACCACTGTCAACAATGATGACCAATTGCTGAGCTGCTTCAGCTAAGATTTTTTCTCGAAGAAGCGCAGCTCCTCCCCCTTTAATGAGGGCCATGGTGGAATCTACTTCGTCAGCACCATCCACAGCGCAAGGTAAACTCGTGACGCACCCCAAAGGAATGGTGGTGATTCCAACATCATGTAACCGTAGTTGAGTGGCACACGAGGTGGGAACTGCTGTGATGGTGATGTTTTCTGCCGCAATTTTCTCAACTAGTAACTCAATGAACACTTCCACCGTCGAACCTGTACCAACACCTAAACACATCCCATCAGACACATGATTGATCGCAGCTTCTGCCGCTAAGCGTTTTTCTTCATCCACCGTCATGGCGAAATTCACCTCGCATTACAGTTGCCAGCATAGGGATTCATTCGCTTTCTCTTTAAAAATCTCACATCTTCCCTTGAAAACACAAAAATTGTGGAGCCTCAGGCGGGATTCGAACCCGCGACCCCCGCCTTACCAAGGCGGTGCGCTAGCCAGGCTATGCCACTGAGGCTCAACTCTTCAATTGGTGCCGAGGGCGGGCGTTCCGCGAAGTCCCGAGGACATCGGTTCGAACCCGCGACCTCCAGATGTCTCCGGTGCGCCAGCAATCATCAAATCTTGACCCTGGGGCAGTGCCCTATGAGTCTGGCGCTCAACCAGGCTAAGCTACCTCGGCAGCACTTAACCCCAGCTCGTACCTTTTAACTATTTTGCAGAAAATCTCTGTTTTAGCATTCCCGGGAAGAATTGACCAGATAGTTATCAGTCCCCCTCCCTCTAGACTGAAAAATCCGAACGCGCACCATATCTGTAGCATGAGCCACAAGATGCTGACACATAAAATTTGCATAAAACCCACACCAAAACAAGAGCAGATATTATGGATCTTGTCTGAGAAATGTCGGCTCCTCTACAACTTCGCCCTGAACGAACGCCGTCAAAACTGGGAATCAAATCGCACGAAACCGGAGACAGAGCGAAACTATATCACCTACACAACACAACAGAACAACCTACCTGCCCTCAAACGCCAATTTCCTGAATATTTCTGGGTCTATTCGAAGGTTCTCCAAATGACACTTCGGAAGTTGGATGCTGACTACAAGTCTTTCTTTGCCCGATGGAAAACAGGTGACAAGCAAGCACGACCGCCCAGGTTCAAAGGTAAGAATTTCTTCACGACACTGTGCTACAATCAATCAGGATTTAGCATCGATACCGAGAGAAAGACTATACAATTTTCTCACAAGCATCCTTCGGGAGTGGCACTACTTTTTAATTTGCCTTGGCTGTCACGACTTGAAGGAGAGGTTAAGCAAGTAGAAATCTTTCAGGATGCGCGTCATAGGTGGTTTGTGGCAATTGTGCGTTCTGCGAAGGTTTCTCCATTTGTGGATAATATGCTATACCAAGCCATTGACCTGGGCATTACGAATTTAGTCACCGCGGTCAACATGCATGGAAAATTTATCCAGATTCAGAACCGTCGTCCCGACCTGTACTGGAGAAAGAAAATCCAGGAGGTGCAATCCCGGCGCGACCATTGCAAAAAAGGCAGTCACAGGTGGCACTTCTATCGCAAAAAACTCCAAAAAATGCAACAGAAGCTAGCCAACCAGCTACGCGATTATCAACACAAAGTGTCAAAAAATGTTGTCGAAAATACACAGGCCAATACACTTGTCTTAGGTGCCCTCAAGGTCAAAACCATGGCTCGGAAGCAACAGCTGAAGGGTAATTCCCTAAGAGCTCAAGCTGCGCGGACCTTGAATTATTCAGTATATAATACAGGAGCGTTAGGTAGGTTCGCCGAATTCTTGACCTACAAAGCTGAAAAAGTAGGGAAGAGAGTGGCAAGAATTGACGAATCGTATACTACGAAGACCTGTTGTGTCTGCGGTCAAATCAATGATCGGTTATTATCCGAGCGCGTTATTCAATGCAATTGTGGAACCACATTGGATCGAGATAAAAACGCGGCAGTCAACATCATGGTGCGGTTCCTATTGCAGCAATCCCCTGTGAACAGGGAGCCACTGCAAGCGTTCTTGCATGGCTTGCATCGACACACAGCCCTCCCCCACATTCCTCGGGGAGTGGACTCGATGGGAACTCCTGGAATTATTCAGGAGTAGTTCATGCGTTATTCTCACCACACCAATATAGCGCTAATTTTCGGTATGCGCCACCAACGCGAAGCAATTTTAAGCACCGAAATAACTTTGTCACGCCATCAACTGTGCGGGGGCGTGTCCAAGGGTAGCGCCCGCAATGACTGAGCGGCGGGGGTTTCTCCATTAATGGAGACCTCAAAGCCAAGCTTGGTCAAAGGCGCAGGACTTAAGATCCTGTCTCGTAGGAGTTCCCGGGTTCGAAGCCCGGCCCCCGCACCTTTTTCCCGATTTCTTGACCAACTTCCTTGCCAATTTCCCAAGTTTGAACGCATAGGGTTATTCCCATACCCGGTTAATGGTAAAAGAAATATGAGATGACAGCGGTTCTTAGACGCCATGCTTTTCTTTCCAGTTGGAACGGGGCGGTTCATGTTACGCACCGCCGGTGTGGTTTTTCAGGATCATCGCGTGTTACTCCACCAGGTGGAAGGATGGGACTTCTGGGCGCTCCCTGGAGGGCGGGTACGACATCTGGAAACTACAGAGCAGGCTTTGAAACGCGAGATGCTCGAGGAGACTGAGACCCCCGTCCAGATTGAACGGCTCCTCTGGGTTGTAGAAAACTTCTTCCAGCATGAAGAAGGATCCGGCCCAACCCACCCGATATTCCTAACACCCTCTCATGAGATTGGGTTCTACTACCTGTTCCAATTCCCCCAACACTCACCGCTTTACGAACAGGACACATTCCTCGGCGAAGAAAACGGGCACACCCTCATCTTCAAGTGGTATCCCGTTACCACACTCGAAACATGCCCCCTCTACCCCACCTTCTTACGGAACGCCCTCCAATCACCCCCCGCGAACCCCACCCACCTGTGCATTCACGAAGGTGCACTTGCACCCCCACCCCCATGAGACCTGAAAGCGTACGATCCCACCACCTTGAACCACACCCAAATCCACCCCAACCCGTCCTTACGATGAACAGCTACAAGTGAAATGGAGCCTCAGGCGGGACTTGAAGCCACGACCAGCAGCCACCCTAGCCAGAAAAACATTTTTGTGCAATTCCCGTTAGCAACCCACGATGCACCGATTCATTCCGAATCATTAATCAGATGTGCTTGTGTAACCTCAAACGAGCCTCCGTGGCCTAGCGGTAGGGCAGTGGCCTTGTAAGCCACCAGTCCCGGGTTCAAGTCCCGGCGGAGGCTCCAATTCTGTTAATGAGTTTTTAGAGTTCTTAGTGGAATCATCTTTAGAATGAATGGCGTTGATGTGTATGCAATTTCGCAGATTTTGCATGAGGCTGGTGTATGGCATAAAATTGAAGATGGCTTTATCTGCACCAAAAAAACTCGGATAAAAATTCCAAAAATTAACGAAAAAGTTGCATACTTCGCTGGCGTTGTTGCGGGTGATGGTAACCTAAACAAGTGTAAACGGAAGGGAGGGGGTTACTATTATCGAGTAAATGTTGTGGGGCGCAAAGACTACATTGAGCAGTTACCAGTTCTAATTAGAGAGCTCTTTCGCTATCAACCTCGTATTCAAAGAGATAAACGAAAGAAGAACTGCTACGCCATTAACATCAATTGTGCGGCAGTGTATTTCTTTTTTATTCAACTAGGATTTCAATCTGGGAAGAAAGATCGTTTGAGGGTTCCCTCGTTGATTGCGGAAAACGCATCGCTCTTCCAGCATTATATGCGTGGTTTAATACATACTGATGGTTCAGTGTCGAAGAATCGAGTGCAATTGAAGCAGCGGGACAGAGGTTTTCTGAAAGAACTCGTGCACCTGTTGAAGACCCATTTTGGCATCGTATCATCCCCTCCCAAAGTTAACTATACGAACGGAAAGCCCTACTATTACATCAGGTTCCTGATCGAAGGAGTGGGAACGGCATAGCGTATCGGAACAGCTAAATTGGACAAAGGTTTTTCAACTCCATCTGTTACCACTAGCAGAGTCTGGGCCGGTAGTCTAGTTCGGTATGATGCGAGGTTTGGGACCTCGTGGTCCCGAGTTCGAATCTCGGCCGGCCCACCATTTTTTGGCATCTAAGATTTCACAACACTTTTATACCGGGGACGAATCCTGCTGGTTGGCGCGGTCATAGAAGCTGGGTCACACCCGGTCTCGTCAGATCCCGGAAGTTAAGCCGGCTTCGTCGCCCTGAGTACTGATGTCCGAGAGGTGTCGGGAAAAGTGTGAACTGCGCCACTTCTTTTTCCTTGTCTTCTATGCGTGAGCGGGATTAACCATACGCAAAGGTTTTTATTCCATACTTGTTCCGTTCCGGCAGTACCATATTATTAGTGACGCAAGATGTTGCAAATTCCAGGTTCCGAATTCAATTGGATTGTCAACTTAATTTTCATTGTCATGTTCATGTTCATCTATCTGTACGGGCAACGCCTACAGACCTATATTTGGACAAAACAAGTAGAATCCGGATTACGCCAAATAGAAGTTTTAGCAAAACAGGGTAAACAGATTGCACATCGGGCGTTAAAGGACTTGAAAGTCAAAGAGGAAGATGTAAAATCAACTCTTGATGACTTCTTAGAATTCTTCTTAATCGAACCGGTGAATGTAGATCCAGCCGGAGTACTACAGCGAATCAAGCACCTTCTTGATGTGCGAGAAAACCGATATGAGGCGCATGTGAATCGTATTGCTCCTAGCGCAACCCCGGTGCAAGCAGCGAATGCACAAAATGTGTTATCAGGAGCCATGGCGTTGCATTATGTTTATCGCGTTGTTCGGCACTTCTTGCTTCTCGGAAAGAAAACTAAGAGCATCTATTATGTAATTCAATTGCAGATGCAGTTACCTGAAATTATTCAGTTGGCTAAGGCGTATTTTGAAGCGGTGCGAGCATTTTCAGAAGGAAAACCCATTGGTGATGGGATGGGGCCTTTAGCAATCGCTCACTTTGCCCGGGAAATTCAAGCCGGTGACCCAGAGGAGATCGCCAAGCACACAATAGCGTTTTCTGGTAATTTTGAGGGTCGCACGTTATGGTTTGTACGCGCTAAAGGGCATGGCGGACATGTTGGAGAACCAGGAATAGGAATTAGAAAAATCGTTGAACGAAATAAGGGTCAAATCGCTCGCATTATCACTGTGGACGCAGGTTTGAAACTTGAAGGCGAAGATACAGGTCATGTGATTATCGGAGTCGGTGCAGCGATTGGAGACCCCGGACCGGAGAAATTCGAGATGGAAGACTCTGGTGTGAAACACAACATACCTCTTGACGCCATCGTCATCAAGGAATCAATTGAAGACGCGCTAAGTCCCATGAAAAAAGCTCTAGTAGATGCCGTTCCAAAGGTCATTGAAAAACTCAAAGATGGAATCTTAAAAAATTCGGAAAAAGGCGATACCCTCATTGTCGCAGGCATCGGAAATACTATCGGCATAGCCTAAACCGCGAATATTCGCTCTTACTTGGCTCGTGGTAAAGCTTTTTCAACAGAAGATTAGAGCATGGCATGAGGACTGCGTCGTGTCCAAAAAGCACTACAATTGGGTCGCCATCGGAGGCACTTTTGACCAACTACATAAAGGACACAAAACACTCCTCCGTCGAGCGTTTGAATTGGGAAAAAGAGTGCTTATTGGTTTAACAACCCAAGAAATGATTAAACACAAACCGGACTGGGAAAAAATAGCCAGTTACGAGGAACGAGAATCTGAACTCAAACGATGGCTCGATTCTGAAAGCTACAAGGGACGATACACCATTCAACCCTTATATGATCCACACGGACCTGCCATCATTATGCCAGAACTTCAACTCATTGTAGTGAGTGAAGAAACTTGTCCCGTCGCAAAGGAAATCAACGAAATTCGAAAAGATAAGGGACTTCCACTCCTCCATATCGCTGTATTGACTATGGTAATGGCAGAGGACCATATTTCAATATCGTCAACCCGAATTCGAGCAGGATTAATTGACCGGGATGGACGGGTCACCTATCACGAAGTAACTAGCCCGTAGTGGAAGGTTTTAAGAACCACCATTGCTGATTTGAGTTTTGCAATGAAAGGATAATGGCTGTGATCGAGGACGAATCTGAAGACCCGTCTTATGAAGATTCGTGCAAAATAACAGGCACACTTGAGCAGCGTTGAAGGCTACGCGGCATGTGACAGGCTCCTGCTTGATCTATGACGAGTCGTCAAGAAGTGATTGTGGGGGCAACCCACGATGTCCACACTTCAGCGCTGGGTCGTGTAATGTTCACATCGCTCGACATATTAAGAGAGGACCTGTCGGAGGAACAACGGCGTTACGCCTACCAATGATGATGGGGCGTTAGTGTATCGATCTGCAGAGCATGCACGACCCCACCCTTTCTCTTCCATTGGTTCCGTTCAGGTGACGACTATCACAAATCCTAAACGTTTACCATTTCATCAGTTCCTTCAGGAGGAGTTGCAAAAGCAAATTGACCCGAGGTTACTACCTCGGCGATTGAGAAGGCTTGGAACAGTCGCAATTCTCTGGTTGCACCCTTCCATTGTCAGTTTCCAAAGCCAAATTGGACAAGCAGTGTTAAAGTACGACTCAAGAATTCAATCAGTTTTGAAAAGGACTGATGCGATATCAGGTCCCTACCGCCGACCCGCCCTGGAACTAATTGCTGGTTCTGAAAATACGAATACGGTATTTAGAGAGAATAAGGTGGTTTTTCATCTAGACCCGATGAAAGTCATGTTCTCTGTTGGAAATAAGGCGGAACGGCTTCGGATGAGTAAACTTGGAGCAGGGGAATTCGTAGTGGATATGTTTGCAGGGATAGGGCAATTTGCCTTACCCATAGCGGTTCATGCACGACCAAAGATAATTCATGCGATAGAATGGAATCCAGACGCATATCGTTATCTTTGCATGAACATTGATGCAAACAAAGTAACCGATTTTGTTAAGCCTCATTTTGGTGATACCAGCCAGTTAGCACCAAAAATTGCGCAAGGACAAGCGAACCGTGTATTAATGGGATTGATTCAAGGCACTACTCGCTACCTCAAACAGGGACTTTCGTGTGTGTCTCCTACTGGTATCTTGCACATCCATGAGATCAGTTCAAAACAAGATAGAGGTTTTGAAGTTTTTTCAATGTTACAGGATATCGCCCATTCAATGAGCAGGCATGTAGAACTTCTACAGACCCGTGCAATTAAGACTTACAACCCCAAGTTAACGCATTTCGTTCTCGATGTCCAAGTGAATTAGAAGTTGGCGAGGTTATCGGGTAATTTGATACTCAGAGATAGCTTGCCGACACTTTGCAGCGTCAGTGTTTTCTTCAAAGTATTTTCGTACTGGTTGGAGAAATTCAGTTAATGCTTGGGCGGCAGCTTGTTTCAAATCGAGAGGATGCACCGCGCCCTTAGCATACAGGGCGTCAAGTTCATCAGCGCTCGTCACGCTCAATGATCCACCGTATTTCTCAGCTCGTTCGATATGGAGCGTGAATCCATCCCGAGTGAAGAGTAAGTGCCGGATATAACTGAGTATTGGGTTCCCTTCAACTGTTTCAGCAGGGCAGTAGGCGTTGCGGATTTTTTTCATAATCTCGCGTGGTGCGTCGTGTATGAGAATAGCATCTCCAGGTTTTGATTTTGACATTTTCGAAGCAATGGCTAAGTCTTGGGGAGAAAAATCGGTGGCCACATCCATTCGTGAATCGCCGCTTAGACCGGGCAAAAGAGGCACATGAATGCCAACGGGTTTCCAGTCCAATTTCATCTTATCGGCTACTTCGCGCGCTAGAACATGTGCTCGGCGTTGATCCATCCCTGAAAGGCAGATCTCGTACTTTTGGTCAATAATGTCAGTAACTTGCAAGCAAGGGTAGATGAGTTTTGAAAAATCTAAGGAAGCCTCTTCCTCAGATCGTCCCATGATATCCGTAGAGCGACGAACTCGTGCTAATGTTAAGCTTTTTGCAACGCGGAGAACCCGTTCCCAATACTCCAGTCTTCGCATCAAATCCTCAGCTGTAATTACATGTACCTTCCGAAGATCGATGTTCAGGGCAGTGAAACAATGACGAAGGTATTCCGCACATTGGCGAATTCGTTCGATGTTTCCACCTAACTTGTCATTAATCTGTGCGTGCCAAGTTGCCAGTAATATTTCCATTCGTACCCCAAGGTCGACAAGTTGGTTTAGTTTCTGTACCCAGACGACCCAACCAATATGGAAGAGTCCACTTGGTTCAACGCCGACATAGCCACGAGGTTTTTCCTTTCGGGAAAATACTGTGACGAGGTCCTCAAGTGTCAGTATTTCCTGAGCATGCTTGGTGGCTATTTCGATATCAGGGGGAAGGCTCTCCACAGGCAACACTTCGTTTTGTCCTCGGCTTGTTTTGTGTTCTATAAAAAGACACCGATACAGGGGTGTGCCTAATGAGAGGAATTTAAAATGCTAGGACTAAATGTAAGGTTAGATAAGGTGCAGCGCCCACATGAAGACGCGCAAAAAAACCACTCAATCTCGTCAAGATCAGTTAGAAGACCAGTTTACAAAAGGTATTGACCTTTTGCGCAAAATCTCAAACCAAGGAATAGCCGTCGTCGTTGAAGGTGTTAAAGATATCACAGCGCTTCGGGGACTTGGCTTAACAGGTCCAATTCACCTATTAGCGAGTCATAGTATTGTGAGTTTAGCTGATGAGCTAGCCTCATGTGAAGCCTTATTGATTCTTTTCGATTTTGATCGCCGTGGAGAACAACTAGCACGCCAACTATCCACCCAACTACAGGGCAGAGGAGTCACCCTGTTGCAGGATGAACGAAACCAGTTACGTCGAGCTTTTTGTTGGCATGTTCGAGTGATTGAAGGACTCAAACAATTTGATAATTCTTCGAAAGGCACAAAGTTTTAATGCGGTCTATTCGAGGAACTAGTTGCCTCATGATTACCGTATTACCTAATCACAATTACACAATCATGTAAATGAACCCCCTGGCGCAATCGAGCATTATGCGCCGCTTACAAACATCATCACAAATCACTCTTACTCGGTGACTATTATGGGAGCAAATGCAGAAAGCACTGGTACTACTAAGTATTGTATTCGTGGAAAAATCGAAATAGATGGAGTTGTTGAAAAACCCGATGTTGTAGGCGCACTCTTTGGTCAAACAGAGGGCCTACACTTCATATCACCGATGTGAAGGGGCAATCGGCGAAGATTTGGACCTAAGAGAACTACAGCAATCGGGACGCATCGGTCGCATAAAAGTTGAATTAAAATCTGAAGGCGGTAAATCCCAAGGAACAATTACTATTCCTTGTAGCCTTGATCGTACTGAAACTGCGATACTCGCTGCTGCTATGGAGACTGTCGACCGTGTAGGTCCATGTGCAGCAAAAATCACTCTTGAAAAGCTCGAAGATGTCCGTGAAGCAAAACGCCGCCGAATCATCGATCGAGCAGTGCACCTGTTACGCGATTGGGAAGGTGAAGTTTCACCTGATTCACAGGAAATGACCGATACCGTTCAGAAAGAATCGCGAACCGCTGATATCATCAAACTAGGCAAAGAAGCACTACCAGCGGGTCCGGAAGTTGAATCCTCAGATTCGATAATCATCGTTGAAGGGCGTGCAGATGTATTAGCCCTACTTCGATCTGGCGTCAAGAACGCAATAGCTGTTGAAGGAACCTCAATTCCGAAGTTCATCGTCGACCTTTCTAAAGGTAAAACTGTTACTGCTTTTCTTGATGGCGACCGCGGTGGAGATCTGATTCTAAAAGAACTCGCTCAAGTTACAAAAGTGGATTATGTGGCCAGAGCGCCGACAGGAAGAGAAGTTGAAGAGCTTACTCATAAGGAAGTGACCAAAGCACTTCGAAATAGAGTTTCTGCTGAAGAAGTCCTTGGGAAAATAAAACGGAAAAGTGCTCCACCAAAGGTAGCCGTTAAAACCAAACGGCGTAGTCGCACAACAACGCAGAAAGTAAAAACAGTACGCCGAAGCACGACAAGAGACACGAAGCGAAGCACCGCAAGGAGCTCTCGAGCTAAAGTGCCCTCCACGGTACCAAAACCTCGGGATTTAGGAATCCCTGACTCAGTCTTAGAGCAAGCCCGAAAAATTCAACAAACCATGACGGCAGTAATTCTCGACGAGAAATTCAAACCGATAAAAGAAACGCATGTTGGCGAAATTGCCAACGAATTTCAGAATCTAAAGAAGGCTAGTACGCTTCTGTTAGATGGCGTTGTCACCCAACGACTCATCGATATTGCAGAAGAGCGAGGAGTCGGACTAATCATTGGTGTACGCATTGGCAATATCGTCAAAAAACCTGTGAAACTACGAATTCACACATTTGACGAGCTAGGATAACAAGAAGCCCTTTTGTAAAGGGAGCAAGGCTTAAATATTGAGCAACCTCAGTTTCGCCTCGACCCTATCATCTCTTCGAGCGTGTATATGTGGCCGAACCAAATACGAAGCTAATTCCAATCCTTCGAATCCTGGGTATTCTCTTTCTGATAGTAGCAGCCATTATTCCAGTTACGGATTTAGCCTTCAACTTAGACTGGAACCTTACATCATCTATTATTTTTATCCCCTTATTGCTCGTGTGTGGTTTGTGCTTTGGGATAGCCGGGCTTATGGCAGAAAATCCTGAGAGAGCTAAGAAACTGTTTGTTGAATGGTTAATTGTAGTTGGTGCAATTCTAATCTGGGTAATTTGGGTGTACGCTCAGCTACAAGGGTGATCACCATGTCTGAATCAGCAGGCATCATCGCAGGAATTCGGCCAACACGCATGGAACTAATAGCACTGAAAGAACGCCGAGAATTAGCCGCACGAGGATATGAACTACTTAGAGAGAAGCAAGACGCCCTAGTTCGAGAATTTTTTGCTATCCTCTCGGAAGCCAGGAAGTACAGGGAAGAAATGGAAACAACTCTTGCCAATGCCTTTACAGCAATCATGGAAGCAAAACTCGTCGAAGGTGGTGCCAAGCTCGAAGAACTCTCCTTAGGAGCCAAGAGCCCACTGGATTTTGATGTTGAAACCCGGAACATGATGGGGGTTTCAGTACCTATCTTTCGAGTTACGCGAGAGGAAGAGGTTTCCATTCATTATAGCCTTGCAGGGACTTCCGCTGCGATTGACAAAGCTGCTCAAAGCTCACGCTTAGCTTTGGATAAGGTTGTCAGACTAGCCGAGATTGAAGCGACGGTCAAGCGATTAGCCGCAGAAATCGAAAAAACCAAACGGCGTGTAAACGCTCTAAATTACATAGTCCTTCCAAGGATTAACAATACGATTCGTTATATTGAATTAATGCTTGAAGAGCAAGAACGAGAGGATCTCTTTCGAATGAAACGCGTTAAGGCTATGTTAGAACGCAAGGCAAATCAATAATTGATTAACTTTCTGTTAACGCTATTATTGCCTTGGCAAGGTTTCCTTCTGCGTTTCGTAAAGCTTCTCGCGCCTCATCTTCTGAAACATTCGCTTGACTTGCAACCAGCTGAACATCCTCTTCGGAAAAAGTCTGAACGGTAACTGCAGGGGTTGCAGCCTCTGTAGAAACGGTGAGACTCCTTTCCTCTTGTTGTCCAATTATTTGATAGACATTTTCCTCTTGGGATTGCATCGTAACGACTTGAGGTTCTAAGAGGACGAGTTCCCGATCCGGAAACCGGATGATCACTTCAGTAACATCATCTAATTGCTTAACATCTACACCCATACGACGCATCTGCCGTTCCATTGCTCGTTTTTTGGATTTGACTTTCTTTACCTTTACCAAAACATATCCCTCAAAGGAGCGATAAGACTCAAGGATACTTAGGATTGAGTGAAAAAGCTCGTATAAAGTTTCTTTCGTGTAAGGGACATTCTTAGGATAGAGCGGTTTCTTGTTGCTGTGTTTTCTGTGATCCTTTCGAATGGCGTGTTTTCACAGCAACACCCCTTGAAATTTCAAGCATTTCCCGTGGACTTAAATGAGCTTTGCCCACCGCTAAAAGGGCATCCTTTTCGTCCACAACGAGTACTTCATCCCCTGCGCGAAGCTGAGAATCCACTTCTTTCACATGTTTGGCAAACACAGTACGACCTTCCTTAATAAAAGCGGCAACATCCGAATCCACAACCACTCGATGCTGGGGGAATGGACAGAGCTGATGGAGCCGTTGAGCCCCCGCGAAGGTAAGCACGATACGCCCATCGTATGCACGAATTGTTGCTAAAACAACAGGACCGGAGAGAATTCGACGAAGATTTCCAGTTTTCTTCGACACCTCAACCGTACATTCGGCAGGGAATAGTAGGTGACCTATGGGTGAATTAAATTGGTAATTAGCGATAGCCCTTGCTCTGTGTAAAAGATCTGCCATTTGCGTTTTGAATCGCCTCACTTTTCCCTAGCCATAAATGTCTGTTACATCTCCCCTATCAATGAGACTGCCTAAGACTTTCTTAATCCCCTTGGTGAAATCAGCTTGTCTCACCACATCACGGAGCTCCCTGATGGCAAACATCCCTGCTTCTGTGCAAATTGCTTTGAGATCTGCTCCTGATGCCCCAGGTGTTTTTGTAGCTAGTAAGCCAACATCGACATCCGAATCGACATTCATGTTACGCATGTGGATATGAAGAATCTGTATTCTTGCCTCCTTGTCAGGAAATGGAAACTCAATAATTCGATCGAATCGTCCTGGTCGTGTAAGAGCCCCGTCAAGGATATCAGGACGATTAGTTGCTGCAAGGATTCGTACATCGCCACGCGGGTCAAAACCATCGAGCATGCTAAGAAGCTGCATAAGAGTTCGTTGTACCTCGCGGTCTCCACTGGTAGCGATGTCCAGTCGTCGACTGGCTACAGCGTCGAGTTCATCAATGAAGACGATGCTGGGTGCGCGTTTGCGTGCCATGTAAAAGATTTCTCGCACGATGCGTGCCCCTTCTCCGATGAATTTTTGGACCAATTCGGAACCGATAACGCGAATGAATGTGGCTTTCGTTTCATGTGCAACTGCACGAGCGAGAAGTGTTTTTCCGGTGCCAGGGGGGCCAGAGAGGAGAACTCCTTTAGGCGGTTCAATTCCGACTTTTTCGAATAATTCAGGGTGAAGGAGGGGAAGCTCTACTGTTTCTCGAATTTCAGCAATTTGATCTTCCAACCCCCCAATGTCATCATAAGTGACATTAGGGCTTTCTTCAACATTCATGGCTTGAACGAAGGGATCGATTGAAATGGGTAAAATATCAACGACAGCGAGGGTGCGTTGGTTTAGCGCAACTTTTGCACCAGATTCCAGTTTGTTCCCAATAATTGATTCAGGATAATTAACGACAAATTGCGGACCAGTGGAACTTTTTACGATAACGCGTCCGTCATCAAGGACATCGACGACGGTGGCAGATACCAAGGGGGGCTGTCGTAATTTATTAAGTTCCGCTTGTAGTATCCGAACTTCATTTTCAAGACGCGTTCGTTCAGCTACGATTTGCTCTCGTTCTATTTCAAGTTCACGAACTCGTTGTTCCAATTGGTAGGTCCGTTCAGCTAAGGTAATGTAATCTTCTGAAGAGACCGACTTCTTACGGATATCAGTTGAATCGGTCATTGCATGTTCTCTGAGTTACACACGCTAAAAGGTTTTTTTATTAGTTACTTGCACCAATGAAAGTTAGCTTTAGCTCCGTTAAAAGGATAACAACTTATAGATAATGGCGGGAAAAAGTAAATTGGTGGCGAAAATAAAACATGCCAACCTGCGAAATTTGTGGACGCGAGTGTCGTTCGACTAGAGAGATCTCCCTTGAGGGAGCTGAGCTTTTTGCGTGTAATCGATGCGCAGAATTGGGTGAACCGGTACATAGACCGAAACCTGCTGTAGGACCCCCATCTACCGTCCTTAAAACTCGTCCAACCTCAGCCCTACGCCCGTCTCATCGTCCCCGACCACAAAGCCGTGAACTCGTGGCAGTAGACAACTTTTCTCAATTGATTCGGAAAGCGCGTGAACAACAAGGAATGTCACAGAAAGATGTTGCAGGGAAGCTTCATGAAAGAACTTCCATCATCGCAAAGTTGGAAAGTGGTAAGCTTACCCCTACAATCAGCCTAGCTCGCAAACTAGAAAGGTTGTTCAAGCTAACTCTTCTCGAAGAAGCTGAATCCCTTGATCTTTCCCCCGTTACATCTCAAAGCAGCACGACTTTGGGAGATGTAGTTGAAATTAGACGAAAAAAGCCCCCCTCATAATTCCCACCTAGTTAAAGGTGTTAAAACTAGGAGAGCGATATGTGTACATGAACCACTCCAAATGGCGTATTGTGGTACTCAAAATTAATCATCGCCCAGAACGCGACAAACGACTGACGACGCATGTAGGGTTGACAGCGCGAGCCTTTGGCGCAGACGAATTTTGGATTTCAGGCATCAAAGACGAAAAAATCGCTTCTAAGATTCACGAAGTCAATTCCCAGTGGGGGAATCAAGCCTTTCGGGTGATGACAGGGGTTAATTGGCGACATTCTATTAAGACTTGGAAAGAGGAGGGGGGAGAAGTGATACACCTTACTATGTATGGATTTCATGTGGATGATGTAATCGGAGAGATTCGGGGCTCTTCTCGCCAAAAGCTCATTGCAGTGGGTGGTCCCAAAGTTCCTGCAGAGATGTACAAGGCTGCAAATTATAATGTAGCTGTGGGACATCAACCCCATAGTGAAGTAGCCGCGCTATCAATTTTCTTAGATCGTCTCTTTCAGGGAAGTGCCCTTCACCACAAATACTCTGACGCTCGAATTGAAATTGTGCCTTCTAGTCATGGAAAACAAGTGAAGGAATCTGATTAGCCTTTTTGTCGGCTTTTTGCCGATAACGCGTTACTTGCTAAACAAAAAGGTCTTTATTCCTTCGAAATGTAAATTATAGGTTAATCTATGTCCAGACGCGAGATGCTACTCAAGCAAGTTGTCATTGAATTTGCCGGTGAAGACGCGTATGAAGTAGTTACACAGTTAAAAGAGGATGAAGAAACGACAGATGAAGAAATTCGAGATGGGACGGGAATGCGTCTCAATGTCGTTCGAAAAATTCTCTATAAACTCTATGACCTTCATTTAGCGTCCTATCGCCGTACGCGCAATAAGGATACCGGATGGTTTGTCTATTATTGGAAATTAGAACCTGAGCGCATTCACGATCTTCTCTATGAAAAGAAAGTAAAAGTGTTAGAACGCCTAAGACAGCGCTTCGATTATGAGACTGAAAACACCTTTTATCATTGCAATCACGATGGTTGCCCAAGGCATACTTTCGAAGAAGCGATGGCGAATGCCTTCAAATGTCCCATTTGTAGTAATAAACTGGTTCATGTCGATAACACACAGATTATTGAAATGTTAAAAAAACAAATAGCCATTCTAGATGAGGATGTTAAGCCTAATTAGGCCATACTTCGACTTATACTTAGTTTTAGGGAGACTTTTTTAGGACGGCTCGAAATTACAATTTACTAGTTGGGCCGATAGTCTAGTTATCTCGAAGGAATACATCCTTGCAGACTAGAAGGCTATGATATCGCGCTTACACCGCGATGGTCGGGGGTTCGAGTCCCCCTCGGCCCACCAATGAAACGAGCTGTAGATTATTTTATACCCCGTGCGGATAAGGAGCAGGAACTTGTCCTTTGGTGACGGCTCGATGAAGAAATGGTTTGCCTATCTTGTGTTATTGGCAGGCATCTATGATCTCATGTTAGCAGCGCTTTTTCTATTCGCTTCACCATTCGTTTCGATTCTTTTGGCTTATCCTATTAGCCCTCTTTCTGCGGCGCTATTACAGATATGTGGCGCGTTTCTTTTCGCCTTTGGTTTAGCTCTCGTGGTAGCTTCCCGTAATCTAGATCAATTACTAGTAATACCGGTTGTGAATAGCATTCTGCGTCTACTGTTCTTCGTTATTCTACTCTACTATATCATCATTTGGAGCCTGCCAGTGCTCCTACTGGTATTCGGAGTAATTGATGCAATTATTGGAATCCTTTTCTTGGCATTCACTCTAGCCATAAAGGACTACGGCTTTCGCGCGATTTTACCAAAACCAAGAACATAAACTTATAAAAGCCCGCGATTTGTACCAGCAACAAACCTTTGCCGGGGTATCCTAGCCTGGTAGGGAGCAGGCCTGCTAAGTCTGTGTCCATTGGACTCACGGGTTCGAATCCCGTCCCCGGCGCCAAATTTCATTTGAACTCTACAACAACGCAGGGGACTTTCATTTTGCCATTCACTCCTTTTCACTTTGGTCCAAGCCTACTAGTCGGGTTACTGGTTTTTCCCTTGTTGTATATCCCTGCATTCTTGCTCGGCAGCGTTATCGTTGATGTTGAGCCGCTGGTGTTCCTCCTTCTCGGGTTACCCGTGCGGCATACATTTTTTCACACATTCGCTGGAGCGACGATTGCTGCACTCTTAGGTTCCCTCCTTCTCTTCCCATTTCGAGGAATATTAGGAGACCTCATGAAGATATTTCGTCTTCCTCAACCGACTACCCGGGCAAAACTCACTTTGGCGACCTTGCTTGGAACCTACTCCCATGTAATCTTAGATGCCTTCCTCTATCCAGAAATGCAACCCTTTTGGCCGTTGTTGGGTAATCCTTTCCTTTATCTTGCTTCTTCATCTACGGTGCTTCTGTTTTGTGGGGTCTGTTTTATTCTAGCTCTTCCTGTGTTCATATTTCAAGTGTGGCGAGTAAATCGTGTACAAAGAAATGGTTAAATAGCGCCAGGTTGTGGAAGCAGGTTGGACGGTGAGCCTAGGCGGGGGGCTAGAAGCCCCGCAGCACCGCTACGGGCTGGCTAAGGCTCCCCTGTTCTGCAAATGCTCTATAAGGCAGGCTGAATGCCGATGTTAGGCTTTCTGACCTGGTGTACGACTCGCTGTTCGTGGCTGTGACGATCCGCCTCAGAGGATCGCTGGTGGCGGTAGGCTTTTCGTAGGAAGGGCTGAATCGCCTTAAACAGGTGAACCCAGCGAGACCCGGGAGGGAGCAGCGTAAGCCTGTACTGTAGATGCTTCTGAGATCCGGGTCCGAGACCTGGCTGTGAGCACGGCGTCAGGAAGGGTTGTCAACCGTCGGGGCTCCCGTCCGCCTTTTTACCTTTTTCTAAAATCTTCTGTGAGGTTTTTTCGATGTAAACACACAGCACAAATCTCTTGTGATGTGATTTCGCCACAGGTTCGACATTTTTGAAATGGAGGTTTTTCACCCGAATCCAGAGCCTGAATGATTTTTGAGAATGTCGCGTAGAGATTGTATTTTGATCCAGGATGTCGCGCTTCAAATGAATTGAGCCATTCACGAATTTCTGAACGCATTGATGTTTCTTTGTAGGGACATGGGGGATGGTAAATGGGGAGTTTAAGCAGTTGGGCGTAGAGGGCTATCTCGTCTTCGAGAAGATGGTAAAGAGGTTTAATCCGAGGCACAAGCCATCCAGGAACTCCTTTAAGAAATGGAGTGATTCGGCTGAGGCGTTGAATGTCGCCGCGAATCAGGTTCATCAACATGGATTGTACTTCATCATCGAGGTTGTGTCCTAGGGCTAGTTTATCTGCGTTAATCTTTCGTGCTAGTATGTTCAAACCTTGTCTGCGGAGCGTTCCACAATATGCACACGCGGATAAGGGTGACTGTAAGATATTTGCGCGTTCCACAATGTCTTCAAGGGTTAGGGAAAACAGTTCCTGGTAGGTAGATGTCACATGTTCAACTTTTAGATGGTGAGTAACTTCAGTTTGAGTTTTCAATCGTTGTTGATCGTGTTGACTTCCTTCCAAGAGAGTAACTGCGATGACTTCTGAATGGGGAAAGCGGCGTTGAATGTCTATGAGTGTAGAAAGCAGGACTAGACTATCCTTGCCGCCTGAGTAGGCCACAGCAATTCGGTCTGTATGATGCAGCATTGTAAACTTGGAAACGGCTGCACGAACTGAGGTGATGAGGGATTCCTTGAAGCACTTCTCACACAAAGCTTCTCCTGAGTAGGGGCGAAAGAAAATGGTAGTGCCGTTGCACATGTAACACTTGTCTGTCATTTATGTCCTTAATGGCAAGTACTTGCTCACATAAATTTCCATGGATTAACCAAAGAACATGAGCAACAAAGCGGGATTCATGATTGTAAAGACGATGTTAGCAATCAAGGTGCCTAATGCTGCTATTCGGAGCCCCCATAACAATGCGCGACCACTTTTCCGTTCTAAGGAGATGGTTACATCAATGAGTTCTTTCCACAGCCTGTCACCATCTAGAGGTGGAATTGGTAACAAGTTGATAACTCCAAGACTGAAAGTGATCATGATAAACCACAACAAGCCACGCTGAAACTCAATTCCTCCAATAGGACCAAGCAAGCTAAAGGGGAAGTGAAGTGGAAAATAAGTACTCAGATAGATTCCTATGTAGGCTTGCGATGCGTTAGAGGGGTTAGTCCCAACGACTATGGGTATTGAATCGCCGTTGACAGTGAAAACCACTAAATCCCCAGGCTCGGTGTTGTCCATGAAGAGCCCGAGATCTTCCGAAGTTTGAACAGCAGTTCCATTCATTCCCGTGATTACCATTCCTGGAGCTAACGCCCCATCAGCTGCACTTCCAGGAACTACATTCTGAATGAGTACGCCGCTTGGGGCAGGGATGATCATTAGGGTCATTAAAGCGATAGCAGCAAGGGCTACGGCGATGTTGACGCCAGAGCCTGATGCGTATAGCCGTGCTCGTTGGCGGTGAGTTGTTTTGATCTTCACATATTCCTCGTCTGGTTCAACAAAAGCCCCAAAGAAGATAAGGAACGCAAAAATTCCTGAGCTCTTCACAGGGATATCGTCAGCTCGTGCTGCAATGCCATGAGCGAGTTCGTGAAATAGAATTGCTACAATCAGTGGGATGAGAATCATGAGAAAGGTCTGGTAGGGCATTGTGACGCCAGGGATCAGTGGAGCAACAGCACCAGGGGTTCCACCGGGTATACCCAGCAGTCCTTTGACAAACTCCCAAACATTTAGGAAAAGAAAATAAAAGCCATAGAGCGAGAAGAAGAAGGCAAATCCAATAAATCCAGACCAGATATATCGCCAGGCCCGGGGGTTCCATCGGCCAATTCGATCTAAGAGGTTATTGAATCGTTCGGTTCTCCAAAAGAGCATGAATGGACCAACTTCAAGACGATACTTCTCAAGGTTAAACATTGAGGCGAGACTGAGAATAATTACCCAAACTAATAGGATTAAGATCCAAGGAAGCCAAGGAAGAAGGAATTCGAGTTGAAGCATTCAATATACGCCTCAGGGTTTTTCCACATTATACATTCGGTATAAATGTGTGCTGCACCGATGAGAGCGAAGCTTTTAATTAATCCGGTTGGAGCCCCTCTTGGTGGGTGTGAAGAGATGCCTTCAGGTTTCATCATTGCGTTTGTAACAGTAGGTAATGAAAAAGAGGCAAAATTAATTGCACGAACACTAGTTGAGGAAGCGCTCGCTGCTTGCGTTGGAATGGTTCAGCAAAAATCCATCTACCGATGGAAAGGAGAAATAATTGAAGACAAGGAAAGCCTGTTGATTATTAAAACTCAGCAGGATCGATTTGCGTCTCTTAGAGAGCGGGTATTATCCCTCCACAGTTACGAAGTACCGGAAATTATTAGCGCCCCAATACAAGACGGATACGGAGCCTATCTTGAGTGGATAGCTGCCACTGTAGGTAAGTAGAACAGCATTTTCTGTTGGATTGAAGTTCATGCCGCGAAAAAAGCCCGTGCGTCGAGACACTGGAAGCCAAGAAGTCATTTACAGTGATAGCCATTGGGTCTTACTTGCCAGCCTTCGTCAACGAGCGATTGCCCTGATGACGGTGTTAGAACCAAGTGGAGCCGAGACTTTAGTTCATGGGAGTCTGTGTCGTGGTGATGTGTCTGAGAGTAGTGACATCGATGTGTATATTCCGCGGGTGATTCCTTCATTTACAGTGGAATTTGCGTTGAATCAAGCAGGTCGTCAGATTATTCACCGTGAATTAGTACACGCTACACCATTCCATGCCATTAAGGCTCACATCTATTTACCTAATAATACCGTTGTCACTTTCCCCTTAACCAGTCCCTCGCCAATTGAACTGGAGTTCTATCGGTTTGGAGGATGCCTTCGAAGAGAAGAGCTGCAAACAGAAAGGCGCGTACCAGGTGTAGATAAGCGACTGATCCTAATAGAGCCAACCAAGACCGGCCATATTTCGACTGCCGTTGTGGGTAATGAAGAATTGGTCGCGAAGAAGGTGGGCGTGAGCCTTAAAATCGTCGAAGAACGAGTAAAAGTGTTAATGCGTCGTGACTCGGTCGGGAGGACAGGTGTTTACCTCAAACGACCACTGGCCCCTGAGGATACTTTTGAGGCGGTTTTGAAACATGTTTCAGATCGAGACCCAGTGGTTCGTCGTCGAGTTCAGAAAGGGTGATAGAAGTGGTGCGAAAAATCCGGTTATCGCTTGGTAATTCCCCCCATACAGGGATTTTGGTTGAAGGATGTAGGGAATGCATCAAAGGAGCGAAGCTTGTTTTGTTCATCACAGGGAAATGTGCTAAATCTTGTTTCTACTGCCCTATTTCTGAAATGCGTCGAAACCAAGACACGATCTTTGCTAATGAGGTTGTGGTTGAGCAACCTGAGCAAGCCATCGCAGAAGCCCACATGATAGAAGCCACAGGTATGGGAATCACAGGTGGCGAGCCACTCCATGAAGTAGAGAGGACTCTACAGTTCATCCGTCTCTTTAAAGAAGAATTTGGTTCGCAGTTCCATATCCACCTATATACGGGTCTAGAACCGGTTCCACTTGATATTGTTGAGAAATTACTAAATGCCGGGCTTGACGAGCTAAGGCTTCATCGTTTTTCGTTAGGACCTGACATTCCTCGGCTTCGAGCACTCACTAAAGGAAGGGCAAAACTTGGCATCGAAATTCCAGTCATTCCTGGTATGCGGGAGCAGCTAAAGGACTTTTTACGCCAATTAGAAGCTATTGGGATTGACTTTGTGAACCTCAATGAGTTAGAATATACCGCATTGAATGCAAATGAGCTAAAAAAACGCGGTTTACAGTTAGATTTGGACTCTATTGCCTCCGTACAGGGAAGTGAAGAGGAAGCCCTCGAATTGCTAGAGTGGGCAGCAGCAGAAACCTCTTTGAACCTCCATTATTGTCCACTCACACTCAAAGACGGAACTCAACTCCGTAACCGTTTCCGACGGAGAGCGAAAAAAGTAGCCAAATCCTTTGAAGAGATAACTGAGGAAGGGTTGATTGTTAAAGGGATAATCAAACCCCCTCCAGGGATGTCTATGGCAGAGACTCTTGCGATGTTACTGAAAGGTCCTAACCTTTCGAAGGAAGACTTTTGGATTAATGAGAGTCGTGGTCAAATTGAAACCTCGATTGCTTTGGTTTATCAGCTAGCTAGCAGATTGAAAGCCCAAGGATTTCAAGTGGGAGTTGCAGAAGAATACCCAATTGCAAGCCGGTTTCAAGTATCTTTTAATCCTCTTTAGTAAAAGGCAGGGAAAACCGGAGGAGCGCTGCTAGTCCTCCCAAGCCTTGAAGCTGTTTTCCGGCGTGATGTTCAGCGCTAAACAGTTCAATTGTCCCTGCTTGATCTTCAACTTGTCTCATGATTGATTCGAGCTCGCGGCGTTGTTCTGGAGGAGCCTCCCTGAAGAGTTTATCAAGGATTAGGAGTGTTTCAATAGCACCAAATTGAACAGCTCGACGGATTTCTTGCCACCCATAAGCGGTTTTTCCCGTGCCTTTACCTAAATGCTGTAGAACTTCGTCTATGAGTTGTATTTCGCGATTTAGTCGGATTTCTCCCGCAAGGCGTTCAATTATTCCCCGATTAAGAGCTTCGTAAATCCCCCCAACTGTGCCGGTACTTGTATGTTCCAAAACAACTCGACCTTTACTCGCAGGAACATGGTTTTGAAGATAATCACTGAGTTTTTCTTTTGTAGAACCTGGTCCTACAATTACGATATGAAGAACCTCTGTTAAGGAAGTCAGTAATTCCCGAAGTTGGGTCGCGATGCTGGCGAACATTTGGCTAAATGCATCAGCAGATTGGATATATTTGCCATATTTCCCCCGGGCAGTGCCATGAACTTCCACACGGACATCAACACCTGAATCATCTATGATGCCGATCGAGGCTTGATCCTCTTCAACTGCGATAACGATGAGCCGCTGTCCCCTCCTTTTGGTTGCATCTTCGATTCGACGGAGTAAAGGGCGCGGCCAAGATTCTTTTGTAATTTCCACCTTTACTCCTGGTTCTACATTGATGGTGTGATAGGTTCCAGTAGAGACGAAGTCTTCTGGACCTTCTAAAATACGCCCTTTAACCCGTAAGCGATTCGAGTATTTATGCAAAGCCACCTCTTCTACTGTTAGGCGAATGAACATAGGTCGCCGTTCGCCCTTGTCAGGCCTAGAGCTGTCGTCTGAATCCCGTCGAACTCGCCGAACTGTCCGTGCGGCTACTTGGTCACCTGGTAGGATGATGTTGTAAAGGTGCCACAGGTCATCCATATCTTCAGGAACTACCACGACTAGACCTATGCGTAGCTTTTTAGTGACAATTTTCACGGAGTTTCTCCCTCTTCTACGAATAGACACACTCATATTTGTATTGCCTTGAAGGAATAGCCAAATGGTTACCATTAGGGCTGCCACTGAAGAGGATTTAGAGGCGATCTTACAAATCGAAACTCATTCCTTTCCTGCTCCTTGGAATGAAGCAGCCTTCCAAATCTATTTTCAGTTCTTCCCAGACTTGTTTTTTATTGCTAGTAAAGATGGAACTACTGTCGGATACATTATTGCATCTATTCATCAAGAAGCCAATAATCGTCGAATAGGGCATTTAGACTCAATTGCTGTAGCTCAGCCGTATCGAAGGCAAAGTATAGGACGACAGTTAATGATGCGGATTTTCAGAGCGTTCGAAGAGAAAGGGTGTCAGGAAGCGCTTCTAGTTGTAAGAGTTTCAAATCAAGCAGCTCAACAGTTGTATCGAAGTTTTGGTTTCCAAGTGAAAAGCCGTCTAAATAGGTTCTATGAGGGAGAAGACGGGTTTGTTATGGTGAAGAACCTGGAGGGGGACCTTTGACGCAAACGGCCCTTTATTCATGTTTGTTCATATTGTCAGGGGAACATGATACTCTGCCTCAAGCTGAACTTTCTGCAATTTTAGAGTCCGAAGGTTTTTCGTTCACATTTATGTGGCACAGACAGCCCTGCGCGCTACTAAAGGTTGATCCAGGAGGAGCGAAAATCGCAGTTGAACGCGCCGGATTGGTAAACCAAGCTAGCATAGTAGTGATGGAGTCAACAACAGAGGAATCGGAGATTCTTCGTTCGCTGAAGGATGTCGATTTTTCGCAATGGCTACATCCCGGTGCGCGTTTCGGTGTTAAGGTGACGAGAGTAGAACGCGAATCAACTCCAATTGATGTTGATGCCCTTCAAAGTGTAATAGGTTCAGCGATTTGGCAAGCTCTGAATGGAAAAGTCAAAGTTGACCTCACTAGCCCGGACATTCTCTTCATGGGAGTGATTTTGGGGGACCGCTTTTATTTCGGTCCACATCTAGCGTTTCGCGATCGAGTAGGATTATTTCAACGACGGAGCCCCCTTCGACCCTTTTTCGTTCCAAGTGCAATCAACCCGAAAATTGCTCGGGTGATGGTAAATTTAAGCCACGCTACATCAGGAAGCCGATTTCTTGATCCCTTCTGTGGGACAGGAGGATTGCTGCTAGAAGCCGCAGATATAGGGTGTGTTCCTATTGGGCTAGACATTGATCCAGCTATTCTTACAGGTTGTGGTCAAAATATGCAGCATTACCATTTCACATTTAACGGAATGCTAGGTGATGCCCGAGCCCCTCCCTTGAGAGATCGATTCGTCGACGCTATTGCAACGGATCCGCCTTATGGACGGTCTAGTTCGACGAAGGGATCAAAGGTTGTGAGCCTCGTTCAATCAAGCCTTACCTCGCTTGCAGATGTGTTGAAACCAAATAAGTACCTGTGCGTGGCGTTGCCTTTCAAGTATTTCACAGAAGAAATTATACCTTCAGACGCATTTCGAATTAGGGAAACGCACTCGATGCGAATTCATCGAAGTCTAAAACGCTTCATCATAGTATTGCAGCGGAAGTAAGACCATGAAAGTTTATTTCCTTGGCGTAGGTGGAGGAATTCCTTCACTAGAACGAACACTCCCAGCTGTGGCTATCTATCTGAAAAGGAGAATTCTACTTTTTGATTGCGGAGAAGGCACCCAACTTCAACTACAACGAGCTAAGTTAAGTCCACAGCGAATTACTCAAATCTTCATTTCACACCTTCATGGCGACCATGTCCTAGGGCTTCCCGGGTTGGTATCGACAATGGCTATGCAAAAACGAGCTAAGCCCCTGTCTGTTTTCGGTCCAACCGGTATCAGCAAATTCATTGAGAACTCTCTTGAGCTGACCCAAGCACAAATTGAATTTAAATTGACAGTTCGAGAAGTTGGAAACGGTATAATCACTGAACAAGAAGAATATACGGTAGAATGTCTCCCAGCCGTACACAGCGTTCCTGCGCTTTCCTTCATTCTTCGTATGGCTGACACTCCAGGAAGGTTCTATCCGACTAAAGCTAACCACTTAGGCGTACCACCAGGGACACTTCGTAAAGACCTACAACAAGGTCGAGCAGTGATCACTCCCGAGGGGAGACGGGTAACTCCGAAGGAAGTCGTGGGACCCTCTCGGAAAGGTCTCATCGTTGTGTATACAGGCGATACAGCGCCAAATTCGAAGTTAGCCTCGTCTGTTAACAAGGTTGATTTGCTGATTCATGATGCGACCTTTATAGAGATGCATAAAGAGAGGGCCACAGAATTTCTGCACTCAACCGCTCTACAAGCAGCGCAAATTGCCCTTCAACTTCAAGCAAAACAGCTTGCTCTAGTCCACATTAGTCCACGATATGCTTCACCTGAATTGCATCTTCAGGAAGCACAAAGCGTGTTCCCTCGAACCTTTGCTCCCAAGGATTTAGAAGTACACCAATTTAGTAAATAACTCACTAACAGTTTATGGTTGAGAAAGAGCCAAATCGAAGGTGTGCTCATTCGAGTTTAAGCCCTTTCTGGAATTGAGGTTTTCCTTTCATTGTTGGGGGACTGATATAGTCAATGACATCCCTTATGTGGTCAGCGGATATTTTCACATGGATTGGTCCCATCGCAGAGTAATCGTCTAAATCACAGAGATGAAAGCGATTTGCGAACGCGGCTTGGCGTTGCATACCAAACATGATTGAGTTTTCTTGCACTGCTGCTAGTAACTGATTTCGAACTGCCTGAAGGATTCGTTGTTCACGAAATTTTTTCGCTAGTTGAGAAATGGATTCAACACCGGTTGCATGACCTTCGAGTACCGTGCCCTGGTGGCTATTTTGAATAACTTTGATAGTTGCTGGAGGGCAGAGGTTTAGAAAGGCTTGCTTGACTTTTTCGATGTCTTCTGTCGGTTTTACCTTCGCCCACAAATTAACTGAGATTATTACTTGTTCCCCCAGTTGGCTAGTCAAGACCGAAGTCAGATTTGAGAATTTGTCTTACTTGTGCTTGTAGTGCGTCCAAGTCGCCTTCGTTTATGAGCATAACATCGGCTTGTGCGATAACACGCCCTAATCCTACATCGAGTTCTCGAGCATCTCTTTCGAGGAATTGCTCTCTTGTAATTGCATCGTCTGCACGACCTCGTTTTCGCAGCCGTTCAAACCGGATTTGGGGAGAAGCGTGAACAGCTATAACCTTGACCGGAGTTAACATCTTTTTAAAAGCGTTGATTTCTGCTTCACTCCTTGCACCATCTACAACCACACAAGGGCTTGGCTCTTGGAGTATTTTTTCAATACATCTTAGAGCTATCACCGCTGGTCCATACTCTTCTCGTAATTTGAGCATCATTCTACCAAGCGTTTGGGGTGAATGCGGAAGTTTTTGGCGTGTCACTTCTTCGCGAACCACATCACCCATTACAAAAACAGGAATTTGTAACTCTCGAGCCACAGTGGCTCCGATGGATTTTCCCGATCCTGGCATCCCACAAAAGATGGTGGTACTCTTTTCATGCAATATAACCACCAGACGATGGTGAACTACTTGTACAAGCCCTTTTCCTTTGATGTTCGGATGACTTTGATGTGTTTAAAGGTTGATTCGTCCAACGCTCCAAGCCCTTTCGCCAGAGCGTGATGTAGCGCTCCCTTCAGTACACGATCTTTTAGATCACGACCCGAATAGCCTTCTGTTTGCCGTGCTAGTGATTCTAAATCAGTTTTTACAGGCATTGGTAGAGTCGCGCTGTATTTTTCCAAGATTTGAAGCCGTTCGTCGAAATCAGGAAGTGGGAAATTAATTTCTTCTTCAAAGCGGCTTCGTAGGGCGGGGTCCAAGAAATCGCGAGTATTCGTTGCTGCGATGACGACGACGCCTTCTTGTTCTTCAATGAGGTCAAATTGGGAGATGAGGGAATTTACAACCTCTGTGACATCACCGCGAACCGATTGAAATCCACGATCGAGGCCGATGGAGTCGATTTCGTCGATGAAGATAATGCAGGGTTTTTTCTGAATGGAGTTTTCGAATAGCTTGTTGACTTTATCGGCGCCTGCACCCACATGTTGTCCGATTAGTGAAGTGGCTTTAACATAGTAGAATTTGATTTGCGTTTCCCAAGCCAACGCACGAGCTAGCATAGTTTTGCCTGTTCCTGGTGGTCCATAGAAAAGTACACGGCGTGGAGCCCAATCTGCAAACCTTAGGGGATCAGCCATGTATTTCTGAATAATGAGGCATTTCGCTTTTGCATCGTCGTGTCCAATAACATCATCAAACCCGATTTCCTTCCCCTTACTGGGTGCAACTTGTGGAGGTTCAATTAAACGGATATGCGTATCGGCAACGATGTGGGCTTCATCCGGAATTACTGACACAACTTCAAAGGCGAAATCAGGAAGCAGTAGTTGGTCGAAGAGATAATCATCAACTTTGACTTTGATACCCTGCCATTGATCAACCGCATAAGCACTAAAGAGCTTCTCATCGCGTATCCGGAGTAGCGGGTTTACTGATGCGTTGTTAACTTCAAGAGGATAACCTGCTGGACGTAAAACCACTTCTTTAGCAGGGACTATCTGTTGGGTTAGCGAATCACTTGGGGTTCGAGCAATTTCAGCCAGCGGTTTACGTGAGCGTGATGATTTCTTTGTCTTCAACTAACCAGAGCCTCCCAAAAGCGAGCATTTGAGTTTTGGGCAAGGAGAATGATATAAAGTTATCCCATATCTTTACGCAGATAATACAGGAGATGATGTGAGATGCCTGAACTCCGGGCATTCGTCGCAGTTGAAGTGGATGACCCTGATGTGTTGAGAAATATTCAGAAGAAACAGCGCGAGCTAGCGTCTAGCCGTGCGAGGTTAAAACTCGTTGAACCTGAGAACCTGCATTTCACCCTGCACTTTCTGGGGAATGTTGACTCTGATAGAATCGCTCTGCTCGAAGAAATCCTACAAGGAATAAGGGGTGAGCCTTTTGATGTAGAACTTGTTGGTTTGGGTTCGTTTCGCCCTCAACGCCCACGAGTAGTTTGGATTGGTTGTGGCATCGGAGCTGATCACTTAGTTCAGCATCAGAAATTTTTGGGCAACCAGCTCAGAAGAAATGGATTTTCCGTCGAGTCTCGAAGATATTCCCCCCACCTAACCATTGCACGAGTGAAAAGTGGTGAAAATCGAGAACAACTTATGAAAGTTGTACAAGACCATGCGAATTACGATTTCGGGAAATTCCAGGTTACACATATAAAGTTGAAAAAGAGCACTTTAACGCCAAGGGGACCGATTTACGAAGATTTAGCAGTGAAAGAGCTGAATGTCTAAGCTGAAATGTAAATGAATTTGGACAAAACCGGAAGGATTACCGATGAAAATTCTTGTTACGGGTGCTACGGGGTTTGTCGGACGAAAACTTGTTTCGAGTTTAATTTCAGCGGGTCACGATGTTTCAGCGCTTGTTCGTACCACGAGTAATCTCGAAGGACTTCCAAAAGAACTTCACTTGTTCGAAGGGGACATGCTCGATGAGCCAACATTACACGCTGCGGTTCAAGGGCAAGAAGTAGTGATTCATCTAGCGGCTTATTTTGATTTTTACCCTCGCGATAAAAAATTACTTTATCGCGTGAATGTGGATGGCACCCAACACCTTCTCAATGCTTGCGTTGAAGCTTCGGTTAGACGGTTCATTTACCTTTCTACGACAGAGGTCATCGGTCCTGTGAAAAATCCTCCGGGAACTGAAGAAACTGAGCTCCGACCTCAATTTCACTATTCAAAAAGTAAGATGCGTGCTGAAGAGATGGTCCGAGAAGTTTCGAGTGATACTGGTCTTGAGCATGTAATTCTCCGTTCCACGGGTATAATGGGTGAAGGAGATCTTTACACAGCGTTTGAAGCTATCGAAGCTGTTAACAAAAGAGAGATTCCCATACTCCCCGGAGATGGAGAGAAGCACCTCATGTATGTTCATATCGATGATGTTGTTCGTGCCATCCTTGCTGCAGTGGATTTGGATGCGCCGGTAAACCAAACGATAATACTCTGCGTTGATGACCCGATGACTTATAATGAATTATTTGAATTCCTTGGCGAAACGCTGGGAGTGAAGCCGCCCCGCCGGAAAATACCGACATTCCTAGCAAAACTGGGTATTGGTCTTTTAAGCCCTTACAAAAACCGAAGGAAAACCACTTTTCTCTGGCATGTGAAAACCATCCAAGCTATGGATGAAGACCGGTGGTTTTCGAATGAGACTGCGAAACGCCTCCTGAATTGGTCACCTCAAATCACTATGCGTGAGGGAATTGCCCGAGCAATTAACTGGTATTATCAGGAAGGCTATCTTGAGGACAAGCACCAAGACTAGACTGAACTGAAAGGTGTTTAGGGAGAGGGTTGCAAGAAAAGAAGTTAAAAGGGGATGTGAAATTATGAGAGCAGCCCGTGGGCCGGTGGTCTAGATCCCACCCGGCAGATGCCTTTGGCTAGATTGGTATGATGCCTGCCTGGGGCGTGGTTTGTTAACCGAACAAACCCTTTAACAGGTGATCCCGCGTTCAAATCGCGGCCGGCCCACCATTCGCTTTTTGATTCAGGGTGAGAGGTTTATAGTCCACCATGATCTGAGAATTTTCTTGGTTTCGGTCAGAAGCATGGTGACATATTTCTCTATGCGGGGATCCTCATAAGGCGCCTTTTCAAGGACGGGTTTTCCATGACCGCTCATAACCGTGAGAGTGTTGAAAATCGACTCGGCGAGGGCCCGAAGATCGTATCCTCCTTCTAAGAACATGACTACCCTTCCATCACAGTGTTTTTGGGCAATTTCCATAACAAGTTGTGCAGCTTTGAGGTAACCCGTCGTGGTGAACTGAAGATCTGTGTTGTAATCTCGAAAGTGGGCATCAAATCCAGCAGACACGAGAATCACGGTAGGTTGGTATTGCTTCACGAGGGGAGGGAAGAGTGTTGAGAGCCCACGGAGAAATGTGTGATCAGTTGTTCCAGGGGGGAGAGGAAGGTTTACATTCATGCCCTTACCCGGACCTTCTCCTACTTCGTTGGAATACCCTGAGTACCCAGGATATAATGTTCGCCCATCTTGATGAAATCCAAGATAGAAAACATCAGGTTCAGCATAATGGATTTCCTGAGTGCCATTTCCATGGTGAGCATCAATATCCAAGATGAACACGCGACTTTCAGGGAGAGTGGCGGTTATGTACCTTGCTAGCACTGAGATGTTGTTAAACAAACAAAAGCCGCGTGCAGCCTGACTATTCGCATGGTGTCCGGGAGGGCGTACGAGGGCGAATGCGTTATCGATGTTTCCTGCTTCAATTTCACGCCATGCCCTGATGCCTGCACCAGCAGCTAACAGAGCGGCATTGTATGACCCCTTTGACGCGCTTGTGTCATTATCAAACCGACCTCCACGATCTGAGGAAGTGTGTACATAGTCGATGTAGTGTTTCGGGTGGACGCGTTCCAAATCAGAAAGCTCCACCGCAGGGGGTTTAAGCAAGATCAGGTGCTTATCATCAATGGCCTTTTGTTTTTGTAAATACTCCATGACTGCGGAGAGTCGTTCTGGGCTTTCTGGGTGTCCGAAGCCCATATCGTGTTTTAACATTTCAGGGTGATAGAAGAGCCCCGTTGGCATAACCGTCTCCTCATGATGGGTTAATCTAAAGTGAGCTGAGTGTGTCGTGTAGAAGACCGGCGTGTTCCCTTTAACGCTTGTTCTTCTTCTGATGAGTCAATGATACCGCCACATTGCTGCTTGATTGATTTAGCGATCTGTAATCCGATTGCAGGTACCGATGCAAGTTCTGAAATCGGAGCTTCACGAATACGCGGCTTCGAGATAAAGCCGGCGCGAAAGAGAAACCGGGCTCGAACTCGACCGATGCCTTGAAGTTCAACCAGATCGGCTAGCTCCCGTTTCACTCCATATCGGACGCGAAGTTCGAGTTCATCCAGCTCAGGAACCAGACCTTTGTGTCCAAAGAGAGGAGCAATTTCTCGGCAAGCGTAAAGGAGCCAGGCTTGGGTATCCACGAGTCGTAAAAGATCACCGGATCCAATTTTGAATTGGGTAATGAGTTGATCTTCGGGGAGTTCTTCCACCCAGGCCTTCGCTAAGAGCGCCGTTTTCACTTCTGCAAGAAAGAACTCGTAGCGATCCCGATGATACCGTGGATCGGGCACAGGGGTTAGAAACTCGTCGATGTGTTCGATAACATAATCATGGAAGCGCTCATCCTCACCCCGTCGGAGATAGAGTGAGGTCATATCAGGTGTATGGCTGATAAGGTGGAGGAAAGAAATATCGGATGTTTGATCCTGATGGCTGGCAGCCTTAGCAAGTCCATCACGGAGAATGACAGCGGATTTAGGATCGATGTACAGTTGAGAAGTGCGTCTTCCAAAATTCGTCGCCGCAAGGCGACGCCCGCGTTGTTCGAGGAGTTTTTCGTCTTTGAGAAATTTCACGATGAGGTCAATCATGTATTCAACTTCATCAGGATCGCGCTGATGCCCGAAGAAGGTTTGTCGAATGAACTCCATGATGCCTTCTTTATCCGAGGCGTACCGCATGGCAATGGTGGACAGGACGTGGCTACGGAGTGCTGATTCGCTCGCCAGTTTGGAAATAATGCTTTCCGGACTTCCCATTATGTAATAGTCCAGCAAAAAGTCGCGCTCCCCATCATTCCGTGACAGCAGAATCGCCGTGCCCGTCTTATCGTATTTCGGTCGTCCTGCCCGCCCGGCCATTTGCTTGTATTCTAACACCGGAATCGGTTGATACCCTTCAACTCGATCAAATCGCCGATATTCTTGAATGACCACGACGCGGGCGGGAAGGTTCAGGCCAGCCGAAAGGGTCGGTGTGGCGCAGATGGCTTTGATGAGGTTGTTGCGGAAGGCGTCTTCGATGTGTTTGCGTTCGGCGTAACGGAGCCCAGCATGGTGGAATGCTACGCCGGCGCGGATGAGTCGGGCAAGAGTGTCTGTGACCTGGGTGACTTCGCCTAAATGGAGGATCGTCTCAGCGAGGCGTTGTAGTTCCTTTTGTTCGGATTGATTCAAGCGTGGTGCGACGATTGAACTTAGTTTCTGCGCTGTTCTAACTGCGGAACGACGAGTGTTCAGAAAGGCAAGAAGCTGTCCTTTTTGTCTGAGCACGCGACGGACGATGTCGCCAATTGGAAAAGCAGTAGCAGGTGCGTAGTTTTCCTCGCTGTCATCACCGAAAAGGACCTTTCCTTCGAGGTAGACACCTTCACGAAGAGTCACAGGACGCCAATCGCTAATTACGGCTTTGCCTTTGAGCCAATCGGCGAGTTCTTGCGCGTTATTGACGGTGGCGCTTAAGGCGAGGATTTGGGCATGTGGAGCAATTTGGCGAAGGCGGGCTAGTACCACTTCGAGGGTGGGTCCGCGGCTTGGGTCGTTGATGAGGTGGACTTCATCAGCGATAACGATAGCAATGTCGGAGAGCCATTTGGCGCGATGGCGCAGGAGGGAGTCGGCGCGTTCATTCGTACAGATAAGGAGATCATAAGCGCCATACTTTTCATCCGCAGTGTCATAATCCCCGGTGGTGATTCCCACATTTACACCAAGCTGAGCGTAGGGTTGGAATTCTTCAAACTTCTCAGACGCTAAGGCCCGTAAGGGCGTCAAATAGAGGGCCTTCCCACCTTGTTCAAGTATAGACTTGAGCATGCAGAACTCAGCGATCAGCGTTTTGCCCGACGCGGTGGGAATAGCCAAGACGGTGTTCGCGCCCTCGAGGGCGCCGGCTTTGATGGCTTTGACTTGGGGAGGGTATAGCGTCGAGAAGCCTTTGTGTAAGAAATAGTCCTTGATTCGGGGGTCTAAGGGTAGTTTGGCAATCTGTTTAATCGGACAATCCCACCTACAGGCTAGGCACCCTTAATGTACTTGAGCAGCCCCGGGCGAGGTTCATAGATCAATCCATCCTTATCCCGCAGTTGGTTCACAGCTTGGCGTACAAACTGCTCAGAAATGCCTTCCAACCCCGCGCGCTCGATGAGTTTGTCAACCGACACCCCACCCGGCGACTCCTTTTCGAGATCCCGCAGCAACACGAGGATCGACTGCAGCCGCTCACGCTGAGACTTCGACCGCCCAATCATGATGTTATCCACATCATACTGCCCCGTTTCCCGGTCAAACCCCACCTGCTGAAGCGACACCTGCACCAGCCGAACCGCCGCCTGCGCATCTTCTGCAACGACCTTTTCCCGCAACGCCATCTTGGCATGCGCTTCCGCCAACCGAATCATGGATTCAAGCTGCCGCGCCGTAATCGGCACTGGCGCATTCTCCCGCTCACCCGACTTCCGCATACTCAGATAGAACTCCTTCACCACATTCAACGCCTCGTCGGTGAGCACTGGCGACACGTTCCGCCGCGCATACGCAATGTACTTCCGCAACAACTCCGCCGGAATCGGCGGCTCCTTCGACGCCTCCCGCCGCTTATGCAACGCCAGAATATGATCCGCCGTCCGCTCATCCCGCTCCGACTCCGGCAAATCCGTCAACGTAAAAATCAAATCAAACCGCGACAACAACGTCACCGGCAAATTCACATTCTCCGCAAACGACCGCTCCGGCACATACCGCCCCAAATTCGGATTCGCCGCGGCCAAAATCGCCGTCCGCGCATTCAACGTCGCCACAATCCCCGCCTTGGCTATACTTACAGTATGCTGCTCCATCGTCTCATGTATCGCGGTTCGATCTTGCGGTCGCATCTTGTCAAATTCATCAATGCAGTTGTGAGTTATGAGTCCGTCTGCTGTGAAGTTGTGTGTTTGTGGAACATGAAGGTCGTAAACGGGTCCATCATATGGGATTTCTTCTATAGAAGAAATAGGATCTAAGAAGTAATCGCGTTTCAGGAGGTTGTCGATTAGTTCATGTTGAGCAGGGGAAAGATGGTCGTCTAGCATTGTTTGGATTTTCTTTACTTGCCCTCTGCTGGGCGCGTAGCGTTCATGTTTGTAACTGTAAATGGTACTCCAAAGTCCTTTCTCAACCAACATGGCAGTATTAATCGTTGAGATTTGCTCAGCGAGTTGAGCAATTGGCTTACTCGGGAGTCTATCACTTAGACTGGAAATAGTGCGAATAGATTTAGGAAGCAATTTTATTTTTACACTGTAAGGCTTAATTGCGTGCAGTAGAGCTTCAACATCAACTCTTGCTGTGATTTGGACATGGATTACTCCACGACCTGGTTTGAGCCGACCATAGCAATCAAATCGTCTAAGCGAAAGTAGTAGAGATTGGTTTTCAATCCAGTTATTTGAACACTGAATATCTATGTGCGCAGTGTAGTAATCAGAATCGCTTCTTCTATCACATTTTATTGAGATGCAGCCATCAGAATCTATAATACCTCCAATGAAAGCTGCTAAAGAGTCATTAGGAAGTTGAAGAAGATTTGATAGATCATTGGCTAACAAGTAATTGTAAATTTGTGCTAAAAGATTTGAATTCGCAGTAAAGATAGTTGATTGACAGAGAACTTCAGACCCTCGAATTTCAGATTCACAAGTTCTAGGGTAATTACGAAGTGACCGTCGGGAAAATGTTGAATAGCATTCTATTAGACGGTGAATTTGCTCCTGATTAACCCAGGATTGGTGAACGGATAAAGACGACCGCCGCTTGTTTATTCTGTCCCAGCCATCTCCATAGACAAACCCGAGGAAGTATGCTAATTCCGGCGTGATTTCAGAGACTTTGAGTCTTTCACCAGATTGTTTTCGTCCAAATGATAGTTTTCGCTTCCTCCATTCGTTGAAAATTCCAAGATGGGAGAGAATTCGGTGTAAGGTCCCAACTTTCATCTGCGATCGTCCGGATAAGACATCCCTTCGTAGTCCAAAGAAACGATTTATGCTCGCGAGAGATGAGAAGTGCTTGAAAAGTTCAGTCCGTAATTCTGTCTTCTCATCTTGATTAAGACAAACAATCCAGTCAGCTGGGATTAAATCAAAGATATAGACTGGGTCATTGTATCCAGGTACCTTGAGGGGCGCAACAAGACTTTCCCCCTTTGTAAAGTCCTGAGCCTTCTTCCATTCTAATGACGCTCCATCCAGTAACATGTGGTCAGGAGTTACTATCGTAGAAAACCCGGTTTCAGTTGAAATTTTAAGTAAAGAACTCGGACCAGCCTTTTTCCGAATGTAAGTTGATTTACACTCGATCATATCCAAATCCTTGGTGAGCGACGGAACCTTAACATCCAGCCGCCCAACCATCACTGTTTCTCCATTAGAAACTGCAGTAGCTGGAGTGGTTTGTGAAAAAAGCGCTTCTATTGTAGATAGCTTGTTGTCCGCTAAGACTCGAGAACTTGGATGAAGACACGCTGTTCCTCGATCGGCGAGGACGAGGGCGCCCGCTTCGAGGGCGAAGCCCTCGGTGTCAGGATCTCGGAGCACTGCCGCCGTTAGGCCAGCGGCGGTGGAACCCTTTCCCGAGGTGTACAGTCCACGGGGGGCAATCTGGGCTACATACTTAAGGAGCTGCGATTTAGCAGTTCCGGGATCCCCTACGAGGAGGATGTTGGAGTCGCCGCGGATTTTGACGCCGTCGGCGAGGGTTTTGGGGACGCCGCCGAAGAGGAGGAGGCTGACGGCTTCTTTTTCGTCGGTGAGGCCGTAGATGGAGGGGGCGATGGAGTTGACGAGTTTGCGGTGGATGAGGGGGTCTTGGGCGAGGTCGTGGATGGTTTCTTCTTCTTTGGGGGTGATTTCGACGCGGTCGGCTTCGCGTTCGGAGACGGCGACGTAGTTGGTGGCGAGGAAGCTGGTGAAGGTGGGGGCTTTGCGGCGGGTGCGGGCGGTGGTGTCTTGGGTGGAGCGGAGGATGCCGACGATGCGGCAGGGGTCGCCGGGGCGGGCGATGTCGACGAGGTCTTCTTGGAGGATGCAGTCGAGGGCGCGGGGGAGGGCGCCGGGGGGGAGTTCTTCGGGTTTTTCTTGGAGGCGGATTTTTTGCCAGTCGACGAACTTCGATCGTTCGGGGATGAGGTCGAAGGGGCCTTTGCTGCGGCAGGCTTCGTTGGTGCACAGGGGGGGAGGGACGAATTGGTGGGTTTGTTGGACATAGATGATTTCTTGGCATTGACGGCATTGGAAGACGCCTTCCACCAGGAGGGGTTTGACGTCGCTTACCCGGGTGACGAGGGCGTCGACCATGATGAGTTGTCCGATGTGTTCGGCGCGAATGAGACGCACTGAAACGCGGTCAGGAATTTCTTTGAACCGGGCGTGGGGTTTTTCAATCGTCTGGTAGTAATCGGGGTCGACGACTTGAAGGATGCGTCGAATGGCGGCTGATGCCGCGTCGATGGCCTGTTGGGGGTGGCTTCGTGTGGCCGATGCGAGGTCGGGGTCAAAGGTTACGAGGTGGTTGAAGTCGATGGGGACGGAGATGGCTTCTTCGAGGCTTAAACGCGCGATCGCGTCGTTGTATGGGGTGTCTCCTTCTTCTGTTTTGTAGGTTTTGAGGAATTCCTCAAATCGTGTGATTAAATCGAGTTCTTCAGCCACCTTCTTCAATCTCCAACACTTGCGTTTGCCAATTTCGTAACAGGTTGACTAACCGATCGAAGAGCCACTTTTCCTCACCGGTCATTTTCTTCTTGGTTTCGCGTAGGCGTTCTTCACGTAGTGATATCTTCATAAGCTTAAGGAGCCGGTTGGCTATTAAGTCACGGAAAAGTTGCTCCATTCGTGTTTGTGCTGCTAACCGAACTTCGTTGGGTTCCTTTTGGTTCAACTGCCCCAGTTGTTCAATTGAACTTCTTACGCGGTGATAAAAATCAGGGGTCAGTGATTGAAGGGCAGTATCCTCGGTTTCCTGCCAGAGTGTTTTTTGAAGTAGGGGTACTTTGATGTACGGGTCTTTGAGTTGAACCAGATTGGCTGTAAGTAACTCATGTGCCGCCCACTGAGGAATTGTAAATTCCCGCCCCTTTTCGATAGGGCCGTATTTAGTATCGTGGATGGTGAATTCGTCAATGGCTTTTAGGGCGATAACGGTCACCGATGAGTTGTTGTAGTGGAATCGTAACGCTTCTTTCAGACTTTGGGTTGCCATTTTTCAAACTCCTGCGTTTTTTCAAAAATCGTAGCCTTCTTCTTTTGAGCGACGACGCTGTAATATTTCATTCACTCTTTCATCAAAGACTTCTACCGGGATGTCCATCAGGGTTAGGCGTGCACGCCGGCCGCGCCGTCCGTCGCTTATTGATTCAACGACTTTGCCGAGAATACCGAGTGACACTAAGGCATCGATTGTCTTTCGAAAAGTGGGTAGGGCTTGCTTTTTCACACCTAATTCTTCACAGATTAATTGGTAGTTCTCATAGACCTTGGCAATAGTAGTTGAACTGGATTTCTCCAGCTTAAGTTTCCGGGAGATGGCGGCGAGAACAAGGATTTCTTGATCTCGTAGCCCATAGAGCACATCTGAGCGTAGTTCAGAATAGACTTCTTGTTTTGCTCTTCGTATCAAATCAGGGACCAGGGGGCGAATACCGGTCCTGTCTGCGGCTTTTCCAGCCAGATATAACATTTCAATGCCGTGCCTGGCATTTTGTGTGGAAGCCGAAATGCTTGACACCATTTTCAGGATTTCGTCCGTGACGACGCCCTTGTGGAAGGCAAGATCTGAACGGTACTTCATGATTTCGAAAAGTTCCTCTTCTGTGTAGGAAGGCATATCGACGCGGTCATGCAAACGACCTGAAAGAGGAAAACTCAGCGTGTTTTGCCAATCGACGACACGGCAAGCGATCAGCGTAGAAATGTACGCTTGACCATGTTTTGCTACTTCGCTTGCGTGAATGATGCTGAGGAGATCTTGCCCCAAAATATAGGCTTCATCGAGGCATAGTACAAGTCGGATGTTTTCTCGAGATAGACGCCGGTGGATCATAGTTGTGATTTCTTCATCCGAGAATCCACGACTAGTAACTTTGAAGCGTTCAGTGAGTAGATCTCTTAAAATTGCACTTTTTGTTCGGAACATGAAGCAGTCGTAGTATTCAAATCGTACTTTGATACCGCGTTTTGCAGCGGCTTTTTCTAATCCGCGTCCAAAGTAGCGAATAGACACAGTTTTTCCGGTTCCTGGCTTCCCGACTACTGCAACATTAACCGCGTATGCTCCCTCTGTATTCAGTAAGGGTTTGAAATCGTGTCCTAACCGAACTAACTGGTCTTGACGGTTGGGTAGTTCAGGAGGTATAAAGGCAGGATGAAGGGTCTCTTCGTTTTTGAAGACCGACGCGCCCAATAACGCCTTTTCGATGATATTCTCGCCCAAGTGTACACCCTCAAAGGATTGATTCTGAGAAGGCTAGCCGCTTCACTGCACGAACAGAAGTTGCCGCCCATAAAAGGATTTTCCACTCTAGCGTAAAAGTTACTAGCGTTGAATGGACTTGGGAGTCCGCTAGCGTTTTCGTTTATCTTTCTCTTTCTTTCCTAACCACCAGTCAAGGTAGTCACGGCGTCGCTGAGACTTCTCCCGCTCTTCGTCTTCTTGACGATAAGAAGAGCGTTGTTCGTCCCATAATCGGTCGAGCTCGGCTCGGGAAACGGCGAGCCCACAACGTTGACATACTTGACGATTGGATTTCGGATCGAAGCGCATTGTTCCTGCGCATTCTGGGCAGCGAGCCACCATTGTTCACCAGGGGCGTGTTCCTGATTGGGATGTAACCACCGGATGCTTTAAATTTTCGGCTTAAAGGACTGTAACAGCCTTTGCTAGATTCCGTGGCTGATCGGGGTTGTGCCCACGCAAAATTGCAGCATAGTATGCTAGGAGTTGGAGAGGGACTACATAGCAAATGGGTGAAAAGTAATGGGATGGTAGGGAAGGGAGCGGGATTGCTTGATCGCTGAGGGCAAGGATGGCTTTGTCTTCAGTAGAACACAGTGATATGATTTGAGCACCACGGGCCTTCATTTCCATGATGTTTCCTTCAAGGTGTTGACGAGTAGTATCATGAGGTGCAATAAAAATTACGGGGAAGCCTGGTTCTACGAGGGCGATGGGGCCGTGTTTGGATTCGCCAGCAGGATATCCCTCTGCGTGCACATAAGCGATTTCTTTGATCTTCAAGGCGCCTTCTAATGCTGTTGCTGTGCTAATTCCCCTGCCTAGGAAGAAGAAATTGGATTTCGTGATGTATTGTTGCGCAACTGCTTTAATCATACTTTCTTGATTACGGATAACTGACTCAATTAGTGCTGGAAATTGATTCAAGGCATCCTGCAATTGTTTTTGTTCTGATTTCTTTTGAATTCCTGCAAGAGCACCTAGATGAATGGAAAGGGAGGAGATAGAAGCCAGTTGGGTCGCGAAGGTTTTAGTTGCCGCAACGCCTATTTCAGGTCCTGCTTGAGTATAGAGAACATTATCTGCAAGTCGTGTAATTGAGCTTCCAACGGTGTTTGTGAGTGCTAATATGGTGCTACCTTGTTGTTTGAGGTGTTTAACTGCATGAAGCGTATCGATTGTTTCTCCTGATTGCGTCACAGCTAGGACCGCTGTGTCCTCTCCAAGGCTAGTGGCAGTTGTAGCGGTTCCTTCAGAAGCGATGACACTGTGGACTAGACGATTAGATATCTGTGAGAACATGTATTTGGCGGCAAGGGTGGCGTGATAGGATGTGCCTGCTGCTATTAGTAAGATGTTCCTGTGGTTATGTAAGATTTCTGCAAAGTTTTCGAAAGCACTGGAGCGAATTCGGAGCGTGTCACGGAGTGCACGAGGTTGCTCATGGATTTCCTTCAGCATAAAGTGTGGGTAGCCACCTTTTTGGGCCATTTCAATAGTCCATTGAACTTCGATCGGTGAACGCAAGGGTACCTGAGAGAGTGTACCGGTGTCAGTGAACCGGCTGAGAAGAGCTCCTTGGATAGTTAGATGAGCTAGTTCGTTGTCTTCGAGGATTAGGGTTTTTCGAGTCTTGGGTAAGAAAGCAGGAACATCAGAAGCGCAGTAAATACCATTGTTACCTAGTCCAATCACAAGGGGGCTTTCTTTTCGGGCGCATACTAGTTCATTCCCTTGGGCTTTCAGCACTACAAGAGCATAGCTGCCTTCTAATTTCGGTAATACCTGGGCTACGGCTTGATCAAGGTGGGGAGAATCAGTGAGTGCATCTTCGATTAGATGTGGAACGACTTCTGTATCAGTTTGAGAGATGAAGTGATGTCCATTGTCGGTTAGTTGCTCACGGAGCTCTTGATAGTTCTCAATAATTCCGTTATGAACCACTGCAATTTGGTTATGGCAATCTGTATGAGGGTGGGCATTGTCCTTGGAGGGGGCACCATGTGTTGCCCAACGCGTATGACCTATGCCAATTACTCCTGGAAGGTTGTCAAAATTCAATCGTTGATGAATCTCATCGATTTTGCCTTTATCTTTCTTAATGAAAAGCATGCCTTTCGATGCTGTTGCGATCCCGCTTGAGTCATAACCTCGATATTCTAATCGTTTTAGGGACTCTCGTAGAAAAGGTGCGACGGTTCTTGTAATGTGAATGGCCCCTGTGATTCCGCACACGAGTATAAGCCCCTCAGATGAAGTGGTTCGTGATTGCTTAAACTTTCTTGTTATGGACCTCTAAAGCTGCTTTGCCATATAGGGTCCATCATGTTGGTACCCATGGCGTTTATAGTATTGCCGAACTCCGATGCCACTGGTACACACCATATGATTCCGCCCCTTTTCGAGGGCAAGATTTTCAGCAATGGATAGGAGTTTGGAACCTACGCCTCGATGTTGCCAGGCTTCATCTTGAAGTTTTCCAAGATCCACTGATAATCCATACACATGTAATTCTCGAATGAGCGCTGAGTCGTATGAATTTATTTCTGAACGGTGAGCATCGTTACTGGGAAGCCGTAGGCGTAGATAACCGATTAGAGTGTCTGATTCGATGTCATCAAAAGCAATGAAGAGTTCTGTGCCGTTTGAAGCCGAATATTCTGTTACTTGAAGTTCAAGGTTTTTGATGTTGGGAGCGTCGTGTAATATTTCTTGACTAGACCGTTGTTTGTATCCTACTTCTCGGCGCCGGATGGTTTGTAGTTCATACCCCTTTTCTTCTGCTTGTTGAAAGACTAATTGCGTTAAGTTTCCTGCGTTGGGCCCTGCAACGATGAGGTGTTTGGGTATGTCTCGTTGCATACGCTGGATTCGTACCCAAGGAGGAAGAAAAGGCGTAATATCAGCGAGCAGGTCTACAATTTCTTCTGTAGTATAGGGTTCATATTCACCCTTTCTCCACATATCGAAGAGATCGCTGCCTCTAAGCACAAGGCAAGGATAGATTTTGAGCATATCCGGGCAAAATTCACTTCGCTGAAAAAGATCTTTGAAAACTTGTTTATCCCGTTTCGGTGTAGAACCAGGTAATCCAGGCATTACATGATAACATACTTTCAATCCAGCATCTTTCGCGGCTTGAGTCGCAGCGATAACATCAGATACCTTATGGCCTCGAGAGACCTTGGAATAAATATCATCGTAAATCGTTTGGACTCCTAGTTCAACGCGTGTGGTACCGAACGCAAGCATTGAATCAATGTGCTCTCTCTGGCAGTAATCGGGTCGTGTTTCAATTGTTATCCCGACAGGTCGTGTTACGCTCCTTTCAGCTAATTGTATTGCCTCCGTGAGAGTTTTGGTATCGGACCCAATCATCGCATCAAGGCTTCTTTTAACAAAGTTAATTTGATAGTCTGGAGGTGCAGAGAGAAAAGTTCCACCCATCACGATAAGCTCGACTTTCTCCGTACTATGACCCATGGCTTGCAGCTGTTCTAATCGGCTTTTTACTTGAAGATAGGGATCATATTGGTTTTGTTGTGCACGAAGAGTCGCAGGTTCTTCGCCAACATATGCCTTAGGCGCGGTGGGTAAGTTTGTTGGGCAATAGATGCATTGGCCAGGGCACTTCATGGGTTCGGTCATTACAGCCACAATGACTACGCCAGAGAGACTGCGGGTTGGTTTCTTCCGTAGAAGTGCGTTAACCTTTTGTTTTTCGTCCTCGCTGGCGTATCCAAGAATTTCAACATCAGAGGGAAAGCGTGACAACTTGTACTTTCGGCAGAGTTTTCGTTTCATGCGTTGGAGATCATCTTTGCTACGAATTTGACCTGCTAATACTGCTTGAAGGATTTCCTGTGAAACTCGGCGCACCCTACATCCACCTATTCCAAATTATTAGGGTGTGAAAAGTGTTATCTTGATAACCAACCTCTAACCGAGGCTAGTTGATTACCTTCGAACAGCTTTTGGCTGTCCAGCAGGTGTTCCTTTAAGAATGCGTTTTGCATAATTCCGGCGGTTGCGTATTCTGGGGATTGGAGTTTCACGAACTCTACCCTGTACTTTAGGTGTTTGGCTTCGGACTTTGCCGGCTTTGGTAAGTGATCCGTGTGACCCTGGCATTTACTTTCACTGCCTGGCTGTTTGCATCTTAACCTTTAAGGATTTCCATCTGATAAGACCTTGAGAAGGCGTTGAATACGCCTCTGCAATTAGGAATCTTTTTACCACCTGTTTAGCCTGGTAGGCAGTATCCATGTAGGTGAAAATTGATGAATGGATTTCTGGTTTGGGGTACCTCTGAACTATACTGCCTCGACGAACGCTTTTCCATTATTGCGAGGCTTCCCTTGGGTGAGACTATTGAAGAAATAACTCTCACCCTTAATCGGATTCGTCAAGGTACTAAAGATCAAGCAATTGCGGAATTTATACAACAGCTGAACGAAAAAGGTCTGGAGAAGTTCTTTGTAGAAGCGAAATCGCTAGCGGATGACATTACCAGCATCTATGGTGTAAAGGCGCTCCATTACGAAGATGTGGCAGTTTGGCGGCGAATTCGCCAAGAATTTACTGGCATCAATTTAACCCCGGAGAAACAGCGAGAGCTTCATGAAGTTGCAGTAGAACTATCTCGCCGAGCGATTCGCGAAGTGTCTCAAAAAGGCGACCAATTAGTAATCCAGGCAATGAGTTCACTTGATGATGTAGAAAAAGTTCAAAACCTAATGGTCTCTCGACTGCGCGAATGGTATGGATTACACTTTCCCGAAGCTTCGCATAAAATTGAAAACGCCCAGTCTCTGGCTCGAATTGTTGCCGAGGGGGGTCATCGAGAGGATATTGGCAAAGACGAGGATCTTCGAAAGGTACTACTCGAATCTCATGTGAATCCTGAACTATTAGACAAGTCGATGGGAGCTGATCTCCCTGATCAAGATATGATGATGATTCAGGGGTTAGCACGCCAGTATCTTGAATTGCAGGTATTTCGAGATCATCTAGAAAAATACCTAGATGAAGTGATGCGGGAAATAGCTCCGAACTTACGCGGACTAATTGGTCCAATGATTGGGGCAAGGCTCATTGCACTTGCAGGGGGATTAGATAAACTAGCACGGCTTCCTGCAAGCACTGTTCAAGTCCTTGGAGCTGAGCAAGCCCTCTTTCGAGCCTTGAAAACCGGAGCTAAGCCGCCAAAACATGGAATTATTTTCCAATATACTCCAATCCACTCTGCTCCGTGGTGGCAACGTGGAAAAATTGCGCGAATCCTTGCTGGTAAAATTGCTATTGCCGCAAGGATTGATTTGTACTCTGGTGAATATGTTGCAGAACAACTCAAGCAGAATGTACAATTACGAATTGGTGAAGTAAAACGCAAATACCCCACAGCGCCAAAGACCGTTTCGAAACCCCCAAAGAAAACTTCACACCGAAAACCAGGTAAGAAGCATCGAAAATCTCATTCACCAAAAACATCCAGAAGCAAAAGGCGGTAACAAACATGGTAAGAATCATTGAAGATGAGAAACGACCCGGCCTCTATTGGGCGAAGTTGGATGAAGGCTCTAAACGCCCTGCCACTAGAAATCTAGCCATGGGTGCTACGGTATATGGTGAGCGAGTAATTCAGCAAAAGGAGCAAGAATTTAGGGTGTGGGATCCTTACCGGAGTAAATTCTCAGCGGCCTTACTCCGAGGCTTAGCGGCGTTTGCTATTACACCCGGAATTTCTGTGCTATACCTTGGCGCTTCGTCTGGAACAACGGCCAGCCATGTGTCGGACTTGATTGGCCCGAAAGGAATGCTATATTGCGTTGAATTTGCACCCCGCGTACTGAGAGATCTAGTTCAAGTCTGTATTTCTCGGCACAATATGATTCCTATTCTCGCAGATGCCCGGTATCCTGAATCGTATTTGATCATCCCTCAGCTCGTAGATGTCATATACCAAGATGTAGCACAGCCACACCAAGCCAAAATACTGGTAAAAAACGCACAACGGTATCTCAAGCCGGGTGGTGCGATCTATCTTGCCATTAAAGCGCGAAGCATAGATGTTGCGGCCAAACCAAAACAAATTTTCCAACGCGAAGAGAAAATTCTCACCCAGTCAGGATTCACCATCGTCGATCGTATTACCCTGAACCCGTACTCAGCTGATCATATCTTCATAAGCGCCATTTACGGTGAAGGTTGAACTATGAAAAAATATACTGGTTTTTTATCAGCCTTGGAAAAAGAAATTGCTCAGTTAAATGAGCATATGCCGCGGTCTAAGAAGACCCTATCCCAACTTCTCTCCGAAAAAGCCCCAGCATTCACAACCAGGGATGGGCAACGAAGTGCCGTTCGTCGTGAAGAAATCGAAACTCTCGCCGCGCAAATCCCTCAGGAACTTCATGAGCAAATCCAGTTACCCTTCACGGTGCTACGACGAACCTCTTTGGGACCGGGAGCACATGTTGTAGGAGGTTCGAAGCTAGACCAATTTACGGTCTTTAAGATCTTAGGAAAAATTGAGAAGTCTTATTCAATGTGGCGTGAATGTAATTTACCGAGAATTATTTATTCACCCGAAGTAGCCATTTTAAGACGGAAATTACCGACAACATTGACAATAGGATTTGGAACATAAAGTGTCCTCACACCAGAAGTATTTAGAAAATGTTCGTGGGTTTGTCGACTCGACGACGAGAGAGCACGCAACTGCTTTTGAGCAGGAATACTGCTTTGATAGCGTCGTGGGCGAAGGAGATACCCGAGTTGCTATCAAGGTGAGTCTAACCATTGACAATGTTAGTGTGCATACGCGAGAGGAACTCGTTAAAGTTTGTAAGTTTTTACGGTGTTCTCCTCTAATTGTGGGAGAACGAACACGAAAACAGCCCCTTCAAGACGGGGTAGTTCATACTCGAGGTTCTATTCCCGCCATCACATTGGAAACACTCCGTCGAATGTTTGAAGAAAATATCTTTCCTACACTTTTAGCAAAAAAGGGCGGAACTTATGTTATCATAAATGGAGACAAACTCAGAGAAGCTCGTGAAGCCAGCAATTATTCCCGAGGAGACATTGCCGATGAATTGGGTCTTTCACGCCGAGCCATATACGAATATGAACGGGGAATGATTAATCCCACTGTTGATGTGGCCCTTCGCCTTGAGGAGCTTCTTGATGCGGAAATAATTGGATCCTGCAACCCGCTAGAAACTATAGCTACAGTAGACTCGATAGATATTGAACGGAAAACGCCCACGAAGTCAACACATTTAGCCAAAATTGCAGTAAAATTATTCTCTCGTCTAGGATTTTCTTCAACTCTCACTCAGGAAACACCCTTTGATATGTTGACCTCCCTTCAGCGCCATGTGTTATTGAGTTACCTAAAACAGCGTCTCGAACAATTTGATGAAGAACGACTTCTGTTTCTCGCTAGACTAGCAAAGGTCCTTGATGAAAAACCAGCGATTATCGCTTCAGAACCCCCAACTGTTGAAACTATCGATGGTATCCCCGTCATCTATCTTGAGGAATTACTGTCAATTAAGGACCCGAAGGAATTGCTCATGTTGATACATAACCGGCGAGGAGCTTGATGTGTACGAACGGCATCAAGAGGGTAAGGTGTCCTTCCTTCGTCCTCCATTGCAAAAGGTCCCCACAACCAATATGCCGGTGTTTTTCAATCCGAAATCCGAACTCAATCGAGACATAACCGTTATCGTGTTGCAGACATTCATTGATCAACAGAACCTCACAGATGTTCGAGTCTGTACCCCTCTTGCAGGAACAGGAGTACGAGCGATTCGAATTGCGAAAGAAGTAACTGGAATTCAGCAAATAGTTGCAGGAGATGCGAACCCCGACGCAGTGGAATTAATTACTAAAAACCGAAAGCTGAATGGTGTTACGGAACTAGTAGAGGTACACCATAGTGGAGCCAATCAACTCCTCACCAAGTATTTTTCGTTTCAGAACAAGTTCACCATAATTGACATTGACCCCTTTGGTTCTCCTCGGGAGTTTTTCACTGCAGCAATAAGTGCGTTGAAAACGCCTGGATTGTTGTGTTTGACTGCTACCGACTTACCGCCATTAGTTGGAATTCGTCGCCAAACCTGCATTAAGCGTTACGCTGCGGTGCCATTAAAAACTGAATATGCACACGAGCTAGCTCTTCGCATACTAATCGGATCTGTGGTTCGTGAAGCAGCGGCTCAAAGTGTTAGTCTACGCCCTTTGCTTGGTTTCTCGATTGACCACTATTTACGGGTTTTCTGTGAGTCTTCTGAAGGAGATAAAGCTGTTTGGAACTCCGTTTCTCAAATGGGTTTTATTTATCACTGTGAAGAATGCGAAAATCGTTTGATTGTTCAGGGTTTGGCGCCAAGCCAACCTTGCTGCCCAGAGTGTAAGAGTACAAGTGGTCAATTCATTGGACCACTATGGATTGGCAAGTTCGCTGAAAAAGCCTTCATAGAGAAAGTATTGCTACAAAGTCAAGATATGGAGTTGGGAACGGCGCGTCGCGCTTTATTACTGTTAAAAACTATTTGCGAAGAGATTGACGGCCCTCCCACTTATTATAATCTTCATCAACTAGCTGATCGCGCAAACATTCCAGTTCCCCCTTTTCGTCGTGTGATAAGTGAACTTCAGAATGCCGGCGAATTCTGTTCGCGAACACACTTTTCTGCACATTCGGTTCGCACCTCCGTCAATGGTGAACGGCTTACTGAGTTGTTAATTCGGCTCTCAAAGGAGGCTGCCAATCATGAGTAGATGGAAAAAAGACGAGGTGTTCCGAAGGCAAGCTAAAAAGGAGGGATATCGGTCCCGGGCTGCCTTTAAGTTGTTAGAAATTGAAGCCCGGTATAGGATTTTCACTGATGCGAAACGGATTGTGGATTTGTGTAGTGCACCAGGTTCATGGTTACAGGTAGCTCAAGAACTTTGCAAGTCCCCGGATAGTATTATCGTTGGAGTTGATATTGCTCGCATTCAACCCATCCCTAGAACCCAAATCATTCAAGGCTCTATTGATGATCCTGAAATTGCCTCAAGAATATTGGGTCTGTTAGAACAACCCGCTCATGTCGTTCTTAGTGATTGTTCGCCAAAACTTTCAGGCAATAAGAGTCTTGACCGAGAAAGGCAACTCTGGCAGGCGACGCTAAGCCTTCAACTTGCGTCACAGCTGTTAGCTAAGGGTGGTAATTTTGTGACTAAAATATTCCAATCTGGAGAAGCTAAAGATTTCATCTCTAAGGTTCAACATACCTTCCAGTTCGTAAAGACCTTTAAACCAAAATCGTCTTTTCAACGAAGCCCTGAAATGTATCTAATTGCCAAAGGGTTTCAGGGGTAACTATCCTTTGCGGTCCTGGATCCATTTGTTTAGCTTCTTACACATCCAGGGAGTCGTTGGTTGTCCAGCACCACATTGGTTAATGTCGGGACAAATAAAACATGGACAGCCTTGCAGGGTATCCCATTCAGAGTCATCCGTTTCATGCCAAAAAAGGCGGACAATTGTGTTTCCGTCGCGTGATTCTTCGACTTTAGTCAGTTGACCATTTTGACTCATTTCATCAATGAGTTGAAGAACCGTCGTTTCGTCCTTGCCCAGTTGCTGAACTAAGTCGGCAAGAAGAATGCCCTGCTTTCCCGCTCCTTTAACGAGCTCCTTAGCGAAGGATTCCATGACATCATCTATCAAGTGGGACCGAGAAATAAAAAACCTTTCAACAGATAACCAAAAATAGAGGAAGAAGGGCGAAGAATCGCCCTTTTATTGCCCGTTAGAGGGGGACTTCAAGGTCGAGTTTTTCGACTAATTCTTTGTATCGGTTCCGGACTGTCACTTCCGTTACACGAGCCACAGCAGCAACTTCGCGTTGAGTTCGTCGAGAGTTCGCTAGTACACTTGCAACATATATGGCGGCGGCCGCGACTCCTGTAGGTCCTCGACCGCTTGTAAGACCGTTGTTAGCAGCTTTTTTCAGGATTTGAATGGCTTGGGCTTGTACTTCGCCGAGAAGTTTGAGTTCACTGATAAACCGCGGAACATAGTCAATTGGTGATGTAGGAGGTATGGATAGTCGAAGTTCCCGAGCGATGAATCGGTAGCTACGACCAATCTCTTTTTTACCAACGCGTGATACCTCAGCTACCTCATCAAGAGTTCGGGGGATACGGGATTGACGGCAAGCTGCATAAAGCGCCGCAGCAGCGACACCTTCGATTGAACGCCCACGAATTAAGCGCTGTTCTACAGCTCGTCGATAAAGCATCGCCGCGATTTCACGAACATTTCGAGGAAGTCCAAGGCTTGAAGCCATTCGATCCAGCTCAGAGAGCGCATAAGCCAGATTTCGTTCGGTTGCATCAGAAACTCGGATACGTCTTTGCCATTTTCGTAGTCGATAGATCTGAGCGCGTCTTTTGGGAGCTAAATCCTTACCATAGCTATCGCGATTTCGCCAGTCAATCATCGTTGATAGACCCTTATCGTGAATAGTAAAGGTGAGGGGAGCTCCGACGCGTGCGCGTTTATCACGCTGTTCTTGATCAAAAGCCCGCCACTCAGGGCCTTCATCGATAATTCGATCGGTGAGAACCAGTCCACAGTTTGTGCAAGTAATTTGAGCTCTTGAATAGTCTCTCACTAGACGGGTGGTACCACAGTCAGGACAGTTAGCAAGCGCAGAAGTACTTACTTCTTTCGTCGTTTCCCTACGCCTCCTTTAGGCGCCTTCTTCAGGAAGAGAGTTGTCCCAGGAGGAACTTCAGCATCAGTGATTTTTGCGTTAGGTTTCAAAGTAGCGTATGGTTGACTCGTTGGTCCAAAGATATCAATCACTTTACCAATTGGTTTAGAGTGATTAGAGAAAAGGCGTGTCCCTAGTCGTATGACTTGAGTCAAGCGCAAGATGATGTGCCCTTGCGCGGAGAAATGTAAAACTTTACCAATTCCTTGCAGCAGATCGACTCCTGGGAAGGCTAGAATTGGGTCGTGGGGGATTAGAGGGTGAAAAACCGACCATCACTTAAAAACATTATCCTGCTTTTGTGTGCAAAACCCTTGTCGTTTGTAATCTTTTGATAATCGAGCCGCTCTCTTGACACAATAGAAGTTCCTTAGCCATGGAGCTCGGAGAAATCTTGCTGAACTATTTTACTCCAGCGGCCTTGAGTGTCTGCATAACCTTTGCGAGTTTTTTCAGGAGTTGAGTTTTCGTCCCTTCGGGTGGTTTTTTAATCATTACGATACCTGAAGTGCTCCACCAACTTGCTGGGAACCGGGCTTGGTTGTCAACTGTGAATTCCAACCCCAATCGTTGAGCGGCTTGGGTGATAAGCTTCAAATCGACGCTGGGAAGCGCTAATTTTTTAGGTACTCGTCGTCCTGATTGTCGACTTCGGTGGACTTCAAAGTAGGCAGGGTAAATGTAGTAGTTTCCTGATTTTCTCATTCTAAACCGCGTTTCTAGCTTTGATTATGTGAGAAAAAGGTTTGCATTATTGAGAAGGGAACAAGTTTGAAAAGCGTCGGATGTGGCAAAGTGTCTTGTTATGCACGAGTTTTCGACGGCGGTCAATATCATCGAGGCGGTAAAGCGAGCGGCAAAGAGTCACGGAGCAACTCGAGTCCGAAGGATTACGCTCCAAATCGGAAAATTGTCCATGCTTAATCACGACCAATTACTTTTCGGAATGGAAATAGCTGCAAAAGGTTCAGTTGCCGAAGGAGCAGTCGTTTCCGTTGAACCCTTACCAACAAAAGCCCGCTGTAAGCAGTGCGGAGTAGAATCAGTTGTTTCTGACGAGGGGTCGTTTTATGAAATTCTTACTTCTCTGGTTTGCCCCAAGTGTGGTGCGAAAAATGTCGACATAAGTCAGGGACGAGAATGCATCGTTAAAGATATCCAAGCAGAGATTGGTGAAGAGGCCCCTAGTTAAGTGGTTACTTGATTTTGACCGCATCAACCACGCCATCTTGGCTAGGTCGACTGGTTACCCTTGCTTTCCCCTTTTCTGTTTCAATAATCGATCCTTTAGTTATTATTCCACGACGATTGAAATCAACATCAGAGGGATTTTCTAGCACTTGGATTATTTGGACTTTCTCTGAAGTTCCAGCTTCTCTATCAGTGAGATTAGCGTGATTCACCGATAACAAACGAAGTTTTTGGTTACCACCTAGGGTGCGCTTTTTCCGAAGTTTTTTCTTCCCTAGAATGGTTTCAGTTGCTTGGCTACCCCTTTCATATTTTCGGTGTTTCCTAGCGGTACGCCGTCGGGAACCACTTGGATATCGTTTTGATTTACCTTGCCAAACTGGCATTTCGATTAACCTCGGATTGGTGACGAGACCTTGACGAATGGCTATAAAGATTTCGCCATATCCGATTATTGAAAAAGTCTTTAGCTCGTTGGAATTGAACATCTTACAATAATGCGGTTGTGATTACTTTGACAGAGGACCCAACATTAGTTGAGTTGGCTCATGGCGCAGGTGGGCGAGCAATGGCTCACTTCCTAAGGGATATTGTTTTTCCGCATTTCAAAAATAATCGCTTTGAAAACGGCGTGGGCTTACCCGAAGCGGATGATGGAGCAACGATGCCCCTTGGAGAATATGATGTTGTAATTTCTACAGATAGCCACACGGTTACCCCTTTGTTCTTTCCAGGCGGCGATATTGGAAGACTTGCCGCTGCTGGTACCATTAATGATGTAGCTGTGATGGGAGCACGCCCTGTGGTATTGACAAGCGCCTTGGTCATTGAAGAAGGATTTCCGATATCTGAGCTTCAAAAGATATTGAAATCATTAGCTGACACAGCTCAGGAAGATCAAGTTAGTATCATTGCGGGGGATACTAAGGTGATGCCCAAAGGGAGCTTAGATCAGCTGATTATCTGTACGACAGGAATCGGTCTAGCCGATAAAGACGCTGTGATTACGGATAACAATGTGCAAGTAGGAGACAAGTTGATACTTACTGGAACAATTGGAGATCATGGTATAGCGCTTTTGGCAAATCGTGAAGGATTGGCTTTTGACACAACTCTAACTTCTGATGTGGCACCGTTGTGGTCAGTGATCTATCCTGCTTTGAAGGTGGGAGGCATACATGCGATGAAGGACCCGACGCGAGGAGGACTTGCGGCTGCATTGAATGAATTCGCGAATAAATCAAAGGTTGGTCTGTGGATCGACGAATCACAATTACCCTATCGGAGAGAAGTTTTAGCGGCTAGTCAAATGTTGGGTATTGATCCCTTGCAAGTTACATGTGAAGGTAAAGCGATTATATCGGTAGAAGCCGAAAAAGCCGAAGCTGTGTTGAAATCTATCAAAGCCACTCGATATGGACAATCGGCTCAAATCATTGGAGAAGCACGGGAAGAACGCTCCGGACTAGTCGTTATGAAAACCGAAGTTGGAGGCTCGAGAATTATTCAACATCCTTGGGCTGAAGCCATTCCAAGAGTGTGTTGAGACAATTAGAGATGCAGAAGTTATCGGTGAAATTTTGATTTTATTTCGCTAAATATTTGGTCAAGATGCTTTTCTAAAGCCGGGGTATACGATGCCGCGGAATAGGGTTGAAGCAAGCGTCCATTAAATTTAGTAACAAAAAGTTGGGCGATGCGTTTAGCAATTTTGTTGAGTACTAGGGTGTTGAAATTCTTTGCACTACACAACACAAGCAGTCCTTGGCGTAACTGATGGAAGGTATACCGACAGGGTCCGGTTGTTATTGTCTCCAGTTCCCCTGTTGTTACCTCTTTTGCGAATAGTGAGAGCGCGATGAAGAATCCGCCAAGTATTGCAGGATCAGGATGGTTCTTGTCACTTTCATAAAAACGGTAATAAAACGGACACCCTGATTCCCGAAGGATGAATAACGAGTAGAGCCCAGCGGGTGGTGATATTTTAGATGGTTCGCTTTGAGAGCATTGCTGAATAAGGGGAGATTGGGTGAAATGTGCCACTCTTGGAGCCTCTATTTTCTTTTCACTTCTCTTTTGTAGATAATGGATGATATAAACTCCAAAATGTCGAAGAAGACATTCTAGCTAGCCTATTGGAGCGTTAGTTGCCTTGACTACTCTTCTGCTGCTTTGGCTAGTTCTGACTGCTCGATACGAATCTGTCGGATCATTCTTTTCAATTGATCCTTTAATTTATCCACTTCATAATCAAAACCAAAATAGTCTGCAAACATCTCTGATGTAGTAAGTTCCTTTGTGCGACCAAACTTCTTAGCATCGACGAACCCATGTGATTCAAGGGTTTTGATGTGTTTGTAGCTGTGTGAACCCCTATACAACACCACATTAGATTGTAAAACCGGTTGAGAAAGCGCGATGTAGATGAGTGTTTTGAGTTCGCCTAACGACAAGAGTCCTTGTGGAGCTAAGGATCCGACTTCTTCACTGAGTTGAGGATTTAATTGTAGCACATAACGTTGGTGGGGGAGTCGGACTATTTCGAGAGCTCCAGCCCGACGACTATATTCTTCCATTAACTCTTGAACTATTTTCCGAGCTGTTTTTAATGTGGGTAATTGGGTTGCCTGTTGGATTTCGTGAATGGAGAGGGGACGCCCGGAGATGTAAAGTGCAGCCTCGACTAACCGAGATTCTTCATCCACCCACTGATTCCTCCTCTATAAGTTGTCTTTCCACCCAGATCAAGATGTCACCAAATTGTTGCTCTTGGGTGATTGTGATTTTTCCTTCGCTCATAAGATAAAGAAGACTTAGAAATGCACGGATTATTTCCAGATGAGTCATTCCTTTGACAAAAGCACGAAACGAGAGGGGGTTCTCGTTGATGCTAGCATCGCAAAGTCGAGAATAGACATTCTTCATGGATTTGGTGAGTTCGATGTGGGAGACATCAAGCAGAGGAATAACAGGGGGAGCGAAATCAAGTTTGTTGCGTTTCCGTGAATATTTCTTGGGTGGAAAAACAAGTTCCCGAAGCGCCTCTATAAATTCTGTAGATGTTGTTGGCCTAATGTTTTTCCTGAAGGGGGGGCGAATTGGGGGTAAAAAAATATCTTCTTCAATTACACGGATAAGCTCCTCCTCCTCTCGACCGAACTCAAGAAGGTATTCAGTTTTGAATCGGAGAAGTATGGCAGCAGAGAGCAGCGCACGACCCGCAATACGAAAGTCAATATATTCAGCCGTAAGTAAACGCCCGATGAAGCCGTTAACAAGTTCAGCTAGGTCTAGTTCCCAAGGACTAATTTTTTGTAAATCAAGGATATCTGTAAGAACTCGCCATGGTTGATGAAACCAAAATGGTTCCGAGCTACTTTCCGTCAATGCACCGTCGTACTCCGCTGTCCAGTTAGAAAATATGTAATACCTTGAATAACGCATCCTAAATAAACTGATGTATTATCTGTCTTTTCATTACGCTGTAGCCTTACCATCAATGAGAAGTTGGCCTTCCTCAAAGGTTACAGAGAAAACCCTGGAAACTCCATCTGCCATAGCCACTCCTAACAAGGTATTAGCAAGCCGTATGGTGATTTCGTTATGGGATATGATAATGAACTGGGAGTTCCGGGATAAATTCTCAATAAGTTTCGCAACGCGATCGGCATTGTTTGGATCAAGCGCTTCGTCAATTTCATCCAGAAAGTAGAATGGTGCAGGTTGATGGAGCTGCAGAGCAAACATAAATGTCAAGGCAGTAAGTGCCTTTTCTCCGCCTGATAGAGCGTCGAGGTATTGAATCCGTTTTCCTGCTGGTCGAACTCGCATACGAATTCCCCCTAAAAAGGGATTCTCGGGATTTTCTAGTTCGAGTTGACCTTCGCCCTGTGTTAATTTCTGATATACATCAGAGAAATTATGTGAGATGCTGGAAAACGCAGCCATGAATACTCGAAACTTTTCCTCCTCTGCACGTCTCATTGCATCAAGGATAGCTTCGCGTTCCTCACGAATTCGGCGTTCCTTTTCTAGAATTTCATCGTATGCATGTCGGATTTCTTCGAATCGTTCAACGGCTTTTTGGTTCACCAGCCCAAGTTGTTCTCGTTCTTGTTGAAGATCGGCTAACTGCCTTCGGATGCTATGAACCATGGCAGGGTCAACCGGTATTGGAGGCGGTTCAAAATCGCGGGTTTTTTCCTTTTGAGCAGCAATGCGTTCTTCCCAGTGTTCAATACGGCCTTCTGTCCTAGATTGGTTCATTTTTTCTTCATTGATTGTATCAAAGAATTCGTCAATCTGAGTGTTGAGGCGTTGCGCCTCAGCTTCATTAGAAGAAATTTCAGTTTCAAGGTTTTGGATTTTTTCTTCTAAACCACTATTGATCGATTCTAGCGAAGCCAGCTCTAATTGAATTCTTTGGATTTCCTTTTGATTAAGGACAAGTTCTTGTTGTGTCTGTTCTAATTCGCTCTTTGTGTTTTCTAAGTCTTTGGATATACGGTTGAATTCGATGGTGGTAATTTTAGATTCGCCACTCTTTTCTGTTAATTCAACCTGCACATCACGGAACTGATTTTCGAGTTCATCCAGTTGTGATCGTAAGTTAGTTAAGTTTGGATCTAGGCTACTTCGTTCAAGGTCAGAGAGTTCTTTTTGTATGCGTTCACGCTGCTGCGTGAGGTCATTCATTTCTGTTTGTATGGATTGTATTTTCTTTTCCAAGAGGTTCTTCGCTTCGTCTTGACCCTTTAACGAGGCATGGAGTTTAGCAATACTGTCTTTGAAGATTTGGAGCGCTTCTTCTTGCTCCGTAACTACATCAGAGGCTTGCTCTCTACCAACTCGTAATTTTTCCATTGTTGTTTCTTTTTCACGAATTTGTACACCTAGATTCTCATATTGCTCCTTCCATTCACGGTACTCTTGGTCTGTTTTTTTCTGTAAATTTTGTAGTTCTTTGAGTTTCTTCTGTAATTCAGGAATCCGTGCTTCTTCTTCAAGAGTTAAGGAAGAAACGCCTTTGTAGTAACCTCCTGTTATAGTTCGATTAGGCTCTACAACATCACCATCAATGGTGATTTTTCGAACACCCGAAGCTGGAATTTCCCGCGCAGTTTCTAAATCCTTAACGATCAGGGTTCTGCCAAAGACATATTCAAAGGCGGGTCGGAATTGTTCGTTGAAGTTGAGTAATTCCATCGCATTCCCTATGACTCCTTTTTGCTTCTCTTTGTACCTAAAGGGGTCAGCTTTAATCGAGTTTAGAGGAATGAATGTAGCCCGCCCTATTCGAGATTTTTTAAGATGGTCAATGCATTTCGTGGCCGTATTTTCATTGTCAACGACGATGAAGTCTAATCGTCCACCGCCTGCGACATCAAGGGCAATAGCATGCTTAGTTGATGTTTGTCCTAAGCTTCCAAGAGTTCCATAAACCCCTGGGATTTTATTTTCTTTAGCAAATTTTAGGACGGCTTCGATCGCTGCCTTTCGGGTAAGACCGTACTTTTTGAATTCCTGAATAGTCTTAAGTCGTGTTTGGGCTTCTAAGAGTTCTTCCTTTGCGGCTTGAATGAGAAGAGTCAGTTCATCTTGAGTTTTTTGTTTTTCTTGCACAGAAGATTGGAGTTTGTTTTGTTGTTCTTGGAGTGCTGCCTGTTCTGACTCGATGAGTTTGAGTTCCTTTTCGATGCTTTGGAGTTCAGTTTTGGCTTCTTGCAGCGTGCGTTCCTGTTCAGGTAACACCGCGTAGCTTTCGTCAATTTGTTTTTTTATCTCAGTAATCTCTTTATCAGAGATTCGCTGTAGAGCAAGAGACTCACCCAATTCGCCTTTCTTGGTTTCAATCCTCTCGGTTAGTGATGAAATTCTATCACGCAAGGTCACATACTCTGCGTCAGGTGAAGGAATTTGTCCAGAGAGTTCGGTTAACCGAGTACGAAGGGGAGAAATCTGTTCTTTTAGAGTGGCTTCAACCGCTTTTAACTCGTTTATGTTCTCATCTAGCGCAGAAAGGGCTGTTTCTTTCTCTATGTTCTGAGATTCTAGATGTTGTACGCTGGCAGAAAGAGTCTCTGCTCGACGATTAATTTTGTCAGATGTTAGTTGGAGTCCTCGTAGTATTTCTCTGAGCCGGGTTATTTCAATTTCATTACTATGCAGCTGTTGATCTAAGGTTTTGATTTGAACGCCGTCGTTATGAACAGCCTCTTCTAATTCTAGTCTTCGATCCATGGCAGCTTGCCGCTGTGCCTCGAACTCTTTGATGTTTTTTGAATAGGTAGCATATTCTTCTTTAAGCTCGTTTAGTCTTTGTTCAAGTCGGATGAGTTCAGCAAAAACAAGATCCCGTTCAAAACCGACTATTTGTTCTGTTATTTCACGCCATCGTAGAGCATCCTGCCTGTCTTTCTCTAATCGGGAATATTCTTGTCTAATTTCCTCTGTGCGCATTTGGACAATTTGGAGGTTCTGATCAACCTTTGATAATTCACCTTCAATTTGTTGTTTCTTTTCGTCAAAGACGGAAATTCCCGCAACGCCTTCGACGACCTGACGGATGTCCGTTGGTGACATGCTGATGACGTTCGCCAATTCGTTTTGCAGAACAATGTTGTGACCTTCAGGATGCAAACCTGCGACAGAAATAGTGTCTAACATTTCAGTGCGTGTTACGCGTTTTCCACCGATTCGATAGGCACTCACTCCGCTTTCATCAACTTCACGACTTATGGTGACTTCATCGGCATCAATGGGAAGTTGACGATCCGTGTTAGTAAATACTAAGCTGACACGACAAATCTTGGCTGGAGAATTGCCTGCTCCTCCATTAAACAACAATGAAGCAAAATTCTCAGCACGAAGTGATTTACTACTTAGTCGACCCAAAACAAAGCAAACCGCATCTAGGATGTTGCTTTTCCCGCAGCCGTTTTCACCAACAATAGCAGTAAACCCTTGGGTGAGATTAATCGTAGTTTTTCGGGGACTAAAGCTTTTGAACCCTTGAATTGTTATTTGCCGAATGAAAGCCACACAAACAACGCCTATTCACTTGCTTTTATCTATTTACCTTAAAAGACCCTTCCTTTAGAAGTGATAAGGATCTTCTTCAAGTTCAAATAACCACCTAGACAACATATTTGTATGCTTCGAACTTTCCGATGTCAACTCTATTCAAAGCGTATCCTCAGAAAGTAGGTCGATCAGTTAATATCAAACATAGGCATGAAGCAGGAAATGTAAACTTTCCGTATTGGAGGGGTCACAGTCAGATCAATTAAGACTTTGAGTGACACAACCCCTTTGAAAAAGAGTCTAACTAGTTGTTATTTTCTCTACTGAGGCTCGAAGGCTCCGGATTATTAGGCCAAGGCTGGCGGCAGCGTCTTTACCAGCGATTGCAACGATTATTGCCTTTGCCGTGTTTACTGCTACAGTGTAGCCTTTGTTGGTTTCGAGATAGATTACTTGAGCTGTACCCTGATCAACTGACTGGCTCACTGCCTTTGATTCCTTTAGAAGGGTAACTACACTTGAAACAATTGCATCATGATTCATTTCTCGAAGAGTCTGGCCAGCAACCACCTTACCGGTATTTGAAGCAGCAATAATACCTTCGAGTTCTGGAATGGTGTCCATTACTTCAGCAAGTACCCCTTCGACCTCTTTTTTTCCGAGCATAAAAGCCACAACCAACGCCAGAAGAAGATGGCATGAGTTTTTGCGTTACCATGGATTTAGTCTACCTGTTTAAAAACTGTGCGCCGTTCAATAGATTTTTTCAAAAAGTCTTCGTTATCCCCGAACAAGAGGGAACTTTTATAACTTCAATGAGGGACCTCTAGTGAGTGGCTAGAGAGCGTGGAGTACAATGATTGGCGGAAAAGCGTTGAAAGACTCACTCAAACGCCTCGGTGCACACGAAGGAGTGCGAGGCGTTATCATTACCAACATGGAAGGCCTACCAATCAGCTCCAACCTAAACGCAGAGAAAACTGAGGTTATTTCTGCCCTCGTTACATCACTAGTAGGCAAAGCTAAACGCGTAGTCGACGAACTTGGCGAAGGTGGAATGAACTTTCTTACAATCTCAACTCCACAGGGAGAAGTCATGGTTGCGCCTGAAGAAGATTATATCCTCATCGTCCTACGAGGATGATGCGACAACTCTCACAGTTCTCTCTCGAACATCATCGACGCAATTGGCATCCACCTCCTGCCACACAAAAGATATAAGCTGCCCCTCAAATGGTAACTCCCGCAAGCTCGGTGGAAAGGGATTAGCCTTGTCAATAACCGTGAGACAATTTGATGAAATCCTCTCCGATGTCATTAAATCCGAACCAGGAATTAAGAAGACTATCCTCGTTGACCGAACCGGTCTTACTATCGCGCATGTTTCAAAATTCTCGTACTACCCCGTTGAGTTGCTCTAATACCTAGACAACGCGGAAATGTAGACGGGATAGGCGCGATTGCAAGTGCCGTGTTCTGCGCTAGCGAAGAGCAGGGAAAAAGTTTGGATGTAGGCGATCTGACGATCGTGACTTCGGAGTTTGGTGATGGCAAGATTTTCGCTGCTGGTGCAGGAAAAGGTGTACTCTGCGTAATCACCGATAAGGAAGTAAACATTGGGATGATTCGTTTAACGATGATGAAAGCCGCGGCGGAGCTTGCGAAAGTATTAGATGAATTCATGGCCGAGAAGCCAGCAGTAGCGGCAGGTAAGACTGACGCAGAGCGAGAAGAGCTGCGTGCAGCGCTCGGCGAATTAGAGAAGGGTTAATGGGGACGGGATAGGCGCAACGTGAATAAGGAGGAGCCGTCCTGCTTTGAAGAAAGACACGAAAGGTCGAATACATTTCAAAATCGTCTTCTGGGGACCATCACTGTCGGGAAAGACGACTGCACTTCGCTGGATTTATGATAATGTTGAAGGGCTTGAAAAAGGCGGATTTACATCGGTGGCAGATCATACAGGTCGGACTCTTTTTTTTGACTATACTCCAATGCAAGCCACAGCTCAAGTAGTCTTTGATGTATACACTGTAGCGGGTCAACGCAGACATCGAGGACAACGAAAGGTAATTCTAACTGGGGTAGATGGAATTATTTTCGTGGCGGACTCGTCTCCAGATCAGATGGAGGCGAATATCGAAAGTATGTCTGAGCTCCGTTCCTTTGTAAGCGATGAGCTGGGGCATTCGGTTAGTTTGGTTGTTATGCTGAACAAGCAGGATTTGTCCAATGCTATGGATAATTCCATCATGTTGGCAAAGTTGGGGTTGGGGAATGTTCCGAATTTTACGACCTGTGCTATTACAGGAGAAAATGTTAAACGCGCGTTTCGACAGGTAACTCGCGATATCTTGATGTACCATTTGTACCCTAAGACATCTGCAAAAGCATCAGCGAGTTAGACCAACCTTGATGATTCCGAGTTCTCCTGAAATTGAGAAAATCCTGGAGAGTCTTACAGAATCAGTAGACGAGATTGAGGCTGCTGTTGTAGTTGGAGTCGATGGGCTTCCTATTGCAGCGAATCTTCCGGAAGAATTCGACGAGACGCTTCTAGCTGCGATGAGCGCTGCACTGCTTACTATTGGTGAACGGGCGGCGTCAGATTTAAGGAAAGGAGCATTACACCAGGTTTTTGCTCAAGGGAAAACAGGAGCCGTTATCATGGTGGCGGCAGGTCCAGATTCCGTTTTAATGGTGAGCACGAACACGGCTTCCCTTGCGGGTCTAGGACTAGTCTTTATCAATATGGAGCGTGCTGCAAAAAAAATCGCTAAAAAACTCAACCGATGATTAACCCAAATAGAATAATTGCAATACGAAAGGTTATATAACGCAGGCTTTTGGGACTAACCGAGGGTAAGACAGTGGCTAATTTAATGGGTCCGGTTTATCATTTGTACTCGTGGTATCTTTGGCGCCAAATAAAGGACAACCCAATGCCAACCCATATCGGTATTATTCTTGATGGAAACCGCCGATTTGCCAAAGAACAGGGTCAAGATACAGATTTTGGTCATTCTATGGGTGCTCAACGCGTGGAAGAGGTTCTCGATTGGTGTTTTGAGGCGGGAATCAAGGTAATTACAGTGTACGCCTTTTCGACTGAGAATTTCTCCCGAAACAAGAAGGAAGTCCAACACATCTTGAACCTCGCTCAAGAGCGTTTTGAAACCATTGCCCGGTCAGAAGTGGTCCACCATCACCAGGTTCGAGTAAGAGCTATTGGTCAGTTTTCACTGCTTCCCTCATCGCTGTTAAAAGCAATAAAAAAGGCAGAAGAGGTCACAGCCAACTATAATAAGTTTCAACTAAATGTCGCGATAGGCTATGGTGGTCGAACCGAAATTGTGGACGCGATCAAAAGAATAGCAGAGAAAGTTCGAGCTGGAGAATTAGATCCCGCTATTATTAGTGATTCGACAGTCGAACAGCATTTGTACACTGCAGGTACTGCGGATCCAGAACTAATCATTCGCACTTCTGGTGAAGAACGATTGTCGGGATTTCTATTATGGCAGTCAGCTTACTCTGAATTGTATTTTGCTGATGTATATTGGCCAGAAATTCGTAAGATTGACTTTTGGCGTGCAGTTAGAACTTATCAACGCCGAGAAAGGCGATTTGGAAATTAGGTGAGAGTGGTGGTCCGACGAAAGAAAGGAAAACCTCTTGCACTTCTGATTGATAGTAATATATCTCCCTCAATCCTTTCAGTTGCAACTCACATCCGACCACTATTAAAAGAAATTGGAGATGTTAAAGTAGCAAAGATTGTGATGTTACAAAAATACTCACTAGAAAATTCAAAAAAGCTCTCCAAAGAGGGATTCACACCAATCATCGTCCATGGTGACCTTGACATCCACTTTGCCCTCGAAGCCATGGAACTCGTTTATAACGAAAAAATCGACATATTAGCCCTTGTGACAGAGAATGAAAAGTTCATTCCGTTGATTTGCCGTGCAAGAGAACTCGGTAAAGAGGTTGTGTTGCTTTTATCATCAAACCCTCAAAATCAGGGTCTCCAAAAATCAGCAGATTTGGTTTTGCCAATTGACTTGTAGTTCAAGCCCTATAATAAACCACGCTTCATTAAGAGCGAAAACTCTTCCATCGTTAATCGCTCTCCACGCTTAAACTTCTCCAAGGCGGTTGAAGTTTTTTCTTCAAGACGCTCCTCCATCTCTTGAAGTTTTTCTACACGCCTACGAACACGAACTTCGCTCAATTCCTTTCTTAGTCGGTTGTTTTCCTGTTTAGCTTCAATAAATTGGTGATGTGTTTCATCTGCTTCTTTTCGGGTTGCAAGGTAATGACGGTGAGCTTCATCTGCTTGTTTTCGTAACGAGTCAACTTCTGCATATGCTTCTATCATACGCTGGTTTTCCTCTTGTGAAAGCCGTGCGAATTCCAACACTGAGTTGTGATGCGCATTCATAAGGAGGCGAAAATCTTCAATTTCTGTTCGGGTCTTAGCGCTTTCTTTCTTTTTAGCCGCCGCGTCTTCTGCCACCTTCATTTCTTCTTCAAGCGCAGCGATTTGCTCAATTATTTCGCGTTCATGTTTAAGATCTAAAACCTGTGTTTGAAGTGACCAATCTAGTTCACGAATTTTCCGACGCAGGACATGAGCAGGTACCGAGGTTTTGTTTTGGATTTCTTGAACTTCTTCTTCAGTATCCTGTCGTTCTTCTACCTTATCTTTCAGTTTGGCATAGATTTCGTCTCGCTTCACCTTGAATTCAGCGACTTTTTGGTTATATTCGTCGCGTTGTTCTCGGTGTTCACGTGCTTTTTGTAGTCGTTCAGCCACTTGTGCGTTAAGGCTATCCCTTTCCTTCATTAGCCTTTTAGCTTCTGTATTCAATTCATCACGTTTTTCTCGTAATGAAGTGGTTAGCCGGTTTATTTCGGCCAGCTTAAGAACAGATTCCTCGGCCACTATACCACCTTATTCTAAACTACAACTGATGAGGGTTTCAAGAGTGAAAGGGGTATGGAAAAAGGTTTTTTAAAACTAACGGAACTCAACACCTTTGCAGGAAGATTTCTCAAAACACAAAGAGCCTATTGAGTTTTAGCCTTTTCTTCTAGAATGATACGAGCATCCACGCATTTTGCCCCCTTAGGATATGAAAATACAGGGTTAAGATCGAGTTGGTTGATGCTCGGGTAGTCGATCACTAACTTTGAAACCTGAAGGAGTATATGCGTTAATGCCGTAGTATCAGAAGCCTCCTGTCCGCGAATTCCGGTTAGAATGGGATACCCCTTTATTTCTCGAATCATTTCCTGGGCATCATACTTTGTAATTGGAGCTACACGAAAACTAACATCTTTAAGTACTTCAACGAAGACCCCACCTAACCCAAACATTAGAGCAGGGCCAAATTGGGGGTCTTTAATTGCTCCAATGATCACTTCGACCCCCTTGGGGGCGAATTCTTCAACAAAAATACCCCTAATATCAGCTTTAGCTTTGTGTTTCTTTACTTTTGAAATAATTGTTTGATAGCCCTCTCGCACGGCTTCACTATCTTTCAGATTTATGAGTACGCCACCGACATCGCTTTTGTGTATTACATCGGGGCTTAAGATTTTGAGTACAACGGGAAAACCGATCTTTTCTGCCGCCTTCACTGCGGCTTCTTCAGTTTCCGCAACCTGGAACTCCGTTACGGGTATATCGTAACTCTTCATTATGGTTTTAGACTCGTGTTCCAAGAGATATGTCCGATTCTCTGAACGCGCCGTTGCAATTATGTCATCAATCTTCGGCATTAAATTCACCTAGCGCTTCATACAACATTATTGTCTGAATTAAAACCTTTTAGGAAGACGAAATTAGCGAAAGATTTCGAAACCTTCGCCACCTGTCAGAGTATAGGATATATGGGAATAGAGAAGGTCTAAGTTAGACATTTTTTCAGCTGAAAGTGGAACAACATCAAGCCCTGAAAAAAGTTGTTGAATGGAACGACATAGCTCACTGGAAAGTTCCGTTTGTAGTTCATTTCGCAACTCTTGTAAGGCGAAAATAAGTTGATCGGGATCGTCAAGCCAGCTTTGAATCCGTTCAAGTTCTTCTTGGTCAAGCAAATCAGCTCGTGAAAGAACATTGAGTTGAGGAAGTTGAAATCGAACTAAGACTGATGCAGAAAGGAACAAGGAGGAGATAAATCCTGCAGGAGTTTTGCTTAACGTTGAGTCAACTAAGTATGCGATCATTTTGCTTTCTCCCCCAAGGCTTGATACAATAATCGGTCCTGTTTGTCTAAAGGCGAACAATTCAATTTGACCAGGAGCGTCTAATAGTAAGAAATCTACAGCCAGATCCTTAATTTCCTCCTGCAAAGTACCAAGATGTGTGCTTATGAGATCAATAGCGGCAACCAGCCCACCATTAGGGCCGAGATTGTATTTTTCCATCACTCCTTGAAGAGAAACAAAATCCCGAACATCGATATCTGGTCCATAAGGAAGGTGCAGTACTCCAGGATCTAAATTCACGGTTCCCACGCTTAACTTTGCATCTGCAAGCCATTTGGCGAAGATATGAGTGAGGGTTGACTTCCCTGACCCTGCTGTACCAACAAAGTAGATTGCATGCACTGTTTTTGTTACACCTCTGGATTAAAATTACGAAGTTTTTTGACTAGGGCGTCTGTCTCTTTGATTGTAGAGAGATATAGAGGAATTTTTTCGACCTCAGCGATTTTGGTAGCAACCGGATCAACTTTCGTTGGGCCGTGAAGAATGACGATAGAAGGTCGAACTGAAGAGCCTAAACCCATTTGCGAGGTTCGAATAGCCACCATCGGTGAACGCCCCGTGCTGACATGGGTGAATATAGCTGCACGATTGGGCGTTGCGCCGTATAGTTTTAACATTTGCTCTGGGGTGAGTTGTAGAATAGCCTTTAGGCTATCAATTGTTGTGTAGCCAAATAGCTCTCGGTTGGGTATTTCGTCGTCTACGATGGTTTTGCATTCGAGAAATTCAGTTAATTGTGTGGCTAAAATCGCAGTAGGAAATTCTCGAATATCAAGGAGAATATCAGAAGGTATGTCCGATCCTATCAAACGAAGAAAGGCTCTAACAAAGTGCCCACCACGCTTTTCGTCTATTTCCAGAAGGCATTCAGCGAATTTACGAATTGTTTCAACTCGGGGTGATTTTCTGCGCCCACTTTCATAATCACTAATTACCGAAGGAGAAATGCCCAGCTGGAGGGCAAGGTCGTGTTGAGCTACTCCAAACTGTTCCCGCCATTTTCGCATAGCCCTTCCTGGGTTTTCTGCGAGGGTGATTTCACCGGCAATCGTTCTAAGTAAATTATCACGAGCGCTGTGATTGATTAAATTCATTAACGACGCGCCTACCTTACCACATCATTTACCGAATTCAATGGAAATAATCATTATTCACTATTTCCGATAACCTAAATACATCTTAGTACAAGACACGACAATTACTAGATGGGTGAACACCATGCAACTTCCGTTTCCTACCTTAACAGATCTTCTTGTTTTGGCTATTGCTTATACTTGGGTTGTTGCTATTCTCGTTATCGGGGAGGGACTCCGGCGTTGGCGTAACTACCATCCTGCGATGACTAGGAAGTTTATTCATCTTGGTGCAGGTTTTTCTGTGTTCACAGTTCCCTTCTACACGCATTCTTGGGCTGCGATAATCGTAGCAGTATCCTTTTTAGTGCTCATCTATCTTGCATCGCCAAAGAGCCCTGTAAAGGGTTTAAGAAGTATGTTTGAAGTTATGGCACGGGAGGAGGATTACCTTTCAGGGCACATTTGGGGTCCTTTCTTTTACGCAGTGTCGATTACACTTCTGGTTTCGGTTTTTACATTAATTCCTTCGTTAACTCCCCTCTACCCCTTACCCGCAATGGGTCTCACTGCAATGTATCTCGGTGATGGTATAGCTCCCTTCATAGGAGCAAAATACGGAAAGCATTGGTATAGAATTGGAAAAGCGACTCGGAGCATTGAGGGGTCACTTTCAGTGTTTGCAGCCTCCTTCATCGGATCGTGGATATGTTGGCTCTTCTTAGATGTCTTTTCTACGAATGGGCTTCCAGTTTTTAGTTTACTTCAGATTATCACTATTAGCCTGATGTGTGCTAGTTCTGCTATGCTACTCGAAGGGTTATCCCCCGCAGGTTGGGATAATCTCTCTGTTCCACTTCTCGCTACAATCATCCTAGTATTTACTGGATTGCTCATTTATCCTATGTGTTGTCCATAAGTACTCGTTGATGAATGCTCTATTGCATTGTCGCAAGTCGTTTCATTGCTATGGCAAAGTGTTTAGCGCGTTCCATTGAAGTTAAATACGGTTCGACAACCCCATATCGTTGCTGTAATTCAGCAAACCGACTTTCCATCTTCTCGAGCCACAAATCAGGTCGATCTATTCCTGTCCAAGCGTATACCCCCAATTTATCTGCAACACACACAATTTTTTCTTCCCAGCTTTCTGGGACGAAACTCCGTGGGGGAAGACCGACTAAAATCGCCTCATCTGCTGTAAACCCGCCTAATACATGCCGCTCAACTATTCTTACAACGCTCGAAGGGTAATCATAAAGTTCCAAGATTTGCCCGCCAACATAGCCATGTGTTACATCATGGATTCGCGCACGACCGATGTCGTGTAATACTGCTCCAAGACCTACTATATTGAAGTCAACACTTATTTTAGCTGAAAGGATCTCTGCGATTTGGAGCGCCTTCTGGCGTGTGGCCTCGCAATGGTTCAGAATTTCAACATCCTCGATGTATTGGCTAAGAAGAGCCTGAGCCTTGAGCAACATGGGATTATTAGTGTTCATTGGTTGCGTTTATAGCGTTATACCAAGTTTTAATTTTAAGCACCGTGTTAAGCTAAGAAAGCTCCTCTGGACGATTTGAATGAAGACGATTCGAGAGCTCTGGGCGTTGGATGCTGAAATCCAAAAAATCGCCGAGCAAATTCAATTATTTGAAAAGAAAAGGAGTGCCTTCGCTGCTATTTTGCATAGCCACCGACACAACATCGATCTACGATTAGATATCCCGCTTGCTCAAAAAGCCTTGATTGATGGTAAACTAGCCCACCGAGTTGAACCTACTAACCTGAACGGTCTGAGAGTGTGTGGGATTGATGGCGGATTATTAAAGAAGACGCTACGAGGTATCGAACTAGTCATTACACGTGCAGTTGCAACCATCTTTGAATATACACCTGCAAACCGAGTTTCTGCCATCTACTTTCCTGAAAAAACAACACCTCCAATGGTAAAGGCTGAACTTACCCCAATATCTTGGCGAGACGCGGAGCTGAGCGCATCCTTAGAACGGCTAAAAGCAGAGTTAGAATTGGCAATTCGTGTACAGGATCACCATCCATCTGAGTTACTTCTTCTTGATGGTTCCCTTAGACCTCACATCAGTGTTCGTCCATCGAACCATTCAGTGAATACTGCAAAATATCAAGAAATTCTCTCTCTTTATGAAGAGTTGTACACAAAGACAAAGAAAACGGGCACACTTTTAGCAGGAGTCGTCAAAGATAGTCGAAGCCAACATTTCATGCACATTCTAGGAGAAGTTCTACCTCACCTAATTCCCCGTTTTCCTGAGTTGAAACCATTATTAGACATGGATTACCGATCCGTGTTGAAAATTAGTTACGATTCCGACTTTTTTTACCGAATTCTCGAAGTGGGTGAACGCTCACCAATTCTTCGACTGAACGGATTTAGCGATAACAATTCGGATGCCTTGAACGACGGCGCCACTCAAGATGCTGACCTTGTATGTTTCTACTTACGCACAGCAAAATACGACTATCCATTACGCATTGAAGTCTACACAGGTTCATATAACCCGAGTAGAATTATTGAGAAAGTAGGAGCCATGTTACTTCCAATGGCGTCAAATAACGACGAATTCGCACTTCCCACTGTTCTAATAGATGCAGATTCTCAAGCCCGACTTATCGAACGAGATCTTGACTTTTTATTTAATCAACTTTCAAACCGTATTGGTTATCCACAGAGCTTGTTGAAATTACGACGCGAGCGAATGCCCTTTCATTCAAAATAATTAGTTAATGTGTTGAACTTGACAATGAATCCCAATCCCCTTGGAACTGTTGTCTGTACAGAAAATGGTCCTTCTACGGAGAATGTTGTATTTGTCATTGGAAAACAGGATGACCCAACAATTAGGGATGGAATTCCAGTTCATGTTGGACAATATGTCTCGACGGAAACCGAAGAAGGATTAGTCATTGCCCACATTGAGCAGGTTTACAAAACCAATCGCTACTTCGCTCAAATCGATGCGGTCCACGAGTTCACTCGTTCTGGCAAGGCTTTTGGAGCGATTTTTCCGATTGATCGGTGGGAGTATGTGGTTGCTGAGGCTAAGCCGCTTGGCATATACAACAAGGGAGAAGTTCAACGAGTAACATTTCCCCCCTCACCCGGGGCCATTGTAGCTACACCGGATCCTAAAATTTTGTCGAAGTTTCTTGGATTCACGCCTGGCGGGGTTCTTCTCGGTCAACTCATGTTTCACGGAATCCCTGCAACCTTTGATTTAACAAAAATGTTTCAAAAGCATGTTGCTTTACTCGCAATGAGCGGGGCAGGTAAAAGCTACACTGCGACAGTGATGCTCGAAGAATTACTTTCGAGAAAACCTAGCCAAGGTCGACCAGCCATTCTGGTAATTGATGTACACGGGGAGTACACTAGTCTAGCTGAACCCATAGAGGAGCATGGAAGCAACTTCGAGAACCAAATCTCGATGATCAAGAGTCCCCTTATCGAAATAGCTACCCCTCAAATGAGCGCCAAAGCGTTTGCCACCTACTCTCCCGAAATGGGGACAATCCAGGTTCGTGAACTCACACGAATAATCCATACCATGCGAAGTGCACGCAAAGGGCAACCTTATGATATTAGTGACCTCATCACTGCACTGGAAAAAGACCCGTCAATCAACACCCGAACGCGAGAAGCCCTTTTAGGATGGTTGGACAATCTTCAGAACCTTCGGCTTTTCGGTAAGACCCCCACACCCATTTGGGAAAAGATGATGAAACCTGGTCATGCCGTGATTCTCGACATGAGTGACACTGTAAATCTGCAGAAAAAACAGATCATCGTCGATGCCGTACTTCGCCGATTATTCGACCTTCGACGTGATTCAGTTATCCCACCAACAATTGTCTTTCTCGAGGAGAGCCATCAATTCTGCCCTGAAGCCCGTCGTGCCTTGGCATTTTCGAAAGGTATTCTTGAAACGGTTGCGCGCGAAGGTCGAAAGTACAATTTATCTCTGTGCGTAATTTCGCAACGACCGGTTCGTCTCTCAACAACGGTGTTATCGCAATGTGGGACCAATGTGTTTCTCCGAATTACCAATCCTTACGATCTAGACCATATTCGCGCTACATCTGAAAAAATCACCAAAGCCACCTTAACTTCTATTTCAAGCCTTAGTGTTGGAGAGGCGCTTGTTGTTGGTCAAGCCACACGTTTTCCCGTTTTTCTCAAGGTGAGAAAGCGTCTTACTAAAGAAACGGCTTTCGGTACAGACTTTGAAACCATGGCTAAGGATTTCGAAGGAAAACGCAGAGCCGCTTAAAAGCAAGATGGTGGGCACGGCGGGATTCAAACCCGCGACCTCCGGCTTACCTAGGTTTCGCATTTGAATGTTCGGAGCGACACCATATAAGGCATACACACACCACGCAGTATGCGTAGTAGTTCGGCGCTCCATCAGGCTAAGCCACGTGCCCATTAATTACAGGGTCGTGTTTCATTTGGGTTTAAATGTGTTGGGAGAACTACTTGGAATTGCGCAAAATACCGAATTCAATGTTCTCGTTGTCAAAATCAAGCTTACCCTTAGCGAGTCCGTCTAGGAGAGGTAATTTATCGCTCACTTCTAATTTTGTTGCACCAACCTTTGATGCTATAGCCGCCCTTGTTTCTTCTATGGCTTCTCGTAGTTTTTGAGGGCGCGCCGCTATATAGAGCGTTATTCGCTGAGTAACATGTAAACCTTCTTTCTTACGAGTTGCTTGAATTCTACGAATAAGGTCACGAGATAAGCGCTCTGCGCGAAGTTCAGTTGTTTCAGAAACATCAAGGTATACCGTAGCAAAGGAAAGTTCCTTTTCTTTTAGATTGTCACCTTTCACTCTATTTTTAATTTCAACCAGCTTCACATTAGTTTGACTAGCAACCACTTCGCTGAAATTCTCCAAGGAGAATTCTTTCTTCGAGGGAACTATCACAAGACGGCTACACGGCCAACGAAGTTTCAATCCCTCTTCTTGTCGGATGAATTGTACAGCATCTACGATTTCTGAAACCCAATCCATTTCCTGGTTTAATTGGACATCTATTAGCGTTGTATCGACCTTCGGCCAAGGAAGCATGTGAACACTCAGAGGGGCATCAGGTTCAACGGAGCGAACGAGAGCTTGGTACATTCTTTCTGTTTGGAAGGGAAGAACTGGAGCAAGTATCGCAAGAAGGCTTCTCAACACATAATAGAGGGTGTTAAAGGCTTGTGTTTTTGTATCGTCGGTAGAGCTAACCCATGTTCGTGATCGGATAAGTTTAATATACCACCTACTAAGGTCGCGGACAACAAAATCGTCCATTAGGCGTGGAACAAAGGGCAGTTCGTATTTCTCAAAGCGATTGGTAACTTCTTGAAGCATTTGGTGCAATCGCGAAAGAATCCAACGGTCTTCGTTCTGCAACGCCTTGGTTGAAATTGTTTGAATTTTAGGAACGAAACCTGCGGCTTTCATGAATGTCGTAGCAAAGACATAAACATTCCAAAGAATGGAGAGAGATCGACGAGTATCTTCTACATCTTTCCAGAGAAAAGTCATGTCTTCACCCGGTCCAGTGCTTTTAATGCAGTACATTCGTAGCGTCTCAGCACCAAATTTCGCCACCACCTCTTCGGGCATGACGCCAATTCCTTTTGATTTTGACATAGGTCGACCGAATTCATCGGCTGTAAATCCATGCATGTAGACTCGCTTGTATGGTTCTCTATTATCAACAAGCATTGTCGAGTTAAAGAGAGTGTTAAACCAGTTACTGATCTGATCTTTCCCTTCAATTACAAAGTCAGCCGTTACCCAATTGTCAAAGTCCGTCGTGCCATAGGTGGCCCAACGAGTTGCCCAGGGTGCAACACCACTATCTAACCACACATCTAAGACATCATTCACTCGCTTCATTGTGCCCTCACATTTTGAGCAAGGCCACATGATATTGTCAATCCAAGGTCGATGGAGGTTCTCAGGGACTTTTTCTCCTTTCTCTTTTAACTCAGCTACGCTACCAACGACCTCAATTTGCTCACACTTATCGCAAATCCAGATTGGGAGAGGAGCCCCCCAATACCGTTGTCTTGAAATGCACCAATCTCGAAGATTCTGAACCCAGTTACGAAACCAAGTGTGACCAGCCCAATCTGGAACCCAGTAAATCCCTTCGTTCTTTTTTATGATTTCTTCTCGTAAATCACTTACACGAAGAAACCACTGATCAGTAGCAAGGTATACTAAGGGTGAGCCGCAACGCCAACAGTGCGCGTATTCATGCTCAATCGTATCCTGATGAACTAAGAGGTTCTTTTTGCGTAGGTCGGTCAGAATAACTTCGCTAGCATCTTGAACTTTCATTCCTGAGTATTTTCCACCCGCTTCGGTGAAAGTCCCTGAGAATGTCACAGGGCAGAAGATAGGTATTTCTTCACGCTGGCCCACCTCGAAGTCTTCGGGACCATGTCCAGGAGCCATATGGACGAGTCCAGTCCCTTGTTCAAGCGTCACATATTCTTCACTTAATACAATGGAATGTACTTTCTTTGAGGTGTTATGGAAGTCTGCTTGTTTGGGAACCTCCTTTAACAGGGGATGTTCGTAACGAAGCCCTAAAAGCGCCTTTCCCTTGACCTCCTCTATAACCTCGTATTGTTTGTTTAACAGACCCTGTAATATGATGTTAGCTAGCCCCTTCGCTAGTATCCATATTTCATCGTCAACCTTTACTCGGATGTATTCGAATTCGGGGTTGACCATTACAGCCATATTTGCGGGTAGTGTCCAAGGAGTTGTAGTCCAAATCACAATAAACTCGTTGGGTTTTCCTGAAACAGGAAACTTAACCCAAATCGAATAATCTTCAATTGTCTTGTATTCATGCTCGCGTTTGGCGAGGGCGGTCTCACATCGTATGCAACAGTCTATAGATCGGAGCCCACGGTATAGAAAGCCCTTCTCCGAAGCCCTTTTCATCAAATACCAAGTGCCCTCAATGTAGGGGTTGTCAATTGTCCGATACGGTCGGTCCCAGTCCATCCAAACGCCTAAGCGTTTGAATTGCTGCGTCATCTCATTCAAATTTAAGAGGGCAAAATCCTGACATCGTTCAATAAACTTGTCTACGCCAATGTTGTTTTCAATGTCTAGCTTCGATTTAACTTTCAGAGCTTTTTCTACATGGACTTCAATTGGTAACCCGTGCATATCAAAACCCGGAGTATCTATTACACGGAAGCCCTGCATCCGGTGAAACCGTAAAACCAAGTCTTTCATAATTTTGTTCCAAGCGGTTCCGAGATGAATGGAACCTGTGGTGTAAGGAGGGCCGTCAAGGAATTGGAAGATTGGACGATCAAGGAGTTGTTCGGTGATCTTCTCATATACCTGGTTTTCTTGCCAAAACTGAAGTACATCCTCTTCTAAGGAGGGTAAATCGAATTGTTTGGGAATTTCGGAAACTGGCATTTCTGTTAGCACTCCGAGTGAATTAGCTTGCACCTTACAACCTTCAGCTCCATAAAAATCATTGGGCGAAATTAATGAACCAAGCAGAAAACTTCCTGAGGAACGAAACCAATATATGCACACAGGCGTAAGTCAGACAAACCGAGCCCTCACAAGGAGCAAGGCTTCATGAGTACACATCAACGCCAATATGTCCTAAAAGTTTGCGTCGTCGGTGACGGGGCCGTTGGAAAAACAAGTCTTATCATTCGCTATACAGAAGGGCATTTTCGTGAGTCTTATATCATGACGGTCGGCACCAGTTTTGCTGTTAAAGAGCTGAATTTTGGAGACACGCTAGTACGATTGCAATTATGGGACTTAGCGGGCCAACCCCACTTTAGCTCTGTGCGCCCTGTATTTTATCGAGGGGCTGCGGGTGTGATCTTGGTGTTTGATGTGACACGCAGACAAACTTTTGATAATATTCCTGGGTGGTATAGCGAGGTTTCAGGTGTAACAGGAGCAGTTCCATCTGTTCTAATCGCTAACAAAGTAGACTTGGTTGACCAACGACAGGTATCAACAGAAGAGGGGATGGCTTATGCACAACAAGTGGGATGGGGATACTTTGAGACTAGCGCAAAGGAAGGCCAAGGCGTCACTGACGGCTTCCGACAAATTGCATGGACCTGTATCAGTTAGGTTGGGTTCTTTAACGAGTCTTTGACAAAATCAGTAAGTTTCTGTGATTTAGACTCCCGTAAGTACTGAGCACATTGCTGTGGCTCGATCTTACGAAACTCGAGACCAAGCTGTTCGAGAAGTGCCTGAGTTCCTTTAGCTAAACTGGGAGCGACGAGAATGCCACGAATTTGAGTAGCACTTCCTGTTTGGAAGCTTTTAAGGTAGTTATGGAGCTGTAACACTGCTTCACTATTCGCTCGGCGCCGTTTTAGTTCGATCACGACTAGCTGCCCGTTTGCATCATGTGCTAAGATATCGATGAACCCAGGAGTGACAGGGCGTTCTCGGCGAATTGTACGCAGACCAGGCTCGATAAGTTCAGGGTGAGCACTCAGGATTCGCTGCATTTCTTCTTCAGTTAGGTACATACTGAACTCACCGGCGTCGTCAATGAGGCTCGCAGAAACCATCGCTAGAGAAGAGAATTCGACATGTACTTTTTCTCTAGGTTTCGAGCGAGTAGCTTGTAAGAGAAGAAGATTAGCTTTGTGGGTAAGTTTTATTGTAGCCCCAGGTGGTTGCCAGTTGACTGGTTCAACACCACTTTCTTGGTGAACCAGAATAGCTCCATCCCGTTTAATAATAACAAGGCGTTCGCCTTTTGTCAGGATAGACCGCGCTCGCCCTTTATACTCAACATGGCACTGCCCTATGATTTGAATTAGACGTTTTTGAGCGAGAGCAGCCGTAATTAAAGTATGTGCTTGGTTGAGGGTTGGTGATTGGAGAATCCAAGTTTTTTCGTTTGTAATAAGCTCGTAGTCAGGCAATGTTTCTTCCCTCTGAGTTCCTTCCATAAGCCTAATTAAGTCTTGACCAGTTGAAGATTTTTTGTGCGAAAGGTTCGTTTGTATGACGAGTCAGCAGCAGCATACCATCGGAGATACCAACAGATTCAACAAATAAAATACCGAGCAATCGCTAATTATCTTCAAGCAGGCCCAGTTGTGGATGTAGGAATTGGTACTGGGATTGGTTTGCCAATCCTCATTGATTTTGCTCCTGTGATTGGTATTGATGGAGCAATTGAAATGCTTCGAATTGCGCAGGCACAAGCCCAAAATCCGAGTAATCGCCAAGAACCGATTCACCTAGTTTGTGGTTCAGCTGAAACCCTACCTCTCCGAACCAGTGCGTTTCCAATTGCTGTCAGTATAACGGTATTGCAGAACCTTGCAAATATCGATGCGGGAATTAACGAACTACTTAGAATTACGCAGATCAACGGATTAGTAGCAGTAACAGCTTTAGCAAAAGTTCTTTCACTCCGCGATCTTAAAACGAGGTTCAATTCATCAGTCATTAATCTTGCAGAGCTGGAATCGCTTTCAAATGAAGATGTGGGACTAATCCTTAGAGTTATTCAGAAAAAGAACAGTTCTATCACACATTCCCTTTAACCGTTAATTTTAAAGATAAGCTTACGGTTAGCAGGGTTACTCTGGGAGTCGAACACCGTGGAAAACCAGCCCATTAAAATCCTGCAGAAAGCCACTAGCAACCTAGTACTAATCAAACTCAAAGATGGAACGGAATATCAAGGCCGTCTTAAAGAAATTGATGTGTATATGAACCTCGTGCTGGAAGGCGCTGAAGAGCTAAGGAATGGAACCCCCACAGCAAAATTTGGTGAAGTCCTTATTCGTGGTAACAATATTTTGTACATCAAACCAGACCTCACCCAGATTATTTGGGAAAATAAGGGATAGCCCCCCCCCCAACACTCTAACCACCGTTTTCGCTTTAAGGGCATGCTTATTATAATTAAGAGGTTCCATTTCTTCGTTCTTGACGATATTCTTGAATAATCCGTTCTAGGGCTTCGGCTGTAGCTTCTCGTTCGGTCGTAAGATACTTCTTCTCCCATTTTGCGAGTTCTTTGCCTAGTTGATTAGCATCGACTACTGCAAATTCATCTACACTGGTGATTTCCAACGATTCAGCATTTAGCACAGGAATTTTTACAGAATGAAACTGTTCAAGGGCTAGATGTGACATTGTTCCATGAGTAATTACCACTTGAACTCCCAGCTGAATTAGTTGCTCCGCAGTAGAACTACCGCCCCCGCTCGGATTCAAGATGTAGATAACCATCCCCTTCTTTTTGGGGTATCTTTCAGCAAACCGTCGTATTTCATCTTGCGAGAACTGTGGGAGCACGAGAATAGGTTGCACTTCACCCCGAATTTCCAGACGGCGCATTAGTTTAAGGTTCGTCAGTGTTCGTTTGGTTTTTTCTAATTCGTTTCTTTGCAATTTGATTTGGTCTTTCAGCCTTTGAATTTGTGCATCCTTTCTGCTTATTCGTTCATCAAGTCGTTGTTCACGCTGTTCTCTATCTTGAATCCGCTCAAGTTTTCGTTGAGTTTGTTCTAGCTCATTCTTGGATTGAACTAAGGTTTCAAGACTTTGACGATGTTTGCTACTTTCATAATGAAGTTGGCGCTGTAATGATTCAACCTGCCGTTCAAGGCGTTTTATCAAATGAAGAAGCTCGTCTTTAGAAGGTGTGGCTGGAATGCGTTGACTTTGATCTGTTATCTCAGTTTTGAGAGTTTCAGTGTCTAATGGTAAAATTGACTGATTGAGTGCATCAGTAAGTGAAACCCCTTGCAGCATTAATGAAACAACCTTCGAAACTAGATGGTGATGTTCACTTTCTTTTAGGCGTTTATTGAGCAGTTTGAACTTGTTGCCATGAATTTGAAATACTTTTGAAATTGCGGCTAGGGCATCCCGTTGATGTGAATTGGTTGGACGAAGCTTAGACTCAAGATCAAAGGTTTTTGCCAACTCTCGTTTTTCTGCTACCGATATTAGTCGATCAGGGAAAAAGAGATGAGTTTGAAGAGAAGCGCTTAATTTCTCCACAAAATTAGGTGCAGGCGCGACATCTGTAGCAATTAGGATTGGTCGGCCAAAATCAACAAGGTACCGAATTACATCCCCTCGTGATAACCCTCGTCCACTTCGAAGCGCCAAGAGATTTCCATTGATATCAGCGATGGCAATACCGATAGTTGTTCCAGCATCAATTCCAACGACTAGTAGTCTTCGTGGACTCTGTTGTTCCTTCCTATCTCCTCTTACAAGATAGAGTATCGACCGATGTTTAACCGGATTGATTTGAATGGATACACCCGCAATTCGATTCACTTCTGATTGGATAATTTGACATACATTCTCTAAGGAGTCGTAAACATGAATTACACAACGTGATAAGCCATGAGAAGTTTTTGTATCGAATTGGTCATAATCCATTCCTTTCTTGGACAGTTTCTCCAAGACTCTCCGGGCAACCTGTTGGATAGCCCCATGCATGCGTCTTTGGTATCGCGCCTGCGAAAACCCGCCCGGACCAATATTACGCGCTCGGGAAATAGTAATTCGCGTTTCCCGAGCTAAGACAGAGATTTCTGTACCAATACCTTGTGCTGTCAATTCCGTGATAAGACTAGCTGTTTCAACGGGTGTTGGGTGACTGTGAACGCGAAATCCGTGTTTTTTTGCCAGTTTTGTCAACGGAGTCATTCCATGAAGAGGAGATCCAGTAATTTGCACTATGCGAGTCTTCGAAGGGATTTTCGATAACAGATCAATTACACCTTTTTCCGTGGGTGCTAGTTCGAGGATGTTGTCTGTGGCAACAATGTCAGGTTTCTCTCGACGAATCATTGAAATTAGTTCATTTCGGCGAAGCGCATCCCAAGTTCGTATTACATCCCCTTTCTTCAATGCCATTGCGTATAGCGGTGACCTCAGAGAAGATGGGGAACTTTGAGGAAGAATATCGAACCCCATTATGAGCGGAGCAGGGGATTTAGTCATAATCGTATTTCCTTTTGTTCGTACCTGTTATCATCTCTAGCGTTTTTTGAACATCAGTGATTATACGGAATTTTCGTTTAAAGTATTTCAGAACATTTGCAATGTCGCGTTTTAGTAACCACAACGCGTTTGGGTGCGTAATGGGTTGCCACTGAGGCCAGTCAAAGAGAGTAATCTGTTCCTTTTCATTGACGAAAACATTGTACTCGCTAAGATCTCCATGGATGATCTTCGCCTGATGGTATGCAAGGTGCAGTTGTTGAAGTATTTGGGTTAGTACTGCGTGAGGATCATTTAGTTCAGCAGCGAACCGAAGTAGAACGCCGTCCATCTTTGACATAACAATAACATGCCGATTAAGCGCTATTGGTTTGGGCACTTTTCCTTTATTCCGGTACATCACTCGTAAAGCGGTGAATTCCCGATCAGCAGCTCGTTTACTGAATTCAGCCCAAGATTGTAATATCTCCGTTTTTAAACTCCGTAATCGTCGAACACTTTTGAAGCTAGACCGCCCCCATCGGAGAAATTTGACAGCCACTTCGTTTCCATTAGCATCTAGTGCACGATAAACAGTAGCTTCTTTACCTACTCCATATTTTTGACCTAAGGAAAGGATGATGTCCTTGGTAGCGAGGGTGTGAAGGGCTAAGATATCATAACCTGCTCGGGATATCCGATACCCAAGATATGGTTCGGTTTGGCGTTGTACTAGTTTTTCTTTGTTAAGCCGTGTAAGAAAGAAGAGCGAATCATCGACTGACAAATCCAACCGTTTCTCCACTATTGGAAGTGGAACATATTCGAATCGAGGCGCCACTTCCTCAAGAGTCGTCAAAACTTGAATTTCCTCTACCGTGATTTCGCGCAGAATATTAGCCAGTCGATGCAAATCAATCATCTGAACTGAGATATCGTGTCGAAAAAACCTATTGGGAACTGAGAAAACATTGAACGAAGAACAAAAGATGTTTTTCACATCATCAGATGCATTTTGACTAAAAATCTAGCGACCCTATTACGCACTTTTTGATTGCGCCCGAATCTAATTAAAAAAACCGTTATATGAGTATTAGAAAGTTGGACAACCTGCTTATAACATAAACTGGGAAATGTATATTAAGGAGAGCCGATGAAGGGGGCTACCTAGTCGAAATCTTATGGCGGGATCCCTAGAGTTGAAAGAACGGTTTGAAGTGCCAAATGACGAGGTTCCTGATGTGGCTAAAGCCCTCTCCAGCCCAACTCGGTGGAAAATCATCTCTCTTCTTCGTGAAAAAAACATGGATGTTAGCCGGATTGCTGAAGCCTTGAAACAAACTGAGGCTAACATAAGTGCACAAGTTAAAATCCTTGAGACCGCGGGACTTATCAAAAGCCACTATGAGCCTGGCGATCATGGTGTGAGAAAAGTTTGTGAACCAGCAGTGAAACAGGTAATTATCAACGCTGTCCCATAATCAAATGGGTGGATTTCCTAGGCGTGCTATACCTTACTGGTGCTGGGTAGATTCTAGCAGTTGTACACACATTTATATTTCAAACAACCCACTGAACATTTCCCTCAAGGAGCCTTTTGAATTTCAAATTAGGAGCATGTGATGAGAAAAATGTCACCTGAAACATCCCAGATGAGAAGAAGCTTAAGCCGTTTTGGGACATTCCTTGAAGCGGTAGTTATTCTTGTTCTACTATTGAGTGGCGTAGGCTTCGTTTTTGTAAATAAAATGACTGACCAGTTAATTCCAGTTACATCCTTAATTTTACTAGGTATAGCCGTTGAGGTTTTTGCACTTTTTATTATTGGCATTTATGTGTATTTGAGGTTCCTGCGAGAAAGATAGATTGAAACGATCTAGTCGCTTCCTTAATGAGCGAAGGCTAAATAGCAGAATGACTGGAAATAGTTGAGGGTGCTTAGTGGATAACTTGCTCAGTTTAATCATCATATTTTGGGTATTCATTCTCCTCCTTTATGCAGCCATTCGAGATTGGAAAACTAGAGAGGTGACAAATTGGGTATGGGTTGTTGCCTTGTTCATTCTTCCCCTCACTTTGATTCGTGTTTATTTTTCAGGGCTCTTCGTGTTCTATGGTGTAGAAATCTTTGCAAACTTCATTTTAGTGATTCTAGGATTTCGATTTGGTGTATTAGGGGGAGCAGATGGAAAAGCGATTCTTCTTATTTCATTGACTCACCCATGGATAACCCTTGAAAGTACATGGATGTTATTTGCTTCAATTGGGGTCTTGATTGGAGGGTTTCTGATTGTAGGTATCCATAGCATCATTCTACTAATTCTGAATGTAGTACGCTGGCGACGCAGGCCAAGTTGCCAAGATGAAAAGCCCCCAAAACGCATCTTTTGGTTAACTCGAAGGTTGATACAGTCACCGGCTGAAGGTTCTAAAACCGTGTGGGCAATCGAAAATGTGCCGTTAGTAGTTTACATTCTAGTGGCTTACACGGTGATGTTGGGTTTGATGGCCACTTCGTTAGTAGTGTTCGTCTAGTTAGAGTTCGCCACCTGGCATCACAACTAGTCCAGAGCTACTTATTTCGAAGGGGAAGCGTTTCAGGCTGTGACCTGTTTGACGCATCTTTCGCACTACTAGGCTACGACGAAGTTCGCGATCTTGCTCGGTAAGAGAGAGGATGATTAATCCTTGAGCTATGAATTCCTCAACCCCATAACGGCTAAATCCGGTTGTTCCTTCGGCAACCTCAGAAGTCATAATAGATGTCGCCCCGAGTTCGCGAAGAAGGCTAGAAAGCTTAAAGATTGCGTTTCTTACTGCAGCTATTCCTTCGAAGCGAATTCCCAATCCTGATACAGAGTCAATTACTATGCGTCGGGCGTTGATTCGTTTTGTCACTCGATAGATTTCTTGTGCAAGTGCATTAATGTCCAGGCCTGTTCGAATCGCATGTGGTTCGGTTGTTGGTAAACCTGCTTTGCTTGAAGCTGCATCAACTATGATGAGTTTTTCTTCTTCTTGCAGTTTTTCAAAGTTCCACCCGAATCGTGTTGCTTCACGCCTCAGCTCTTTGGGTCGTTCTTCAAGGGTTACAAACACACCGTTATCGCCGTATTTCATTGCCCCTGATAAAAGAAACTGCATACAAAAGATAGTTTTACCAGTACCCGCCCCTCCAGAGACGAGTACATTGCTGCCCGGAATAAACCCCCCGTGAAGGATTCCATCTAATCCGGGAATTCCCGTTTTCACCCGTTCCGATGTCTCAGACACCATCATTTTCCTCCGTTTGATGAATGGGCAAGCCTGTCCCTATCAGGCTATCACCCCTTGTTGGTGGTCTCAGGAACCACAACCTTGCGTCAACAACATCTGGATTGTCCTTAAGTTGGTCAAAAATTCCTTGAATTTCTGTCTTTTCTTTTCCAAGGATAATCGCAAAGATGCCGGTTTCGTCCTCGTTTAGCGCTAGAAAAATGACCTTCGATCGGCTTTCGAGTTCCGCTCTGATTTTCCTGGTATGCTCTATAGTAATATCGCGCAGGATATGCCCACCGATTTCAATGAAGAGTACACCATAAATTGTATACCCTAACATTTCCTGATCGATACTTACAGTGAACCGTTTAATCACCCCTGCCTGTTGCAGCTTCCGGATCCGAAACAGGATTGTAGTGTCAGGGATGTTTTGGTTCATCGCTTTGGATAGAGTTCGTGCGATTTGTGTATACTTCGCTCGCCCATCCTCTTGCAGTAGGGAGAGGATTTGCAAATCCTTATCGTCAAGTTTCACTGAACTCCCTCAGTGCAGTTATCCTAAACGATAGAGGGCAGGTCGCCTTTTAAGGTTTCTTCAAAATAAAGACAGTTTGGCGCAGAATTCTGCAATCACATTCAAGGAATCTATAAAGAAGCCGCGTAAATGAAATTAAATCCTAATAACCAAATTACTAAGAATAATAATATACTTGTACCTAACCCCTTCATTATTCCCCTTACATGACCCCCCACTTCTTTGGGGTTCACGCCGAGAATGTAGACAGGGATGAGATAGGAACTAACAATGAGCACTATGCCGATTAAGAACCCGAATACCCCCAATAGACCCCAAAGGTTAAAACCTAGGGCAATAGCTGCAGAAATAATTGAAAAAAGAAGACGCGTATAATAGATCATGTCTTCTGGACTGAGGCGAGTACGCCAGGATTGAGTTTTCTCTAACAATGGTGAATCACCGTGAGTACTGCTATGACCGCGTCCGATATTTATGTGATGTTACGCGAAGTCAAGGATGTAGCAATCGGGAGATGGATTCTTAATATTTATCAACTTAATGGTACACTGCTTTTCAAGCTTAGTCACGAATCACCTAATAAAATCTGGTTGTTAATAGAACCCGGTCGACGGATGCACCTAACTTCACATACCTATGAGCGAGAAGCTAAACTTCGGGCATTTTGTAAGACTCTCCGAAAGCATCTTCGAAACCATAAGATTTCGGATCTTGAGCAGCACGATTTTGATCGCGTTATCTATTTGAGAGCAGGTCCCCCGGAAAAACGATTCACACTCGTGATCGAGCTCTTCGGAGGCGGAAACGCGGTCTTACTAGACCCTGAGAACCGTATTGTCTCAGCGATGACTTACCGTCGGATGCGAGACCGCGATGTCGTACGAGGGGCGCCTTTTCAATTTCCTCCATTGAGAGCCATGGATCCGAAAACAGTGTCAGTTGAGGATCTAAACGAGATCCTTAATAGCTCAGAACGGGCGATTGTCCCGACTTTAGTTCGAGGATTAAATATGAGTGGGGCTACTGCTGAAGAAATTCTTTCCAAGATTCAAATCCAACAGGACATTATTACTCCAAACCTAACCGATAAACAAAGACAAAAATTGCATCAGACCCTGAGAGCTCATTTTGATACGCTGACAACAGGGGAGTTGAAGCCCCAGATAATTTTAGATCAGGATGGAGAACCGTTTCAAGTTCTGCCTACGGATAGTTCGCGCTTTGCAGATATGAAAAAGCGAGAGTTTTCAACTTTTAATGAGGCCTTGGATAACTTCTACTCGACTTTTCACGAAGACCTCGCTGTTGATGAGATTGATGAGGCTTATCAGAAGGATTTAGCAAAACTCCAGCGTTTACACAGTCAGCAGTGTGAGCATTTGGAAACCATGCGAAAACGCGCGGAGCAAAGTCGATCTGCTGCGAATAGCATCTATCAACATCTTCCCGTGTTAGAGGAATTACTATCTACAATTAAGGATGCGCGACAACGGGGCATTTCGTGGGATGAAATCATTGAACGCCTTGAAAACGGAAAATCAAAAGAACTCGCTGCAGCGGTTGTTTTCGAAAAAATCTTAGCAAAGACCGGGCAGATTCAAGTTAATTTGAATGAGCACTCAATTTCACTTGATATTCGTTATTCAGTGGCTGAAAACGCAAATCGAATTTTTCAACGAAGTAAGCAACTTGAGAAGAAAGTTAAAGGCGCAAAAATTGCGATTGAAGATACAAAACGGAAAATCGCCTCCCTTGAGGAAAAGCATGAAGAGTCGCTGGTTCAGGCCGAAGCCGCTAGACTAGGTAGTCGACGAAAGAAAAGATGGTATGAAAAATTCCGATGGTTTCGCACCTCAAAGGATTTTTTAGTTCTAGGTGGGCGAGACGCAACGAGTAACCAGCAACTAGTTCGCAGATATCTCGAGGAATCTGATCTATTTTTTCATGCGGATTTTTCAGGTGCTCCAGTAGTCATTGTGAAAACCGAGGGAAAACCCGTTTCAAAAGAGGAGTTACAGGAGATAGCCATTTTCGCTGTTTGTAATTCGCGAGCGTGGAAATCCAGTTGGAGTGGAGCAGATGCATATTGGGTACACAGTAACCAAGTCTCTTTGAGCGCGCCGTCGGGGGAATTCTTAGCAAAGGGTTCGGTCATGGTTCGAGGTGAGCGAAACTACTTGCGTGGTGTGCCGCTTCGTATCGCTATCGGAATTGTCCTGGAAAATGGATTTCCCTTAGTAATCTCAGGACCAGAATCAACGATTCGTCAGAGAACTAACATCTTGACTACTTTAATCCCAGGAAAAACTAAAATGTCAGACGCGGCCAAAAAAATTCGAATGTTGTTTTCTGAACAAGTAGCCCCAGAACTACAGAAACAAGTGCAAGCTTTGAGTGTTGATGAAATCATATCTGTCCTACCTCCTGGTCCAGTAGATTTTGTAAAAGATTAAGAGATTCAATGAAGTTGATTAAAAAATGGACAAGTATTTTGAAGAAAATACCCACTATTGTAAGAAGAGGTGTGGAGACTGATCGTAGAAGAAATTATGAAAAGTCCTGTAAAAACCATCGATAAGGATCAAGGTGTGACAGTGGCCTTAGATGTTATGGAGAAGTTAGGAATTTCAGCTATTCCTGTCACAGATAGCGACAAGTTAATCGGACTAATCACTGAATTGGATATCGTCGATCGATTAGGTTCTGCTCGTGTAGGAAAATTGACGCCAGCGAGCATTCATGTAAGCTCAGTTATGGAGTATAACCCAATAACCATCGAGCCCTCCATGAATATGTTCGACGCAGCAAAACTTTTGATTAAACGCAAAGAACGGGCACTACCAGTTGTGAGTAATGAAGAAATTGTGGGGATAATTACAAACACGCACTTTGTTAATCAATGTCGGAATATCTCGGACACATATGTCCATAATTTAAAACTAGAAAAGCCAATCAGTGTGAGCCCAACTGATCGTGTAGTACACGCCCGCCAAGTATTATTAGCTGAAGGTTTACCAGGTCTCCCCGTGTTTGAAAGGGGTCAGGTCATTGGCTTGGTGACGAAAAAACGCCTTGCCTTAGGTTTCGCAGCGTTCAGACGCGAAACTCCAGCTAAGTACCAGAGTACTAGGCTTCGTGATTTTCTCGTTTCGAACATTCTAATACGAACGGAGTTGACAATTAGCCATGATGCAACAGTTGGAGAAGCAGCGGATTTACTTCTACGAGAACATCAACATCTCCTCCCAGTTATGAGTAAGAATCAGATGGAACACATGCTTATTCGGCGAAATCTGGTTGATTTAGTTGCCAATCAATTTATTCCTCAAAAATGAGAAACGGGAGCTCAGCTGATGACCACATTACTCACCCTCCAAGAGGGCACAATTCTTACTAAATTTGCCCGAAAGTCCATTGAGGACTCTATTCGGAAACACAAAGTACCGAAAATCCCTGCTTCTGATTCGAAAGTTTTATCCGAAAATCGAGGGGTTTTTGTGACGCTGAAAACCCAACACCCAAGAGATTTACGGGGTTGCATTGGCTTTTTACAACCGAGCCCGAATAGTAAACAGAGCCCTCTCCCCCTTCTCCAAGCTACTCAGCAAGCTGCACTAAGCTCAGCGTTTAAGGATCCTCGATTTCCACCTGTTCAAGAGACTGAACTAGATACGATTTTGGTTGAAGTTAGCGTTCTCACAATTCCCGAAGAACTTGATGTAGAAAATCGCTTGGAATTACCAAACCACATTGTTGTGGGAAAACATGGACTCATCATCGAAGGAAAAGGATGGCATCGTGGTCTCTTGCTACCCCAAGTGGCTCCTGAACAAGGATGGAATGCCGAGGAGTTCTTAAAGGGCTGTTGCCAGAAGGCTGGTTTAGGTGTTAGTTGTTATATGGACCCTGATGTCAGAGTCTTTACTTTCCAGGCTCAAATTTTTGCTGAAGAGCATGTGAGAGGAAAGATCGTTGAACGGACATTTTGAGCTTATTCTTTTTGGATAGGCAAAGGTGGAGTGTTACTCACTTCATCTAAAACCATCAGGGTATTGATACTTACAATCCCAGGAATTTTTGAAAACGCCCGGTGGATTAGATTATTAAAATCAGACACATCACTCGCTAAAAGGCGAACTACCAAGTCAACAGTACCAGCAGTTTTCGTAACCGATAGAATTTGAGGGATTTTGTGAAGCTGTTTGGTTACCGTCTCTGTCTTACCATGTTCGGTCCTTACAAGTAGAAGTGATTGAAGTTGCCAACCAATTTTAGACCAATCAAGCTCCACACCTAGTCTAGTAATTATTCCACGCGTGAGTAAACTATTGATTCTATTTCTGGCCGCGGTTGCACTAAGCCCTACACTTCGACCTAGTTCTGAAAAGGATATTCGAGAATTCCTTTGTAACACTTCGAGTATTTGGAGATCTACTTTATCTAGCATTCTGCTTCAGGCTCCCTCGAACTAGGGCTAAGTCTTCATGACTTAAAAGCCTGTTCGCTTACAAATCAATCAATGCTTAGCCTCCAACAAATTTGCGAAAATGTATTGGACGAGATTAGACCAACTCGATCTGAAATCGAAGAAAGCTACCGAGTGTTTCTAAAAGTCAAAGAGCGGCTTCAACAAAAAGCTGACGAAAAGAGACTGGAAATTGCTTTCATTGAATTAGAAGGATCATCTGGACCTAAACAGACACAACTTCGTAATAAGAAAGAACTAGATGTTTTCATTGGTTTACCACTATCCGTTTTAGCCCTAAGTAGACCTGAAAGCCTATCGAAGTCGGCTTTAAGGAAGTTTTTCCGTAAACTCGTAAAAGAGATCGCCCTTGAAGCTGTCACAGAGGCAGGAAGTCAGTTCCCGAGTATTGCGTATGCAGAACATCCCTATGTTTCAGCTAGCCTGGATAATTATAATTTGGACATCGTTTTTTGCTTTGATTTAACACCTGAATACCTATTAGAAAAGGGACCAATCACGGCTGTGGATCGAACTCCCCACCATTCGCGTTTTGTCGATTCCCATCTATCTCCTAACCAACGAGATCATGTCCGATTGCTGAAAGCATTCCTAACATCCACGTTCGTATATGGAGATGCCAGTCCCGTTGGACGAAGCGGCTTTACTGGTTTCAGCACGGAAATGCTGATTTACCACAAACAGAGCTTTAAATCCGCTCTAAAATTTCTCACCCACCCAGCACCTACTCCGCTTGATTATTTCACTCGACCCGCCCAAGAGTTAAAACAATTATTCAATGAGCCACTCATCATCGTGGACCCAACGGACCCAAACCGAAACATCGCTTCCAGCATATCAATTCGCGCACACCGGTACACCACTGATAACGCACAGACCCTCCTACAGAGACCACATGCATCCTTTTTCTCGATGCAACCAATTCCTGTCATAAAACCAGTGGATTTGAAATCATTAGGTCCAAACTATTTTATCATCGAGTTCCAAGATGAAACCGGATGGCATTACACTAAAACGCGAGATAAGTTATATCGGTATTCCACGAAATTAGGAAAGTTCCTTAGCCATGAGCCAACAGGCGAACTCCGGTTTGGTACTGTTATTTTCGAAGAGGTTTTTGACCAACAAATTTTCGCAATTGCACTTTATATAGAAAAAACCGATATCAGCCCGATTTTTGTAAGAGAAGGACCGCGAGCCAAGTTTGCAAAAGGCGTTGAAGAATTCAGGAAAAAACACCCTGACGCTTTCCAAAAAGATGGACGGTACCAGGTTAGCCTCCATCGAAATTTCACGAACGCTGAACATGCCCTGCGATACTTTCTAACAGAAAACCCATTATCCGACAAATTATCCCTAATAGAAATCACGCACCGTGGAAGCACAAAGGTGGGACAGCAAGCCCTTTGGATTCTAACTCGTGCGGTGCAACCCTTTGAATCCCCACTTCCTACCTAAGGGAACAATCAGGGGCGAAGAAGAGAAGAAGGTTCGTAGACATGAATGATGGTGCTTGTGTTTTTTTGCAAGGGCTCTTCGAAGAACGCAATAATAGTATCTCCATCTCTATTAGCCAGCTCTTCATCATCAATGGCAACGAGTCGAATCGCACCGTATGCGTATTCAAATAACCCCGTTACAGTTCTTGTATTGTTTTCTGGAAGAAAGAGCTTGACTACAAAAAAGCTCGAAGAAAGCTTATTGATACCTTGAGGAGAACGCACTTGAAAATTAACGCGATGCGTCCTCGAAATTCCCTTCAGTTCGTTAATAAACCTTGGTCGAATTAGCTTCGATCCAGTTTTGTTAAGTATATCCCGAAGTACACGCTTAGATGTTTTAATGGTGATTTGCCATTCGTCCACTAGCTTCACCAAATTTGTACAAATCACAAACTGTAAAATAGTGTAGAGTAACTCCGTTTAAACGGTTTGGCACAACGGTGAAACCAATGAATATTGCTAAAATTCTTACAAGAGATGAACCTGGGAAGCACTACCTGCTTCTAGGGAATGAAGCCATTGCACGCGGAGCCATTGAAGCAGGACTCGAACTTGCCTCAACATATCCAGGGACTCCAGCATCGGAAATTGGCGATAGCTTGTTTCAGGCGGTTAAGCATGGGAAATACTATTTTGAATACTGCACAAACGAGAAAGTAGCAATGGAGGTTGCCGGTGCCGCAGCAATAGCCAATGCGCGTGCGTTAGCGGTAATGAAACATGTGGGATTGAATGTAGCTTCCGACGCGTTCATGACATTGAATTATATTGGTGTTCGTGCAGGTTTAGTCATCGTCACTGCTGATGATCCAGGGTGTTGGAGTTCTCAGAATGAACAAGATAACCGTTTGTATGCAATGCTCGGCGATACACCAATGCTAGAACCAGCAGACCCCCAAGAATCTAAAGACATGACTATTGCAGCCTTCGAGTTGTCAGAAAAGCTAGAACAGCCCGTACTCCTCCGGGTTACAACACGGGTCAGTCATACCAGAGCAGGTGTGAAACTTGGACCCATAAAACCTCCCCGTAAAAAGGCGCGTTTTGAACGAGACCCATTTCGATTCGTCACCGTCCCCACTGTTGCGCGCATGCGCCATCCTATTCTAGTGGAGAAAGTAAAACAAGCAACTACAATTTCAGAAAAAAGCAAATGGAACAAGATTCAAGGAGAAGGGCCCCTTGGAATTATCACTTCAGGAGTTAGTTATAATTATGTTCTAGAAGCCTTGGATGCATTGCAAATCAATGCAGCTGTATTTAAGATCGGAATGAGTTACCCGCTTCCAAAGAAACGCATTCAAGAATTTATTACATCCAAAGAAAAAATCATCATCGTTGAGGAGCTCAAGCCATATTTGGAAAATCATGCCCGCGCCTTTGCCCAAGAACAAGGCATTGTAACGCCAATTCTAGGTAAGAGTCAAGAGTGCTTCTCAGAGATTGGGGAATTGAACCCAAGAGCTGTTATTGAGGGCATAGCGAAAGCTTTGGATCTTAAGGTTCCAGAATATTTCGGAAAGGTGGATAAGAAGCTCTCTACCAAACTTGCTGAACCACCCCCTCGACCACCAATTCTCTGTGCGGGTTGTCCTCATCGCGCTACCTTCTATGAGGTAGCCACCGCAACTGCGAGAAAGGGTGTTTACCCGACAGACATCGGTTGTTATACATTAGCAATCCAACCGCCACTGGAAATGGCTGATTTGTTGTTATGTATGGGTTCGAGTATCGGTACTGCCTGTGGTTTAACAGCTGTCTTGGATAAACCCATTGTAGGAGCTATTGGAGATTCTACCTTCTTTCACTCAGGGATCCCTGGCTTAGTTAATGCCGTTTACAATAACCATCCAGTAAAAATTATCGTTGTTGATAACCAAACAACTGCCATGACTGGCCATCAACCACACCCAGGTACTGGGATCACAGGCATGGGCACCAAGGGCACACAAGTCAGCATAGAAAATATTGTTCGTGGAATCGGTATACCTTTTGTAAAAATTATAGACCCCCTTAAAGTCAAAGAATCAATACGCACTATTCGTGAAGCAGTCGCTTTTGAGGGACCTGCAGTGGTCATTTCAAGAAGCCCCTGTGCTCTTATTGAGCTTGCACGGAAACGGCAAGAAAATGAGGAGATAATTCCTTACGAAGTAGACCCCGAAGTTTGCCAAGGTTGTAGGGTATGCACTGATAAGTTAGGATGTGCTGCAGCCATATGGGAGGAAGACCACGCAGCCATCGATCAGGCCCTCTGTTCAGGATGTGGTGTCTGTGCCCAAATCTGCCCGTATAAAGCAATAAAGCAAATTTCATGAACCCATGATAGGACGATTACGATGAAGGCATTCAATATTATGTTTACGGGGGTTGGAGGAACGGGCGTTTTAACAGCTGCCAGGATTTTAGCAACAGCCGCGCTAGTTGAGGGAAACAAGGTTCGAATGGGTGAAATCCATGGAATGGCCCAGCGAGGAGGGGCGGTGAATTGTACGGTTCGAATTGGAGAAAAGGTATATGGACCTATTATCCCAACCGGACAAGCTGATGTACTTCTAAGCGGTGAACCGGTTGAGGCTCTACGCCAAGTAGACCGAGTAAACCCCTTAGGTACTATCATTGTTGGAGAGAATCGAATCATCCCCACAGCCGTATTACTTGGACGCGCTGAATATCCGAGGGATGAGGTCATTCTAGAAGATTTGAGTAAGTTTGCGAAGGTTGTCACTATTAATGCAGTGCAATCTGCTCAAGAAGCAGGGAGTATTATGACCCTGAACACGGTTTTGATTGGGGCGGCTATTGGACTCCATGTTTTACCTATCGAAAAAAAATCGGTGATTTCAGCGATCAAAGAGATTTTACCCTCAAGATATCGCGCCATGAACATTAAAGCTCTGGAAAAAGGGATCAAGGCACCAAAAAGAACCGTTACTAACGCTGGATAGCAACAGCCGCGTAGCCTACAATGGCATCAGAGCTTCCTCGAACATCATAGCTTGTAGCATATTTGAGGAGGTTTCCCTTTACTGCACCAAGTTTCTGAGCCGCTACGATAGTCGTTGCTACAGCACTTGCCCCACACATTGTCCGATGTTCATTGACAACCGTATCCAACAGGGTCTTACCATCAAGTTGCTCAATTTTTTGAATCAAATCAGCATCAGTTGCATATACCCATTGAACGACTTTTTCGACTGGGCCGTTTCCGACAGGGGCATAGCCATAGAAATATTGACCATAATGAGTGAAGTCTGTACTTGCAATGAGGATAACATCGCGTTTACTTTGTTGAATTGCTTCGGCGATGATTGTCCCTACTTTTTCACACATGGAATATTTTGGTGAAGAGATTACCAGGGGTACAATTTTGAATATATCTTCTCCGCCTAAAAATTGAAGGAAGGGTAACTGCACTTCGAGTGAGTGTTCATTATCATGAGCGTGGGTATTTTCCGAGATGCATTCAACTCCTGTTTTTTGACCGCGTTCAAGCAAAAGTTGAGCTAACATTGTATCGATAGGACATTTGCCAAGTGGCGTCTCCCATACACCCTTCGTCATCACAACTGCACCTTGAAACCGCATTGCACCGTGTTTAGGACCAATGAGAATAAAGGTATCAGGAAAGCCGTCTTGTGCAATAGTTTTGTAGAGATGTGAGGCAATAGGTCCAGAGTAAATGAAACCAGCATGCGGTGCTATGCCAGCAACTAATTGTCCTTTTCTGTCAGAACTTACTTCAGGAATATCCCCGGCACCATGAGCATCTGCAAAGGCAGCTTGGAGTGCTTTCTCAAGCGCGGTTTTTTCAGGCGGGTAAAAGCCGATTGCAACAGGTTGTCTGATATAATCCATTTTCTCACTTGTATCATACATTTCATGGGACCAAAAAGGTTTTGTCGCTCATTGGAGGGTCGTGAGTGTGATTGGTATGAGTGAGCGTTTGAATGAAGGTATAATGCGTGCCTTAAGGAACCTTGGGTTAAGTAGCTATGAGGCTCGAGTCTATATCTCTTTAGTTCGTAACGGTGCGTTAACAGCTAGCGAAGTGAGTTCTCACTCACGAATTCCGTTTAGTAGGGTCTATGATGTCTTAGCTGCACTAGAACAAGGCGGATGGATTACTGTTGAACAAGGACGCCCTAAACGCTACATTCCTAAAAGTCCACGAGAGACTTCGAAGGCAGCAGTATTAACTGCCCAAGAACGACTAACAGAATGGGAGCAACAGGTTATCGAGGGATTACAGCCCTTATTTGATGAAAAAACTAAAATTTCTGCCCCTGAAGTTCACATTCTCCATGGATCGAATAATGTTCGCGCCAAACTTAATGTCGCCTTGGGTCAGGCCGAACGCAGCGTCTTACTTTCCTGGGGAATCATAAAGGAGGAGGATATCGAGTTTATTAGCCCGACTCTGCTCCATCTTCGTGATCGGGGTGTGAATCTTAAAATCTTAGTATCGGAACAAATGTTGACTGATAAAGTGCAGCGTTTGATTACAGCTGTTGGTGAAGGCAAAAAGCGGAAAGAAATCTACGGTGGTGGAGCAATCATTGATGAAAAACAAGCCATCATCGTACTTAGTACAAAACCCGCAGAATCCTTAGCTATTTGGTCTAGGCATACAGAGCTTGCAGAACTCGCTAAAATTTACTTTCTCTATTTGTATAATTCTGCTCAACCATTGACATGAGTAGAGTTTATTCGGTTTCTTCGGCTTCACGCTTTAGGCGTTCGAGAAGAACGATCGCAACTCCTAATGGTGTATGAAGCTGAATAGCAAGTTCTTCTGGATTAATTGATGGATTTTGGGGGAGAATGTTGGTGCGTGTGTAATCGAGAAGATGCGGATAAAGAATCATCGATTTAACGGTCTCTTCTAAAATCAATGGCCAATCACGCTCTTCCAAGTCGCCAGATTCGGATATCTTAACGACTTTCTCAGTTTTGGGTTTCTCCTCTTGTGTTTTTTTGGTTTTTTCCTTCTTGAAATACTGATCTAAACCAAAACTCATGAACAGTCCCATTGGGTGATTGACACGAAAGGCTAAATTAGGCTTGCGGCAGTGATGGATTCGATGCCTCGAGAAGGATTTTACATTATTCGATGCCCACAGTGTGGTCGTTACACATATGCACCAACCCCGCAGAAGACGCGCCTATGTGTGTTTTGCCAACGAATCTTTAAGATAGATCCGTTAAACGCTGTTTTTGTCGAGGATCCCGAGACAGCAAGAACCCGTGTGAAATTATATCAAACGGGAAAACACCATAAGGAATTTTTTACAGCAGTTGAAAAATCACGAGAGAAGATACGCTCAATGATTCCTGAAAATGTGGTTGATATTGAACGACTCCAAGAGCCAAAGCCAGAACGATTAACATTATCATCCCGGCGTCGGGAATTAGAGCGGGTTCTTTTTCAACAAGCACGAAGCAAACCTGTTGATTTGCATGTAATTGAAGAAGCTTGTGAAAAGGCGGGTATTCCTTGGAGCTGGGCAGTTACGCAAATTCAAATGCTCATCCGATCAGGACACCTTATTGCGCCTAAACCATGGCAAATTAAGTTAGTCGCAGAGGATTTTAAAACCGGTGAAAAGGCATCAAAACCCGTAAATCTTTCTACCCTAGCCCGGAGAATTGGTCAGATTTTGCGCGAGTCGTCTATACCATTAGATCTCGTTCAGCTTCGTGAACAATTGGACCAAGAGTCGATATTAAGCATAGATGTTGAAAAGGCACTAAATTTACTTAGTGCGCAGGGATATATTCTCAAGACTCCTACGGGCTCGTACCGATGGACATCTGATTAAACCGTAAACCCAATTGACATGTTTATACTAACTTCTTGAATTAGCTGGAATAAATCATGCCAGTAGTCTATTATTTTGCGCGTCAACTTCACCGGCGTCTTTCGGGAGAGCTCATAGATTATATTCTGTTGCTTTGGCTTTATTCTAATCCACATGAAACCTATCGTCGATCTTTGGCTTCTTTATGTCATGTCTTAAAGCACACGCCAGAGTTTCAAAGACCCGATGGAAAACTCAATGTCACAGAAGAAGAGCTCAACCAGATTGTCGTAGGGGCGCTTCAGCGTTTGAAAGATCAGGGCATGGTCTCCATTTATTCACAGGATCGGTACGATGCGCAGGTTGCGCTAACTGAAAATGGGATAGAATTCATCCAAACGGAACTTAATGAGGAATCTTTACTTTTTTTGGAAAATTCTGGTCACATCACATAATACATTTGCTTGACGAATGAAAAATCAAAGACTTCTCTTCTAGTAAAAACAACTAGATATTGGAAAGGATAGAGGAAAACCAAACAAAAAACTGAGTTAATGAATCAAAGAACTATTGGTTTAGAGGTTAAGGTTACAATCAAAGAGATAGAAAGCGACGCCTAACATATATTTAGGACTAATTATCTTATTTGAAGATATTATCGCCTGAGGAGCTACTTACATTGTCGTTGAAGGCAGGAGAGAGTAGAACTGTTCAGTCGGATCAAAGGGCTCCGACTTTCTATCTCAAACAGGCGTACAAGATCTATAAGGAAAAACAAGTACGACAGGATTTGATCCTGCCCACACTGCGTATTCTAGCAAGCCATCTAGGAGCTCAAGAGGTAGGGCGTGAACCCGAAGCTCTTTACGCAGCCGCGCTTTACATCGCTTTCCGTCATCCGAAAACCTATCCCAATTTAGTTCCCCGAAGTTTCTTTTCCCAGAAGGATTCGAAAAACACCAAACGACATCCAGCCGAAACACTCTTTAAGAAAGGATTTGCGGCTGGAGATTCCAGCATTGATTGGTACACTAAACGAGTCGTTGAGAAATTAGGGATTATCGTGCTTTACGACGAACGAGGACTTCCTTATTTCTTGGAAAGAACGGGACCAATCTACCGATTGATTGACGCCCTAGCAGAAGAAATAGCAGTCGATGCCGTACTAACTTCTTACATTGTTAATCGTCGCGAACTTCTTGAACCTATTCTAAGTGGTTTGTTAAACCGAATCTTCGATACTCTACGGTTACTTCCCAAGGTTTTCTATAATTCGTTGTATGACCATTTAGCACCTCATGTAGAAGCGTTGATTGAGAATTCTAAGTGGGTGTTGGGCCTTTAGCCCCCGTTTTCCATGTGTGTTTTAACCTCTTCAACTACTGTTCGACCAGCCACGACCTGATCGATTGAGTGAACCGAGGCACCACAGGCTTCGAGGGCGTCTTTTACCTCTCCAAAGTTGAGGTTTTCACCTTCAACTGTCACTTTTATGGACTCTGTATGCGAGTCGACTTCAACGAGGGCGACATTGACTCCAACGACCCCGTCTAGTTGTCCTACCAATGTTGCGATATCAACAAGGTTCGGTACATGTGGCTTGAGAACATCGAGAACTAAGCGTTTGATACCCGAAGGCATCTTCGGAATTCACTTCCAACAGAATGCGTATTCGTTGTAACCTCTTTTGTTTGGTTCATAAAAGCTCTTGAACTTTTCTATTAGGGGAAGGATTGCCCATATCAGCGACTTTTCTGGTATGAAAACATTGACTTACTCGGTGTGTACACGGAAGAGGTCGATATCGCCTTGCATTTGGGTGAGGAATTCTCTTGTAGACCGTTCTACATCATGAGATTGGGTGATGTATCGACCAACTGTTATGATGTCTGCTTTTGCTTTCAAAGCAGCTTGGATATTATCTGGTCGAATTCCTCCTGCTACCGATACGAGCAGTCTTTTGCCCTTAAACGCCGCTTTGACTTCTTTCACGATTTCCCATTTGTGGTCTGCGCGACCTTCTGTATCAATACCCCGATGCATGATTATCACGTTGGGAGGCATTTTTAGAGTCTGAAGTTTTGCGATCGGATCGGGGACATTCATCATATCAACAAACGAATAGATACCAAGTCGATTCGTCTCGTAGATGAATTGATCAATTGTTTCTATAGATGCGAGACCTGATACGACAACAGCGTCGGCGGATTCGTCAAAGGCTAAATCTACTTCAACTTTACCAACATCCAAAGTTTTCAGATCTGCAACAATGAATTTGTCTTGGGCAACTTCGCGAAGGTCACCTATGACGGTCGTTCCATAGCGCTTGATTAGAGGCGTACCCGCTTCTAAGACGATGTTATCACTCTGTGGGAGCGCCGCGATGATTTTCTTCGTTTTTTCAAGACTTGGAATATCCAACGCAATTTGAAGGTATGGGGGACGCCAAAGTCTTGGAACGCGAAAGCCCATGACAGGATGCGTAGCTCGGTCTTTGTCGTACATGATCTTATCCACAGGAGGATAGCTAGAGAGCGCGCGTTGAATCGAGAGTTTTGTTGCTGCATAGTTGTAGTGGTAAATACGGCGATAGTCTTTTGCTTCCGGATGGATGAAAACACTGCAAATGATAACCCAATCGTCAACCTTATCCTTCGGAATAACCCCCTCCTCTAAAGAATCAGCCACCGCTTTGGCTACTGCAGCTTGAGCGGGTCCAAAGATTTTCTCAGCATCACCCATGTCTTTGACTGTTACCTTGGGTATAATGAGCGTATGGGGTTTAGGTGGTAAATTGGGTCGTATCACAGCCAAGAGTGGAGAATGACCATGGGACACATTTGTCATACCCTGAGCAAAGGCTGTACCGACAGGACCTGACTTCTCACCAATAATAAGATCAATGTGGGCTAATTCGACACCCTTACCCACGAGGGCTTCTCCTACTAAGTAGACCATTTTCATTGTCCCCAATGCTATTGACAAACTTCATAACCCTATTAACCGTTATAAGAACGTTTTGTGACAAAACAGATAGTGAAGAGTAGGACAGTTTGTGAGTGAACATAGCTACCAAATTATTTCCCGTTGAAAGAGAAGATAATGATTAATCCAGTTTGGATCTCCCGCAGTTGTATAGGTATGTAGACTCCAGCCCTCTTTGTTATACTTTGCAATAACATTGGCGATGTCTTTGTGATGGTTTACTTGGACGCAAATATATTCGAATTCAACTTCTTTCAAAGAATGTTCACCTAAGATTACTCAGATAAAATCTGAATAAAAGGATTCACTGTTCACCCATTATGGAACGCATAGTCAACTATTATTGACCAAAACTGTTAATACGAGGGGGTGATACTGTCAAGGTGCTCCTTAGGCTATAACTATGGAGGTGACATGCATGGCAACTAATCATGATGGGGTTGGCTGCGAAATCCTCCACCGAAGGTTACTTCTTTGATGAGCCGAGTTTGACGCTATCCTTTAGCGAGCTTCTTCTCAATCTTGCCTTGGCTTTTGCCAAATTAGCGAAAACACGATTAACCCAGAAACAACTTTGTTTACTTTTTACCGCCCGCCAGACACTCCGCCATCACCCGCATCTCTCGCCAACGGCTTTAGCTGACTGCCTAGCTCGCAAATTGGGTATGCCACTTAGTACAACAAAATTTAACCTACAAGTTCTAAAAAATGCAGGCCTCTTGGAAACCAAACAAACAAGTAAACTACGGACTACAGCAAAACTTTCTTACGGTGGCCAACTTCTCACACAACTGCTGTCCAATTCTGATATGAAATAAGTGTAAGTAAATTAACGAGCTTTGAGGACTATTTGCTTTTAATAGTCCTCGTTCCTCTTTTTCATTCTATAATCTCGAAGCAACGAGTTGAGTGAGCTCGATTAACCGAGTGCTAAATCCTGCTTCGTTGTCATACCATGAAACTATATGAGCGAATCTATCGCCCAATACTTCTGTAAGTTGACTATCAAAGATGGATGAGTGGGGGTTTCCGATGATATCTGTTGATACGATTGGTTCTTCATTGTATTGGAGGATTCCTTTAAGAGAGGATTGCGCCGCTTTTTGGAAAGCCTGGTTGAGCGCGCTCCCTGTCGTTGATTTTGCGAGCTTGACACTGAAATCGATGACCGAGCCGTCAGGAACAGGTACACGGTAAGACATGGCAGCAAGTTTACCTTCAAGCTCAGGGAAAAGGCGGAAAATCGCCTTTGCGGCGCCCGTAGTAGTTGGTATGATGTTGATAGCAGCGCCTCGAGCACGCCGGTAGTCTTTGTGAATAGCATCAAGTAGCCGTTGATCAAGAGTATAACCATGGATCGTTGACATGTAGCCATATTCGATTCCAAAGTTCTCCATTAATACCTTGATGACTGGTGCAAAGCAGTTGGTGGTACATGAGGCATTGGAGATGATGTGGTGTTTGTCCGGATCGTAGGTGTCGCCATTCACACCCAGTACAAACATGGCGTCTTCACCACGCCCAGGTGCGGATATGATTACCTTTTGTGCGCCCGCTTGTTGATGTAAGGCTGCTTGTTCACGGTCCCGAAATATTCCTGTGGCTTCAATAACAATGTCAATCTCTAATTTCTTCCATGGAAGCTTCGCAGGGTCTCGTTCCTGGAACATTCTTACGGTATGATTATCGATAACTAGTGCGCCCTCAGAAGGCTTTATTGTTCCTGGAAATTCCCCATATATTGAATCGTAGCGAAGAAGGTATGCTACAATCGAGGGATCACCTAAATCGTTGGCTGCAACGATTTCGAAATTCTTTGCGTTCAGCGCTCCACGTAGAAAGTTTCGTCCAATTCGGCCAAGTCCGTTTATAGCAACTTTTACCGCCATAAAATACCCTCCACGGGACAGGGGACGAATCGATGTATTCTGGCTTTAAGTGTTTCCGCTCATTTTAGGTCACACCACTCAAAACAAGAACCCATAGTGAATTTCACGAGCAAACATCAAAGTTGTTCTTTGATGCTAGCAGGTAGCGCTTCTCGTGCTAAGACATACACGATTGAGAGGAGGAAGAGGTCAAAATCAGATAAATCCTCTAAACTAGCCCAAGGAGTGGTTTCAAGTGTAACACATAGCGCTATTGGATCCTTCCCCTCTTGCAACGCTGTTACATTTCCCATCTTGAGATCGATTTCAAAAGTCGCTTCTTGTCGTTTAATTTGAAGCCGATTCGCCCTAATCTTGAAGCCCTCGGAAGCCAGTAGTTGCTTGAGGCGTTCAAGGTTGCGACTCTGAGTTGGTTTGGGTTTACCCGTGACTTGAAGATCCCGTCTCAGTCGTAGTTCACGCATCCATTGTTCAATTCGCGAATTATCAGACTCTTTTGACCGTTTTGTAGAGCCTCTAGGGGAAGTGATAGAAGTACACACTCCTGGAAGAGTTCTTTGTAGACGACTAAACAGGGAAAAGCCTTTGAATGATCAATTTGGCAACCTTTGTTACATGAATCCTCCAATATTGGCTGATGCCTTGGCAATTTCGACATAGGCGCCTTGCACATCACCTTGAGGAGACACATAGGCAATAACATATCCCCTATCGCGTGCCGCAGTGATGACGATAGAACCCTGACCACGAACATTCGTAGCGACGAGATGATGATCTGTGGCTTGTATTGTACTATATTTCACTCCTTGAATTGTGATGCTCGGTGGTTTATTTTGAACTGCTGAGAGAATCTCTGCACCTGCGACCGTCCAGTTTGGCGTGGTAAACACTACTGTTCCATCATTTCGTATGACAGAAACGGCCATGATAGTGCTGTCCACCTGTTGCATGTAGTTTACCCAGGCTTGGATATTTTCGGACATTATGTGCCTACACCTCTTCCTCGATGTGCAAATGAGTATAATAACACCTTTTTGATATCCTTACTAAAAGGTTCTGGCAGACCCATTATGATTGAATCTCATGATAAGGGAACCTTATTGCATGTTCAAATCCATGCGCGTTCTAAGACGGCTACTATCCATGTACGAGAGGGTTCCTGCCAAGTATTTGTAAAGGCTCCACCCACAAGGGGACAGGCGAACCAAGAAGTAATTCGGCTTGTAGCTAAGAAGCTTAGGGTCTCCTCTCAACGCGTACATATTATGGCGGGTGCGAAGTCAAAGAATAAGATCTTGTTAATTGAAGGAATGAAGCCCGAACTAGTTTTGGAGTCTTTACAGAACTGATGATTACTTTCCGGTTTTTGTTTGAGTTTCGTAGGCGATGATTATATCATTCACGGTTGTAGCTTCCTCAGGAGATTTGTCGTATCGCCAGGTTCCATCAAACCGTGGAAATCTAATGGCAAGACCTTCATTCGGTCCAACTTGATCAAAGGCGCAGGTATGAATAGGACTGCGTGTTATTTCGTCGCCAAATACCTGGAAGACAATTGCAGGTTGGAACCAAACATCGGCTTTCATTTTTGAATCAACTAATGGATCTTTTTTAGAAATTAGATGGGGTTTGAGGCGACTAGGAAGTTTTTCGAGTTCCTCATCACTGAACCCTGTTCCCACTTTACACACCGTCTTAAATTCGCCACTTTCTTCGTCACGGACTGCAGCTAATAGCGCACCGTAAGTTTTTGCTCGTCTTCCGCGACCCCAAAAGGCACCGACAACAACGAGATCTACAGGACCCACAGCTTGAGCTTGGTACGATTCCTTGAGTTTTACCCATAACCAGCTTCGGGCACCAGCTCGGTAAATCGAATCCGATGTGGTAGATTTAACAATGAGACCTTCACTGCCATGATCGAGGGCTTCACGAAACATGGCATTAACTTCAGATGCAGAAGCGAGTTCTTTTGATGGGACCAAACGCGCATAATCACTCGGTTTAACAATATTTTCAAGTTTGGCTCGTCGTTTTGTGTAGGGTTTACGAGTAAAATCTGTACCATCCACATAAAGACAATCAAAAAGGAAGATCGCAACAGGTATCTCTTTTACCATTTCATCAATCTTATATTTACGCCGTCGGCGCATTAGAACTTGGAAAGGGAGTAGTTTTTGAGGATTCTGCTTATCTATTGCGACGGCTTCGCCTTCGACTATGCACCTTTTCGTTTTCAGCTGGGTTTTCGCAATTCGAACAACATCTGGATACATTGAGGCAATTGGTTCTAGCCTTCGTGAAAATATGGTGATAATTTCCTGGTTCTTATGGATCTGCATTCGCTCTCCATCTAATTTCCATTCGCCAGCCAACTGCCCTTCTAGTTTTTCTACAATTTCCTCGGGTGTTGATAATTTTTGAGCGGCCATCATTCGAATTGGTTTTCCGAGGGTTACGGTTACATTCTCAATACCTCGTAATCCTTTGAATGCGACCAACCCTGCAATTTGCCCCAAATCGCTTGTGATGTTATAGGCTCGTTCAAGTTGGTCGCGATTTTCTTTTCCATCTGCAAAGGCAACTGCCAACGCATCAAGGACTGTCATTTCAGCTATACCAAGCCGTAACGCACCTGTCACTGTTCGGAGTAGATAGCGAGCTTCAAGGGGAGTTGCTACATTGATGAGACCTGCAAGTGTACGAACTTTGAGCTCAGCGCTACCTGATCCTTGGGCTGATGCGATTTTTACCAATGAATCATAGACATGTTGGATCGTAAGAGGAGTGTCAAAAAGAGTTGTTTGCCTTTTCTCTTTCAGTAGTTCTTCACACGCCGTACCTATGTCTCCGGTTCGGTTGACAAATTTTACTACTTGTGAAGAATTGATACCTAAAGCGATAGCAATTGCGTTAATCGCCATTTTCTCTGCAATACCGATTTCTGGTTTGTCCATCCAACTTGGATAGAGCTTCCCCTCAGTGAGATAGGCAACTTTACTGATGGTATCAGCGTTTTCGGTTTTACGAAGTTGCGCAAAGAGCTCGGCTAGGATGGCTATCATTTCTAACCGTTTAGCAGTGTTTTCTAAGCGATTATAGAATTGTGACACTTCTCTGTACTGCAATTAACTTCGCCAATAGTGAAACGGCTTTCAAGAACAAAAAGATATTCTTGTTGAGTAGGAGGAATCGGAAGTCTTAATGCTCAAATAAGTATCAAGTTCAAAAAGAGTCGTTTGTCAGAATGCCGCGATGTGTTGTCTGCAACCAAGAATTGAACCTCGCAAAAGTGCTCCCGATTTGTATTAATTGCCTTCGCCAGGATTCAGATATGGTAAAACAAGTTACCCAAACTGCCCATCAATGGCGGCAGTTCTTATTCGAGTTACCCGATACTGTTCCCCAGACAAGGAATGGTGTAGGATGTAAAATTTGTGCAAACGAATGTGTCATTCCTCCTAGCGAACTTGGTTACTGTGGCTTACGAGCCAATGTTAATGGACGCTTAGAAGGAAAGGTTACTGCCTCGAAGGCTTTAATGCATTATTATTTCGATCCACACATCACTAATTGCTGTGGATCGTATTTTTGCCCTGGCGGGACGGGAGTCGGTTACCCCGAATGGGCGAAAACCCCCAGACCCGAATATGGCTTTACCAATCTGGCTGTTTTCTTTTATGGTTGTGGATTAGATTGCTTGTTCTGTCAGAATGTGTCCCATAAAAAAATATCACAGGGTACAACCGTCGAAATTGACTCCTTTTTGAATGTAATTTCACAGAACGAAAAAATTACTTGCGTTTGTTATTTCGGGGGGTCTCCAGAACCACAACTTCCATTCACAATAAAGGTATTAGAAGCATGTCAAACTTTGTTCAAAGATCGATTACTTCGTCAATGCTTTGAAATGAATGGTCAAGGGAATCCTTCGCTTATTAAAAAGATGGGAAGACTCACAGAACAAACAGGAGGAATTATCAAATTTGATCTCAAGGCATATTCAGAATCCATTTATCAAGCCCTTTGTGGAAGATCGAAACGACCCAGTTTTGCAAATTTTCAAATGTTAGCAGATCAGCTTGAGTTTGAACAGCGGGAGTATCCTCCGTTGATGGCGACCACGCTGCTTGTTCCACATTACATTGATGAAGTAGAGGTTAGGCAAATTGCCCGATTCATCAAAGAACTTAATCAACCGTCAATTGAATATAGTCTCCTAATTTTTCATCCTCAACATTTAATGAAAGACCTCCCTGTAACTCCCCTTCACCAAGCCCAACGCTGTTATGATGCAGCAAAAAGTGAACTCGGTAAACGTCCACATGTGGGTAATCTTGGATTACTTGCAGGGAAATTACGACTCTAGAATATAAGATATAGCGAAATTTTTATATGGAAGAGTAAGGTGCAACTGCCCTATCACTCCACTTGGAGGTACTGCAGGTGTCACTTGGAGGTACACCAATTCTATTGTTAAAAGAAGGTACAAAACGCGAACGTGGCCGCGATGCACAACATAATAATATAACAGCAGCGGTCGCAATCGCTGAAGCTATTCGAACAGCGCTTGGTCCCAAGGGTCAAGATAAGATGCTCGTCGACAGCTTCGGTGATGTTACAATTACCAATGATGGAGCAACCATTCTGAAGGAAATCGATGTTGAACACCCTGCAGCAAAAATGATTGTTGAAGTAGCAAAAACCCAAGATGATGAAGTGGGCGATGGAACTACATCAGCAGTTGTGCTAGCAGGTGAACTCTTAAAACAGGCTGAATTGCTTATTGATCAGAAAATTCATCCTACAGTCATTGTTGAAGGGTATCGTAAGGCAAATGAAAAAGCACTGAGCGCGTTGGACTCAATTGCCGTAGCCGACTCTAGTGACATGATGTTGAAAAAAGTCGCTATGACTGCAATGCAATCCAAGGTCGTCTCAGAATATCGCCAGTTCTTAGCTGATCTAGGCGTGAAGGCTATCAAACGCATCACCGATTCAGTCGATGGTAAAAATCGATCTGACATCGATAATGTAAAAATCGAAAAGAAGCAAGGCGGAACGATTCGCGATACGATGTTTATCGAAGGAATCGTTCTTGATAAGGAAATTGTTCACCCTGGTATGTCCAAGGCCGTAAAACAACCAAAAATCGCGCTTGTTCAATCTGCATTTGAGGTGGAAAAGACTGAATTTACGGCTAAAATCGACATTCGTGAAGTATCTCAGATGCAAGCATTCCTTGACGAAGAGGAACGGATGCTTCGTGATATGGTTGACAAAATCAAAAAGAGCGGAGCAAATGTAGTTCTTTGCCAGAAAGGCATTGATGATGTAGCCCAGCACTTTATGGCTCAAGAGGGCATTGTAGCTGTACGCCGAATAAAAGAAAGTGATATGGAAAAACTCGCCCGTGCTACTGGTGGAAAGCTCGTATCCAATCTTGATGATTTAACTAAGAAGGATTTAGGAATGGCTGAGAACCTCGAAGAACGGAAAATTGCTGATGACAAAATGGTATTTGTCGAAGGTTGCAAGAATCCGAAAGCCGTTAGTATCCTTCTCCGAGGAAGCACAGACTTGGCAGTTGACGAGGCAGAAAGAGCCTTACACGATGCCCTCTGTGTTATCCGTAATGTCGTTGAGGATGGACGAGTTGTAGCAGGTGGAGGTGCTCCTGAAATCCAGGTAGCGCGACAACTACAAGACTATGCTGAAACCCTTCCTGGACGCGAACAACTAGCGGTCCTCGCTTTCGCAGAGGCAATGGAGATTATTCCCAAAACCCTCGCTGAGAACGCTGGACTTGATCCCATCGACATTTTAGCCGACCTTAAGACTCAACACGAAAAAGGTCGGGTTACAGCTGGTGTTGATGGACTTAAAGGGAAGGTTACCGATTTAGCAAAGGCAAATGTTTGGGAGCCCCTTATCGTCAAACGCCAAGCTATCAAATCAGCAAGTGAAGTCGCACAAATGCTACTTCGGATCGATGATGTCATCGCATCGAAGGGCATGGAAGGTCCAGGAGGCCCTGGTGGCCCACCTGGCGGCGAAGACTTCGAAGACTAAAAAATCAACAACTCTAAGAGGCGGAGAATGTGCCAAAGAAAGGACCTGAAATTGGTCCTAAACGAATGACTCGATACGAAAAATCCCGAGTCGTAGGAGCCCGTGCCCTTCAGATTTCTATGGGCGCTCCAATTCTTGTTCGCATCGACCCCGAACTTCACGACCCTATCCGGATTGCGGAATTAGAACTGCAGAAACGAGTTTTGCCCCTGACAATACGACGCAAGTTACCTTCCGGGGCATTCGAAGATGTCGCTTTGATCGATCTTGTCAACTGACATTCTCCGCTCTTTTCTTCTTACTCTCGGTAATATTTGCTTTACCACACAACAAGACAGTAAAAGGAATGCTAGTCTCAAACTATCGAAACGCTTTTTGGATAATTTAGCCCTGCAATGGTTTACGAACCGATGAAAGGGTTGCAGGGTGTTACCTGATGAAAAGATTTCTAACCTTTGATGAGCTCAAATCAACTAAATACGAAGACATAGAGGCCATGCAGGAACGCAAGTTTCGTGCATTCATTCGATACCAAGTTTACCCTAATCATCCCTTCTACCGTCGACTGTTCAAAGACTACAATGTGGATCCCTTCAAACTCGAACGACCCACAGATTGGTCGAAATATGGGCTTCCGCTCGTTAAGAAAGCTGATTATAAAGATAATCTTCGGGAGTTCGTCCTCAATCCACAACAAGTCGATGGAGGAGAACGAGAACCCGCTGCAATTATTGGAAGCATTTTGCGATACTATAAGGAAGCAGGTTACAATGAAGAAAGAAGCTATGTTTTCAATCGAGGACTAAAAGTTAAACTTCGCATTGGGAAAAAACGAGCAACCCAAGAACTCCTTGACCATATTAAATATCAATATACACCTCGCTTTTTCTGGTTTTCATCAGGACGAGCGTCAGGGCTTCCATCCCCCGTGTTTTTAACTCACTACGACAACGAACTTATGCTAAATAACATGGCTAAATCTGGCAAGATGGCAATTGATCCGTTCGTCAAAGACGGCTTTGAACTTCGTGCCATGAACCTGTTCCCAAGCGCGCCACACCTCGGATTTTTTGGCGTTGATGGCGGATTATTACAGATGGCAGATTTCGTCGTGCGCTCAACAGCCGGGGGAGCTATTTCTACTGATAAATTAGTTCAGCTAGCAGAGTTGTTCAAGGTAACAGGATTTGCGGCAATGCCAGGGTATTTACGGAACATCTTTTGTCGCGAATTACTAATCCAAAAGCCACAATTAGAAAAGCGTGGAATCATCCTCTTAGCAGGCGAACGAATCTACGATGCTGTAATCGATGACATCAAAGAGCATTTTGCAGAAGTAGGAATGACAGAGACACGCGTCATTGGTGGTTGGGCAGCCAGTGAAACCAAGATTGGTGTGGCCTGTCAATGTACCGAAAAAGGTGGATACCATAACTTATCACCTCTTGCCTTTGCAGTAAGGTTTGTGAAATTCACAGATGACGCAGGAAGCTACGAGTTTACAAGCCCTGAAGAGGGAGGTTATATCACAATCTTTCATGTAGATGGACGAGCCACAATGTACGAAGGTTACCTGATGGGCGACCATGTTGACAAAGTCACTATAGGCAAGTGCCCTCATTGTGGTCTTGAGATGCCGTGTTTCTTCAATATTTCACGCGAGTCAGAAATCGGTGCTCAACTGCGAGTAATGGGAATCGCCGAAGAAAAAATCAAAGGTGCAACTGTAAACCTGACAGCGTTACGAGAATCCCTGTTAGCTATGAATGATGTTCACGAAACACAAATCATTGTAAGCAAATCGAATCCTAAGGATCCATATTCAATGGATGTTCTCACATTGAATGTAGTACTAAAACCTGGTGCAGATAATACACAAAATCAAAGGGCAATTCACAAGTTAACAAAAACTGCGACGGAAATCACTCCAGTAATTCACATCATGGATTTAGATACCTTCCTCGAACAGGCAGGGGGCCTGAAATTCCAAGAAATCGTCGATTCAAGAGTTCAACCTAGTTGACCAAAAAGAAATGGAGCCTCGAGCGGGGATTGAACCCGCGACCAGCAGCTTACTCGACTATTTATCTAAGAGTTTACGAGGCTGTCGCTCTACCACTGAGCTATCGAGGCGTGGTAAAAGAATAAATGAGAGAGCCAAAAAATATTTCGACCAGTCAGGCAGTAGTAGAAATCGAAGGGGTTGGATTTGATAAAGAAGGATCAAACAGTTCGTGGTCTTGGGGAACGGGGTTTAATTCGTTGGTTTCAAGAACTAATAACGCCATTTAATGAAGCATTACTTAGTGGAATGGAGGATGCCGTCGCTGTTCCTCTAGATAAACAGGCCCTTGTTGTAAATACCGATATGCTCGTTGCCTCAACTGATGTATTACCAGGAATGTCAGCAGGTGAGATTGCCTGGAAAGCAGGGGTTATGGGATTAAGTGATCTAGCAGCCAAGGGGGTTCTACCATTAGGCATTGTCGCATCCTTAGGGTTTCCCGAAAGTACAGAAGCGAATTTTGCTGCAGCTGTTGTTAGTGGACTCAACCGTGTAAGTCGAGAACATGACACCTACTATTTAGGTGGGGATACAAACCAGTGCATAGAGTTGGTCATCAATTGTACGGCATTTGGTACAGCTCCCAAAACTCAGCTCGTTAGAAGAAAAGGAGCTGCACTTGGAGATGTAATCGCAGTTACTGGTGAGTTTGGATACACAGGAACATTGTTGAAAGCCATTTATCACGATCTCCAAGAGCCACGCCAGCTTCTAGCACAAATTCGTGAAAAGGCGTTACGACCTCATGCTCGATTACGAGAAGGGCGAATTCTCGCCCAAAAAGGGGTGGTCTCTGCTGCTATTGACAGCAGCGATGGACTGGCATGGTCTCTGCACGAACTCGCAGCAGCTAGTCAAGTAGGCTTTTACATCGAGTCGCTTCCTGTCCCTTTAATTTGTACCCAATTCGCCGCAGCAAATGATCTGGACACAGCTGATTTAGCACTTTATGGGGGCGAGGAATTTGAACTGGTTGTCACTATTCCCTCAGCGAAATGGAAGAACGCTCATCACAGCGTTGAAAGCGTTGGTGGTCAGTTGATTCCGATAGGGAAAGTGGTCGAAGAGCAGGAAAAGAGACTAATAATCAGTGGAGAAGAACGAGTAATTGAGCCTAAAGGTTATGAGCACTTCACCTAGAAGGAGAGATGGCGGGCTCGGGGGGAGTTTCGGCGACGCTAACTGCGTTCTTTCGAACCCCCGACAATCGGGTGTCTCCATAATGAATGCTTAAGAGCCCGACGCTCTGCCTGGCTAAGCTACGAGCCCGCGTTTGACCAGTTTTTCTAACACAGACTTTAAACCTTTCTAAAGATGTTTCAAGCCCTAGTATTTAATACCGGCAAGTGTTACATGGCGATATAGGATGACGACGAAGCGTATTGTGGTTGCAGGAACCTTTGATATTCTCCACCCAGGACATGTTTTTCTAATTACGGAAGCTGCAAAGTTAGGTGAAGTTATTGTTGTTGTTGCACGGGATGAAAATGTGGTTCATGCAAAGGGTCGCGCGGTTATTGTTCCCGAACAACAGCGCCTCTTTATGGTTCAAGCCATAAAGGGCGTTAAAAACGCGGTTCTTGGGAAACAAGGACTTGACTTTTTATCAATCATTGAAGAGTTGAAGCCAGACATTCTACTGTTAGGTCCAAACCAACAAATGTCGACAGAACAGGTACAAGAGGAAGTAAAGCGTCGTGGATTAAAGACGAGAGTAATGCGGTTAGAGCGATTATTTAATGAATATCCATTGAATAGTACGACGAAGATTATCGAGAAGGCATATGCGAATCGGCAAGATCCGCATTCACCTCAATAATATCATTGTCTGAGACCCCGAGTTGCTGCCGTAGATTTTTTGGTGCTATTATTTCAATCACATTAGGGTGGTGGTGAGTCCGTTCGATTAATAGAATAGCCGCTGTCTTTTGTTCATTAACAGTAGCAGGATAGCAAGTAACCGGTCCAAAGCTTCGACCACCACTTTCAAATCCATGAATTTCTATACCAATTGTTGCTTTGAGTAATTGAAACTCATTTACATCCGAATCTGTTAAAAGTTGAATATTGAGTGTCCCAGGATAGGGATCGAATCCTAGTTTTTTTCGAAACTGTTTTCGATACCCTTCCAGACATACATAGTATGCACCTTCACCTAATCCCGTAAATATTCGACCGCGAAGCATTATGGATCGTTTCTTCGTCATAGCCATCTCTAAAACAGACTTAACCTGAATTAACTTATCAACACCTTTTGGTTTGATTCGAATTAGCTGTCCCCGATTATTCAAAGTTCGGTGAATCCAACCCTGTTTTTCGAGTGTTGATAACCTTCGGGATGCTGTCTGTTGACTGGTCTTGAGAAGCCGTGCGAGTCGAGAGGTCGATGTTCTGATACTGTTGCCAACAGCTCCTAGTTGAGCTAATGCGAGAAGAGTAAACCAGAGCTGTTCATTCAACAATATCACCGTCTTTTATTTTTTGTTGGGTTTCTTTAGCTAAGTTATGTGCCAGCCGCGTGGGTTCAGGAAGCCGATATTTCGTCGTACAGGATAGAGTTATTTGGACAGCAGAAGGAAGAGAGATTCGGTGACCTACACTTACAAAAATTGGGTTGCACCCCTTCTTGGTATTTACCCTTGCTCCAATCACTTCATTGTTAAGATAAATATCGTCGAAGAAGGCAGTTTTTTTCTGAACTTCACCGCATAAGAGTTTTTTTGCTACTCCGATGGTTGGAACATTCTTTAACACCCCAAAATGGCTTGCAGCGCCTAGCTTGTAAGGATGCGCTTGTCCATGTGCATCAACGAAACACAGATCAGGTTGATGTTGAATGGTGTTGAAAACCATTGAGAGAGGAGCGTATTCACGAAAGGAGAGAAAGGTTGGAATATAGGGTACTGGAACCTGGCAGCGAACGAGCCTTTTTTCAATTACTTGCAGATCCGGGAAAGTCAACACGACTGCAGCTCCAATTGCTTCAGAGGGAAGGTAAGCCACATCCAATCCGCAAATGGTTCGAGGAGGATTGAGAAAATGATCGGTATCGTTCACACATTGAGCTAAACGCAGTTGAACTTGACGAGCTTTCTTTGTAGAGAATTTTCTCGTCAGACCAATTGGCCCCCTATTCTCCAAGTGCTTTTCGTAAGGAAGCTATCCCAGCTAGCAACCGTCGATTTTCAATAGCGGAACTTAGATCCGCACGAGTTTTTTCGATTATTCCCCGTGCAATATCTGTTTTCTTTCTCACTCCCTGTGTAAGTCCGCGAGGAAAATCAAAGGTTTTCAAAGTAGCATACACCTCTTCCATCTGGGTAAAAGCCCTCTTCGCTTCTTCCAAGTTATCATTAGTTAGAGAATCAAGTGAATGCCTTCGCAATTCACCAACAAAATCTCCAAGCCCTTGGAGATATCCTATTTCTTTTACACCGATTTTTTCTGGAGATGGAAGAGGCTTTTTTTGACGAAAGGCTAGCAAAAACACTGCCTCTGCAACCTCACCTTCAGCATCATGAATTAAATTAATGACAGGGATTTGACCGAGTTTCTTCAAATGCGTTTGAGCACCCTTTAGCATGGATTGGACATTCCTAATAGACTCGCCGGCCTTGGTCAGTTCATTCCGATGAATAGCAGAAATTGCTTCTCGTGTTACTTTCAGGATTTGATGCATTTCGTTAATGAGAAAATCCCTCGCTTCGTTTTGGATAGCGAGTTTTGAATAAATTGCTTGGGTAATTTCTTCGAGGGCCATTCCATTCAGCTCCATTAGAATGACTTGATTCGGTGTTGGAGCAGTGAATAAACAATACTTAAATCATTGGCTTTTGGCTGAATTCATGGATGATGCTGTGGTCTCTAATGAGTTAGCTAAAATTTATCGCAAGCAGCGATACCGGTTCATCGGTAGAAATAGTGTATTAAAAAAATGCTACCACCTTCATAAGGTCTTGACTCAGCAACGGCCCTGTTACAAACAGTCATTCTATAAGACCATTAAAACACACCAGTGCATGCAACTATCGCCAACATTACAATGCACTCAAGAGTGCCTCTTTTGTTGGCGGACAATGCCCGGAGATGATCAGTTTCCTAAGGCTCTTGACCCGGAAATACCAGACGAACCCTCTACCATTCTAGACAACGCAGTTATTGAGCAGCGTAAAATACTTGATGGCTACAATCCTGTGTGTCATCCGAAAGTTAATCCTCAGATGTACCAAGAGGCACGAAACCCTCGCAATGTCGCAATCAGTCTAGTAGGCGAACCTACCTTATATGAACACCTTTCAGAACTTATCCGAGAATGCCATCGAAGAGACTGGACGAGTTATTTAGTAAGTAATGGCACAAACCCACACATCTTACAGGAAATAGAAGAACCTACACAACTCTACATTTCTTTTGTAGCACCGGAACAATCAATACACCAAAAACTTTGTCGTCCTAAAATTCCTAAGGCTTGGGAACGATTACAAGAATCCTTAAGCTTACTTTCCACTTTTTCCTGTCCGACCGTTATTCGTATGACGCTTGTTTCTCCACATAACATGCAAGGAATTCCAGGATATGCAAAGTGGTTAGAGCAAGCCAATCCAGATTTTATCGAGTGTAAGGCTTACATGCATGTAGGTGGTAGTATGCATCGCCTTTCCCGTGAGAATATGCCCAGTATGAAGGCAATTCGGGATTTTGCCCAGAGTCTAGCTGAAAAAACAGGTTATACGATTTCCCAAGAAGATGTTGTTAGTCGAGTTGTCCTACTATCCCAAACCCAATGAATGAGAGGCATTTATTCGTTGAGTTCAAATTCTTTTGCCTCAATCCCCTCAGGGGTTACTATGAGAAGATCGATACCGTCTCCAGACATTGCGTCTCGACGAGTGGCGGATCTTATAGCTTTTACAGCCAGTTCGATAGCCTCTTTTTTAGAAAGATCCTTACGGTAATTTGCTTCAAGTACTCCCAAGACAAGTGAAGTAGCTGTTCCAACGGCTGCGTATTCTTCTTTTATTAGAGAACCCGCGAGGTCAAGGCTGTACAGATGAGACCCCTCTTGATCAACTCCTCCAATCAGCGTTTGAGTTAGATAGGGCATGTATTTTCTGCTGAAAAGGATGTTTGATAACAACTGGGCAGCACCGTTTACAGTAATAGGTCGACGATTTTCTAGCTTGAAAAGATTGGATTCAGCAGTCAGAAACGAGGATAGCATTTGGTAGTCTCCGCTGACACCTGCACTACCGATGATGATGTTATCAGTAACCGAGAAGATTTTTTTCCCTGTCTTACTAACGACGGTGTACCCCCAAAGAATCCGTTTTTCAGCGCCAATAACAACACCGTTGCTAAAGGTAATACCGACCGTGGCGGCTCCAAAGAAGGGTGTTAGATCTTGTTGACCACTCATTATTGATAACCTGCCTGAGCTATCGTAGGGAAGCGTTATTAAACCTTTTCAACTTGCTTCTTGTTTGAGCTGTGTCGTTCCGTGAATCCATTTACTGATTTGAAGTATATCCCTCATAGTAGCGAGTTATTGGACATCGCTTTTGCGCGTGCATCGAAACTCACCTTGCCAAAATCGAAAAAACCAGCCCATATCCGCGTCCGAACAAAGGAGATAGCAAAATTAAGTAAAGTTGAAGATATACTCACAGATCGTCTTCAAGAAGTCGTAAAGCGCTTCCCGAATTTCGATGAGATTCACCCATTTTACCGAACCTTGGCGGACACCACTGTACCAATTGATAACCTTCGTCAGGCTCTCGCTTCAGTAACATCTGCAGTTCGTATTATCAGGAAGATAGTTCGCGAAAATATCCAAAAGCTAAAGCGCGTACAAACCCCTGATGAAGCACGCCGAATCCGAAGCGCTGCGTATGGACGGATTTCTTCTGTTATTAACCGAATCGAATCACGCTTGATCGTTATTCAACAAGCAGCCAAAGAATATCGACGATTTCCTTCAGTTAACCTTGAATTGCCTGTTATTGTCGTCGCAGGATTTCCCAATGTCGGAAAAAGTTCGCTTGTTTCCTTACTTTCATCTGCTACCCTTGAAATTGCAGAGTACCCATTCACAACCAAAACCATCAGCGTGGGTCATCTGACCGTGAATTCTGGTGAAGGACAAATTTTGGATCTCCCAGGACTTTTAGACCGCCCCATGAAGGAGAGGAATATCATTGAGCGAAGAGCAATAGCCGCAATTCAGTACTTGGCGGATGTCATTGTGTTCCTCATTGACCCAACACTTACTTGCGGATTTGAGGTTTCAAACCAGGTCACGCTATTTGAAGAAATTGTCCAAACTTTTGAAGGAATTGAAATCATCCCGGTGATAAACAAGAGTGATATTGCGTCAGAAGAGGAGATACAAAAAGCACGCTCGTTAACTAGCAGAGCAAAAATCCCTATTATTAGTACTCTGACCGGTGAGAACCTTGAAACTGTTTTTCATGAGATTATTACTGATTCGGTGAAGATCCAAGAGAAGCTGCGGCTCCGGTTAAACCAATCCCCCTGACGGTAATTAATGCAGGAGAACCAACCTTCCCTTTCACTTCAAATTTAGCATCAACGAATTGTTCCACTACATGTATGTTAGTGACGGTGTGTAGAGTAAGTTCAGAAACAGGTATGAAGGAAGTCCCTTTCGCGAGAGCCAAGTAAGGAACCAACATATCTGCTTGATGTAAATCGACAGGAGCCTTTGTCGTAAGTTCCTGAAGAAAGCGCGATGCCACTTGTTCTCCTACCTTTTCTGCCTTGAGCCCTCGACGACCTAACCCATCAGAACCTATAAGGCGATTTTTATTATTTTCAGTCCATAATGAGACGCCACTTCCAGGTGAAAGAGTGTCTTTGACTTCTTCTATGGCAATATTCTCCACGAGAACCCCAGTTTGAGATAACTTGCTAATTGCAGCGTGAGCTTGTCTTTCAGCTACATGCCGAGGTAGTGACCCGCAGTATGAGATTCCAGAAATCGTAGGCTTATCTTGAGCTTCGGAAAGCTGGAGTCCTGTTAGCTGGTGTACTGGATTTAACACCGCGTTCACCTGACCACCCCCGCGTGGATAATAACCACGCTTCACAAGTTCTAAAGTACCTGAATAACCCATTTGATGTAAACGCGGTAATAAGACATGCTGCATATAATCAATCGGTGGGCTCCAGGCAACATTTGTACCACCCACAAGTTTAGCGACTACTGGTTGGTCACAATAGGGTGCGATAACCATTACAACTTGTAAAATCAAGGTAATCGCTCCAGCTGTGCCAACATCTACTGTAATATTTCCACCTCGACGGTTTTGAGGTATAAACTCAACTCGTTCTGATCCTACATGTGCACCTTTTACGACAGCTTCAGTTAACTGCTTCATAGCTAAAATACCATGAAGGTGCTGAGGACGAAGTCCAGAAGTCGTTCGTTTTGCCCGGATTTTTGTTACTATCACTCCTGTACCTAAGACTCCAGCAAAGGCAATTGCGGATCGAAGGATCTGTCCTCCACCTTCAAGTACGGAACCATCAATAGTGACTACCATTTGCCTTCACTGAAATTGCTTTATACAAGTGTAATTAAAGTGCTTACACGATGACAATAATTTACACGGACACAGTTAAAGTAGAGCCAAACCGGTGGCTAGCAGTAGCCTTGGAAGATAAAGAGAATAAATTAGTTGCTTGCACATCAAACACAACACGCCAAGCAGCCACCATAAATCTCAAAACCGTTTTAAATCGGTTGAACCGAGAAACCGAGTTAAATGAGTCATCGCACTCTCCTCATCTTGCTATAGTAACTCAAAGGCTTGCTCAGTTAATTCAAGGAAAGGGTCGTCCATTTGTTCCTGAAGAGATTTCACAACGACATTGGTCCACGACCCGTATTGAAATTTCCCATCATTTGATGCAAGTACCAAAAGGGAGTGTTATTTCGTATGGAGGCCTGGCAAAAAGAACCAACTCATCGCCTCGCGGTGTTGGTTCAGTTATGCGAAGCAACCCTGTTCCTTGGGCAGTACCGTGTCATAGAGTAATTCATTCTGATGGACGGCTAGGTAAACTGGGAGGAACTGACGAAGGCACAATAGAAAAGGCAAGAATTCTACGGGCTGAGGGAGTTCCGATTAACGCAGATGGAAGAGTTAATGAAACAGCTATTCTCCTTTAAGAACGCTGGTGAACTATGAAAAACCCAGGCCTCTTCCTAGGAAGATTCCAACCACTTCATAAAGGTCATGTCCATGCATTGAATGAGGTCTTTGGAAAAGAAGAAAAAGTCTTCATTGTAATCGGAAGCGCGCAAGCGGGTTTCACGCCAAAAAATCCATTCACCACTAGTGAACGCCTTCTGATGATGCAAAGCGTTCTTGATGAATTGCAGATACCATGTTCTCGATTCCTGATTATCCCAGTGCCTGATATCGATAACTATCCAAAATGGGTGGACCATGTTAGATCCTATGTTCCACCCTTTGGAACGGTCTATACGGGTTCAGATACTAGTGAGCAATTATTCTCAAAGCACGGAATTTCTGTAAAACGCATCTCTTTGTATAAAAAAGACAAGTACCAAGGAAATGAAGTTCGCCGTAGGATGATTACTGGTGAGGATTGGAAAACCCTAGTGCCAGAAACAATCGTAGCGTTGGTAAACAAATTTGATGGAGTCAACCGAGTAAAAGCTCTTAATTACTAACCTCTTGACCTCGGACAAGTTCTAAGATACGCTTAAAGACTTCTTGTTTTCGATCCCGAGAAGAACGATAAAGCCTTTCTACGATAAGTTCAGGGGTTGATTTCGCAATTTTTCCAAATTGGGGTGAACGAGTAACGATTAGATTGAGTTGCGAATCTAATCCCGTTGCCTCGATACCGTCGACTCGAATGGGGGTACGAGTGAGTTTGGTGATATCCTCAGCGAGGTGTGATACAAAGATAACGCAGGAGTTAGGGTTCTCGGAAAAAAGCTCAAGAACCGCCGCGACCACTTTGGCAGCAGCACCTGGTTCTGTACTTGCTTCCCATTCATCAAAGCATGCCAACTTCGAAGCATCACTAAGCACAATATTCGCTAGATTAGTCAATGAAGATTCAAATGCGCCTGCAGATAACATGCCCGTTGCTTTGGCGTAATAATAAAGCTCATCGAAGATACCCACTTCTGCTTGTTTTGCTGGAACCAGCATTCCCATTTGTGCGAGAATGGCTATTTGAGCGATGTTTTGGAGTAAACAACTTTTACCACCACTATTGGCTCCTGAGAGCAGTACAACTCGCTCTCCTTTTGTAAGCTCAGAAGCAGTGCTGTTGCCTCCGATTGAGTACGAGACGGGAACGACTTCTAATTTTCCAGAACGCTCCATTTGCGATAAGAAGATATTTCGACCTTCACGAAAGGATAGCCCAACACCATCCACTTTGATAATAGGAACAGATAGATGATAGTGTTTTGCAAACTGCCCAATCGCTTGAAAAACATCAAAATCTAGCAGTGTTTGGACGGCATCTTTGATAGCTTTTTCAAAGTTAATGAGTTTTGAGGCATACTCAACTTTGAGTTGATGCTCTCGTGCATGCATAGATCGTCGCAAGTTATTTTGTAATTTACTTGCATATTGACGATTAGCTTGGATAGGTAATGCTACAGTCTGGGAAAACAGACCGTCAACCCATTCAAGTTCATCCCGTTTTAATTTCAATAATCCTGCAAGGTGATCCTCTGAACTTTGTAACGCTGAAACTAGAATGTCAAAGACTTGGGGGGGTAAATATTGACGAAGTTGTTCGGCCCCAATAGCTTCTTGTGCTGAAGCCTCTAGAATATTGATTATCTGATCGCCTTCAAGAACCACTTGGCTTGTTGAGATTTGTTCACGAATGTTATCATTGGCCCAAATTTCAGTTTCACTAATAATGGTCTCGAATTTTTGTGTGGCTAATCGAAGTCGATCGTACTCAGTATCAGCGCCTAGTGATATATCCCCCGAACTTGTAATTTTTTCCACGATGGAGGTTAATTCTTTGATGGCTGCGAGGTCGAGCCTTTCAGTAAAACGCTTTATAGCAGGAGTTTCAGGAAGTTGTGTCAAGGCGTCTGCCGCGTCACAGATTGCTACAATTGTTTCGTAATTAGTTGCATAAAATGAAATAATGGATTCGGGAGAAACATCAGCTAAAGTGAAATCGTTCTTTACTAATTCCAAGTTTCCTGCATGCTCTGCTGCTCCACCAATTCCGCCCATTTCAAGAGCTGCAATGATATAGTCGTATGATTTGATGTACTCGTCGAGTCGTTCACCAGGTTTTAGACGAATGAGTCTCGATGTTTTGTCAGCTTTGAAATCTTTTAGGCGATGATGTGCCTCATCATTATCTGTTAGGATTACCCTCCAGGTTGCTAGCGAGAGTGCTATTCCACTCCTAAGGGGTCGCGCTTTTGCTAAAAGGTGACCCAGATTCTGCAATTGCTCCGCTGAACTTTTTTCCACCAATTCAGCTGCTTGTTGAAACCAGTTTAGCCGTTTTTGAATAGCGTCAACTTTAGAAGAAGGGAGAGGGTAGTAAAGGGTGAGTTTGTCTTTGGCAAAAACACTGTGTGCATAGGATTGAATTATGGCCAAAATACGGTGATAGATTTCTTGGATATCAGCAGTTTTAAGCACTTCAAAGGCGCTGATCCCCTCACGGATCGTATAAGCTTCTTGAACTAAGTCTAGAGCTTTTTTCTTGCCCACCCCAGGGATACTCGCTAATGTTGCCACTTGAGCGTTTTTAATAATATCAAGAGCCTCGTCTTCTGAGCCGAAAAGCTCCACTAGTTTTTGCGCAAGACGAGGACCTATTCCTGGAATCTGGTCGAGTCGTTCAAGCTCCGGCACGCAGTATCCTCCCAATGATACACAGCAAGTTCATATTCAATATTTAACCTTCTCCCCCCTACATACAACTGGAGGAATGCCTTTATAAGGTACAATGGATTTTGACTGGCTTTAAATCCTTCAGCAGTTTATGAGGCTGCAGTATTGTGATTCACATCATTCTTTCAACGATCATCGGATTTTTCTCAACCCTCGTTGTCACTTTCGTTGTTCTTCCATTTGTGATCAAGAAAATGCGAAGCCGTAATATTGTAGGCATCGATGTGCACAAGCTGGATAAACCCGAAGTTGCTGAAATGGGCGGAGTAGGGATAATCTTTGGGCTGACTATTGGGTGTATTATTCTCTTTATCAGCCTTGGAATCATCGGGGGCGGTTTTTTCGACCTCCGAATTTTAGTGTTTTTGTCTGTAATCCTCTTAGCAGGTTTGATCGGGATTGTTGATGACCTAAAGACCCTTGGACCCAAAGTGAAACCGCTTTTAACCGCGATTGCTTGTTTGCCAATTCTCATCTATAGCTGGACGGTTATGGCGTTTGGGTTGGTTCCCCCCCTCATCCCCGCATATAATTCTGGTCCGTTTTTACCTTTTCTTGGTAGAACGCGATTAACGATTATTTATCCCTTGTTAATTCCGCTGGCAATTGCGGTTCCTGCAAACGCGATAAACATGATTGATGTTTTTAATGGTGTAATGCCTTTCACTGCTATTTTCATGTTCGTAGCGATATTTGTAGTGTCTTTGTTAATGCTCTTTGTCGGAATTCCTGGAGCAGAGCTGGGGGTATTACTGTCCGGTGTAATGCTTGGTGCTCTTCTCGCGTACTTGTATTATAATCGGTATCCTGCTCGAACCTTTGCCGGAGATTCAGGATCATTGACAATTGGGGCAGCAGTTGGGGCTATCGCTATATTAGGGCGAGTTGAAATTTTAGCGATTGTCGCACTTCTTCCTGCAATTATGAATGCGTTTTATAGTTTGGTAAGTATTGGTGGATTGTTAGAACGACGACAAATGCGAAGTCGACCAACTATTTTTCAGGACGACGGAAAATTAGCGGCTTCTCGGGATGCGGATGCCCCCCTTACTTTGACTCGCTTGGTACTAGGACGTGGACCGATGTCCGAGCCACGAATAATTCTTTCGTTAGCCCTCCTTACTCTAGCAAGCAGCATACTCGCCATCCTAACCTTATTTCTGATTCCATTCGATACTGGATTTTTACTCAACTGGCCAGCTAATGTGTGGATTCTCATTGTACCTATCTGTCTCATCTTGGGAGTATTTGTAGCCCTTCGAAATGTAGATCATCTTGGAATACGACTCGCTGGTTTAATTTCAATTATGATCGTTGTTTGGGGTATTGGCATGCTAGGATTCTGGTTATTGGACTTCCTGATTGTAATCGTGCAGAGCGATCTTTGGCCGATCGCTGGTATTCTATTCGTCTTTGGATGGTTAACACTCTGGCATTATTCGACAAGGTTGTATTTCCGATACCAAATGGCTAATGCCAGTTAGACAAATAGCTAGGACTTAGTTCGTGCCTTTTGCCACCTATATTCAAAGCTTTGTTTGAATATCGCTACAATGCCTTCGTTGGCTGAATAGCTTGGTCGGTAGACATAGCGTGGATGATCTCTTTTTGTATTCGGTGAGGCCCAAATCAGAAAAATTACTTTAGATCCATCGATGAGGGTTCCACGGACAGGAAATCGTAGATCTGTAGGCTGTCGGACACTGATACCCATCGGTTGAAGTTTTTCGACCGTAGATCTGGTTTCAGCATGTTCCATGTTCATGAGGATGCGAATTTTGACGCCGCGTTTTTTTGCCTTGACGAGATTAGCTTCGACAGCATCGAACCAATTGAAAATGTCCGTAAAGATATCAATAGAGGTTTTCGCTTCGTTAATCAAAAGTTTCGTTTGTTTCTCAGTCAACGCTAAATTCTCCAAAGGCTCAAGGAGGTCTTCTGGTCGTATTCGTAACCGCTCACGCCAGAAAATGGGTGAAAGAACCTCTTTTACTTCCACGCTTGTAGCTTCTAGCTGATTTAACGCTTCTTCAGCAGATTTCTTACGAATTTTGAGGAGATTCTGCAACCCTTCCTCAGGACTGATGATTTCAAATTTCTTTGGTCTACCCTCAATTATCACTATTAACCCTAGATCCCTTAGATTATCAAGAACACCATATACCCGCGGTATTGGAATGTTAGCTTTTCGCGCGATTTTCTCAGCACTCATTTGCGACCCTTCGACAAGTACTAAGTACGCCTGACTCTCGTACTCAGTGAGACCAAGTTGTCTGAGCTTTTCTGCGGGTTCGTTTAGATTCATGGTGATCACTCAGTGTTTGAGCATTCTCCTAAATTATCGTTTCGAATAAACTGGTTTAAACGAAATGACGGTAAGTTTTAAAGGTCTAACAGGTTCTGTAGGCGTGGTGAATCCATTGAAGCCCGTTGGGGTAGGTGTTGTCGGAGTTGGAGCATGGGGTAAAAACCATGCTAGAGTTTTCTCTGAATTAGACAAAGCAAACCTGATTGCTATAGTTGATCGTGACAACGACCGAGCAAGGACCCTTGCAAAAAGGTTTAACACACAGCACTTTTCAGATGTCGACGATTTGTTGCGTCTCGAAGATGTCGATGCCATTACAATTTGTACACCTACTGTCACTCATGCAGATATTGCGTTACAAGCCATCGAAGCCGGTAAACACATACTCGTTGAAAAACCGATGACGGATACGGTTCAACAAGCCCATCGTATCATTGACGCTGCGAAATCCGCTAAGAGCATTCTTATGGTGGGTTTTGTGGAACGCTTCAATCCATCTGTGCAAACGGCTGTAGAGGTCATTGATGAGGGAAATATTGGAGAACTGGTGTTGGGTTCTGCACGCAGACTGGGACCCTTCGTACCAGAGCGGGTAGCAGACATTGGCATCATCAAGGATTTAGCAATCCATGATATTGATATTGCAAGATACATGGTAAAACAGGAAGCGACTTCAGTATATGCCATAGCAGGGAGCCTTTATCATAAGTATGAAGACCATGCAAACCTGGTCATCCGTTTTGATGACAAGCCTACATTTTTCATAGAGTGCAATTGGTTGACCCCGCACAAACTCAGAGGCTTGAACATCACAGGATCCCGAGGGGTTTTGTCCTTGGATTATATATCCCAAGAGGTTTCCCTGGGCACAAATCAATGGATACAAAAGTCCACGGCTTCATGGGATGAACCCCTTAAACATGAGCTTACTCATTTCATTCAGAGCGTTGCCCAGCAACAAGAACCCCTCACTTCAGGTCGTGATGGGTTAGAGGCATTAAAAATCGCAGAAGCAGCGTTAGTCAGCGCGCAAAGTAAAAAAATAATTTACTTAGAGGAGGAGTTCTAGTTGGTGGGGGAATCAGAGAGTCAACAGAATTCTGTAATTGAAGATGAAGTTCGTCTCGGTGAAGGATGTGTTGTTGAAGCCTTTGCCGTGTTGCGCGGTAGGGTGCAAACGGGGACTCGTTGTTTTTTTGGTGCTAGTTGTAAAATTCAGGGACCAGCGAAGATAGGGAATCAGGTCTTTATTGGTGAAAGAGTGATTGTGGGTTTTCCTAATCAACAGCAGATTTTTCAGTTTCAAAGCGGGGAGATTGATGTTCCTTGGCAGAATACGGAAAAGACTGAAATCGGTAACCAGTGCATTGTCCGACCAGGATCGGTATTATACGCCGGTATAGTACTGGGAGATAATGTTCGTATTGGTCATAATGTATTGATACGCGAGCAGGTTAAAATCGGAAATGACTCGATGATAGGAACAAGTGCTACTATTGATGGAAACTCGGTGATTGGATCAAAGGTATCAATCCAAACAAACGTATACATCCCTTGGCGTACGCACATTGAGGATAATGTCTTCCTAGGGCCTCATTGCATTTTAACCAATGACAAATACGCCATGAGGGCGCCATATGAATTACATGGTCCCATTATTCGAAAGGGAGCCAGCATTGGTGCAGGTGCAGTGATCCTACCATCTGTAGAAATTGGAGCTGAATCCGTTGTGGGGGCAGGAGCCGTCGTTACAAAGGATGTACCTCCAAAAACTATTGTCTATGGTGTGCCCGCTCAGGTATACGCAACGGTGCCGGATTCTTGGAAAATCCCATTAGAGTAGCAATAACAGTGCATGCCTTAGATTATTTATTTACTCTTTAAGCATGAGAGAGCTGGGGTTGAAGATTATTGCTTCGTGTATTGTAATTAAGAGAACGCTTAAATACGCGAAAAGAATCGACATCACGAAACCCGGAAACGGTGTGTGTCTTCGTGAAGGCTCGGGTCCTACTCTTACTCATGTTGATCTGTTTACCAGTGATTTATGCAGTTGTTCCAACGGCATCTGCGGATCAATCACAACTGGTAATCACAGATTTTCAACGCAATGCAGATCTTCAGCAGTATGGAATGCTCATTATCACAGATACAATTACAGTGTTCAATCCTACTACAAGCCCAGCTTTCCATCTGTTGGTAGCTTATCCCCTTTCTGCGATAGAGAGCGTCAAAGAATTCCATGTTGAAACCGTAGATGAGAATAGCCTATTCTTTCAGAGAGTACCGTTAATTGGTCCAAATTGTACTGGTTGGCGAATCTTTCTACCAGAACCTTTAATGCCCGACCATAATGTTTCTTTCGTTGCATCGATGGCTTTGGCAGGATTAACAGTCCAAGATACACTCACTGCCAGTGTGACCTTCTCTCCCTTCCCAACTAGTCCATATTTCATCAAAAGCTTCTCGACTACCTTTACTCACCATCGTGCTGTTACTTCGCCTACACAGGATTTATGGACAGGGACCAACATTCACCCCTATTACTTTGAGGAACGGACCGTAATTCTTAATCATGCCAGTAGTTCCTTTTTACCCGTAATCACTTATTTAGAATTGAAGCGCGTTTTATCTCTAGATGGGTGGGGCTATATCTTCGCTCATGAAGTCCATACATTTCGGGTTGATAGTCCTAATCCTCTTTTCTCCTCAACTCCCAATCGCCGGTGGACAGATATCTCAGTAACCCTTCCCCCAGGGAGTGAATTTCTAAGGGTCTTTGATAGCGTGTCTAATCTCACCAGCCAGATTGCAACCCCCACTAATGCAACCCATCCAGGAACGCTTAGAGTCGGACTGCAATACCATCTTCAAGAAGGCGATGTGTACCAGTTTTTTGTCGAGTACCGAATTCCGCTGGATTATCACCAACAAGTTTTACAGACTGGTTTATTTTTCCATTTCAATCTATTTTCTGGAGATCCGTGGTTTATTCAAAATCAGGTTACCGAATTCCATCTTCCAATTGGCAGTTGGCTTCAAGGAATTCCCACCGATTCCCAAGTAACTATCTCACCAACTGGACAGTATCTAGTTCGTTTTCATAATTCGAATGTTACATCTTTACACCAAGCTGAAATCGCCTTCTATTATGTATACCCAATCCAGCCAGTTCTTGCGAGGCCAACCCTCCTCTTTCTCGTCATTGGAATAATGTGTCTAGCTTATGCTGCTTTTCGACGGACTCCAATTTTCCGAGAAGAAGAGGACATTATTAGCCCTCTTGCTGAAATTGATACGGCAGTATTGGGAGAATTTTGTTCATTATACGGCGAAAAAATTGCTATACTCTTACAAACTGAACGCCTCGAACAGTCTATGCTTCAAGGAAAAATCTCGAAGCCTCGTTATCGTAAGGAGAAGAAGAATTTCGAACGCAAGCTTCGTACGCTTAACACTGAGCTATCTACACGAACACAAGCCCTAATTGATGCGGGAGGAAAGTACGAATCTAATTGTCGACAACTCGAAATTCTCGAGGCGGAGCGTGTTAGTGCAATTGAAGCCCTCCACGCCCTCGAACAAAGATATCGCCAAAAACGGATCACCGCTGCGGCATATCAGAAGCTAAGTAAAGACATCGAAAAACGGCGAGACAGGGCTGTATCTAGAATGGATCGCATCCTTCTTAGCTTACGTGAAGATTTATCAAAATAAACACGCCGAAAGACTCAAGAAGTACTAACGAAAAAAGTTCGAGTCAGATATCGCGTAGCCCGGTAGTGTAGTTGCCTCGCTACTGAGGTAATGAAGTGGTCAAACGGGTTACCCACATAGGAACTCGTGACTATTCATCCGGGGCTTTGGTGCTGTTCACTGTTAAACAGCGAAGTCACCCCGGGACCGCGGTTCGAATCCGCGCCGGGCTACCATTTTATTTTAAAGCTAGACCTGGAGACCAGTAGTGCTTTTTAGCTGTTTTTTTCTGTTCGTCCCATTCAGCAAGAATCTTTGCGGCTTCGCAGGCCGTTTTGCTGGCTTCTTTTTCACCTAGGGTAGAAAATTCGTTTGTTACACGATTAGCGAATACTGCACATACCGCTCCGCTTCGTAACCCGAACAAGGATGAGAGAGTGAAAATGGTAGCACATTCCATTTCAAAGTTCAAAACCTGAGCAGCTTGTAAATCAGGGATAATGGTGTCCATGAAGGATTGCTTAAAACCGTTATAACCAGGACGGCCTTGCCCAGTGTAAAAACTATCAGTGCTACATGTTACACCGACATGATAGCGATATCCCAAATTTTCAGCGGCTTCAATCAGAGCTAGCACCACTTGGTAGTGCGCAATAGCAGGATATCGTTGGGTAACATATTGATGGCTTGTTCCATCGTAACGAACAGCACCTGTAGAAATTACTAGGTCTCCACACCTAATTTCTTTTAGGAGTGCACCAGAACTACCAACGCGAATGAAGGTTTTCGCCCCAATTGAAGCGAGTTCTTCAATTGCTATTGCAGCAGCGGGGCATCCGATTCCGGTGGAAGTGGTTGAAATGGGTATTTTTTCGTATAGTCCCGTGTAGGTAATATACCCCCGCTTACTCGCCATATGCGTAGCTGAATGCCATAACTCAGAAATCAGCTTCGCACGAGCTGGATCACCAGGTAACAAAACTGTAGACGCGATGTCACCAGGTTGTAATCCGATATGGTACTGTATCTTCTCCTTGGTTTGGGGCCGACTAGCAGAATCCCATTTACCCATACTGCCACCTTCTGGGACGGCTTATTCACCTACTTCCGCGACGATAACTTGGACGAACTTTCCTTGTGATTTTTTCTTCCCGCTCTTCTATTAGCCCAGAATCAACGAGTTGAGCAATCGCTTTGTCTAATTCAACGCGACTGATCTGGTTTGCGCTTGCGATATCACCTCGTGATTCACCATCGTTGTAAGAATCAACAATTCGATCTAGTAGTTTTTGACCGAGGTAGACATGTTTTCCTTGTGAAATCATAAATAACCCAGGAAACTTCGTCACTTTTGAACTTGCCATGCGATTCAGTTCAACTTCAATTCTCGCTGGCGTTACTTCTAATTGTTGAGCTAAATCAAGAAGTGTAATTCGTTCGGCTTCAGCTAATTCATGTCGTAGACTACTCTTAAAGCGTCTTCGACGATAGAAAAGAGAACTAGCGATAACAAATCCGAGCCCACCCACAAAAATGACTACACCATAACTCAACATTGGGTTGACTGAAAACGCGGTTAGAATTCCCTGAAGGAGTGCCGTTGTGTTTTCCCATTGAAAGAGTAAGAGATCAATAATAATCAGTATAATTGTAATTCCTACTACTGCGAGTAGTATTTTTGCGGGCTTAGATTGCAAGACCATAAACTACCCTCAAAACACAAGGTGGTTGGAGCTATCCTATGTAACTGGCGCTTTCCGATTCATCCCGAGGTTCTTGTTGTACTCTCTGTTGAAGTAGATGATCTCTAACCTGTTCGAAAATTCCCTTCATTTCATCAATTTTTTGTTCTAGCTCTGAAACATCTGCCTGTATCTTGAACCGGTTATTTAGAACCTCAACGATTAACTTTGATGCGCGTGGATCTAATCTTAATAATGGAATAGTCTCGGCTAGTAGACAGACTCCCTCAATTCCATATTTTAGATAAGCCCAAGCAGGTATCACCCCGTTTGCGCCGTTAATTACTCCATCTGACATTGGAACAACATAATCTAACTCAGTGAAGAAATCTTGGAATTCAGGGCCCGTTGAAGAAACAAAAACCTTAGGTGTTTCAGGATACTCTCCTGGAACATAAGCCCCTGTTGCTACAACTTTGGATACTTTTAATTTCTGGAAAGTCTCGGCTATACGATTTGAAAATTCATATATTCCCTGAGAGGTTGAGGGCTGGAAATCTCCTGAAACCATGAGAATGTCATGTTTCAAGTTTTTTGATCGATGTAGGAAAATTTGGCATTCAGGTATTTTCATCATTCCTTGTTCATCGATCATTACATGCGGGGGAAAGTCGTCAGAGAGCACTTGCACCAAAGGTTTAGCATTTAGGCTTCGAATTAACACTTCGATAGCAAGTTTTCCTACACTGGCAATCCCTGGCATACCAACGAGTGCTATTGGAGCACGAAGGTCGCTGATTTCTTGGAGCCAAATTACTTCAATCATGGCAAGTCCCTACAGGGCGTTAAGGCTTCCGGAAGATTGGATTTAAACTTTATGTCAGTGTTTGCTTTCTTGATAGAACACTTCATTCAAGTTATTTAATACCTGAGGAATGGGCAGGAAGGTATTGAATTCGTTGTTGAATAGTCCGAATGAGCAGAGTCTTTATTTTATCCTGATTTAGCGGTAAAACTTGGAAGAAGCGTTCTTGGATTTGGCCAATCTTTCTTCGTAGTGCTTCGGGGACGACGATAATTAATTCGTGGTTGTTTTTGTACTCCCCTGCCAAAATTCGCAATTGGTCTATTTCTCCATCGAAAAAGTAGATCCCTAATTTGAGATCAAGGACATAGAATCCCTGAGTTAATGTTTCGCGATATTGAAGATTGAGTTCAGCCAAGATGCCCTTGATGATGTGAGAAAAATAGGTTCTCAAGGCTTTAGCCCTCTCAAAAAAATATAGCGTTTCCTGACCACAAGTTTCTTGTTGAATACCTAATCTTGAAGCGATTTTTTTCATATTTTCTATTGGCGTATTGAGGTATCTTGCGAAGTAGCGTTCCGTCCAATAGGTTTTGATTGCCCTTCGGAGGTGCAGATGGAAATTTTCTAATGCCGCCGGAGAGTGGGCAACACTTTCCCTTTGGGAGGGTAATGCTGACTGAAGAGGAGGACGCGAGGTGTCATTGGTCCTGAGCGTGGCGTAATTTTCCAACGAATCAAGTAGCCGATAGATGTTGTGCTCAGTTAATTCGTGGACAAAAATTGTATTTTCAATATTGGGAATTTCTAAGCCATTGTCTTGGACTGCAGAAATTGCGCGCGTTAGATTAGCCTTGAAGCTTGGCACATCATGAGAAAAGAATGTCAACCGAACCTTGAGAGGCGTCCGAACCTCTAATATCAATTGAAGAGTTGGGGTATCGATTCTGTTTTGCGGAAACAGGATTAGCTCTTGAGCTTGGGTAATGTATACCTCAGTTAATGAGCAGCCTAGTGCCGCATCAGATACGACGAAATCGATACCGCGATTATTCAATCCATGTATTAGAATTGAGATATGCTCTTGCATTGTGGATGAGGACATCAGCAATCAAAAATTTCGTTATGAAATGGTACATAAGCTTGTTAATTTTCAAGTTTGGGGTGACAATTCAGAGCTTTGGGTTGTGGTCCTTTTTTACTAAAACCGAGGTACGACCAACGGGGCGAACTGATTTCGTTTAAGGGTCTGTGAATATGTAGGCGCGCTCTTCGTATCGCCTTCCGTTGATGATAATTCCTGGATCTTGTTCTACTATCTGCTTTTTATTCAGATAATCTACCAGCTTCTGATTTGCTTTGTTAATGTCAATGGATTTTAGCCACGGAAGCGGGACATTTACGAACAGGGGTCGTGCTGGTACAACATGGCGTGTAGCTTTTTGTGTGAATAGCTCTTGATTTAATGCGCACTCAATCACTTCTTCCTTGGAGAGGGCAGGGACTATTAGACCAGTTCGGATTTTGTTACGAATGTTCTTGAGTGCATCCAATTTAGTGCTATAATGAATCTGATAACCTGATTGTTTAGCGAATGATTCGATCCTAGATATTTGGTCATAGACTTCTTTAATTGGTTTGTATTTTGACATTGTGAGTAAAAACGCTTGATTACCCAAGGCTAGAGCCGCGATAGCACTTCTAGAATTCACAAGTGCAATTGCATCATCTGTAGAAGTTTTACGCAACTCCAAAGAGAGTTGCTCTGATAAAGAATTGGCGAACACAGGGAGCGGACACTTGCCTTCAAATTCACGGTACCAAGCGAATAGTTGAATGGATGCGTTTTGATAATCAACAAGGCAAACCGGAGCCAACCTACACCCCAGGTCTCTTAATGCAGCAACCCGATGCATCCCATCAAGAACAACAAGGGTTTTTGAATCCACAATCATTGGATGCCGAAGAACTTGTTCAGCGCCTAATTCTTGCTTAAGCTGTTCGAGCGCATCAGGGATTGTTTCTTCGTGTATGTATAGAGAATCAATCGAAACGAGTCTTATTTCCATTTCTAGCTTTGGAGTTTTGATAGTGATACCCATCAAGGTAGGCTCCAGAGGTTCGTTTCGAATCTGATCGCACCCACGATTCATGTCTTGGTCAAAAATGACTATGTAATAATTACATCTTCATGCTCACGAAGAACCATTAGACGCGTGATGTAACCAGCGATTCGGTTCCGAAGTCGTTTCGTGGTATTTGTAAGGAGCTCGTCAACAAGCTCCTTGTTATGATCAAATTCCTTTGAAAAACTATCTGCGTATCTCTCTACTAACTCTCGTGCTAGCCGTTTTACAAGGACGGTTCTGACTTTACCCACCGTATTATCCTCCAGTGTATAGTAAATTTTGAATTCGGTCGTGATTCTTTTTGTAGCCTATTAGGCTTTTGTAGGTTTGAAACCGAATAGGTGCTTATAAAGAGGCATGGTAGAAAGTTTAAAAAACCGATGCTTGGACACATTCCTCAAAGCCGCGTTAGTGTAGCCAGGTCAATCATCTGAGGCTCTCGACCTTAGGACCGGGGTTCAAATTCTTTGGGGGTTTACCCTGCAGATGAAAATCCCCGACGCGGCACCATTTCTGATAGTGTCGCTGGTGAAGTGCATATTGCTAGCTTATTCACTCAGTTTGGTAATTAGTTGTTTCAGGCTTTGAGTTGAGAAGTCTGTATGGAACAACGAAATAGGTTTCTTTGATTTTTTTAGTAATTGCTCACAGAGGCGGGTAAACTTCTGCCAGTAGTCCGTTGATTCAAAAATCCCAAAAAGTCGATTGTATTGTTGATTTCGTTTAATATATTGCTCCAGCTCTCTAATTACTAGAATTTGATTTTCTGTTATCGCTTCCTGGGGGAGTTCGTTTTGAGCGAGCGGATAGATAGTACTTAGTTCATATGGAACTAACCCGAAAAAGGGCGAGATGAAGATTATGTCAAAATGGCGTTGTTTTCTTTGAGAGCTTTCATGAAATAGTTTAACAAACCGTTCAAATTCTTTGGCCGTGTGATGAGGACGTGTCTGTGGAGCCGAAAATAGTAATAACGCGTCGTGTTTTGATGGAGGTGGCGTATAAGAACGCATACGAAGCGTATGTCGCACTATTTCAGGTTGAAAGAGGGACCAACGACTAGTTATGAAAATTGCGCGTTTTTTAGTTATCGGAGAAGAGCGCTCAATGTTTTGATGATATTTTACCATCGTGTGCATGGCATCAATTAACGCTGGATGACTATTTAGACGAATTTCAATAAGCCGCCAAAGTCGGCCTTCACGAATGGCTTGTTTGACTCGATTGATTTCGTGTTGGCAGACCCACAAATTATGTTCAGCAAGGGCTTGAATGCGTTCCTGCTTGGGAAGTTGTTTAACTTCACGAATTGTGTATTTTCTACAAACGGGGCAGAAACAGAATTGTTCACGAAGATCCTGCAACCGATAGGTGCCTTCTGGAGAAAGTATTCGATCATGTTGAGCGAATAACGCGTAAGCAGCAGAATCGAATAGATCACATCCTAAAGCGACAATCAATGGGAAGATGAGTGGATGACCTGCTCCAAAAAGATGTACTGGTTTGTTCGTAGGTATGTTACTTTTTGCAGCCATTATGAGATCAATGAGTTTATCAAAATGGTACTGTTCCATTAGCTGCGTTGGGCTTCCTATGGCGACAAGAGGAAAATCTAGTTTGGTAATTTCTTGGGCTGCATTCTCAACTAAATCGGGGTAAATTCCACCCTGTATTGGTCCTACCCATAAGATATCAGATTTTGTCCGGTGTGAAACTGATTCTTTGGCCCTTCGTAAGGTTTCATTGACCGTATCTTGAGCCTTAGAGTATGAAGCATAACCTCCTGTAGGAACATCTAAGATAACAGCTATATCAGATTCAATTTTCTCTTGGTATTCGATAATCTGAGTTGGTGTTGTATCAACCCCCCCGTAAATAAGAAGCTGATAAGCACCGGAGTCAGTCATGATAGTGCCTGGATAATCTAGCAATGCATGAATCGGTTCTTCTTTTCCAGCTTTTGAAAGTAGATATGCATTCGTGATGATAATTTTGCAGTTAAATTCATCATGCATCCTTCGGGGTGAAATTAATTCCTTAATAGGATGAACTACCGGAACGAACGCAGGCGTTTCAATTGTGCTTGTCTTGGTTTGAAATCTAGCTATACGCGCAAGCAAGTCTTTATGCAGAATCTCGATCATAGCAAAGATAAGGTGTTCAAGAGGACGTTTCCTCGCTCTTCTCCTTTTGTTCTTCGACAAAACGGGCGTACACTTTCCGTATTCGATCTGCGAGGGGTCCTGTTCCTTCTACTCCTTGTTCAGTAACTCGAACTTTATTTAAGACCACGATAACGCGTGCATCCTCAAGAAATCGAACTTCACCAGGCGGAAAAAGGGTTTCTAATTGCTCGGCTAACCCTTTCAAGTCAAACGGATCTTCCGTTTTAACCAATTCTAAAATTGTATGTCCAGTAACAACAATTCGATGATATATGGTTCCCTTGTTATCCTGTGCATCAGACAAGACAACACTTAATGTAGTGGGATCGTAGCCTCTCATCTTACCTGTGAGAGTCTTTCCGGTATTAGTACTTACAAGGACGGTAGCGCCGATTAAAGAGGCTAGTTCTTTGAAGAAGTACCGAGCCCCGGTGCTTTGTGCCATACGATTTTCCTCCTAATTTCTGCTTGGTGTAGTGATTGTTCATCCGTTTTTATACTTTGTTAATAGTTTCAGCATCGTGTCTCTCAATGGACTTGTTGTCAGTTACAGGATAGGTAGAGGTCCGCTGTTGCGTACAGAGCGTATGCTAGGGCAGACGCTGTTGTGCCAAAAGTCAGGTTAAGAGCGGTTTCGCTTCAGGAAGTAGAGCCGCCTGAAGTGATAGGAAGATGGAGAATCTATGCTGCACCGAATGCCCCGGAAAGGCAATTCTCACAAATGGTGAGTATGTGTGTGCTACTTGTGGTTTAGTCCTTGAACGCCAAGTAGTGAGTTCACCATACCAGATGTATAAGGAGGAAAGTTCATCCTCACAGGCTAAATCCTATGTTGCGCTAGGACAAAGAGCTGTGATGGTTGGTGGTTTGGGGAGTTTCATTGATTACCAAGCCAGCCGTTTTTTCCACGATAAGACGGGGAGGCCATTAACCCCACGAGGCCAACGGTTGTTTCGAAGGCTAAAATTCGACTATAATCTTCGTCTACGGATCGCAAAGCGCGAGACGACCTATCGAGCCTTGCGCTCCTTAAGTCGAGTGGCGGAACTACTTTCCTTACCTGATAGTATTAAGGATAGAGCAGCCTACTATTATCAGAAAATGGATAGGAACCTTGAAAATCACGATATCACGAGCCATCTGACCCTGATGGCATACGGATTAATGCTAGCAGTCCGTGAGTCAAAAGGGAACGCCCCTATTACGCTCCAAGAAATTGCAGATGCGTTTCAAAAGCTCGGTCACCGAGTCACTAGCCGTTCAATAATTCGTCAAGCGCTTTCAGTAAAGAAGAAGCTCCCACTAGCCCCTGTCAAGCGGAAGAGCGAAGATTATCTGCAACGGATAGTGTCACAGACTGTTCTTCACCCCACGATACGGCAACGGCTTCGTCGAGCAGGGTTGTCCATTGAAGAGTATCAATCACGCTTGTTGAAGTATGCTAACCAGTTGTTTAGTAAAATCGATGCCCAAACACGCGGCGGCAGGAACCCATTCATCTTTGCCGTCGCAGTCGTGTACAGCTCTGACCTTCTCATGGCAAAAATAGCTAAGCGCCGGCCAATTCTCACTCAACGCCTGATTTCAAAAGCTACGAACGCAGCAGAGTACAGTGTTCGCGATCATTACGCGAAATTACTAAAAAAACACCTTTTTCAAATGCTACCCCAGCCCTAGCTGTATTAAATGAATTAGTATCACAGCAATTACAAATAGCGTGAAAAGAAACACCGTTTGAAACACAATAGGTCCGCTAATCCAGGCAAACCCTAGTGCTATTGGTATGGAGGTAACAATCACTCCTGAGATCAAAGTGAGTGTAAGAATATTGTGACTAATTGATTGAATAATTAGCAGAATTATCCAAGAACAGAGTAAGATTTTGAGAAGTGGGAATACGATCATTGGTCCACCCTATATTGGTTGAAAGGAAATAGAAATCGATGAACTAGTTGCGTTAACTGTCAACCAGTGAAGACCGCTCTGGGTGGGGCTTGACAACTGAAGGGGACATCGATAGGTTCGTGCTGCCATTTGCCAGGAACCAAGATATATTTTGAAAATGAGTTGAGTGTTTTCAGTTAAGATCGATACATTCACAGGAACGAAAACTTGTTTCACTATAACTGATTGTCCCTGGTCTGCAAGCAGAATGGTTTCATCAACCTCTTGGACGAAGTTTTGGAAGGCTACTGTGTGTTCTGTTTCAGAAATTACCTGAGTAGTTGCAAACAGTAGTGGAACTCCAATTGTAACGAGAAGTGTGAGGTTCAATCCGATAATGATAATTTTCTCGAGGCTCTGATTCAACTTGGTCCCATATTCAACTCTAACTATGCAGAATATAAAGTCCTATTTTTCGAGATTTTTCTTCCTTTAAATACCAATTTCTGAACTAGCTGAACGGCGAGTATGGTTTGTCCATTCCAACTTGAAGAGGATAGTCTCAATTCGAGAAGCTTGACTTTTAGCTGTGATCTTTGTCCTTATGATAAGACAACCAAAGGGGACTTGTCAGTAGACTCTCATTGCCTTCATCAATTCCTCCAAATAATGCCTTTTACTACTGAGTCTCTTCCTTGCCGCTTTATGACAAGGCATCAGGTAGTAACAATCCCAGCCAGCTCTATGGAGATGCTCAAAGACTACTCTTCGTTTTTATCCCAATTCGAGAACCGGATACACGAAGTTAGCAAGCAATTTCCTGCCATTAAACAACAGTTATACTCAACGCCCTTAGCAGCATATAATACGGTGAAAAACGCATCTCGATCAAGCAATAAACACCTTATTCATGAGTTCTTAGCAGCACTCGAAAAGACCACATTAATATCCAAGTTAAAAAACGCCCAGAGCGGTACCCCAACACAGAATATTCGTCTTTTTGAGAACCTATTGAAAATACGACGAGCTTCAAAGGCAGAGCTAGCCCTTCATAGTGTAGAGACGCCTCATCACACTCTAAGCTCCTATGAAGTGGGTCCATTTAAGGTTGAGATAATAGATTTTGCTCATGCCCCCCTTGAGAAATATTATCGCGTTGTATTATCGCTTAACGATGTTTTATCCCCGCGAATACTCCAGCAGCTTCATTCTAAACAAAACTTGGTTGATTCTTCTGATTTTAGACTTCAAACCTTAGATGAAGTCATCCATTCGAAGATCGCTGATTTTCAGCATTATATTGCTACTCATTTTGCGGAATTAAACGAAGAAGACCGAGCCAAGTTTGCAATTTATGCTACGGCTCAAAGCCTTAATTTCACAAAAACAATGCCACTTTTACTTGACGATGAAGTTCAAGAAGTGTATCTGGATAGCCCTGAGAGTGCTTATTATCTTGATCATGCTCGATGGGGGCGCTGTAAAAGTAATCTAGCCCCTTCGCATTCGGAGTTATCCCACATTATAACTCGACTACGCCTTGAAAGCCGGAAGCCTCTGGATGAAAAAACCCCTTCTTTAAAAACTGAATTGAAAACGAGCCTATTTCATGTAAGGGCTGCAATCGATATTCCTCCTTTAGCTCATGGTGGTTCTCATTTGAATATTCGGAAGATTCGAATGCGAACACTAACTTTGCCTGAACTCATAATTAATGGGACCATTTCTTTACAAGCTGCAGCCTTTCTAATCCTCTGCATGTCGCTTCGTATCAACATCACAATTTGTGGTGAACCTGCCACTGGAAAAACAACCATGGCGAATGCAATTAATTTGGTAGCCCCACCTAGTTGGCGAAGAATTGCCATTGAGGATGCATTAGAAAGCGTAACTGTGAATGAAGAAGGAAGACATAAAGTAATCTTCAAGGTTGATCCTTTCGACTCTACTGAGAATAGTCGATTAACAAAATCAAATGAAATTATTCGATTATTACATCGATCACCTGATTGGGTTTTCCTGGGTGAACTCCAAACCGCTGAACACAGTTCAGCAATGTTCCATGCTCTAAGTGCGGGAATAAAAGGTATCCAAACATGTCATGCTAATTCGAATGCTGAGCTTTTATTACGATGGCGCATTCATCACAACATCCCTGAGGTTTGCTTTCAAGGTCTTGGATTACTGATTCATATGGTCAAGGAGAATTTTCGAGGGCAAATTATTCGTCGAGTCGCTCAGATAAGTGAAGTGTCTTTTGCAGAAGGAGAGACAACGCTGAGAACGCTGTTTGAATGGAACAAAGCTTCCAAACAACTAGAACATAAAGAACGCGATGTCATAACCCCCCTGATTACCCGATCCTGTCAGTTCCAATCGATATCAGAAATGGTAATTCTTAGACTCTATCAGACTTATGAGAAGACTCTCCATCGTCTTGTCTCAAGTAAACAATTGAACCCCAGCGTGATTGTATCTACATTTGATACCGCCCATGCAAGCCTGTTCCCCCAAAACGAGTTATCTTCTCAATCTCAACGAAAAAAACCTGTAAGTAGGAGTGAGACTGTTGGGTTACATACCATTACTAGCTAAAATTGGAAAAGGCGTTCCAGGTTCACGGCTTGTAGGTAAACATTTCGTCTCCTTAGAATTTAAGAAAGCAGTAAACTTCCTGTACCATGACACTGTTCAACCCGAGCACATCTTAGGAGGGGTTCTATTCTTTAGCGTCACAATTTTTGGCTTAACAACCCTTTTGTTGAATTTCCTTGTCAACTCAATTAGTGCTATGATTTTGGGGGTCACAATCGCCTCAATGAGCGGTTTACTTCTTACTAATTCTATATCATCAGAATACAATCGAATATTAACTCAGATTGCAAAACACACGCCATATGTTTTAGAAGAGCTAGCTACGATTTTTCTTGCGACAGGATCAGTGTTTGAATCAATTCAATATGTATCAAGAGGCGAATATGATCAAATTTCAACTGCGTTTTTAAAAATGATTTCGTCCTTAAATCAAGGAGTTGCGCCCGAACAGCTTCTCATGAACTTCGCCTACAGTCAGCCTTCAATTACTCTTCGAAGGGGATTATTAGCTTTTGTACAATTGGTTGAAGCCTCTAATGATAGCTTGGACACTGTGATTCTAGATGCCCATGAGAATCTTCAAAGACATTACGAAGGGCTTACGATGCAATGGGAAAGCCGCATGATGGTATATTCGGGACTGCTGGTGTTCTTACCAGTAATTATTCTCTTAGGTGTCGCTATTCGCGGTTTAGCAGAACACCCTCTTATCTTAATCTTACCTGTTTTTCAGTTTGGACTCTCAAAGATAATGCAAAAGATGCTATTTTCGAATGAGCTCATTCTATTGGGGGAATGAAGGATTGGGACAAAATAATGGATTTGATCAATTTGTGGATTTCATCGCTCATTTTTCCTACGAATTAACTTCTGGGGCTAGTCCTGAGTTTGCCTTAGTTCGCACTGCAGAGTATTTTGGCGACCAAACGCCAGATTTCATTAGACGAGCTATTAGAGGAATTCTAGAAGGTACGAAATCGTTTCGAAAAGCCTGGGGAGATTTGTGTTCTACATATTCCTATACGAAATATTCTCGATTAGTTGAGCTGTTGGGTCGTTTTCTTGAAAAAGGATCGAAGGTTGGAGGCGAAAGAATGTTACAAGTAATTAAACAAGTTCGCAAAAACAATGCAATGACTAAAGTGCGGAAGAGCCTTATTTCGAGTCAGAAAGTGAAAGTATTGGCTCTCGCTCTTGTTTCATCGATAGTTTTGGGTATGATTACCGCTTTAGCTCCAATGTTATCATTAGCGTTCATTGCTGGAGGGTTCAACTATCCTGACCCTGGGATCCAAACGCCCTTTTCGTTTTCAGTTCTCACTGCGTTATTCCTAACCGTCATTGTTACTGGATATCGACTTAACCAAACCGTTGAAGGATCTATGCGGACAGTGTTCTTGTATGTTATGGCCTTTGGCTGCACTTACATTCTTACTAGCCAACTTCTCTTTGCATTCATTTAATTGTGGAGCTTAAATAGTGAAGCGAAAAGTAGTTTACAGGACTTGAGAATGCGGCTATTTCAGATACTTATTGATTTCATTCGAAATAGACGAGGATCACCCCTAGTTGAGGAAGGACTTTTACTTGGTCTAGCAATTCTGACCATCGCAATACTCATTACAATTATTCTCGATGTGATAGGTTGGTCACAGGGACTTTTTCAGTCAATCCTTATTCAATTGGACCAGTTGCGACAGGCGTTTTTTGGTTGGATGGGTTGATAGTTCACCGTTTGTGGTTACTATGAACTAGCGCTCGAGGTGGATTCGATTTTTTTCAACCCTAGCCCTTGCAAGGGTTCATTTTCTATGAAGCTCGAAGCCATTGGAAATGCTGTGGGAACATGTGATTGTGAAGCGGGTGTGTGTTCGCGGATTTCCCCGGGTTGATCAGGAACCAGAGGAGTAGATGTTGTTCCTTCGAAGGTATGCGCTATTCCTGAAAGGATTTCGCTTGTTGATCCTATACTATCTTCTGGGGCATCAATCCGATACAATTGAAGAGCGCCCCAATCGACATCGTCGAATATCTCGATGTTGCCCCTGAACCCAGGTAGTACGGCTGAATTACCCTCTAGTCCGGTTACGATTAACAAAACACGCACATACCCAGCAAAATCAGGAAGGATACGGGCACCCCAAATTATTCTAGCGTCATGGCGCATTTGGCGTGTGACAACATCTGCAACTCGAGTTGCCTCTTCAAGACTAAGATCAGGTCCACCAATGACATGTATCAACGCTCCTGTTGCTCCTTTAACGCTTAGATCTCCAAGTAATGGTGAATGAAGGGCGTTCTTCACAGCTTCGGAAATACGGTCGTAATTTTTGTTTTCCGAAGGGGCAGCTTCTCCAAGACCGACTAGAGCTACACCACCACCCGCTAAGACGCTTCTTACATCCGCAAAATCAAGGTTAATGAGGCTCGGTAGGCTAATGGTCTCAGTAACCCCTTTTACCATACTTGCAAGAATTTCATCAGCAACACTAAACGCCTCATCTATTGGAAGGTCTCGTGCAATTTCAAGAAGTTTGTTGTTATCAATTACTATAACGGTGTCCGCATATCGACGCAACCTTTGGAGCCCTCTATGAGCTTTATCGATACGGGCGCCTTCAATGGTGAAAGGCGTAGTGACTGTGCAGACAACAATAGCGCCATTTTGTTTAGCAATTTCAGCAATTACAGGTGCGGCACCGGTTCCTGTTCCACCCCCTAATCCTGCTGCAATAAATAGCAAATCAACTCCACGAAGGAGATTAATTAGATCTTGCCGAGATTCTTCAGCTGCTGCTGCACCTAATTCAGGAAACCCACCCGTTCCTAAACCTCTAGTTATTGTTTTTCCTATTAGCAGTTTCTGGTGAGCGTCAACATGATCAAGATGCTGTTGGTCAGTGTTAACTGCGATACATTCAGCCCCTTGGATACCAATCTGAACGAGTCGGTTTATGGTGTTATTTCCACCACCCCCGACACCAGCAACCATTATTCTAGCTCCAGTTTTCGAAAACCGAGTTGGAGTAGGTGTAGGGCGTCTAGCGGCATCCTGTACAATTTTTGATAAACCCGCTCCCATTGCGTTTCACCTAGCTTTCATTTGTGGAGAATTGCTCTCCCAAAGTTCTTTCTTCAGAAGATCTCTCACTGCAATTCGAATGGCCTCACTTCGATTGGGGTAGAGTTTTTCGACGATCAGTTTTTCAATGCCGTTAACATAAGCTTCGGGTAGATTAACTGTGATCAGCTTCATTTCAATCAGATACATACCTGGGTAATGCTCTGAAAAGATGCTGGTATTATCTGCGTATTACCCATAGAATATATTCAGTCAAAGTGAATCCACCACGGAGGAAACCAAGCTTTATTAAAGCTCGAAACTCAAAACCTTTGAAAAAAAACGAGTATTACCCACCAAAAAAACCATTTCAACTGAGAATCGCGTTTTTTGAGCTGCTAGAGCCAAGTAAAAAAGCTGCACATTCCATCGAATGGAATTCGGGGTTTATTGGCGCCAAATGATCTATTGAGCCTTCATAACATGAAGGATTGGGTTTATACAAGTACACTGACAAACACGATGATTGATTCCCCTTCTCAAGGAAATGAGGCATCTCGCCGACAAAGTTAAAAAGTGAGGAGAAAACGGGATGCTTACTGATGCTGCGGGGGTACCCGAGCATGGTCTAAGGATTTCAGTTATGAAATCTGACTAAAGGGGCAGGACTGAGGCTCCTGTGGTGTAGACCTTCGTGGGTTCGAATCCCACCCCCCGCACCTCTTTCACGAATCTGATCACTTTTGCTGGTTTTTATACGCAAAGCTTCTCCAAATTATGGAGCTTGCTAATAGTGTCACATAAAATGCTAGACCAGTGTAATTTACATCTCCAAAGCATCAAAGCTGTTCCTGGAGTAGAAAACTCTGTTTTAGCACAACGAGATGGATATCCCATCACAAGTAGCGGCGTCTGGCTTTCAGAAAACGAGATATTTGGGTTATCATCGTCAGCGGCTGCGATTCTATCTGTTGCCCAACGGCTGCATGATGATTTATCCTATGTTCTTATTGAGGGAGAAAGAAGCAAGTTCTTACTTGCAACGCTTCCACGGGCAAGTAACTATTTCATTACTGTAACTACACAAAGTCAAAGTAATCTTGGAGCACTACTTCTACAGCTTGAACGCACTATAAGGCATCTCGATGAGTCGCTATGGAACGAACACTTTATTCCACCTTTACGAGCATTTGAGAACAGAGAAAAGGCACAGATATATAACGCGTTTAATGTGCGCGAAGGGCCACAGCGAACTTGGACACCAAGCACTGTGAACCTTTCAATCACCGAAAGTACAGCTCAGCAAATTACTGAGATAGTTATGGATTTTCTTCAGGCATTACCATCAGCAGAAACTGGTGAAGTATGCCTTGAAGGTGGTTATTTGATTCCAACGCAGCGATACAACGAAGGCGTCCGAATTAGAAACTCAACATTAACCTATACTCTTTTTGATACTTCTCGGAAGGTCGCCCAACTTGTTAAGCGAACGAGAATTCTTCAGGTACTTTGTGATTGTGGTAACCAACAACATTTCATTTACCGACTTGCCGGTGGGCTCTTTAGCACATTGATAAAAAAGGATTCAATGCGCCTGGGATTACTTCGACTTGTGATTCCAAACTTCATATCTGAAATTGAATCCGTGTTACAAAAGGCACCTACGGCTCAACGCCCGACATTGGATGTAAACGGATTTTTAGAGGCGATAGCACGATGAATATCTTCCTTGATGGCGAATTGAATACATTAAATCGCAAAAATCTTGCAATCGTGCTACGTTCTATTTTAGATCGTTATCCCGTGATTATTTCTAGTGATTCTCCCGAATCAGCCGATATGATAGCAGAAGCCTTAGTCAAATTAGTGCCACACAGACGAGAAGTAGTGTTTGGATCTGATTTCATTTCTAATTCTGAACACACGAGAATGGTAGAGCACGAGAAAAGTGATTATAACGGAGAGCGTATGATTTATCGATCTCCGTCATCCTCCATGAATCTTGTAAGTAATGAGATATCCAATTTTCAAGGATGGATCATAGTAACAGATTCGAGTTATTTTGATCAGGTTCACAGTAATATTAGTAATAACTCATTCTCACCAATAATTTTACGACACAGGGAAGGGGGGCTCAAACTCGAATCAAATGGTGGATATAAGTCTGTATCCAAGGTTGGCTTTGAAGAAAAATTACTAGAAAAGGTGACATCAGAAACCAGAATGAAAATGGAACGAATCACTCGAATACTACGCAGAGCAGCACAAGGTAAGGTAAGTAAAAGATTAGAAAGTAGTTTGATTGATCTCAATAATGAAGAAGAACGAGTTCGTCAAAGCCTTTACCGAGAGCACATTCAGGGTTTTGTGGAGGCCGCTTGGCGGGTTTTAATAATTTTAATGCGGCTTCGTTTGCTTCAAGGAGTCGGAGTAAAATCTACAATCTCGAATAAGATGCTTCAACAAGCCATTGATTACAAAGGAGCCTCAATTGAGCGGCTCATGGAGTTCATTAAATCTGAATGGGGCGAAGATTTTGAAAACTCAGTGCAAGATGGAACCGGTCAATCAGTTGGTGATCGACTAGAAGGATTTTGGTCAATTTGAAAACAGTCGGAGGACTGAGATCTTGTTAATTGATTGGAGTCAACGGATTATTCAGACCAAAATTGTCTATTATGGCCCTGCAATGAGTGGAAAAACTGAAAGTATTCGCTCTCTTTTTCGTCACCTAAATATTCTCTCACGGCTTGAGTCGATAGAAACAACAACAGGTCGAACACTTTTTTTTGATTATGGTCCAATAGAACTCACTCAGGGGGAGTGGATTCTGCAAATTCACATTTGGTCAGCGACAGGTCAAGACTACTATGCTGAGACGCGTTCAACGGTTCTAACTGGAACAGATGGCATTGTGTTTGTCGCCGATTCCAACCCGAAGTTAATTGGGGAGAACCAACGATGTTGGAAAGAACTTCAAGGTTATTTTGGATCGCGTCTTAGTTCGGATATACCTGTTGTTTTCGCATTAAATAAGCGCGATATTCTTCCTTTACTTAGCCGTGTTGACTTTATCAATGCCCTTGGTCTGAATGGGTCGTCGGAAATATTTGAAACGGTTGCCACGCAAGGCATACGCACAGTTAATCTCTTACAAGAGCTTTTACGCAAAATCCTCTTGGGGTCCCAACTTGCACAACCCAAAACGATAGGTAGATGAGCGGGTCAATGTGATTATCTCTGGTAGGAGATGATCTGAATGAATGCTAACGACTTGGAAGAGGTTATTGTTAACCTCTTGCGTTTAGCTGTTACTGATTTACCCCGAGATGTATCTAAAGGACTCGAAGAGGCGCTGAAAAATGAACGAAACCTTACGGCAAAGAATCAATTACAGGCCATTCTTGAAAACATCGAACTTGCGCGTCAGCGTTCGATCCCCATGTGCCAAGATACAGGAATACAAATTTTCTATGTTACCGTAGGTACTAAATTTCCATTATTAAACGAGATTCCACAAATCCTTACTAATGCCGTTCGAAAAGCAACTCAGAAGATTCCGCTTCGCCCAAATACAGTAAATCCAATTTTACATAAGAATCCTGGTGATAACACCGGTCTCAATATTCCCTGGATAAATTGGAAGATCACTGATGGTTCTGATCTACATGTCACAGCTTTACCAAAGGGGGGTGGTTCAGAGAATGTCTGCAAATTAGGAATGCTTACCCCGGGTCAGGGATTGAATGGTATGAAACAATTCGTAATTGATTCAATGATTGAAGCAGGAGCCAAGCCGTGTCCACCGACTATTATTGGGATTGGTATTGGAGGAGGCGCAGACATTAGCTTGAAGATAGCAAAAGAGCAATTACTAAGACCAGTAGGTCAACGCCACTCTGATCCTAAAGTGGCTAAAATTGAAGAAGATCTCAGGCAGGGTCTTAATAGAACGGGAATCGGTCCAATGGGACTTGGTGGAGACACTACAGTGTTAGATGTGCACATTGATATAGCTATGCGGCATCCTGCTTCGTTCCCTGTTGGTTTAGCTGTGCAGTGTTGGGCAGCCAGACGTGCTTCAGCAACTATTAGCAAAGAAGGAAAGGTGGAATACACCTCACATAAGGTGAAGTAAAATGGCAACATACGAGTTGACTACTCCTATCTCAGAAAAGACAATTCGAAAGCTTCGTGTTAATGATATCGTTTACATCTCTGGAACCATCTTTACGGCTCGTGATGAAGCACACGAACGGGCCCTCGAATGGTATGAATTAAACAAACCATTGCCAATTCAACCCGATGGTTTAGCCCTGTTTCATTGTGGACCAATTGTAAGGAAACATGATGGAGAATGGGAATTAGTAGCAGCGGGTCCGACAACAAGTACTCGCATGGAAATGTTTGAAGACAAGTTTATTGAGGCATTTCAAGTTCGAGTTATTATTGGTAAGGGAGGAATGGGGGCAAAAACAGCTGCAGCAATGAGGAAGATCGGAGCGATTTATGGTGCCTTCACCGGAGGTGCAGCTGTCTTGGCAGCCAAGGCTGTTCGGCGTATCCGAGATGTAGCTTGGTTGGATCTCGGAATGCCAGAAGCTCTTTGGATTATGGAAGTTGAACGGTTCGGACCTTTGATCGTCGCAATTGATGCGACTGGTGAAAATCTCTTCGAACAAATTAGAGAACAGGTGGAAAAGAATAGAAAAACTGTTTACAAAACTGCCGGGGTGTAATCAAATCACTTATTTGAGAGCCTCACCACGATATGACATTGCCAGTAAATCTGTGATATTCATTACTTTGATTTGTGAACCAGCCTTCTTTACTGCATCAAGGAGCTGAATGTAACAAAAAGAGCACGATGTTGCTATTACATCAGGATTTACCTCGCTAAGTAGTTCAAATTTTATTCCAGCAATATCTTCTGAAAGTTCTCGCCGACCAGCTCGAACACCACCACCCGCGCCACAACACCGATCGCTGTCTTTGATATCTATGAACTCGAGACCTGGTATCATTTGGATGAGCTTTCGAGGCTCTTCGCTAATTCCTTGATGGCGATTCAAATGGCAGGGATCATGGTATACAACTCGGATTGGAAGTGGCTTGAGCTCCTTTTGATTAATTCGTTCAACCCCTACCACTCCAATTAAGTACTCATTGATATCAAAGGGTTCAAAGTCGTACGGAGGACTATCTTTTTCATGTAAGACCACTGGCCAATCTTGCTTGATGGTCGACATGCAACCAGGGCATAAACCAACAACCTTATTGACGCCTAATTTTCGAAAATAATCTGTGTTCCGTAAAACCATATCATAAGCAACTGTTCGGGCCCCTGTTCTAAAAGCCACACTAGTACAGCAAACGAAATCTTTGGGTATATGCACACGAACCTTATTTTTCTTCAATACTTCGATAACATTCATTCCCACTTGTTGAATCCGGAGATTGATTAGACAACCCGGAAAGAATAAGACTTCATCGATCGGGTTTTCCACATCTATAACATCGGGTAATTGATCAGTAAGTGGGGTAGTTTTAACATCGACAGCATACCCCGTATCTTCAATCTGTTTGATAAAGCCTAGATGCCCTTCCAAGGGTCCCATTTTGCGGTCAACAGCAAGAGCTCGCAACCCTTCAACAGCAGTACGCCGAGTGTCAATATGTTTTGGAACACAGACCTCTTTACATATTCCACAGCTAGTACAATCATACAACCCGCTGCTAACTGCTAATTGTACACGATCACCTTGATCACGCGGATCGAATTCAAAACTAGCTAGCTCCCTCATGGCGATTGGCCCAGGATATTCTTGCTTGGCAGAGGCAACCGCGGGACAAGCAGCATAGCATGAGAAACATTCTATGCAAGAGCGTAACTCCATGGCGGCTGAAACCTCCTCCCGTGTTAGCTTTTCGGGACGATCAGGTGCAGAGGTTCTCTCAAGATATGGACGAAGTTTTTCAAGACGCTTAAACCCAGGTCCGAGATCGACGACCAAATCACGAATAACAGGAAAATTGGGTAAAGGCTCTAGAATGTACTCCTTTGTTGGATCTACTACAGTTCGGCACGCAAGTCCTGGAACCCCATTAATACTAATAGCGCATGACCCACATTGCCCAGTACGACAATTCCACCTATAGGCTAAGGTTGAATCTAAATCCCGAAAAATGTGGTGTAAAGCATCAAGGACGCCTTGGCGGTCAGAATAGGGAACATCATAGGTGACGAAAATCGGTTCATCATCGATGTCGGGATTATGTCTTAGAATTTTATACCTCACTGTTTTTCCTTTCGCCATGAAATACGCCTCAAACGCTATTTTCTAGTCCATGGGGGATTCCATTTCGTGACAACAACGGCTTCGTTTTTGAGCACCATCGTTCCCTTTTGCTGAAATATCACGATGTTCGAGAACCAGTTCTCATTGTCAAGATTGGGATAATCTGTTCGAAAGTGAGCGCCTCTCGATTCCTTGCGTAAGAGAGCCGCACGAACAATCATCTCTGCAACAAGCCCCATATCCTGCAATTCTAGTGCACTAATCCATTCTGTGTTATACCGCATGGCTTTGTTCTGAACGACCAACTGGTCAATGACCTGTTGTTGCTGTTGCTTGATGAAAAGCAAGACGTCATTTAGGTCTTGTTCATTTCTGAATAGCCCTGCTTTATCCCACATAGCGCTTTGTAGTCGTTTTATTTCAGCTGAAGGGCTAAGACCGGCTTCTCTTTTTAGCGGAGCTGTTATCCTAGAATATTCGTTGTTGATTTCGTCTCGATTAAGTTTAGGTGTCGAGGTAGATTTAGCATATAGCGCGGCAGAATCCCCAGCGATTTTTCCAAATACTTGACCTGCCGCCAGTGCGTTTCCTCCTAGTCTGTTCCCTCCATGAACTCCCCCTGCTACTTCACCTGCAGCAAAGAACCCGGGGAGGGTAGTAGCGGCGGAAGTGTCAATTTTGATTCCTCCCATCACATGGTGGGCTGTTGGAGTGACCTCCATTGGTTCCTTTCGAATATCTACCCCAATATCCAAGAAATCTTCTAGCATGGTTGGTAGCCGTTCTTCGATAATTTTGGCAGGTAAAAATGAAATATCTAGATACACGGCGTCGTTAACTGTTCCTCGACCTTCACGAATTTCAGTGGCTATTGATCGAGCAACTTCGTCACGACCCGCAAGCTCCATCGAACGGGGATTATATTGTTTCATGAACCGTTCTCCGTTCTTATTGAGAAGAATCCCACCTTCACCGCGTACTCCTTCTGTTACTAGGCGTCCTCGAGCCGCAGGCGGGATTGCTGCACCGGTTGGATGGAATTGAAACTGTTCCATATCAATCAGTTTAACGCCTGCTTTGTATGCCATTGCATAACCACTACCGACATCTGCTTGCGCGTTAGTCGTTACATCATAAATACGCCCTGCCCCGCCTGCTGCCATGACGACTGCAGGAGCGCGGAAAATTTTGAATTTTCCTGTCCGAATGTCAATTACTGAAACTCCTGATACACGATTGGAGTTGCGAAGAAGTGAAGTCGCAAAGATCTCGTCTATAATGTGAACATCTCGTCGACGAAGTTCATCAGTTAAAGTGGCAATAACTTCATGACCGGTCCGATCACCAGCGTAGCATGTTCGTCGATAGGTCTGGTGACCAAATGGGCGTTGCATTATCAATCCATCTGGCGTGCGTGAGAACAAAGCCCCAAAGTTTTCAAGATCTAAAACGCGTGGAAGAGCTTCATCGGCGAGAATTTGAACTAGATTCTGGTTATTAAGAAAGGCTCCAGCTCTACAAGTATCTCCTGCATGTATCTCACAAGTGTCATCTGGATCGAGGTTAGCTAATGCTGCATTGATTCCTCCCTCTGCCATCACAGTATGAGCTTTACCAAGAATGTCCTTTGTGATAATGGTTATATCTAGATTCGATTCTGAAGCAGCAATCGCAGCACGGCAACCGGCCCCTCCGGCACCTACAATGAGAATCTCTGTGTCGATTATTTCAAAAGTCAACAAGTTTCACCCCAACTTTTGAGCGATTTTACTCAGTTTGTCTGGAGCCGATAGGTGCTTTTCCTCAAAATTGAGTTTTGCTTCTAAGGGCTTGATAAATACGGCTAAAACCCAATCATGGGCTCGGTTCTGGGCAGTCTCATAGTCTTCAGCCTCAATGTTTCTATCGATGCGGATAAAGAAGTTATAAGGTTCTTTTATTGAGCTCTCTTTTGAGATCGCCCAAAATGATTTGCCGCCTTCGGGAACATTTATTGAACCGGTTATTTCAAACCATTCTTCAATCTTAATTTTTCCTTGTTCTTCTTTATCGTGTCGTACTTTTGTCATCTTCACATTTCGAAGATCGGACACATTACTTAAGATTTGAAAGAGCAAATCACTCGATTGAGCTAAATCAAAATCAGACACCTTGAGTGTAACATACAAATCAGTTCTAAAGACCGGCATCGATTCAAGCACCTTGAGCGATCTTCAGCAGCGGCAAAGCCCTAAGGTGTCTTAAATTTTACTCATATCGTGATAATTTGGAAGTAGTGTCAGGTTCGTGTTTTGTACGAGTTTTTAGCCCGTTTTAACAAGAATTTGTTAGAGAAAGATGAGGGTAGCAGTCGTAAAAAGGTACCAACAAATTATTTCACTTGGCCTGAGTTACTTGAGCATCGGTCTTGTTCTCCTTCTCTTTCTCCTGATATTGGGATTGTACCCTGCTTGGGGCAACCTAGTCCTGCTAGGAGTTTCGATAGTCTCATCAGCTTTCCTTGTAAGAGCAATACTAATTGAGGTTAAAAGTGAACTCTTTGATTTGACCAACCCAACGGTCTTTGAAGAGGGGCTTCTTGCATTCCAGTCCCCGAAAAGTCGCAATGCTGTGTTTTTTGCTTTTAGATTAACACCAAGTATCATCGAAACCAAAACTGCAATGCGTACCCTAACCATTCTTCTCAAAATCATACCAATCTCCACAATTTGTAGTTTTGAATGGGTGTCACAGGAGGAATGTTTTGTGAACTTTTTCATCAAACTGGATAAGGAATCCTTTCTCACTCGTATACAAGAGCTTGTAGAGAGCGTTTCAACCAACTTAACAACGCTCCTGAACCCTCGAATGGTCCACATCTTGAAAGGCGACGAGCTGATGACCCACTTTTCCCTGGGAATGACAGGGAGCATAACTCGAGTAAGTGTTGGCATAAAAAATGGTGTGTTTATCCAAAGCGATGTTACAAAGGAGCGGAGGGTATTCACGGGTATAGGCCCATCGAATGAGATTAGCGTAGGTAAGATTTTTGCTCATAAATCTAATTCTCAACAACTTAGAGTTATTCTTTCATTAAGACGGGAAGAAAGTAATTTTACAGTTTTTGATTCGTTGGTTGTGGTTTCTAATGAACCAATTAACTCCATTCTCTCTTCCATTAAACCAAAACACATTGTTAAAATTCCAGCGGGTAAGGCGATCCAGTTCTTTGGAGATATCCTTTCTCGTAATCCCGTTATTTTCACACAGAAAGCCTTAGATTTTTCATCAACAGCCAAACTCATTTTCAACCAAATTAAATCAGTTCAATTGAGTCAAGAAACCATCATAGCTCAACCCGAATTCATCCAATTTGAAGAGGGAACGAACCCTGTGACTTGGAAAACCCTTCTAGCTCAGTTATCATCGACTCTTGGATTGCCCTGTGTAAAAGACGCTCAAATCTTGATTGATGGAGTTCCAATGAGGTTTGATGCCCAAGTTGGTAAGTTTCTGTTTTTCATTATTTCGCAAAATTTGGAACAACAGATAAGTTGGCTAGTAGAGCGAATGGTAACAGGGCTTAAGAGCGAGGAACATAGTGACATTGGCTTTTTAATCACCAATCCTATACAAATTCGCGTTCTAGAAGACACGGTCTCTCGGATTGCCTCTGAAATGAGGATTCATGTAGTTTCGAATAAGCAGGAACTAGAAGAGGTTCTAACAGAATACCGAAGTCGAGTGATAACAGATCAGCAACTTTTGACACCAGTTGCTTAGAAAATCCTTTAAATACAAGTCCACTTTTTCAGGAGATTGTGGTATTATGCCTAAGAAAAGCAAGCCAATATCAAAACAGTCTACGCGGGATTCGTCCCCCCAAGATGAAGCGAAGACCAGTCGTCATGAGGCAATTCGGCGTGAACTCATCATTAGTGAAGAACAAAAGCAAGAGATGGAAAAAGAAATACCCACGATGCGTGTTATAACACCGAGCGCTATTGCCCAGAAATATGGTGTGCGCGTAAGCATTGCTAAGGCTGTATTAACTGAACTTGAATCAAAGGGATTAATTCGCCAAGTTGCTTCTGAAGGGAAATTCCGATTGTACTCCAAGGCTACAGGCTAGGCAGGGAGCTGCTGTGGAAAAAACGGAATTCACAACTCGTACTCCTGTAGAATTCGTTATTTCTGAGAATCTAGTGATTGAGGGAGAACTTCGAAGCGTACTTTCTCCACGCTTAGTTGAGCGAATGCTCTCAGTTATGCCCATCCAAAGTCGAATACGCCTTTGGAAGAAGGAGTTTTATTTTGAAATTGGAATTCGGATGGGATTAGAGAAGGCTGTTTCGTTGTGCAAAGAAGGGGATATTGCCTACTGGCCTCAAGGCGATGCGGTTTGTTTATTTTTTGAAAAAATGACGCCGTATAGCAAGGTTAGTCCTATAGGACACTTCACTCTTAGTGACTATGAAGAAGTGTTTGGGCAGGTTAGTTCGGGAATGACAATAACAATGCGTCAAAAAGGCTAATTGGATGCCTCAGAAGATGACAATTAATTGAGGGGTTTTAATTTCTCATTCAAGGTAAATCAACAGAATGAATCGTCACTTCTTGATAATCTCCCTGCTTTCCATCCTCATTATTCCGCTAACTAGCCCATTCATAAATACTGTGCTAACCCAAGAGTGCTTCGTTCAAATCGTGGCAGTAAACATAGATCAGCCGTCCTATCAAATCGGAGAACCTCTATTCGTGACCCTTGTTTACGATATGTACTACGAGTCCTCAGATCCGCTGGGTGCAGGGTCAATAAGCGTTAGCCTCATCGTGCAAGGAAATCCCCTCCCTATACAGATGTACCAATTTACAGATCTCGGACTCAGCGTGAACAAAACCGTTTCGTTTGAGATAACCCCCACCGATTGGGAACCCAATTCAACAGGGCAAATTGGAGTCGTACAAGTTCAAGGATGGGTTCAAGACTCCTCCGGGACGATGATTGACACTGCTGAACTTCAATTTTCAGTGTTTCGAGGAGATTTGGTCATAAGCACATCACCTTTACCTGCAGTGATTACTTTCCACGATCTCATTCAACTCCAAGGTTTATTGCAAAATTCCCATAACGCGTCAATTCTAGTACCATTGCATCCTCTCAGGATCGCTATCTCGCAAGAGACTCAGATAATTCAAACATGGGATCTTAATACCTCTCAAACTTCAACTTTCGCGCAAGAAATCGATACCTCACAAAGTGGAACCGGCACCTTTGATTGTAACATCACCGCCCTCTCAACCGGAGATTACAGTTCTGCGATGCACTTTTTCTCCTTCGATATCTTGAATTCAAGCCTGACCTTAACTTCTACGCTCAACACGACTATTGTCCAAGCGTACTATCCCTTAACCAATAATTGTTCTATCCAAGTTTCAGCACTTATCTATTGCCAGACAACTAACCATTCCCTCCAAGAAGCTAATTTGTCATGCACCTTAGACAATGCAACAACACCAATGAATTATGATAGCCCTAATCATTTTTCCGCTGAAATATTCGCTCCTAACACACCAGGGAACTACACTCTCACCATCAAAGCCACTGTTCCCCATCACAACTTTACAACAATGTCAATATCTATTCAGGTATTCACCCGAGAGGCCCTTTTAAGTATTGAATCTAATTGTTCGGAAGCAGCCATTGGAGATATCATTGAATTCACATTATCAGCAAAGGATAAGGAATCCCTTATCGCGATTCAGGGCAAAATCTGTTCCATCTACCTTTACAATCAATCCATGTGGAATCTTCTTGCACAAACAGCCTTAGATTCGAATGGAATCGCACATTTCTTATGGCAAGCCCAGAATGTGGGAGACCAAGACTTCCAGTTTAAAATGGTCTTTCAGGGCGGACCAGAATTCAAAGATGGTGAGACAGAGCTTTTCATCACTAACACCCACGAAATACGATTTATTCTAGACTCTACTATCCAAGTCCTTCGCCAGACAACCACAGAATATTTTTTACAACTTACTACGCTAGATTACCAACCACTAACCAATGTGGATATTCAATTTGTCGAGTCTAGTACCAATACGACATGGTGTACAGCAATCACCAATACATCAGGTTATGCTTCTCTTATCTGGTTCATTGAGGCATGGTATGATCTTGGATTTCATGAATTTTCGTTAACCGCCCAACAAGGAACCTTGGTTCTTGGAGTGATTCTAATTACCATGATAGTATTTGACCAAACGGTGTTGGAGCTAGTCTAACATTTCTTGTGAATTACAACCAATCACATCGACACACTATTTAGCATCAGAAATAACAATAATTAGTTCAAGACTAAGACCCCGTCCATAAACCTAACAAACGCAGCCTAGTTGGAGAGTATTCGCTCTTGTCGCAGAATCAGCGAATTAACGAATTACAGGCAATAATGACCACTCCCGACCTCATTCGTAACATTGGAATAATTGCACACATTGATCATGGCAAAACGACGCTCACTGACTCCCTCCTTGCTAATGCGGGAATGCTTTCATCCAACCTCGTTGGACAAGCAAGAGCATTAGATTACCTTGAAGAGGAACAGCGGAGGGGAAACGGTTCTGTAGAGATTTACGACCGCCCCAATTACGATTAAATCTGCCAACATTTCACTCCTCCATGAATTCCAAGGGAAACGGTATGTGGTCAACTTAGTAGATACTCCGGGTCATGTTGATTTTAGTGGAAAAGTTACGCGAGCTATGCGCGCGATCGATGGAGCTATTGTTGTGGTGGACGCAGTAGAAGGAGTCATGGCTCAAACAGAAAGCGTGATTCGATTAGCTATTAAAGAGCGTGTAAAACCAGTTTTATTCATTAACAAAATTGATCGACTCATCAACGAATTGAAACTATCAGCGACACAAATTCAAGAAAAATTTACACAAATAATTCGTGATGTAAACCAACTAATTGTAACTGCCTTAGGAAGCGAACCACCATTAAAGTGGACTGTATCCGCCGAGTCCACTTCGGTGACCTTTGGCTCAGCTCTCCACAAATGGGCTTTCACTGTTTCACAGATGAAACAGCTCAATATTCGGTTTCAAGACATTATTACACATTACCAAAATAAACAGTTTGAGTCTCTTAGTGAACTTCTTCCTATTCACATCCCTATTCTTGCTATGATAATTGACTGCCTTCCCTCACCAAAGCAGGCGCAACCATATCGAACCCAACACATTTGGAAAGGACCCCCAGAATCCCCAGCCAGTGCAGTCCTCCGAGAATGCCGTGCTGATGGTCCACTCATCATCGAAGTAACTAAAATTGTCACTGAATCTAAACATGGGTTAATAGCAATCGGACGCATATTCTCTGGTTCCGTTAAGAAAGGGTCTCAAATTAAAATTCTACCCGAAAGCGAATTGCACCAAATTCAACGCGTTACCCTTTTCATGGGTTCACGACAAGTGGTTATTCCCCAATTAACTGCAGGAAATATTTGCGGTCTTATTGGTATCGAAAAAGTTCAAGCCGGAGATACGATAACAGGACAACACCCTCCAGAGGGTATGGTACCATTTGAACAAATAACCTACATCACCGAACCTGTCGTCACTATTGCCATCGAACCGAAACATGCAAGAGAACTGCCCCGCTTACTATCCATTCTTGAACTGACAACAAAGGGTGACCCGAACCTAACTTTTTCAATTAACGAACAAACAGGTGAAAACCTTCTATCCGGTCTGGGTCTTTTACACTTGGAGATTACACTAAAAGATATTCAAAAAATGGGAGTTGATGTCTTAGCTTCCGATCCAATTGTCTTGTACCGTGAAATCCCTTTGAACAAAATATCAGCCCTAAAGCCAACATCTAGTCCGAATGGTAAAAACAACATACGCATATCCATAGACCCGAGCAATCAACAACAGACCACAGAAACCGAGTGGTACAAGGATCAACGAGGAAACAGACTGGTAGTTACAACAAATGTAGAAGCAACCGAGTCAGCAAAACACTCAATTATTGAAGGAGTAATTTGGGCACTCGAAAGAGGGCCTTTTTGTTCTGAACCTGTAGGATTAACTACCGTTCGAATTCTTGATTTAGCGTTAAGTGAGAATGTAGCAGAAAGAGGACGAGTCGAATTAATGTCGATGGTAAAGGATGCTATCTTTAACGCCTTTGAAAAAGCGGGTATGACGCTTCTTGAACCAATTTATGAAGTACAGGTCATTGTTTCTAGCGAATACCTGAAAGATGTTACCCAAGTAGTAATATCAAAAAGAGGACAAGTTGAGAATGTTGATTACAAGGGGGTATTTGTAACGATCAATGGTTTGCTACCTGTGAGCGAGTCGTTTGATTTAGCGGATATTCTGCGATCGAAAACCTCAGGAAGAGCGAATTGGCAAACGAGGTTTGCGCGATGGCAGATTTTACCAGAATCCCGTCTTCAAAGTGTTAGCTCTAACATTCGAAAACGAAGAGGATTAATTTAGAAGGGATGATGATGCAGCGGATTGCGGTAATTGGGAGCAGCGGAAATATCTCACCTAAGATCTTCCAGATTGCAGAAAGCGTTGGACAGGAAATAGCAAAGAAGAAAGCCGTTCTAATTACTGGTGGTAAAGACGGGGTAATGGAAGCAGCGTCTAAGGGTGCAAAAAGCGAAAAAGGAATTACTATTGGAATTCTCCCTGAAAGCGATGCCAGCGTAGCCAACCGCTATGTTGACTTTGCTATTGCTACGGGAATTGGCTATGCCCGAAATTACCTTAATATCATCTCAAGTGATGCGATCATCAGTATTGCAGGATCTGGTGGAACTTTAAGTGAAATTGGTTTTGCTATCGCTGTACAAAAGCGGTTGATTTTACTTAAAGGCACAGGGGGTGTCACAGATATGATAATTCAACACCGTGGATTATTTCCCCATTCAGACCTTCATATCGCACAAACATCAAAAGAAGCGGTAAGCTTAGCTTTTTCGAGGTAAGGTGTAGAGTCGAAAAGCCCTGTAAGTGAGTTTACCCAAGAATTACCTGCCAAGGAGTGTTGAAAGCTAACCACTGCATAGTAACAAACAATATGACTCCACCAATTACCATTTTTCTCCCTTTTTTGGGATTAAGACCAGTACACCAATAAATGAATCCTACAGCAATAAGAATCGCTGAAGCAAATGTTCCAATTAGGATAACTATTCCCCAGCCTGTATTAAGATAGTAGATTAGCAGATCAAGAAGACCTTGAAGAGGAAGTTGCAATCCTTGAAGCATTAACAGATTTATACACCCTACAATGCTTTTTTTGAGGGGATACAAAAACTCCTCATCTTATGGAATTTGAAAAGAACGGGGGAATTAATAACGCTCACTAGCGCTGTTACATACTAGTGGAACTGGTATGTGGCGACTGGCTAGGAGCGACGCGATAACTGTTTGGGCGAACCCTTTGGTAACTCAACGCTTCCAGAGATATAAGGCTATAATCGATCTCAGCCTTCCAGCCAAATACCTTATCGCCCGCAATACGCCTGTTGATTTTGACCCGGTAGAAACAATTGCAAATCTCTGGAACACTCATCAGCGTATTCGAGAAGAATTCAAGAAACAATTAGAAGCGCTAACAAACAAAACGCTGGATCCTTCTCAAAAGCTTGCCTCAACATCATTTCTTGATCTGAAAGCAGTTCTTGCAAATCGAATACTTCACGAATGTCATTTTTGTGCCCGGCGATGCAATATAGACCGGGCTAAGAATCTGGGTTTCTGTGAAGTGAGCCACTCAAGCTATGTCTCTTCAGCGTTTTTGCACACCGGTGAAGAACCCCCTCTTGTCCCATCAGGTACTATCTTTTTCAGTGGATGTAATTTGCGTTGTGCACACTGTCAAAACTACGATATTTCATGTAACCCATTAAACGGAGAACTTGTTTCGCCAAAACAACTCGCAAAAATTGCAGACGAACTTGCTTCACGAGGGGCCAAGAACATTAACTATGTTGGTGGAGATCCCACTCCACACCTTCATACCATCCTTTCGTCATTGAGCAAGCAGCAGTTCAATATAACTCAGCTTTGGAATTCCAACATGTATCTCTCACCCGAAGCAATGGAGCTACTTATTGATGTCATCGATTTTTGGCTTCCCGATCTCAAGTACCTATCTGATGAATGTGCTTCAAGAATTTCTAATGTGAATAACTACACATCCGTGGTAACTCGAAACATCAAAACCGCCTACGACAAGAGCACCACGGAGATGATCATTCGCGTTTTAGTACTACCGAACCACCTCGAATGCTGTGTATTACCAATTCTTGACTGGATAGCAGAAAATACGCCTTTAGCACTCGTAAACATCATGCAACAATACCGCCCCTTATGGCAAGTCCTTAAAAATCCTAAAAAATACCAAGACATTTCTCGTCGAGTTACCTCTCAAGAAATGAATCAAGCATACGCTCATGCAAAGAAGCTGGATTTGGAATTTCGGTCTGTAAGCTGATTCTACTTCTCAAGACTTGGTATTGTGGGGTTTTTGAACCAAAGCCTGCAATCCTTTGATGTGGACTTATGCGACTCAACCTAGACTTGGCTTTCAAACATCTTAAGTGCAAACCATGGCAAGACATCCCCGATTCGGCCATTTCCACCCCCGACAGGATTCTAGACCACTGGTTACCCCCCATCTTGCCCCAAGTGATAAGAGCCGATTTTCTCGAATTCTTTCAGAACAAATTAGCAGGAAGACTGGATTGGCTCCGAAGCTGCCTTGACACCTCTTTCACTGAGTTTAAGGTTCCTTTCGCGTTTGGACCCGGTGGCTATAGGGGATTGCCTGATTTCCTTGATTGGGATGGAAAACTGGACGGACGATTTCTTGAACGCATAGTTCCATTGCTTCAATCAGTCGCACAGTGCACTACAACGCCCCTTACTGTGGAGCAGTTTTGGATCCTGGCAACTGAACTGTGTAAATTTTCCAGTTTCAGGTTAACAGCACTTGATATTGGCATAATTCAGACTCTGAGCCAAATGCCAACAATGACCATTCCTGAAGTTTCGCGACTGCTTCGTGTCGGTGAGAAGAAGATCCGCCGCCGTTGGAAACGGTTACAGAGATTAAACATCTGTAAAATCATAGCGAAGGTACACTACCCAAGTTTGGGTTTAGTTCCAGTCTTTGTTGAATTTTATGACACGAAAAGCTCAATTAGAAGCCCATACCTCCTTTCCCGTATTGAACTCTCTGGCAATTCAAGAAGTACCTTATATTTCATGGTGGTTCCTGAAGATCATCTCGGATCGTGTTCAAAGACGCTCAAGACGCGTTTGGGCACTGCACACACGCTTTACCTAGCGAAAGACCTGGGTAAAACTGTAGGATTTACCCATTATAAAGTAAAACCCGGAAGATGGAACATCGATTGGAGAAAGCTCTTCCTAGGTGCCCATCTTTTCCACACGGGACGCACAAGTTCTGGTTCCTTCGCGAAGAGAGAGGAACCAAAGCAACCTTCTCGCCTTTATATTCCAGATCAGAAAGACAAACAGATTATCCCTATTTTGATGTCGGACGCCCGTGTTAAGCTAGAGAAGCTAGCGAAAAGCGCTCGAATTAGTGTTGCACAGGCTAGTCGCCGAAAAAGCAAGTTAATTGAATTGGGCGTCATTCAGTTACACCCCATGCTCAGACGAGTAGGACTCATTGAGGATGTTTTCATTAGGATAAGTGAACACGATGCACGACTCGTAGGAATTATCGACGAACTACCTCAAGCGTGGACCCGGCAGCTTACTGACTATCATAGTGGTCGTAAGGAAATACTGCTTTATGCAACCTTACCGGCAGGTTCGTATGCCTTGATGCGGTACTACCTTGCCAAATACCTTCACACTCAAGCTGACATCTCTCTTGCAGGTCCTGAAATTGGTGGTTGGCCATTATCGTTTGACACTTTTGATTTTGAGCGAAGCTGTTGGACATGGCACGAACCAACGATTGTCCAAGAAGAAGGGTTCACTGCCTTTGATGTCAAGACGAAGGAGTCCTGGCAAGAGCAGCGCAGCAACGAGGGGTTTTAGACATGCGTGTACTCTTAGTGATTTTACTCTTCTCGATGGTCATTAGCCCATCTGTTCCTCTACCTTCCCCTGCCATTAGCACCTTCAGAGGCACCGATCTAACTCTAACCGTTCAACTCCGCGACCTGAGCGGTAACCCAATTGATAACGCTACCGTTCACTTTTTCCATGAACAACAAAACACGCTACTCGGAACTGCCCTGACGAATATAACAGGACATGCGACTTTTATCTGGTTAATCCCGCTAACACATCCACTTGGGATAGCTCAACTCAATGCAACCTTCCGTGGTGACCCTGAACGATTTCTGCTACCAAGCATGGTACCAATTCCAATCACGATCTACGCCCAGATACACACAACCATTAGTGTCAAGGACGCAAATGGCCAGCCTGTAGGTTCGAAGGTGAACATTGGACAGCAGCTATTCTTTCATGTTCTCATCCAAGACGATCATATGTTTCCAATGGCGAACATCACTGTCCAGCTACTAAAGGAACCTAATCAGCTTCTCAATCAAGCAGTAACTCCTATGAACGGATCTCTCACATTCAATTACACAGTAAATGTTAATGACACCGCCCCGATAGTTTTCACAATTCAGAGTCTAGGCTATGGGTATTACAATGGTACAGCAAATACGATACCCTTTGTAATTCATAACTCATCTACATACTTCGTTGGGCTTCCTGCGTTCTGGCAAAGAGACCGCGGTTTTGAAATCCAAGGCCGATTGTGTCATACCTCGGGTGAGGGAATTGCCAATGCCTCCATCGAAATTCTTCAAGAATCAAGGGTAGCCATGGGATTGGTACGAACCGAACCAGATGGATCCTTTTTTATCAATTTGATAAACTTGCTTGACCAACTTTATGAGAACCAGTTTATCATTTTACGCTACAATGGTAGTATTGGATACTCTTGTGCCGAAGAAATAATTGGAATTCTCCCCAATTCCTTAATTAATCCATTTTCACACACTATAGACCTAACTCCACCACTTGGTCTAGCTCTACTACTCCAGCAAATTGGGATCATTACGCTAAGTTGTATAACAGTCACTACTACACTTATTAGCTGGCGAATGAAACGGTCAACAAACCGAATCGTAGCCCACTGAGCACTACACACATTCTTAGTGGAGACGAAACCTTAATCGCAAAGCAACCCCCAATCAGCAGGAGGTCTTCTAATTGTCAGAACATTGGATGTGGACAGAGAAATATCGACCAAAGAAACTTGAGGAGATAATCGGTCAAGAGCCGATAACCGAACGACTAAAGCAATTCCTCATTGAACGAGATCTTCCACACCTGTTATTTTCAGGACCCGCAGGAACAGGAAAAACGACTGCCATTCTTGCTTTTGCCCATGAACTATTTGGACCACAATTCTCTGGAAACTTTTTAGAGCTCAACGCCAGTGATGACCGGGGGATCGATGTAATACGGAATCGTGTGAAGACCTTTGCACGAACACGCCCCTTAGGTGAATTTCCTTACAAAATAATCTCGTTAGATGAAGCCGATAGTCTCACTCGTGATGCACAGCATGCCCTTCGTCGAACCATGGAGCGATTCGTTACCACATGTCGGTTCTGTTTGATTTGTAACTATTCAAGCCGGATTATTGAACCCATACAATCACGTTGTGCAATTTTTCGATTTCCTAGATTAGATGAAAAAGACATCAAGGAAATGGTAACTAATATCGCTAAAAAAGAGAAAGTCAAGGTGACCGATGAGGGTATGGAAGCTATTCTCTATGTTTCAGGGGGGGACTTGCGCCGAGCAATTAACGTCTTACAGGCTTCAGCAGTAAAGAAAAGAGAAGTTGATGCTGATTCAGTATACGACACAACTGGTAAAGCCCGACCTGAAGATATTAGTCAACTAATCAACTTAGCTTTGAATGGAAATTTCCTTGAAGCCCAAAATAAACTCAGGAATCTCCTGGTCTGGCAAGGTCTTTCAGGAACTGATATCATTCGACAAATTCATCGCGAGGTCCTAAGACTGGGGATAGCTGAGGAGGTAAAGGTGCGATTGGTTGGTCTAGTTGGAGAAGCTGAATTCCGGCTCACCGAGGGGGCAGACCCAGAAATTCAGCTAAGTTACATTTTAGCTAATTTTTCCTTATTAGGAACAATGAGTGAAAAATCACAATGAAAGACCAACCTTGGGTAGAAAAATACGCACCTCAAAAGATACAGGATCTCATAGGTAACGACTCCGTTATTCAACAGATTACAGATTGGCTATCTAATTGGCCGAAAAGCGCATCTCGAACCCGACGAGCACTCCTTCTCTATGGTCCTCCTGGTGTGGGTAAAACCATTGCAGTTTATACTATCGCTCGAGAACTCGGTTTTGAAGTAAGCGAGATTAACGCTACGGTGAAACGCAGCAAGAAAATGATGAACGAATTATTAAAAAACGCGACCATGATGACAACTCTCACACAAACAAAGGGGAGACTAGTTTTAGTTGACGAATTGGCAGGACTTAGCGGGCGTTCTGACCGAGGCGCAGCTTCAGCCCTAAAAGATTACATTCCAATAACCCGCGTTCCCATGATTTTAGTAACTACCGACACCTCTGACTCGAAAATACGCTCATTGTTACAATTGTGTATACACTTTGAGTTCCAACCACCCACAATCTCAGAAACGACAAAATTACTAGAACGAATTTGCAGAAAAGAGAAGCTTTCCTTCGATGAATCAGCCCTACAGACTATTGCTACCCAATCCCGTGGCGATCTTCGAGCCGCTATAAACGACTTACAAAGTGTGAGCAAAACAGAGAAATCCATAACTGATGCGTCAGTATCTGAATTTCTGAAAGGACGAGATCGGATAATCGATCTTGACGAAGCACTTAACCGCATCTTCTATGCTGAAAATTGGAATCAAGCCATTTTTGCAGCTAATCAAACCGATGTCTACCCAGATGAGCTAATCCGCTGGGTAAGTAACAATGTGCCCTTTGTGTTTCGCGATATCAAGCAGCAGGTGAAAGCGTTCGACTTGCTTTCAAAAGCCAGTATTTTTTATCGTCGAATCAGTCGGACTCAAAACTGGCGACTCCTCCCCTACTCCAAAGAGCTCATGTGCATCACAGGTTCACTGACCAACGGATCTCCCACACCTAATCCTCCTGAATACAAGTTTCCTGAATGGATTCGGCAAATGGGCTTTTCTCGAAGCCAACGCCAAAAACGCGCCCTAATCGGGCAACTCCTATCACCGATCGTTCACCTTTCCTCTAAGAAAGCCTACGAAGAGTATGTCCTTCTTCTCAAAGCCCTGCTCGAGAACGCAGCTACCAAAAAGACAGTGATAACGGAGCTGGAGTTACCAAGTGAACTCGTGCAGTTCATTCTCAAAGACTGAGCGATTTACTCAGATTTTTCCCACAGTTCAATGAAGCGACGCAGTGCCAGGGCACGGAGGTTTTCGATTTTGTACCGGTAGATACGAATTCGCCCGAAGGTTTTCTCCTGGACAAGCTTGGCCCGTTCTAGAAATTGAAGATGGCGTCGGGTGGTACTGTGGTTGAGCTGCGTCCTCCGGGCGATCTCGGAGATATTGAGCTCCCCACACTCAGCCAATAACCGGATAATCTTGGTGCGTCCACGGGACGAGAAGAGCTGTTCTACTGGGATTGGACGGTGTTCGGATAACTGTTCAAGCATAGCGGTATCTGAACCGTCGATCATGCGTAGCACCTCGCCGTTTGTTGTTGATGTGGAGTTCAAGTTCACTCTCTAAGGCTTCTGCGGGAATATCAGGAAGCCCGATTAGCGTTGTTTTCCCACGCTGCCCCTCGCCAGAAATTTTTGAGGTAAGAATTCCTAATCCCACGAGTTCCTGCACATAAGACCAGACTTGGGTATGTGACCGGGGAGTGTGTCCGTACTCTTCACTAACTAGTCCATATCGTGTTTCGACTTCCCCCATGGTCGCATAGGCATCCTCAGACGGTTTGAGTACACGGCAGACCGCCAATAGGAGGAGTTTTTGATGGAGGGACAGGTCATGGAGTACTTCGCGCCGTACTTCGGGCGTAATGAAGGCTTTGGCACTGCGTACATACTCAGGCAAGATCCGCAGCACCCCCTTCTCGTCGGCCATTTTGCCTGCGTTGTAGAGCAGTTCCAAGGCGTAACGTGCATCCCCAAAGGTTCCTGCGATGTCGGCGATGAGGTCTAGGGTACTGGCTGGAACGGCGCCATCGAGAAAAGCGTCTTTAATACGAAAGGTGAGAATATCCCGCAGTTGACGGGAGTCATAGCGGTTGAACTGGATTAGATTCTTTTGCAAGGTACTCCAAGTACTCGGATCGAGGATGTACCCGAAGAGCGGGGTTCGGCTGATTCCAATCAAGGAGATGCGTTGTTGGGCGTTAAGTTGGTCATCAACGGTGCGCGAGAGCAGATAGAGCAGCTCTTCGCCTTGGCGTTTAAGGAAGACGCCGAGCTCATCGAGCGTTACTAGCAAGTACACATCGTTAGCTTCGATGTAATCTAATATGATGGCAAGAAGCTCTTGTGTGGACAAGCCCCGCAATGGAAGGCCCGGTTGCAGTGCACCGGCAATTCTGTTCAAAATCATATATTCGGTGCGTTCGCGTCGTGCATTCACATGCACATAGATTAGTCTTATCCCGTGGCTCTGAGCGACATCGGTAATGAACTTGCCAAACAGCTTGGCCACGGAGGTTTTCCCTGACCCAGTGTCTCCTATGATGAGCGCCTTTTGGGATACGCGACCTGGGGCTTCGATGACCCCGCGAAACAATTGAGTTAACTTGCGTAGGTGTTCCTCACGATGGGGCAGGTTCGGTGGAACATAGTCGATTGAGAGCTTCGCTTCATTGACGAACACCGACGGGCGTTTCAACTCGTGCCGAATGATCTCCATCCTGTGTACTCCATTCGCTGTGAATTCAACATTGAACGGGCGTAATAAAAGCCAAGACAGAGCTAGCGATAAGTGAAGTCAAGTATTCCGTAGCAAAGCGACCCAAATCCCCAATCATACTTGCTGTTTTGTAGATGCTAGCGGGAACTTGTAAAAAAATGACAAAAACTTGGAGTTCTTAGACTTCTTTGTAAAATGAGGTTACAGAGGTTTATAGATTCCAGACATTTCCTGAATTTGAAGATAACTTAACGAAAAAAAGAGACCAAGATTTCGCTGTGCCGACCAGTTCTTTGTATCCAACTTGCTGTGGTTTAAAACAGATTTCCAGAAGCCTTTGATGAACACGCAACTCAACGGAGGCATCAACTACAATGTATCCCGCACGACCCACAGACCCCTACTAACCCCCCTCCCCTTTTCTTTTTTATCTGAAATTATATTTTGGGAAGACTGGCTTCATCCCACTTCCAAGTTCCCACATTGAAGTCATAATTTGATTCTTTAACAGGATCCTGAAGCCCCGTAACGGCTTTCCAAAAGGGCTGAGCTTCAATTAGTACACCCATTTCAAGATCAATAGCTAGTTTCTGTAAGAAGGAGAGAACCTCCACAGCCTGTAAGTTAGGAACAAAAACCCTGAGCCTTCCATTCCCCCTTTCGTATATTGAACCAGTAATATAGGGAAAAGTACGCATTGCCTGTATGAAGCTAGTCACTGTTTCTATGGGTTCAAATAAAAGGAGCTGTATAACTGTATCGAGCCCGATATGAAGTAACCACAACCGCCCAATGGTGCTAATGTCCTGTTCTTCGAGCTTTTGTACTCGTCTCCGGTATGCTGAATCGGAGAGGCCCGCATTTCGGATTTCTTGAGAAAGCTGCGGTGAAATACGATCCGTTGTGAAAACGATGTCGATTGCTCTCCGAAAATAAATAAAGTCTTCAACCCGCAATTCAAATATATTCTCACGAGCTGTATCATAATCGTAAGTATACTTTGAGATAAACTTCTCTATTGGTTTAGATTTCAAATTGTAGAGTAACGATCGGGTTTGTTCCAGAATAAGGGAGAAATCATCAACCCAACCGACCCCAGGCATATAGGAACCGAAGTTCCAATAATCTACCAATTCGGTGACTTTAAACAGAGATACTAATGTGATTTCTTCGTTTGTTGAAAGGTCTTCAACCCATTGTTGAAGATCGTTAACGCGATCAAATGGAATGAGCAACCTTCCAAGGATCCAGTCTTGTTGCATTGTTGTAATAGAGTATGCATAACGTGCGGTACTCAACAAATCAATCCATTTTGATCGCTTTTTCGAATTACTAATTCGAAGCAAAACCTCGAAGGGGATGAGCCCGATTTTAGGGAGATTAGTGAAATTGTACAAGCGTAGGATGTGGCGTTGCGCAAGCTTCGTGAGCGCCGGACTGAGAGCAGAGGGGAGCATGTCGAGTTGTTGGGCTAATTCCGTTTGCTTGAAATGAGTGGTGCGAGCGAGCACAGATAGAATGCGGACCTCATTTACAGTTAATGGAATGTGGGTCTCCAGCATCCACTGCTCCAGGGCCGCTGTGTATGTCGTCGAAGTTAATGGTGCCACAGCACTAGTACGGAAGCCATTCAACCAGGTCACAACCCGCGTTAGAAAGCCCCCATCTACGACTTGGTCGAACAGAGGAAACCCATAAGGCGCATCATAGATGTAGTGCACATGGTGCTGGGGGACCGACACATGCTGCCATAGCACCTTTAATTCTGCATCTTGGTTGGATGAAAAATTACCATGCTTCAATCCAGCATAAAGCCCTAAATCAGCAACTTCAGGAATGTGGCGTAGATGTGGTAGTAGAAAGGTGAGGAACGACTCCCGCCATATCACCCATGATAATACATGGTCCGGCTCCTCCTGCAACGCCTCGGCAATCGTCACTTGCCATCCACCCCGTGGACGATCTGAAACTAATGATTCCTTCACTCCAAACCGCGGGGTGTTCCACACCAAGGGCACCGACCCCCAAGTAACGCCTTGTATCCGATCTTGCGGACGGGGCAACCATTCCAAGCCTAAGATGGACTCCAGCTGAGCCTGTACCCGACGAACCCTATGCGCCAACTCCAAAGCACCAGTTGCTATTGAGATCCCATCCATTTCGTGCTATCATAACAATGGATTTTCAACTTAAAACTAATTTCTGATTATACATGGTTAGAGAAATTTCTACACATTAAAAGAGTAATGGAACCCCTGAGTGCTTCTTCAGGGGGTTAACCAGGTCTAAGACGAGTGGGTGAATACACTTCGTTAGAAATCCCGAAAGTATCTTTTGGGTTAATTAGAAGGGAGCCCTTATCTAGGGCTCCAGAATGTGTTGGGAGAATCCAAAAGATGATTAGAAAGGATTAGGTCGTGTGGGTGGATAATGCATTTTTTGGTTGCCTCCATTTAATATCGGTTAATGTTATTGGCTTCAGATTTCGATTTAAAGCCAAGAAAAGAGATACAAAAAAAAGTCGTAGTAATTTCAAGTTCTACCCTTTTCTTGTAAATAAGTTTACGAATTCAAAGAGTTAATTAAAACGAAACACGCGGAAGAGTGTCTTTTAGCCAAATCCAGTTTCCGTTACTGAAATCATAATTTCTAGCTACAACAGGAGGACGGGCAACCCAGCCATAAGCTTCCCAAGCGGGTTTTACTGTTGAAAGTATTTCTCTTCCATAATCAGTTAATATTGCGCGTAGGGATGCCTCAACTGAAACAGCTACTTCCTTTGGAAGCAACAAAGTAACATCTAGGCTTCCATCTTCAAAAATGGTCCCAGAAACATGAGGAAGGAGCTGTAATGACCTAAGTAAATTATGAGCTTCACTATGAGAACTTCTAATCAAAAGAGACACAAGGCCATCTAAACCAATGTGTAGTAAACCAATAGCCAAAGGTGGGCTAATCACCTTTCTTCGTTGTAAATATGCCACACGGCGTCGATAAGTTAAATCACTTGATCCAGCTTTCCGTGCCTCTTCAGCTTCATAGAATTTCGCCCGACTAGTGACTAGAAACGCGTCCGAAGCCCTTTGGATGTAGATAAAATCTTCTGGACGCAGAAGTACATATTGATTGGATTTTATGCGCGAAAAACTGAATGATCGTATTGGGGGTAATTGTTGCGTCCAATCTTCATTGAGAAGTCGTTGTATACTACTTAATATTGCGCTGAAATCTAAAGACCAACCTTTATTCTGTGGTTGATAAAGGTTGAAATTTCTTGAGACCGACCATTCGACTAATTGGAGAATTCTTGAAGCAGGTAAATCCAACACGCTACTGGTTTGTTTTACCCATTGTCTAAAGCGCTCTGTTCGCCTAAATGGTATTACAAAAACAATTCTTATTAGATTTTCAAATTCGTGAATTGCTAGAGTGTAGCGAATTTCACTGGCAATTCTTTTTAACTTATTTAGAATTTGGTTATTTGGAGTTGAAAATTCAACAGCAAGTGGTTGTAAACCAAGAACAGGGAAATTTTCTATTGTGGATAAACGTAAAAAATGCTTTTCTGCAAGAACTTTGATAATTCGACTAACTGTGGGTTGTTTAAGACCAAGCTTTTCGGCCAGTTCAGTTTGTGACGCAGAAGGGTGGTTATAAAGCCCTTGTAGTACTTTGAGTTCAATGGATTTTAAGATTCTGTGGTAATTCATCATCCATCGTTCAAGGTTTGAGGTATAGGCTTCTACAGTTAAGGGAGTTTGTAGTTGTTTGAAGGGTGTGAACCACTGTTTGACAAGTTTCAAGAAAGTACCATCGACAATTTTATCAAAATAAGCAAAGCCACCTGTTGGGAAGTAGCGGTAGAAGGCATATTGGATTGGTGGAGACGAGGCTTCCCATATCTGGATGAATCGTTGCCGTTGTTTTCGTGTTTTGAGTCCATGACGGTAGTAACAGTAGAGTCCGAGGTCAGCAGCACGGTTCACAGCGCGAACTGATTCCGGTAGATGTAGGAGATAAGCTTCTCGCCACAAGACGGCTTCGAGGAGATTTTCGTGTTTGGTGATTAGATCTTTGGAGAGGTTGAGAACCGGTTGATTGTTAATGTAGGTTTCGTGAGCACCAAAGCGTGGTCCCTTGAGTTCTAATGGTGTGCTAATCCAACGAATTTGTGAGTAGTTGCCAAAGGGGTTAGAACCCAGAATTTTTTGGATCTTTTTTGCTATTTCATTAAATAGTTGTAGAGCTGTGATTTTGTTAGGGGATGATACCGAATTCTGGCTGTCTGTCTGTTTGATTGTCATGGATGAGAGTTCCTTTTGGTATTTCTCCATACACTTTGTATCCTTGCCTAGACCGGCTTAAGAGTCTTGGTAAAGGCAACATCAGGAAGTTGTGGAGTTTTTCTACTCTGTAGTCGTGTTATTGATGACACGACTGCTTGGTCGTGGTCCGGGTGGCTGAGCGGTGTACAATTACTGGGGTGGTTGGATGCCTCGCGTTGTTGGTCAATTGTACGCTTCCTAGGATTGGGTCCGACTGCCGGTTTTGGTCCGGGATTCGTACCGGCATTATTTCCCGGTGGTCGGAGCACAGCCACTACGGGTTTTTTTGTTCAAATAGTCGGTTTGTTTCTAAAAGAAGAAATGGTAGCGAGGGGTTGATTTGAACAACCGATCTCGGGGTTATGAGCCGTCCGCGAGGTCGTCAGTTTGGCGACTTCACCGCGGGATCTCAGGTCCCTGACCCAGAAGTAAGGTCGGGTGAAATCCTGGCTACCCCACCTCGCTAGCCGATTGGTGTGGTCGCGTATGAAGAGCCGGTGAGGGTGATAAAAGCTTTGCCGTCATATTTAGCAATGATGTTGAATGTTTAGATACTATAGTGCATAATTTTCGGAGTTTAAGTACTCTGGTCTTGATACATTGTTGGTGAAGCACATGTACCCTATTCCAGGAACAGAAATTGGTCCCTTAACTGCCCGCCCAATTCCCTTTTGAAAGCCCTTGCTCTTTTATGTGTGACGCAGTAGCTGCATGAGCGCTCGTGGTACTTCTGTGTAGGATTTGACCTTTATGTGGCGCCCTCGCCCTAGTTGTGCAATGCGTTGACAGGTTTCTTCGCCTTGAGGATGCGTGCCTGGTGTTTGTAATACATGGAGATTGTGGTACCTCCGTGCATGGTCCTCGGGTGGACCTCCACGGTTTGCAATGCCATCGGTGATCAGAATCGCCCAGGATTCCTGTCGTGGAATTCGCCGATACTGATTGTATCCGGTCTGAAGGCCATCGGTTATGTTAGTGTATCCTGCAGGTTCAGTATCTAAAATCGTGTCAACGATATAGTCGATTGTAGCTTTTTGTTCCATGGTTTTGATGGTACTAGCCACCGTATTGAATGCGATTAGGGCGTATTTATCGTGGCGTAAATGGAAGGCAGCTACAGCGGCTGCTGTAGCGGCGGTTAAGAGCTTTTCACCAGCCATAGATCCTGAAGTGTCTAAAATTATTGTACCAATCTTTTTGCGAGCAACGCGTTCGATCCCCACGATATCTGGGTAGTTGACATATTGGGGCTCCATCAGGATTTCTTCAAGGGTAGATTCTAAATCAAACTCGTCTAGCCCTGGAGAAAATGGGGTTGTATTGATGGTTTCAGGTCTTAGTCCACGACCGCTAATCCGTAGCGCTGAATGGATAATGGTGGCCCGAGCCAGTTCACGGAAGGTTTGTCTATATTGCCCACTTATCTGCCGACGTAATTGGAAGAAGAGCAGTGGTGCAGCGACATTTCCTTCTCGAGCAGATCTAGCGATAAGATGGACCCCATCTTGCGAAGAAAGCGCTTCACTAGTCGCAATTGGTTGAAGATGAGCTAACGCTTGGAGCGCTGTAATATTTTCATGCTCGATAGCAAGTTCAGCCATCTCCTTTGCCTTTGGATAATCAAAGGTTCGCCCTAAACGCAGAAAATATTGAAAATCACGTCCGTGCGCGCGAATTTCCGATTCGAAGAGTTTCTCATCGGATAGAGAACCTGAGAGCAGAACAGAGACTCGGTCATCGGAGGACGCTTCCTCCTCGGAGATTAGAAATTTGCAAGTACTGATTTTACAATTATCTTAATTACATCAGATGCAGATTTCTGCACATTATCATGTAATTCGATTTTAGGAACTAAAGACATAATCGCTGCTTGTTCCCAGACACTTTTTCCCTCCCCAGGAAGTTCGACATACAGGCTAGCCATATCAATTGCCCCCCGGACGCTAGCCCCACGGCGAACATCAATGTAATCACGAGTTGCGCGTGTAATTGCCACTGCCGTATCAACGATGCTTTCATCGTTAATGCCTGTGTTTATTTTCACGATTTCCTGTTCTTCAGGCTCAGAATGGTAATCCAAATGCAACCAAATGTAACGGTCGCGCAATGCTTCGCCTAGCGGAGTGACCCCAACACTAGCTTCAGGATTTTGTGTCGCAATTATTCGGAACCCGTTCTTAGAGTTAATCGTCCCCAATTTCGGCACATGCAGGCGCCCTTCATCCATGACCGGGAGTAAAGTGTTCTGCGTAGCTTCCGGCATTCGATTGATTTCGTTAATGAACAACACCCCTCCAGACTCCATGGTCTCGACTAATGGACCCGGAATGAAGGATTCCCGAGTGTAACCATGCTTTAGAACAACCGGTGGATCAAACCATCCAACAAGCTTAGCCGATGTATACCGTTCGTCACCATCAACACGGAGAAGCGAACGACCTAAGAAATCAGCAAAGGCTGAAGCAATGGTCGTTTTCCCAACACCCACTGGCCCTTCGATGAGAATGTGTTTCCCTGCGTTATCCGAGGCTAGACACTGGGTGATAAGCTCTTTTCGTCCAATGATTTTATACTTATGTTGAATTGCTGCTACATCCTTCGAAGATACCAAATTATTTCACCTGGATGCACTTACTACAGCACCCATTTAAACAAATTCATTAAAAAACAAGAAAAAGCAGTAGAAAAAATCTTTATGGGGATGGAAACGGATAGTCAATATCCGGGCGGAGTTGGCAGAGCGGTAACGCGCTGGACTCGAGTTTGAACGAGCTATCCAGTGACCTTCGTGGTCGCAAGGGTTCAAATCCCTTACTCCGCGCCAATCCGTTTCGTTCTTGAAGTTATATTGATACAGTTAAACCGAACTTTTGAAAAAAGAGAACCACCTAAACAATATGGCGAAACAGTGTGCATCCAGACGATAAAGTCCAAACTGCAATCACACGACTCCTAAAGGCGGGATTTCAAATCAGTCCACAAGCTGTAGATGTTCTCAAGGAACACCCCTACCCAGATCAATTTATCGACGCATTTCTTAAAGCAGAAAAAGTCCACCCTGCTGAAATTCCTGTGCTTGAGCCTACCCACTTTATCGATTTTAAAAAGGAACAACGATCACCATCGCTAGATGAACCGATCTCACAAGAAGTCAAGACACCTCAACTAACATCTTCAACAGCTATTGCAGAAAATGTGAAACCTGATATTCAAATTTTAAAAGACCCAACATCGGAAATGCAAGGCACCGGTACCATAGAAGACTTCCACCAGACATTTCAAGACCGCTACTACCGCTTACGTCATATTATTACACAACGGGTTGATGGAAAAGGGGTAGTCGATATTGACCAAGCACGAATGAGCACAAGGAAAGCAACTGAAGCAAAACCAACTGTAAAAATAGTAGGAATTGTCACAACGAAACTGCAAACTAGAAGCGGCAATATATCTTTGGAGTTAGAGGACCCCACAGGTAAAATCAACTGTATCATCCAACAACACGACACACAACTGCTTTCTAAAGCCCGAATAGTTTTGCTAGATCAGGTCGTCTGTGTTGAAGGAGCCATAGTTAGTTCTGAAATGATTATTGCCAAAGATCTATTCTTACCAGACATTCCAACAACCCGACGGAACAATCGGGCTAAGGAAAATATCAGTGCATTGTTGTTATCTGACATTCATTTTGGAAGTAAGCATTTCCTCGATAAAGTCTTCCACCGTGTAATTGAATGGCTCAAAGGTGAAGAGGGCGATAAAGAACACATTGAATTAGCAGGTACTGTCAAATACATCATCATAAATGGTGACCTTGTCGATGGTATTGGTATCTATCCAAACCAGCTCGCTGATATCACGATTTATGATCTGAACGGTCAGTTTCAAGGGCTTAATAAAATTCTTCAAGAAATTCCTAGCCACATTAGTCTCATCATCACACCTGGGAATCATGATGGCGTCCGAACGGCCATTCCACGACCTGCAATAGATGACTACTTTTTCGATCCACTTAGGGATTCAGGGTTACAAATCACCTCGCTAGGATGTCCTTCGCAAATCAGTCTTAGTGGAGTTAAACTCCTATTGTTTCATGGTGATAGCCTAGTCGATATCATGGGGGCACTTTCAAAACCCGAGGTTGAAGCAGGTTTTGCGGCCATGCGAACGATGCTTCAGGGCCGTCACCTCGCCCCTATTTATGGTAAAGGTACAACCATTGTTGCTGAACCTCGCGACTGGTTAGTAATCGATGATGTCCCCGATATCCTTCACTGCGGGCATATTCATGTAACCACTCTGAGCAGTTATCGTAAAACACTAATTATCAATTCAGGAACCTTTCAAAGCCAAACTGACTACCAGCGCTTAATTGGAATTGAACCCACACCAGGAATTATTCCTTTAGTTAATCTTCAGACACTAAATGTAAAACAGCTATACTTTGTCTAAAGGGATACAAACTCCCAGGAGCCTTCTTGTAAGCTCGAAAGAAGGCGCAGGGCATCTTCCTTTTTAAGTAATAGCACCAACTTAGCAACGTGCTTGCAGAAGCGGTGTACAACGCTTACTCGTTTCCAGTCCGGACAGTTGTGTTCGATCCGTTTTTTCGCCTCATCAATGACAAGGCGATACTCTTGTGAACCATACACTGTTGCTTCAATCTTTAATGGCGGTTGTGATGTCTGGACAAAACGAATCGATTGGTCATCCATCCCGACAGCGCGGGTTAATCTAGATGAGCTGATGAATTGTCGTAACATTTCACCCAAAACTGCAGTTGCTGCAGGAGGTGTAACATCAGATTCAGAGCTGAAGCTAGAGCTTAGCTGAACTAGACCATCCTCAATGAGTAAATGGCCTGCGGAGTTAAGCTTTTGAATAAGCTTATGGACACGGGAAGGCGGCATTTGCCGTAAATCGAATGAAATGAAAAAAACTAGATCTCTAAGGAAAACGGAATCTTTTCCGAGTGCACGAAACGCGTACTGTATTAATCCATTGGGGTTTCGTGGGATGCTAAACACCGATTAACCCTCATACGATATTATTTGCCTGGTTGTTTCGGAACATAACTGGATAGACTCTTAATTCGCCGTTCGCGTTCGAGCACTTCAGCGACCATTTTCTTAGGAACGCTTAATCGGATTATCTTTGTTCTTCCATAACGCCCCTTACTCACGACCTTAGCGTTGACCAACCCGATAGCATCAAGATCGTTTATTAGATCACTAACACGCCGTTGAGTGAGAGGATCCATACCGAGTTGTTCACAGAAGTCGCCATAAACATCTTGAACTTCGCCAGTAACAGGATGGGGATGCTTATGTTGCTCCAATGAGTATACAGCATACAATACGAGTTTTTGCTGGAGCGGAAGAGTACGCAATACTTCTAAAACTGTGTCCCGTTCAATACTTAACCGTGCCTTCTCAACATGTTCTACTTTAATCTCTTCACTTCCTTCGCGTTCAGCAACTTCAACTGCTACCCGAAGAAGGTCGAGAGCCCGGCGAGCGTCACCTTCCTCTCTTGCAGCCAATGCTGCACAGAGATTGATCACTCCTGGTTCTTCTAATATCCCATCTTTAAGCCCATGTGAACTTCGTCGGCGAAGAATATCCTGCAACTGCAGGGCAGTATATGGATGAAAAATTACCTTCTCTTCACTAAGGCTACTCAATACGCGTGGATCCAAATACTCCGGAAACCGTAGGTCGTTCGAAATGCCAATCAAGCTGACGCGCCCATTAGTCAATTCGTAGTTGATTCGCGTCAGTTTGTAAAGGGTATCATCGCCGCTTTTTAGCACTAATCGATCTATTTCGTCTAAGACGATAATTGTCAACAAATCTTGAGTTTCCAGTAATTCCACCAGGCGTGAATGCACTTCATCAGTTGGCAACCCTGTAAATGGAACTTTTTGGCCTAGTTCTGCACAGATTCTTGCAAGCACACGATAATCTGTGTCCACATTTCGACAATTCAAATATACTGCCTTAAATGGTAACTGCATTTCTCCAAACTTCGCTGTCAATTCACGAAGCACATACCGAGTCACAGCAGTCTTGCCTGTTCCTGGTTTTCCGTATACAAACACATTTGAAGGACGGCTACCTCTCAACCCGGTTGCTAATATACTTCCAATTTGAGTGATTTGCTCTTCACGATGCGGTAGCTCATCAGGTACATAGGAGTGCCAGAGTACCTTTCGGTCGCGAATCAAATCAGGGCCAGTGCTGAGTCTTTCAAAAATTCTGTCGAGTGGGCGAGGGTCGTCCATGTGTTTTTTCCTCCAAATCAGCAGCAGTACTGGAAACGAAACACTAGAATTTCGCATGGAGGTTGTCACCTCACACATATTAGAGTTTCGTAGAATTCATGAGAAGCTCGAAAATCGCCTAAAAAATTGTGTTCATTCGTTCACAATTGGCGCCAATAATGTGAATAAGTATTCATGAAAAAGGTCCCAAATACCTTAATTTTTAAAAATATATCATCAATAGTTCTAATTATATTGTGAACAAGTATTGACCCCTTTATTTCCACTGCAACTTGGTTCTTAAGGGTCATAGGACCCTGATATACATATATTCAGTGAACAACGCCTTAAAACCGTAAATAATTGGAAATAATGCTTTAAATGGAAAAATAAGGTTAAAGAACGCTATAAAATATGCGTTCAAAACGAATTGTCTAAAAATATCAATAGTGTTGAATTCGCAAGATACAAGCGGTTTTCAGGTAAAAGGGGCCTTGACGCCTATGCCTATTCACACCGTCACACTTTTATCTTTGTGAACAAGCCACACTAGAAGAGACGCGGAGAGCAGGGACCAGACCATGGGTGGTCAGAACACATGAAGAAACAGAAACAAAAGATTTCCATCGAGGGTCTTTCTATTGAAGGAAAGCCTTGCAATGTCACAATAACCTTCGATGAGGGGCTTCCTAACACCTTCATTGAAGCCATCACTACAGCTTTAACAGGATCCCCTGCTAAACACCAACCTCCAAGCCCTCAAGAAGAATCACCTAATCTCACTGACATTGAGTCCTGGTCAAAATACCAAAAAGTCCGATACATCGTCCTCCGCCATTGCCGTCACGGATGGTTTAATTCAAAGGATCTTCAAGAACTCTACGACAGGACTTTCCACCCACCAATATCATTAACCACTGCATCAGAATACCTACGCCGCCTTCACACACAAGAAGTTCTTTCTCGGCGCGGTTCAGCTGCACAGCGTGAATACCGCGTAAACATTGAAAACCTTGAAGAAGAGATCGCAACCATCCTGGCCACCAAAGCCTAACTCGTTTAGTTCTTCTGATAGCTAAAATTCTTATAGGCTTTTTCTTGCAATGAGTTTGATCCGATTAATTATGCACTATAGTTATAATTTTTTATCAAGCCAGAAGAAGTAGAGCAATTATGCAATTGAATTGACACTATCTTGGATTTTGGCACTCCCCTTCATTTCCACTGGAAATCGAAGAAAAAAGAAAGTTCGTGTATCTTTTTACTATATTCGAAGAAGATACCCCAGTAGTTCTACCAGCTTTTTGTATTAATAGTTTACCATCTTTAAACTGGAAAAAAGGCATTCTTGTAAGTAGTAAATGCGCATTTCTTTGACTAGGAAGTTATTGCTTTTATTTTAAGAAAAATGAAGTTCCAGTGGAAATAAAGGGGCTCCTATGATCTAAACCAGTGAGTAAAACACAGAGGGGCGACCACGCCGGCCGTTACGTTCAACATACTTCTCAATGGCCCCAGAAATCAATAGATTCATCAGCGTATCATAGACTGTGGTTCGTGGGATCCCTGTAAGTAAGGTAATCTCACTTCGGGTTAAAGTTCCTTTTTCCTTTAGCAGTTCTATGATTGAACGCTTAGTATCTAAGGTTTCGGCCACCTGGGCTCTTTGGGCACTCGCCCGTGCTTTGGGCTTTTGAACACTCTGAGGCGTTTGTTGGGTTGATCGGGTGGTAGCCATAATACCACAACTCTTTGTCTAGATGAAGAGCGGTTCTTTATATTAGTTGTGGCTGTTTTCCACTGGAGATTTTATTTTCAATGAAATTATTGAAACTATTGAAAATTCAATGAAAGTATGCTCTACAACTCATTAGCATCAAAGACTGGCCCTGGCTACATAAGCTTGGCCCACAGCGGTTCCTGCGTCTCCAGGCGGCACATGTCGATGATTAAGAAATACAAGCCCTTCCTCTTCGATGGCTTCTTTGATTGTATTGGTTAGAATCTTATTGTAAGCAACACCACCCGAAAAACCTATAGCGCGCAGCCCATGAACATCAGCGACATCAATAGCCACATCACCAAGTGCTCTACCCAGAATTCGATGGCTCTCATATGCTAAATCGGGACCAGAATACTTGAAACGGTTTTCAAAAATTTGGTTAATAAATTGACTCGTATCTAGAATCTGAACACTCCCTTTCTTAATAATTGGAATCTGTAAGTCCAATTGCGTTAGGGACTTACCTTTGTTTGCATAGGATTCTAATCGAATTGCCGGTTCACCTTCATATGTCCTATGATAAGATAGTTGGAGCATTGCAGCTATTGAATCAAGAATTCTTCCCGTACTTGATGTAAGCGGGGTGTTGATCTTCTGAGCCACCTGCGCTAATACGGTGTTTAGTTCAGTGATACCTTGAGGAAGGGCATCAGGAGCAATATCCGTAAATAATTCGTTGAGTTCTGATGTAGAATATTTGGCTGAGAGGATACCTATAAGCATCCGGAGGGGGTATTTTGCAGCGAGATCACCACCCGGCATAGGCTGAGGTTGAAGATAGCCCGCTCTAGTGTAAGTGTTCGCGTTCCCTACTAATATCTCACCACCCCATGTAGTGTTATCTTGACCGAATCCTGCACCATCGCTGCATATAGCCACGATTTCCTCATCAATAGGTAGTCTATGATCAGCAAGCAAAGCCGCTAGATGGGCATGATGGTGTTGAACTCGAATTAGAGGAATATCGTGTTGATCAGAAAGCTCCGCCGCGTATTGAGTTGTGAGGAAATCCGGGTGTAAATCGCAGGCTATGGCATCGAAAGCGTTTACACGAAGCAATGTTTGCAGGTGAGTTAAGCTTTCTTGGAGAAATCGGAGAGTTTCAAGAGTATCAATATCTCCGATGTGTTGAGTAAGGTAGATCCGTGTTTTATGGTAAACTGCGCCAGTATTTTTTTCTAAGGCACCAAGTGCGAGAATCGGAGGACCATTGTTAGCCGTATCAATTGGTTCTGGTGAATAACCCCTTGATCGTCTGATAATGAGACCATGACTGGAAAAAGGGATTATGACAGAGTCATCACAGCGTTGGTGAATTGTACGATTGTGGGTAAGGAAGTAATCAGCTAGCTTCATGAAATGTTCTTGAAATGTAGTAGCTTGGATAATTGTAGGCAACCGAGAAGGATTGGCGCTGGTCATTACTAATGCAGAATCATGAAGATCTTCGAAAAGTCGTAAATAAATTCCAGAATAAGGCAGCATCACACCAATTGTGTCCAATCCTGGGGCTAAAGAGTGAGCCAAAGGAAAAGGATCTCTCTTATTTAAGACAACGATTGGACGCCTCCAGGATATCAACAAGGTTTCAGCTAAGGGTGAAATCGTTGCAAACTGACGCACCGCATCGAGATCCGGTGCCATAATGGCTAAGGGCTTGTATGGTTTGTTTCTGAGAGAGCGAAGTCTTTGTACTTGTTCTTCGAGACTTGCTCTAACAGCTAAATGAATTCCACCGAGCCCTTTTACTGCGACAATGGCACCTTCATTCAAAAGGCTGGTAACTTCGTTGAAGACATCCTCGGCTTTAACGACTTCTCCAGTTGAATCTAGTAACTGAAATTTCGGACCACAATTGGGGCAACAAATTGTTTGGGCGTTAAAGCGACGGTTTAGTGGATTATTAAACTCCGCGTCACAGTCAGAGCACAAGGGGAAGGAATCCATGGTGGTTCGCTCCCGATCATATGGTGTATCTATAATAGTCGTGTAACGAGGGCCACATATTGCACAACAGGTCATGGGGTATTGATAGTGCCTGGACTGTGGGCTGTTGATGTCCTCAATACAATCCTCACACACCGCGACATCTGGAGGTATGATTGAACCGCCCGCTTTTCGTTCATTTTTTGAAATATGGATTTGAAAGTCCGTGAATTGCTCTGAAGGTTTACGCCAAATTGTTTGGATGCTGTCAATCATAGACAAATGAGGCTTATTTTTTTCAATAGATTCAATGAAATCAATAATATTATTCTTCTTTCCTTCAACAACGACTAGCACTGCCGAATTTCCGGTGTTGAGTACATAACCCACTAATTCGTGGTCTATGGCTTGGGCATAAATGAAGGGGCGGAATCCTATACCTTGTACGACGCCGACAATTCGGATTTCGGCTTGTTGAAGATCTGCCACCAGTGCCATCTCTCCTTTCACCGACCAAAGCAAAGCCTTAATCCTTTTGGAGTTATCATCAATAATGAAATCACATTCAATGTGATCCTGAATGACTGAATTCCGCGTTCCTACGCCTAAAGAACTTCAAGAGCTCAGAAAAAAAGCAGGGCTTACCCAAGTCGAACTCGCCTCAAAAGTAGGTATTAGTCAATCTCTGGTAGCACGAATTGAAAAAGGGCAAGTTAACCCCAGTATAACCACATTAAAACGAATACTTAGCATAATCGAAAAACAGCAACAATCACATCCAAGTATCAAGGACTTACTGAAATGGAAAGGTCATACGACCAAGCTTCAACCCGTGGTAGCAGTTAAGACGCATGAAAAGGTTCGTCATGCGGTCATACTTATGCGCCGTTATGGCATTTCACAACTTCCGGTATTTGAAAAAAATTATCCCGTAGGTAGTATCAGTGAAGGCACCATTCTCCGTAAATTAATGATAATGGACTCTCAAGCAGTCTTTTCATTGTCTGTTAAAGAAATTATGGAAGATCCTTTTCCGACAATTGATGTGTCAGAAAGCGTCGAAGCGGCCTTGCTGAAAATCGCCTCTGGAGTTGAAGCGATATTAGCCATTGATAACGACCGACCAGCGGGTATTATTACGAAGATTGATATAATCGCTTATACGCGAATTTGACATATTCAATAATATTATTGAAAACATTATAATTATTCAATTTTTTGTATTTATTACTATCAATAATGTTTATAATAAGAACCTGTTCTATGTGAAGAGCAAAGGGTGTTCAGACTTTGAGCGAGTTAGATCGATTAGTTGAGCGTACCCAAAAATTCGATAAAGAGATGCTTTCGAAATGGGGATTTAGAAACGAACGAATCGAATTGTTTGGTATTGATTCAGCTGATCTGTATGTTGTACCTAATGAAGAGGCTTTGGCAATTAAACGCGCGATAAATTATCTCCGTAATCAAACAGCGAGCGTAGTCGTATCTGGTCCGCTGGGTGCTGGAAAAACAACATTTCTTGAAATGATCCAACAATCATTGAATAGGTTACCCAATATTCGCGCAATTCACATAGAGGGAATTAGTTCTGCTGATGCGCTTGTTGATGATCTCGTTCATGCCAGTATAGGGGAGCAGAATGTTGGTGAGTTCCTATTTGATAGAGTTGGAGTACGAGTAGTTAGAAGCGGTTCTATCGCAAAACGGTTATCAAGACTGTTGTTAGCGTTACGCACTGACGCTGAAGAGAACGGCACTTCTTTCGTTCTTCTGATAGATGAATTTAGGCAATTAGAAAGACAACGACCTGATAACCGAGTGAGGATCGTAGACACACTCCTAAGAATGGTAAACGACAAGACCCGTGATGGTAGGCGGTATATTGTACTAACTCTTGCAGTGATTACTCGTGTAGGTGAGAGTGCAATAAAAACGCTAGAGCTATTGTCATCTGTTGGTGAAACTCTAGGTCATGGGACAAAATCTGCAATCCGACGGCGGTTTGTAGAAATCTATGACATGCGGCGAATGAAGAAAGACACTGCAATGAGGGTCATGTTGTGGCGGCTTGCTTATCTAAAAGGCGAACTAGACAAATTTCATCCCGAAACCGAGGAAAAAATAAATTTAAACTCTGACCTCTCAAAGAAGCTTCTACATCCATTTACTGCAGAGTCTCTTGAGGGAATTTATAATTTTTCGGGGGGAAACCCCGGGATTATGCTTGAATTATTACTTCGGTGTCTTCAAGATGCGATAAGGGGTGCTGAAGTGCTAATCAACGAAGGATACAGCTTTGAAAAAGTACTCTCAGTGTATCAAATTGATTCTGAATATGTACAGCGGTTTGTAGAGAAGGAAGTTAAACGGGCTAGGGCAGAGTTTACCAACTTTCAAACAGCCCTCCTCTCCTTCTTAACTGATGCCCGTACTCTTGATGAAATAGAAGCGTGGCTTCAAAGTCAAAACAAGACATGGGAAAGTGTTCTAGAAGATTTTGACTTATTCGAGAAACAAGGACTAATTTATAGTCCCGAAGCAGGACGAATTCAAGCAACCGAACTTTGGACTAAAGGGTCCTCTTTTGTTTGAGGTGAGAAAGAATGGCAGCAACCGATTTAATCCGAAAGCGAATGGAAAAGGAAAAACAACCTGATAAGGATCAGGAAAAGGAAAGTAAGCCTAAGGCGCGAAGAAAAGCCAAACCACTTGACACATCTGATATCCAACTGGAGGAACTATCTTCGCGCGTTGGTGACTCTGGCCTTCAAAGGTTGGGAATAGAAAGTGAATATGAGGGTCGGAAGACTATCAGCGCGAGCATTCCTGCATGGATAAAGGCCGCCCTCGACTTCATCGCCTTAACCGCTACCAAATCAGGGCAATGGCAATATGGTGGGTTCGGCGGTAAGTCAAGGTTCATCGCCGAAGCATTAGAAACTAAGCTGAAAAAAGACTTTCCCGAAGTGTACGAGAAGCTTAAACGAGCCTCCTAAGTTTACAGGTTCGCTAAAATAAATAATTTCAATAAATTTAATGAATTAAATGTGGTTGGCACATTCAGACTCCTTAGCTAGACTACTTTTTAGCGAATGTTACCACTATAGAAAAGTTACTCAAGACAGGAGGTTAAGTTGTGACTTTCACTGACTTTAGAAGAGTATCTGTTGTATCATTTGATTTTAGACAACAGGGCCAAAGCCAGGCTAGGAAGACGCGGTTTTTTCGGGAACTCTACGGGTACACGCAACAAGTCAAACAACAGTTGAAGAATGGCAAAGTAGTTACCCGAACTTACCATTATGCAGGGTTATTGGATCAAACACCACATGTGAAACTTGGCAAAAGCGTCATTGGCCTTCAACCAGGAACAGAGGGTCCAGTCATTAGTTTGCTAGACTCGTTTGACGAAGTGATTTACTATAATTTCATCGGATGGCTACCAACAACCTTGTGGGCAGAAAGGGACGAAGTCTTCTTGGAAACCAGCAGGCTAATTGAGCGATATGGGTACTTGTCAGTTTTAGTAAAATTGAAACAACTAGGGGGGCATGGTGAACAAAATCAAATCCTAGATGCGGGGTTCGATTATGAATTTACTACTAGGGCAGTGAAATTCTTAGTAACTCAGAGTTGGCTTGAAAAGGTAGATGGTGTTGTAACGCTTACTAGTAGCGGAGAAAAAATGGTCGATCAGTTCTGTTGAGGTTTACTGCCACTTGATTTCAATAAATTCATTGATTTCATTGATAACACTCAGTCTGATTTAAGGGCAATGGGTTTTGCTAACGCTTCTATTAGTTGAACAATCCGATCCTGTGTTTGCTTTAGCGTTCTCAAGTGTGTAGGGGTTGGGGTCGCCTTTGCCATTGCTACGATATCATATTCACGAGCGTATGATCGGATTTGTTCAGCCAGATCTTGGTACCGCATAAGAGAAGGAGTTTCGAACAATCCAAGGTAACCAAGCAATACTAGGGTAAAAATTGATTTAGTCACATTTGTTCGCGCTTGAGCCAAGGATCGATTGAAAGCCCCTCTGCTTACGCCCCGGGTTCGTTTTTCCTTTGGTGCTGAATCCCTTAACCCCGCTTTGGTCTCGTAATCGGAATGTTTTCCACTAAAACCATCAAGAAGATAATCTATGATAAGGGTCTCCAGCTGAACTTTGGTAAGGTGGCTATTATCAGCAAGAATCTTGGCGATGGGGTCTCGTTGCATTCTGCGTGCCCAGGAGCGGGTTTGCTCTGGTTCGGTTCTTTGCGTCATATTCCTATCCCTACGGATACAGTTTTGTATACAGATGAAGCAGCTACTTCAAAAATTCACCGGAAGGTCCCCTCTTAGACTTCATACTCGAATACCAGACAAATTCAATAAACTCATTGAATCCAATGAAACACATCACTTACCGAGCAGTAAACGCCGTTTTTCTCCTTCAAGAGGTTGACGAATAACTAAATGAACAATAATCGGTTTTCACGCTTTTCTCTTGAAAAGCTAGCAGATCCTATCAAATTAATCTGATTAAGGTGATCTAAGGGCAACTCGCAAGAGGAAGACCCATCTAGGCTAAAGGAGCAACCAAATCGGCTCGGTCAGTTGAAAGATTTGAAACCATAATGAGGCGATAGTCTTTTTAGATAATCGCTATGCTACTCCTTACGGTCATCATCTACTTTGCGTTAGATTGTTGAAAATCTAAAAAGCTGATGATGTCGATGGCCTGCCCGGTAAGCAATAAACACCGTTTTACTGAGAAAATTGAACCACAAATTTCAATAATAGTAATAAAATCATTGAATTTATTGAATTGGTTGTGTTTAAGGATGAAAAAATCTCACCCAATAAAATCAGGCATTCCTGTCCTGGATGACGCACTTGATGGTGGGATAATAGCCGGTGAGTTGCTTCACATAGTAGGGCCTGGAGGTGTAGGGAAAACAACCCTCGCTCTGCAATTTGCACTTGATGTGATCCGGAAAGGAGATCGCGTGTTTTATGTTAATTTAGAAAGTTCATTTCCCATCATACGATTCAGACAGTTATCATCAACGGCTTTCGCTAGGGTTTCTCCACTAATCACGGTAGTATCACCCAAAGATTTCCATGAACAAGTTCAATTAGTGAGAAATCTAGATACTTACATTACACCCGAAGTTAAGCTGTTAGTTTTTGACACAATTGTCTCTCATTACCGAAAAGAATGGAGTCAAAACATAAACAACGTGGTTATTAACCGAATGCTAAACCAACAGTTTGGGCTACTTGCGAATTTTCAAGAATCTCACTCCGTCGCAATAATAGTAATCAATCAGGTTCGGAGTGATATCAATGGAGAAGACGAATTCAAACCAGTAGCAGAATCAATCATTTCGTACTGGGCTAACCATTCAATTCAGATATCTCGGGCAGAATCTAAAGGTTACAGAGAATTTAAGTTACTGAAGCATAAAGAAACGAAACCAATCGTATTCACATTAGAGCTGCTAGAATTAGGATTCAAATAAAATTAACTGTGAGCTAATGATGTTCCACCCGATTTTATTTCTACTCAGCTTTTGGTACATCTTACCTGCATACATCGCAAATGGGTTTGCAGTGTTTGCGGGTTTGTTACCTTCTCGGCATCCAATTGATGGTGGGCGGCTCTTTAGCGATGGGTACTCGCTATTTGGTTCAGGTAAAACTTGGGAAGGCTTTCTTGGTGGGTTCTTTTCAGGCGTAGTAATTGGCCTTGTCCAGGTTCTAACTGCCCCATTATTACTTGACATAATTCTTCAAGCAGGGCTAGTCTTACCACCTGAATTCAATCCATTAGTACTTCTCACTATTCCCCTAGTAATAGTCGTTGCTCTTGGCGCCCTAGTCGGCGATATAATAGGGTCATTCATCAAACGAAGGTTAAAAATGGCCCGTGGAAAACCCGCGCCACTCCTCGATCAATTAGATTTTCTTCTTATGGCCTTGCTCTTTGGTTTCTTTGTCTATCCACTTCCCCTTCTTCTTACCCTGTTCTTACTGATCGTAACACCAATTATCCATCTTTTAGCAAACGCGGTGGGTTATCTAATTGGGGTCAAGGATGTTCCTTGGTAAGATTCGAAATAATGCTTCAGAACATTAATGCCAGTCGTAACTTCTCCGCAATTAACCATTGACATCCAAAGAACGATATCAGTATAAGAACAAGTCCTGATGCAAGCATCATCTGCGAATATCGTGGACGATAAATATGTCTGGTACTTTGGTACATCAAATAGAAACCAAGAAATCCAACAAAATACATCACACCGCCAACTATTCCTTCTATTAGAAGTTGGCGATGAATGCTGGGGTATAATAGTAGTGGGCCTGAGGAAGTAGGTAAATATGGTTCCGGTTGGTAAGAGATAGTAAACATTCCACCACTTGCGACAAAGTAGTAAACCCCCAATATAATTGCAAAGAAAATCCACTTCGAGGGGAGGGGGACCTCACGGATACGTGGTGTGCGTAACCGTAATCGCGGTTTACGAATGAATTTAGGCCACCACAGGTCAGACATCGACTCACCAAGCAAACCAGTCGGGAGAAATACACCATACGAACTCTATTTATTCTTTCCCCTCGTATCCCCCTTTAGGTAAGTTGACGAGAACGGGATTCGGCTATGGGTCAATCAAAACCAGTATCAGGAATGCTCTCAACATTACTATTTCTCCTATATCCGCTAATTGGTGAACTGCTTTTCCTTGATACCATTATCAAAGATGTTTACGCACGCCAGCGTATCAGGATTATTTTTGCTCTAGTTGGTCTTGGGGTTGTGGCTATTTGGTTTTCTGCTTCAGAGCTACTCATACTGCAAGCCGGCCTCTTGAATCCCTCTGCGTCTCTCGCAATTCCTATAGAAATTCGCTATTCTCTTGTTGCGTTTGTAGTGCTGCTCTTCCTTGGTCTTCTAATCTATGAGGGTTGGGGTGGTCAGGTCTCCTTGGAAGAACAGATTGAGATTCCAGAGGATCGAATTTCCATTCAACTGAAAGATCCTAAAGAGATCTTCACAACTCTTAATCGAATTCTTCAAGCCGCGCAATATCGTAGATGGCAGAGCCCACATAGCGATAATTCGCGTCTGGCAAAATATGCGTTAACTCTATTGGGTGAATATCTGCAGACGCGGATTTTTTCTGAAGTATCAAGTGAAGACTGAATTCCACCACTTATTCTTTTGATTAGTCGGTAGAATGAAAAATGGTGGGCCGGACGGGCATTTCGCGAAGTCCCTTGGACTGCGATTCGAACCCGCGACCTCTCGGTTATCAGCCGAGTGCCCTACCAGGTTTCCCGGACGCCAAAACTTAGCATCCTCTAGGCCACCGGCCCACATTATTGATGATTTTTCCGCGTAGTATTGCGTGTTTATATGAGTTTTGCCATTGCAGTGCAAGTGTTTGGTGGAGCGACCGGGACTTGAACCCGGAACCTCGTGCGTGCGAGGCACGCGATCTACCATTGATCTATCGCCCCTTGAAATTAGGTTCGAGGTTATTTAGGTGGGGATATTTCTGTGTTATCCTTAGCATGGAATGAAAACTGCTGAATGTTATGCATCCGCTTTAGGTCATCTAGATAAGGCTTGAGAACCTTAGATGTTTTTACACTAGGAATTGCTTCGCGGAGGCTCATTTTCAAGTCTTTTTTATGCTTCCAGATGTCGGTGTTAAACTTAGTTAGGATTTCTGTTGGGTGATCTGGGTCTACTCCGTCAATAGGCTCAGGAAAGAGTTGGGTATGGATAGAGGTTTTCGAATCATAGACGGCACGGTGAATTTTGTCAGTGATGAAAGGACAAATTGGGGCGAGGAGTTTCAAGACTGCTTGAAGAACGGTGTGTAGCGTATACCAGGCTGCATTCCGTCCTGGTTCATCATCTTCACTATATGCCCGTCCTTTTACGAGTTCAAGGTAATGACTAGCAAATATATCCCATGTAAAGTTGCGTAGTTCTCGTGCTGGAATGATGAAGTCTAGTTTGTCATAGCCCGCTTTGGCCCGTAATATGAGTTTATTGAGTTCAGAGAGAATCCAATGATCAGCAGGCTGGAGTAGTCCCTTTGGTTCAGTAGGCTGGGGGAAGCTGGATATAAAGCGGGATATATTCCAAAGCTTAGTAAGGAATCGGTATGTGCCTGCAACGCGTTCTTCATTGAATCGGAAATCAGATCCAAGTGAGGCTTCGAGAGATCCCCAAAGTCTGAAAGCATCAGACCCGTATTTATCGATTATCGGGTTGGGATCGATGGTGTTTCCTCGTGATTTACTCATGGCTTCGCCTTTTTCATTAAGGCCGTGACCGCTAATCCAGATGTATTTGAATGCCGGACTTTTGAAAAGTTGGTAAATTCGAAGAATGGTGTAATAAAGCCAGGTGCGTACAATGTCCTTTCCTTGTGGTCGAATACTTGCAGGAAAGGTTCTGTTAAAGAATGCGTTGTCTTTGGTGTACGAAAGGATTACTAATGAGCTGATTGATGAGTCCATCCAGGTATCCATTGTTCGGGTCTCTCCGGTGAATCCCTGGCTAGAACCACATTTTGTGCACTTCTTTATTGGGGGCAGCGTTCTCCATGGTTGGTAGTAAGGACCTGGTGGTGGTACAATTGGTGCCTTACATTTGTTGCAATACCAGAGTGGTATTTCAGTTCCGTAAAACCGCCGTCGACTTATCGGCCAATCTCGACTTACGCTATTAATCCAGTCGATAAGTATCTGTTTGTGTTTGGGAGGAAAGAAGGTAATTTGGTCGATGACTTTTCGGAGATCATCGATGAAGGGTATTTGTTTGAGGTAGTACTCTTGCATAGCGATAAATTCAATAGGATTCTCGCTGCGCCAACAGGTAGGAGTGCGATGCATAATGGTTTCGGTTTTAAGAATGAGTCCCTTTTCCTTCAAGTCTTTTAATATAGTCTGGCGTGCTTGGGTGATGGTCAACTCCTTGTAGGGTCCGGTGATCTCAGTGAGTTTCCCGTCTGGGCCAACGGCATTAATAGGTGTTAGCTGTAAATCACGAAATAGTCTGACATCAGTATAATCCCCGTAACTACAAACCATGACTACGCCAGAACCAAACTCGATTCGGGCTTCATGGTGGGGGATTATTGGAACGCGTTTGTTATACAACGGTGTGAGAGCAGTTTTTTGGTGAAGGTGTTTGTATCTTTCATCTTCTGGGTTGACGAGAATTGCGGCACAAGCCGATAGAAGTTCAGGGCGTGTCGTCGCTATGGGCAGCTCCTCGTCTGTCTCTTCAGTTCTAAATTTAAGTGTTACAAGCGTGGTTTCAAGGTTCTTGTACTCAACTTCTGCATCAGCAATTGTGGTTCCACATATCGGGCACCAATTATTCGGGCGGTCATCAATATAGACAAGGTCTTTGCTAAAAAGTTCAATGAAAGTGCGTTGCGTTATCGCACGATATTCTGGGCTATCTGTGCGATACATCTCGTCATTTTTGAATGAGTTACAGCTCAGTCCAAGCCTTTTTGCATGGTTTACGACTAGGACCTCATTACGATCTAAGAATTCAGCACACATGTCTAGGAACTTTTGTCGGGGAACCTGATGCATACTAATGTCGTAGGCCTTTTCCACTTGGACCTCTATTGGTAATCCATTACGATCCAAACCCATTGGGAAATTAACTTCAAAGCCTTCCATGCGTTTAGTGCGTGCGATCATATCGATTTGCGCATAATGAATGGAACCACCGACATGCCAGGGTCCACTCAGATACGGTGGTGGCGTGTCGACAGTGAAGATGGGGCGCTTAGTGTTTTTATTGAAAGCGAAGAGTTCTTCATTGGTCCATAGCTCAAGAATTTCTTGTTCAATCTCAGGCTTCCATCGCTTTTCCTTCAAGAGTGTTTTATGCCCCACCTGGTCCAACCTCACTCATTCACGGACTCCATAAAAATCATTTACATGACTTGTTTATTTTTTGGTTGATTAGGTGACGGCATTCCCTCGCTCGCTAAAAAGGCTTTCTCCAAGATTTTTTGTCTTAGTTATTTTCTGACCATCGGAGAAGTGCGCCAATTCCTCGAAAAGCGGTAAGTAACTGTTTTCCCTCTTCTGTTTCAGGAGAAATCACTTCAATGTCAGCACTTGTTTGCCTGGCTTGTTCTCCCAACTCCTCGATTAGACCCTCCGACTCGATGAGTTGAAGTGTTTGATTTTTACATTGAGGGCATTGTTGTGTGCCTACTTGATCCTCAAGTCGTGCTAATTCATCAACTGAAACTGTCTTTTCTGTTGTGTAACCACAAGAAGAGCATTCAATCTTGGCTCGTGTGTATTCAATTCCTTCCGAAACGAGGATTATCTCGACAGCCCCTCGATCAAGTGCTGAGCGGACTTGCTTTTCGCCGTAGGTGGCTAGACCCGAGTCGCGGGCTAGCTCTTCTAGAAATCGTTGAACCAGCCGTTTTTCTTCAACGAGTCTCTGATCGCGAAGAATTTGGTCAGCTTTTTCGACGAGGGCTCGAATTCCTTCCTCACCAGAATACGCGGTGTCGAGTACAGCTAAGACCTTATCTTTAAGAGGCGGTTTCAAATAGCCCTTATCGGTAAAGACTTCCTTTGTGAACCCAGGACCTCCCACGATAATCCCTTTCAAATCAGTAATATCTCCGAATACTTCCTGTGTCATCTCTGCTGATCGTGTAAGAAATTCATGAGCGGCTTGTTCAATTAATCGTTCGAATCGTCGCTGGCTTTGACCACCTGCTCGATGCTTTCCCATTATACCGGATTTGAGCGTCTTTATTATCTGTAAATTCGTACCACGAAGAAGTGCCCAGGAAGCGGCACTTCGGTCAATTGAAATGAGTCCATGGCTATCTTTTGGTATAAGCATTTCACGAAGTGGATCTAGCCAAAACTCTGCTGCACAACGATAGATATACACATTAACAGGTTCTGGGGGCTCAATGAGATGGATTTCCATCTTTTCACTTCCCGGCGCTCCATGGGGAATGGCTCCTGCAAAGACAGCTAATCCATTAGGCGGTGGTGTTGGTATGATTTTGAGACGCTGAATAACGGTTTGTATTGCGTCCATCACATTTTTTCGCGTTGATTTTGACTTAATGTTTGATGCGGTTCCATACTCGTCACGAAGCGTTCCAACAACATCGCTCATTTGCCTATCAGGTGGTATGTAGAGTGTAACTAATTCCGTATGAAGACCCTTTTTTCGGGCGAGAATGTCCACTACTTTCTTGAGTTTGAATCGCTGATATGATTTGCTAGTAGTAGACATTGGAAACAACCCACTTTCGTATCAGGTAAAAGAACATGGGAGTGCCTTAAATCTGAGGCAGCAACCGTTAAAGGTAATCAAAAACTTTTCGAACTCTGAGGTATTGCTATGAAACTTGTAGTAAAAATTGGTGGGTCTCTTCTATTCGAAGAGGGTGGCAAATACAATCCGGTTCGGTTTAAGGAATACGCACAAGTGATACGGAAAATAAAAAGCCAAGGAGATGACCTAGCTCTGGTCGTGGGGGGCGGAAGTTTGGCTAAAGCCTTAGTAGAAACTGGACGAATCTTGGGTGGAGATCATGACGCCCTGGATTATTTGGGGATTGCCGCAACCTGGGTTAGTGCACAGCTAATGATTACAGCGTTAGGTAAAATGGCCTATCCTACTCCGATAATGAATGAAGAACAATTAGCCGCTCTTCAGCAAGACGAAAGAGTTCTGGTTCTTGGAGGGTTTCAACCAAGGCAATCCACTAATGCCGTGGCCGCTCGAGTAGCTGAACTCATCCATTCCAATCTTCTCATCAATGTAACCGATGTTGAAGGAGTGTATGATCGCGATCCCAAAGAATCCGATCAAGCAAAACTTCTCCCGTTACTGACAGTAAAGCAATTGATGAAAATAATTTCCTCTTTGGAATGTGAACCAGGAACTTACCCATTGTTTGATAAACAAGCTCTTGAAATCATTCAAAGGGCAAGAATTGAAGTTTGGTTTGTAAATGGTATTATCCCCAGTAAAATTATTGATGTCTTAGAAACCAAAAAACCAGGAACTCGCCTTGTCTCCTCCTGATATTATTGTTGAAGATGATTTGCGGTAAGCTTTTTCTCTCATGAGCTCCTGTATTGACGTTGTACACCTTTCAATTGCGGCGAGGTTGGCTTGTTCCTATGGGTCGATTAAAGGATCTCTTCGGTGACACTCCCCAAGTACGACTCCTTGAAGTATTAGTTGAGCAAAAAGACACAACAATGCACCTTTCCAAGCTTGCTCGCCGTGCCAATGTATCCGTTTCTTCAGTGGAACGCTGCCTACTTCCACTCATTAAAGCGGGAATTGTATCAGATATCCGTTTTTTTAGAAGACGTCGCATTCTACATTTAAACCCAAAGCATCCAGTATCTCAGCTGCTTGTATCATTTGCTAAGGGCATCGTGGATGATTGGGGTTCTCGTTAATTGACAGGTGAGCTATCCACCTGCCAGTTTCTTTATCTGGGGAAGCAATTTTTTGGGGTGGAAAATTTCTGCCCAACGCATCTTTTTTCCAATTTCGATATGCACCAAAGTCTCTGTTTTTCTAAAAGGTCGTTGAACATAACCCAACCCAACTCCCTTTTTGAGAAGCGGTGAAATAGATCCACTAGTTATCTCACCGATTATTTCTCCCTTAGCGTAGATCGGGTTTCCAGTTCTAGGAATTCCTTTATCTAACATAATTAATCCTACGCGAAGAGTTTGGGGCTTTTCTTTTTTCTCAGCTACCAACGCCTTTTTTCCAATGAATTTGTCTTTCTTTAAATGTACAACAAAACCAATACGGGCTTGAAATGGCGTGGTCTCTTCATTGATATCATTACCATATAAGACCATACCCGCTTCAAGCCGCAACGTATCACGGGCTGCTAATCCTACAGGAACTAGTCCTTTCTCTTTCCCGTTTTCGATAATCATTTCCCAAAGTGCTTCTGCTTTCTCCTTTTCTTTAAGTTTGACATTGAGCTGAGCAATTTCAAAACCATCTTCACCAGTGTAACCACTTCGGGTAGCAATTATCTCATTACCATCGATTTTAGTTTGAATAGCGTTAAACCGAGGAACAGAACTCACATTGTCAGCAGTCAATTTGTCAAGAATGTTTACAGCAACAGGCCCTTGCAAAGCAAACATCGGAGTGTGGTCAGAGATATTAGTTATCAATACATCAAAGTCTTTAGCGTGTCTATTCATCCATTCGAAATCTTTCACGCGGTTTGCACCATTCACGACTACATAGTATTCCTGTTCAGCAAGACGAAACAAGAAAAGGTCGTCTACGATTCCTCCTTCTTCAGTGCACAAGGCACTATAGGTTCCCGCTCCTTTTTCAAGCCGCTGAACTCTGGTGGGAAGTAGATACTCAAGATAATTAGTTGCTTCAGGACCAGTAATCATTGCCCTGCCCATGTGAGTTACATCAAAGAGCCCTGCTGCATTTCGGGTAGCAAGATGTTCAGGTACTGCAGCCTGATACCACAGTGGCAAATGAAATCCCGCAAAGGGTACCATCTTTGCTCCAAGGGTTATATGCCAATCGTGTAGATGAGTGGTTTTTAACTGGGTCAATGAGGTAACCTCGCTAAAACGGTCGAGTTCTTATTTGAGCAGGTGGGATTAAGCTTTCGGTAATAAAGATGGGTACACTCTCTGCACGATTGGGCGTTGTTAATGTTGGTGATAATGATAGAGTGGCAATTATGGGCGTCATAAATTTAGATCCCAATTCTTTTTTTATGGGGTCTTTTCACGCTACTCCTAAAAACGCAGTTTCTTCAGCAATAAAAATGATTGGAGAACGAGTTGATATTATCGATGTCGGAGGGGCTTCCTCAGCTCCAGGGGCACCACCCGTATCAGTTGCGACAGAAAAAAAACGCATAGTAAAAATAATTCGAAGGCTAGCTAAAGATTTTGACATTACTATATCCATAGATACACAGCATGCGTCTGTTGCTCAGCTAGCGCTAGAAGAAGGCGCGACAATTGTTAATGATGTATCTGGCCTAAAGCGTGATCCAGCTATGGCTAGTGTAATCAAAGATTCAGGTGCAAGTTGTGTGCTCATGGCATCAAAGCAACGACCCGGAGACTGTGAAACAATACCTCACATTCTTTCGGCTTTGAAGGAAAGCCTTCAAATCGCTTCTGAAACTGGAATTTCTAGGCGCCAAATTGTTGTAGATCCGGGCATAGGATTTGGCAAGCCAGTTGACTGTGATTTACAGATTATCACGAATCTCACTGCTCTTCGAGAAGTCAATCAACCGGTTCTAATAGGGGCTTCACGCAAAAATTTCGTCGGAGAAGTGTTGGGGTATCCGTTACCCAAAGACCGGTTATATGGTTCACTTGCGGCTGTAGCCGTTGCATTAAGGGAGGGGGTACATGTCATCCGCACTCACGATGTTGTACCAACCCAAGATTGTGTGAAAATGGTACAGGCATTATACTCTGTTAGAGGATGTGATTAAAAATCAAGCTTATAGGAATTTCAACACCGATCATTCAACCCGGCTCAAACCTTACTAATGTGCTTATTACAGCGCTTTCCAGTCAAGGGGTTCAGATAGAACCTAAGGATGTTATCGTCTGTGCTGAAACAGTAGTAGCTATGGCGCAAAACCGTATCCGCGATTTATCTAAGGTTCAAATCTCTCCTTCAGCTCAAAAGTTGTCTGAGCAGTATGAGATTGAAGCTCCTTTAGCGCAGTTAATTATAGAAGAAGCAGACGAAATTCTTGGGGGCGTTCCTCGCGTACTGTTAACGATAAAAAACGCTACTCTTATGGCTAATGCTGGGATTGATCGGTCCAATGCTCCTCCGGGCCATGTCGTCCTGCTTCCAATGAATCCCACCGACGCTGCCTGGGAAATCAAGACAAACATAGAATCACGAATTGGGCATGAAGTAGGTGTGATTATAGCGGATAGCCGGACTCAACCGCTTAGATTGGGTACAGTAGGATTAGCTGTGGCAGTCGCGGGGATAGATCCTATCAAGGATTATCGGGGGCACCCAGATCTTTTCAATCGCCCTCTTCAGATAACACGATCAGCAGTTGCAGATAATCTAGCGTCTGCAGCCCAAGTACTTCTCGGTGAAGCTGATGAACAAGTTCCCTTTGTGTTAATTCGCGGGGCTCCTGTAACATTTACCCAACAGCGAATACTTCCAGAAACAATGACCATATCACGACAAGACTGTCTCTACATGGCTGTATTTCAACAGCATCATAACAAAATTCGAATCTAATTTTTCAAAAAAGGGTGGAGAGCGGCTCAGTACTCAAGATCCCTGTCATTCCTTGTAGTTCACTACAGGTCTAAAGGGTCAGGTCGTCACAGCCATTCTCCAAATAGAAGTAGTCATCATAGCTTTTATGCGTTCGTGAATCGAATTGGTGCGGCCGCCGGGATTTTCCATTCAACTCGTAAAACGAGTTGAACTTTTGAACCCGGGCTATAGGCGTTCTCCAAGCTATTTTAAGAACAGCCTATGGGAGGCCTAAATCCTAACCACTAGACCACGGCCGCTAAAGGTGGTTTCACTCCTAGAGAGAATTACCTATAACGGTTTCTCCTGCGTTGTCCGTGAAGAAATTTTCTGGTTTGTTTCTCTATGATAAATAGCGATACTTTCCTTG
>JBHLMG010000003.1:85189-128752 GCA_048938385.1 Promethearchaeota archaeon | reverse complement strand
TCATGAAAGACCGCAGTGGACGCGTTATCCTCTTGACCGATGGCCTCGCAAACGAAGGGGTTGGAGCTTTAGAAGGCAGTTCCACAACGGGTGCCCAACTCTACGCTGATCTAGCCACAAAAGCCGCAAACGCTAGCATCATCATCGATGTTGTAGGCATAAAGGATCCCTCTGCATTCATGGCCCTGGAAGCCCTGGCAGTAATGCCCATGCAAACCGGAGGAAACATGTACTACGCAGAAGCTTCGGAACTCGCAGATGCCATGGTAGCCTCATCTAGTGACAAGGTCGTTGCCCGAGGTGTCCGAATGCGGGTCATCGCTCCAACAGGGGTTGAAGTCGCTGAAGTCAGCGGTCTAGGAACGCCGTCCCCAGAACAACTGAAACAAGGTATCCGGATGGGATCGGTAACCGAAGACCGAGAAGTGTATGTTCGATTAGAACCCTCCAAGAAAGTCAAAAAGAAGGAAGTGCCAATCCAAGTCCAAGTCTCCTACATGGACGAAGATGGTAACCAACGGATGCGAGTCATCACCAAACGGGTGAAAGTATCAGAAGACGCTACACCGATTATTGAGACCCTTGATGCCGAGCTCCCTGCCACCTACGCCGTCCAACGAGCAGGTGAAGAGCAATATCGCGGTGAAGTAGCGAAAAGCAAGAAAATCCTGGAGGCTACACAACATGCGTTCCGTGCCGTCCGTAGCAAGGCCCCAAGGGCCTTATCCAAAGCTATTGACAAGGTCGATAAAGTGCTAGACGATGAGATCCAAGAAGCCGAACAAGTGGCTGAACGTCAAAAGGAAGAAATGAGTAAGCGCTCTGTTGTAGGCGTTGCTCAAGCAGCACCCATTGCAGACGAAGACGCGGCAATGAGCATGCAACGCGCCCGTAAATCTAGCAAGAAACTCTTCAAGAACGATGAAGAGTGATTAAACACCGAAAGCAAGCTAGTTCTTCCAATATCTGAGATTCAAATGCTATTTGAAACACAGAGCTTCCTGAATGACAATGTTTGGAATTTTTACAACAAATGCATTCGAAAACTTCTTTAGTTAGGGGAGGCGAGTCTCGTGTCTATAGAGACTATAGAATATATAGTGGTCACCCTCGTGCAGACACGGAGGTATCTTAACACCCATGATTGCCCCAATGATCTTAGTCGCATTCCTACTTATTCTTCTGTTTATAGTAGCAATTGCGATTGGGGCAAACGATGAAACAGTGGCAAGTGTTGTCGGTGGAAAAGTGCTCAAACTAAACGCAGCAATCTTATTGGGTGCGTGCCTTCAGATTATCGGTGCGCAATTGCTAGGAGCAGGAGTCTCTCAGACTATTGGAGAAGAAATGGTCCTAGCCCCGTTGTCCATTGACATCGTACTCGTATTAGCCATAGCCATGACGGTTTGGCTTCTAATTGCCTCGCTACGAGGATATCCAGCCTCAACTACTCATTCGATTGTCGGTTGTGTCTTAGGTGTGGGCCTATTCATTGAATTAACTACCCAGACACCATTAATCAACTGGTTCACGATTATTGAAATCGTTATTGGTTGGATTTTGAGCCCGGTCTTTGGTTTAATTATTGCTTTCTTTTTACAATCAGCTGTAAAGAAATTTGTGTTACCACGAGCGACTAACCTAGATGCCATCCAACGATTTGAGAAAATCTTTGGATGGCTCTTACTCATAATGGTAGTGATCAGTGGGTTAAGCCGTGGAGGTAATGATGTCTCTAAGGCTGTAGGAATTCTAACCATGATTTTCTCAGATCGTGCCTTGTGGCCATGGTTCTTACTTCTTGGAGGTATTGGAATGGCTATTGGCCTCTTTTTAATTGGGCGGCGAGTAGTAGCAACTATCGGAATAGAAATCACTGAACTTCGACCAAGCACAAGTTTTTCTGCAGAAGTAGCTGTAGCCACAGTCCTTCTGATTGGAACCATTTTCGGTATCCCCCTTTCCGGAACCCATGTGCTAGTAACTGCGGTGATTGGAGTAGGACTAGCTAACCGTAATCCAGTAAGAGGTCCAGGATTGAACAAAATTTTGCTTGCAACTTTTTTGACCATTCCAGTTTCAGCGCTTTTGGCCCTGGGAATATTTTGGCTCTATCTATTCATTAGACCAACCTTTCTAGTATTCGCATTAATTTAGTTAACAACACTTTTCAGTTTAGAATCGTGTTACAGTGCGTCTTCAAATTATGAAAACCGTTTTAGTCTAGATGCTCCATTCTGTTCGCGTTCAGGTGTTGAGCTTGTGGAGAAAAAAAGATGAAAAAGCCATTAGTGAGCTCATCAACGAGCAGAGTGAGATCATACTAGAAACAGTTAAAGTGCTCAATCAGTATCTCGATGTTATTCTAAAGAAAAAGCCCGATTACCGCTTAATGAAAGAAGAAAAGGAACTTTCAGAACGCGTATTAGAACTTGAGTCTGAAGCTGATCGCGTTGAAGAAGAGCTTGATGAAAAACTGCAAGAAACAGCCCTTCCAGTTACTAGTAGTGAACGATATTCCCTAATTGAAAAAATGGATAGTATTGCAGATCGAAGTGAAATTATCGTTCGAAAACTCCGCATTATTGATGAGGCCATACCATTGAAAATCAAGGAGAAACTCAGTGAAATGGGGCATTATTGCCTTGAGGCCACGGAAGCCGTTGTTAAAAGCATCCGACTGTTAAGTACAGACTTTAATTCGGCTCTCACTGAGGCTCAAAAGGTTAGACCGATTCGTAAACAGAACCGGCTTGTGGAGTTTGAAACGCTCCAAACACTCATGAAGCATAAAATGAAAACAGCTACCTTTGTGTTATTACATGATATTATTCAGCTTCTCGGTAGAATTGGAGATCGTACCAACGAAGTGGCGCATGTTATCATTTCATTAATCATAAAATATCGATCTTAGCTTTCGTAACTCTGGAAAAAGAGGCCTCTATACGCCGCATTTACAGACTTAGTCCCTTAGAGTTGGCACTGAGAGGCTAATCCGCTTCCGCTCTACCAGTGATTAGTTGTCGTATTCGATTGGTGAAAGGATCCCCTTCCGCTTTCAGGATAATTACATCGTTGTAGCCAACATGTAAATCACACTTGTCTCCGATTTTTACAGCCGAATCAGCAGCGAGTTCGGCTTTTACAGGCTGAGTTCCACCAACATTTGCGAACACTTGATAATACCTTCCAGTAAATACGACGCTTTCGATTGAACTGGGTATCAAGTTAAAACGCGAAGTAGGTTTACGCACCCTGAAATCTTCTGGTCGAATTGCTGCAAACACCTTCTCGTCTTTTTTAATTCGCGCAGCATCAGCAGTTGTTCGTCCATGGAGTTGAAGACCCCAAGGTGTTTTCATAACGAGTTCTGAACCATTAGTGCTGGTAATGGTTCCAGGAAGAAATGTGCAGGATCCGATGAAATCAGCAACAAAGAGGTTTTGAGGTTCGCCATAAATTTCAACCGGTGAACCCACTTGCATGATATGACCAAGGTCGATGACTGCAATACGATCAGATATGCTTAATGCTTCCTCTTGATCATGAGTCACATAGATTGTTGTAATTCCAAATTCCTTTTGGATGCGTTTGATTTCATGGCGCATCTCTATGCGTAGTTTCGCATCTAAATTACTTAAAGGTTCATCGAAGAGGAGAACCCGCGGTTCAATGACTAAGGCTCGAGCTAAAGCAACCCGTTGCTGTTGACCACCGCTTAATTGGAAAGGAGTACGATTTTCAAAACCACCTAGTCGAACTAACTCGAGGATATCCAAGACCTTCGTTCGAATCTTTTCTTTGGGAAGTTTTCGAATTTTCAGACCAAAGGCTACATTATCGAAGATCTTCATATGTGGCCAGATCGCGTAATTTTGAAAGACCATGCCTGTATCGCGCTTGTTTGGTTCAACAAGTGTAACATCATCTTTTCCAAAAAATACTTGACCTTCTTCAGGTCGATAGAATCCCGCCACACAGCGAAGTATTGTTGTCTTTCCACACCCAGAAGGTCCTAGCAGAGTGAAGAGTTCTCCATCCTCAATATGAAGGTCTATATGATCGCAAGCGACGACTTCTCCAAACCGTTTAGTTAATTGGACTAAATCAATTGAAACCATTTTTTTCACCTTTTCTTATAATCCCACCATTGCTTCGGTACGGTGTTTCAATACGACATTTACAATAGTGATTATTGTGATTTGGATTATCATCAAAAGAAATCCTAATACCGCAGCTGAGTGAGAACCTGCGGCCACTTGACTTAAGACATCCATCATTTTCCAAGTGAGTGGAGCCTGTTCCGGCTTGACTCCTCCTAACACTAAGCTCACACTGACCTCAGACATGCAATATACGAAAGACATCATTCCCCCCGCTAAAACACTAACTGCCACTAAAGGTATCACAATACCCACAAATGTTCGTGCTCGACTGGCACCCAGATTCTCTGCTGCTTCTTCGAGTTCCACATTAGTTTGCTGAAGACCTGCAAAAGTCGATCTTACTGTAAAGGGGAATTTTCTGACTGCTAAAGCCATGAAAAACAGAAATATAGTTGTGATGAGGGGATTAAGAAGCGTGTTGGTAAATAGTGGGATTCGCACGAAGAAAAGGAAATAGCCCATGGCGATGACGATTCCTGGTAGCGCGATAGGAATGGTGACCAAAAGGTCTATAACGCCTAAGCCTGGTAGCTTCTTTCTCGCCACAATATAGGCTATCCCTGTTGCCAACCCGATTATAATTAGTACCGCTACGGCACTATACAGCAAACTATTGACAATTGAATTGACCACAAGATAATCAGTAAAAACGAGGAAAAAGTTGATGATAGTAGGGAAATTGACGGGCAGGATTGTGGTTCCCCATTCTGTAGAAAACGCAAGTAAAATAATCCCTAATGGCGTAAGCAACGCAAAAAAGAGTACAACACCGATGAAGATGTAAATCGCGATAGCTTGATACCATTTTGCCTTATGTAATCTTGGATTCCATGTTCCACCTTTCGTTTGCATAGCGTATTGTCTTAACGACATGTATCTTCGGATGAGAAGGAAACTAATAATGGCAATGAACAGTAACAATACGCTGAGAGCTGGAGCAATGGGATTTATCGTCCCAGTGGGGGCAAAAATCAGTGAGAAGATTTGATAGGTTATCGTTCGACGCACTTGTGGATCTTGAGAAAACACAACGAGCGTTCCAAGATCTTCGACACTGAGGATGAAGGTTAAAATTGCACCGGCCTCAATCCCAGGTAATGCTAAAGGGAGGGTTACTCGTCTAAAAAGCCCAAACCCCTTTGCTCCCATGTTTTCTCCCTGCTCTTCAAGAGATGGATCAATAGCCAGAAAAGCCGCATAGGTTGAGAGATACACCAAGGAGAAGAAGTGAAGAGATTGCACTAGAATTACTGCGGCTAATCCTTCGATAATTAAGCGAACATGGGTGAGAGGATAAAATATCAAGTTCAACATTCCAAATTCGCCGAATATCTTCTTGATGGAAACGGCGCTCACAAAGGGCGTTGAAAGGATTGGAATGAGCAGAAGAACTCGTAAAATACTTTTTCCACGAAACTCATAACGCGCCATGAAAAATGCAAGTGCCACACCAATCAGGGTAGAGATAACCGTTGTAGCAAGACCGACATAAATTGTATTAAGAATCGCTCCAGCGTCAATGCCACGAATATACAAGTAATCGCCAACTAGCTCAATAGGAACACCTGAAATGCCCCCCACTGGCCAAAATCTTGCGTCACTAAAAATAAGTTGGAACCAGAGTAATGAAAACTGCCCATTGATAACGAATGCGGTCCATATCACGCTTATTAGTGGTAGTATCATGAACAGCGCGAAGACAAAGATTACAACGAGTAATTGAAGAAGGGAAAAAGTACCTAATTCTGAACGGAGTTGAATATAGAGGTTTACCCAATACTGCCATGTGAAGAACTTACGCCAAGATAGTATTTGCTCTTTCCTCCGGCGTAACCAGTTGGTTACCCTCATCTTCAAACCATCTTCAGAGAGCGTACCAGTCATTAGCATACCTTCATTTATTTCTCATTGGGAGGTTAGGGCGATTATGGTAATGTAGCATTATAGATTCCAAAGGTAATAAAAAGCTTTAATGAAGGTCAACAAAACAAGAAACCAAACAATCATCAGCATGGCAGATTAACGAGCTGTTTAAATAAAAGAGTTGGGGGGCGAAGAGACATTCTTCGCCCTTTTTAATAGACGCGCTTAGGGAATTGAGGCTTCAACAGCCTCATACTGGGCAATAGCCGCAGCAGTCCATCGACTTTTTATTATCTCTCTGAATACATCGTCTGTTCGGATGAGGGCATTGATGTTTTGAGCGTAGGATTCGGTGAATTTTTCACTAACCGAAGTGATTGGGTCTTGAACAGTGAGTGTATCTGCGAGCTGTGCAACATAGGTCTCAAATTGGCCTTGTCTTCCAACAGGATCGACGAGATACCAAGTAACCAATTTACCCCAAGCACTTCGAAGCTCTGCGTGGGCATTAGTAATAGCAGCCTCAAAGTAGTGAACAAAGCTTCGTTCATAGGACAACACGAGAGAGTCATTGAATGGAATTCCTATGTTACTAATCGTGGATTGATAGAACGCCTCAAGATCTGGTCGAGTTTGACCGTAAGTAGTATCAAAAGCTGATTCCAATACCGGCATCCGATTGATAGTAGGTCGAAGCCAAAGAGCTTGTCCTTCTGGACTGAGAATAAAGTCAACGAAGGCTTCAGCTGCAGCCCTGTTTCTACATGTAGTGGGAATTGCGATAGGGTCACCATTCACAATGGAACCGTTCTGAGGGAGGACATACTGGCAATAGCTATACTTGTACATCGAAGTGTAGCCATAGAAATCGATAGTCATGCCAACAGCAACTTCACCTGTTTCAACAGCAGTTTGGGTGTCTACAGAGCCCGCGTAGATTTGTGAATTTCCAGCCATTTGGGTAAGCATGGACCAGCCAGCCTCCCATCCAAATTTCTGGATAATGATTTCGTAAATGCGCGTATTACTTGTAGTTCCTGGTGCGTTGCCCATGGAAATAGTGGCTGTAGGGTGATAGTAGAGTGGACTAGTTAGATTTTCCCAAGTTGAAGGCCATGGAAGGCTTTTGGCCGCCCAGGTTTGGTTATTTACGGTAAATCCGAACGAACTGATTGCCGCTGCTGCCCAGAGAACATCGTTTTCCGAGTCATTGCGCTTCATGGCAGCACCCGCAATATCACCTGGTACTCGCCCAATTACCTCTTGCATGTAGGTGCTATTCATCTTCGAGAGTAATCCTGCCTCTATGAGCTCGTCAAATAAGGTGGGTCCTCCACCCCAAGCAACATCAGGTAATCCCGCAGGATTGGTGATAACCTCAATCCATTGGGGCGCTAATGGCGATATGTAATCAATCCAAGTTACATTTGTAGCCGCTGCTAGATCAGAAGCAAGAAATGCATCGCGGAAGATATTCCAGATCGTTGTGTCATGGCGTGTTATGATTTTGAGAGTAACTCCTTCGGTGGGAGGGGTCCAAGGATGTGTCAATAACCACCAAGCTCCAACACTAATACTAGCACCGGCGATTATGACAATGGCAACAATCGCGTAGAGTTTTTTTCTAGACGAACCTGAAGATATCTCTGACATTTAATTTAACACTCCAGTCGAAATCTGTGGGTTGATTGGCAAGAAGGTGTTCATATCTTTTTTTGTTGGTCATTCCATCATGACTGCCTAGACTTAGAAGACCAAAACAGGGCAAAGACTTTATAGAACATAGCTAGCCTGTAGAAACAAATCGGAGAAAAAACGAGTCTCCGAGGGTAATCAAAATGAGTACAAAACTAAAACCAGTTCTTCTATTAGCAATTCTTGCCGCTTCAATGTCACTCGGATTCTTAACCAGTCTTCCAAATGTCCAAGCTCAAGGTATGTTCGACGGTCAAAAACTTGCCTTCTATAATGTATACACAGCGTTACCGACAACCAATGTTTCAGTGTTCATGGATTGGTTTGAATCTGAAGGTGGCGAATGCGTAAACATCACTGACTTGACATCCACCACACTGGATGGCGTGACAGCTCTGATCCTTAACTGTCCTGATGCTGACCAAGATGAGGCGCACGAGGTCACTAATTTCACAATGGCTCAAGCTCAAGCCGTCAGAGATTGGTTCCTCGCCCCAGGAGTTCACAAATTCCTTTGGTCAAGTTCGGATTCATCCTATACTACGGCAGGATATCCTAAGGGTTATCGGTCAAACAATGCATCCATGATCCTTGAGGTGCTTGGTTCAAGCCTTAGGTATGAACCCTCATCGGTTGAAGATCCTGACAACAATGCCGAGGGGGCTTATCGACCCTTTGCTAACTGGACAACCACGGATCCCATGGTGGCTTCCACCGTTACAGGTGTTGACCAAGTCTTATGTCACAGCCCAACGCTGCTCTATGGAGTAGATGCCAGTGATACTCCTGTGGCCCTAGAGACTACAACTCTACCCAATGTCTATCTTATTCTGAGAACAGGAGCCGCAGGCATCATCAACGATCCAATCCCGACAACTGATCCAATGTACGCCCACACCAATGGTGCTGAAGGACACTGGACAATGGTTGCCGCAGAGCTTGGTATTGGCGGGACAACGAACAAACTCGTGGCTTCAAGTTGTGCACCCATTGGTGGTTATGCACCGATGTTCTTCGATGAATACAAGAACATAACTGCTGATGGGCAAACCTTTGTGAAGAATACGATCATTTGGGGACTTACGCCTCCAATAACGCCATTCGACCCAACACTCCTCCTCATTGGAGCTGGCGTAGCCATTGTCATCGTCATAGTGATTGTCATCGTATACGTATTTATGCGCCGAAGAGGGTAGGATCATTCCTACCTTCTTCCCTTTTTTTATTTTTAGAAATTAATTTCGCAAAGCTTCGTTTTTTATCGCCCAGATATGTGATTTGGTAACCAATTTTGTTGGAAACGCTCGTATGACAGACAAAACAAGAGCGTTTGTTAGTAACTTTTCATTATGGGTTCATACTCTTTGAAGAGAAACCGGGAAATGACATAGCGCTGAATTTGGCTTGTGCCTTCGTAAATTTGGTAAAGCTTTGCATCTCGAAAGAGTTTCTGAATGTGATACTGCTGGAGGTAGCCTTTACCTCCGTAGATTTGAAGGGCGTCAGTAACAATTTTCATGGCATCTTCAGCACCCACGAGTTTGGCACAGCTAGAGGCGACATTTGCGATATTACCGTCAACCTTTTGATCCACCATCCAGGCTGCTTTCCAAGTGAGGAGGCGAATGGCTTCGATGCGTGCATACATATCTGCAACCAGATCTTGGATTGCTTGGAAACTACTGATTTTTTTCTCAAAGGCTGTGCGTTGTTTGGCGTAGTTGATGGCATACTCCATTGCGGAGCGAGCAAGACCAGTAGCCATAGCCCCAATTGCAGGTCGAGTTTTGACGAATGTCATCATCGCAAGGAGAAAGCCCATCCCCTCACTACCAAGCACATTTTCTGCTGGAACCTTGGCGTTACGCAAAATAACGGCGGCTGTGTCGGAGGCGCGATGTCCCAGTTTCTGTAAGGGCTTCCCTGTGGAGAGCCCTTCAGTATCACTAGGAACTACGAAAGCAGTTATCCCCGCATGGCGTTTGGTGCCTTCTTGTCTGGCAAAAATTGTGTAGAGGTTCGCATGGTTTCCATTCGTGATCCAAAACTTGTTACCGTTGAGGATGAAGGTATCACCGTCTCGGGTGTAAGTGGTTTGTATCCCAGCTACATCGGAACCCATGCCGGGTTCACTAGTCGCAAAACTAGCGAGTTGAAGCTCCCTGGTGAATGGTGGTAACCATTTTTTCTTCTGAACCTCGGTTCCTCCTAAAATTATAGGAGTTAAACCAAGATCATTAACATAGATCGATGTTGTCATTCCTGCACAGGCTGCGGCCATTTCTTCAACGACCAAAGCAGATTCGAGGGAGCCAGCCTCTTGACCTCCATAGGCTTTGGGAATACTGAGATTCATCAACCCGGCTTTGTGAGCTTTAGCGATGACTTCTCGTGGGAATTCACCCGTCTGATCATAGTGCAGTGAGACGGGGAGAACCTCATTGAGGGCAAATTGTCGGGCTTTATCACGGAGGGCCACTTGTTCGTCAGTAAGGTGAAAATCAATCATTGGAACCGTAACCTCTGGTTCGACAGGGGAGTTTTAGTATTTGAGTTGCACTGTCTTGCGATTCTGGAGACCTTACAGGTTTGCACCATAGACATGCATAGTTGCTCAAAGAGCCTTGCCTTAAGCTAACGAGTTCCTTCATTGATTGGTGAAGAGTCCTATACTTCATTGCCAACTGCGCAATGCATTTGTACTAAAACAAATGAAGTCTGCGAAATTTGAACCCTCGTTTGTCAAATGCATGTTGTGAGGAGCCTTTTGATGACAGATACAAAAGACCCTGGTAAGGGTATTGGAGCAAATGAAATCCAGTCAGAACTCCAATGTGAAACTGATGCAACTCCGCCTCAGAGGATTTCAAGCCGAGTAATAACTTTTCGAGGAATTAGCCTTGCGATCATTCTTAACATGGTTTATACAGTGATCAATGCCTATCTAGGCATCAACTTCGGATTTGGCTTGGGATTTGGAATCCTCACCGTACTGACCGCTTATACCCTGTTTCATGTTGGTCGCGGTGGGTCAAATCGCCAGGAAATTACAACGACGATGATTGCCTCAACAGGTTTTGTTGTCTACTATACATTGACTATTGCAATGTACATCCAAGCCTACACCGCCTTTACACTCCCGTGGTGGCTCGCTCCTCCTAAAGATGTCTTGCTCTATGGAACACCCTTCGATCCAAGCTGGCTCCCGCCAATCCTCTTTCATATAAGTGTCATTCTGTTGGGCACATTTCTGGGTTTCATTACAGCCCTAGCCGTTGTTGATTATGTTCATAGTCGCCCCAAGACCTCCTTCCCCTTCTACTTAGCCAGTGGAGTAACCATCAATACTTGCATGCAGGCAGGGCAACAAAGTCGGTTCATGTTTCGTTGGTTAGCCATTGGTATCGTAGTAACAGTACTCCAATATTTCATTAATGCCTTAGTTGCCCCCTTCGGTTTCTCAGCAATCAATTGGGATTTCACCCCCTTTCTGCCTTTAGGGTTTGCTTTAGGCTTCATTCTCAACATCAGTCTTTTAGCGGTGTCTTTCATAATCGATCCTAAAGTTTCCATCTCGATGCTCTTTGCAGGAATCATCACTTACTTAGTGATTGCCCCAATTCTGGTGTCCCTAGGTGTCGTAACACCCGCTCTGACCGGACAGGATTTCTATTTCAATCTCCTCTTTCAATACACCTTTAGTCCAGCCTTAGGCATTATGTTAATTAGTGGATTAATCGTCTTTGCCATTAATCGACTGAGAAAACGACGGAATGCCAAGGAAGCCTCCGAAACTCTTGAGCAATCTGTTAAGCCAGAAGAGGGAAGTGTTGTAGGCTTTGGCGATTACATCAAAATTTATTTCAAAGGACTTTTTGCTAATCGCCTTCTTGGACCACTCTACCTTTTAATAATGGTGATTTTCATCGTCCTTGTCTCTGCGCTCAATGTCTTCTCGCTCTATCCCCTCTGGGTTGGAATACTTATTTCAATCGTTCTCTTATTACCTGTCGCCATCATCGATACTTTCGTTCTGATTAAGTTCGTTGGTGAGGCAGGCCTTGGCATGGGAGTTCAGCGACTAGCCTTCTATGAGATTCCCCTCACGATGGTGGGATTCCGAGGTTATGTACCCTTCATGGCGTATCCGGTAATCAATCCCTTTCAAACGACTGATGCCTTAGGAAATATGAAGATTGGCGTCATGACAGAGACACCTCGCCGCGCAATTCTAATTGCTCAACTTGTCAAGACTTTTCCAGGCATCATTACTAGCGTGGCCTTTGTATTAGCTGCATGGTATCTCGTTGGGTTTCCAACGGTGACCTTTCCTGCTGTCGGCGTTATTCAAGGGTTTGCCATCGTCTCGCTCTTTGCCAACCAAGCTATTGGCGTGGGTTTCGACTTTACCTCCTTCTTCATTTATGGCGGTGTCGTGGGCTTGCTTGCAGCGTTATTTCCCGTTTCATCGCTGGGGGTTGCCTTGGCCATGTTTTTGCCCCCATCTTACTTTATTCCCTTTAGTATAGGTGGATTCCTCCGTTTGTATGCCCAGAAAAAATATAGCACTGAGTGGTTTGCCAAGCGTGGGCAAGTCATCGCAGTCGGATTTATCGCAGGCTCAGCTATTAGCCAGGTGATTGCTTCCTTTCTCGCTCCTTCGCTCCAATTGTGGATTCTACCCATTTGGCTAGCGATTCTTGTAATACTACTTTGGCGATATCGACATGATCCGTCTTCTGGATCATCGTCCGATTCAGATACTACCGAAGGCCAAAAAGGAGAGGAAAGCAGAAACTAATTGAGTTTCAATTGCTAGAATATTAGGGGTTTTCAAGTATGTTGTCAAAGGATGAGACAATCAAACTCGCTCAACGAAGTGCAGAACAGGGGTTTCTATGTTCTGAGTCCATTCTACTCGCCTTAAGTCAAACTCTCAATGTGAAAAGTGACATCATCCCAAAAATTGCCACTGGTTTTGGTGCAGGAATAGGTCAGTTAGGCGAAGTGTGTGGTGCCGCTTCTGGAGCCATCATGGGATTGGGGTTAAAGTTTGGTCGAAACCAAGTTGAAGAAACAACGGCGGAGACAGTTCCTTATGAATTCAGTACCACTATGGCTAACTTGTTTATTGCCCGATTTGGACATCTCCGTTGTCGCGATCTCATTGGATTGAATCTCGCAGTGGACGAGGACCGTCGTGCCTATCAAGAGCTGAAACTATGGGAAACGCGATGTCGTGACATCGTCAGCATAACTACAGGACTCGCCTACGACTTACTAGAAGCACGAACCAATGGTTCTACCAAGTAGTAGGGACTAGTTGCTCTTCGTTCAAGCCCCTTTTCGCCTATGAAATTATTAAACGGAATAATCAAATACCACTATGTTGATTTATAGAGGGGATATCGGGTTTGTCGTCTAATGAAGCGACTAAACAGGCGAGCAAAGATGCTCTCATTACTTTATTGGCTGCAGTGAAGCCAGTTATATCAGGTGACACTATATTCCTTGGAAACCTCGAAATCGAAGTAACTGCATCTGGGTATGCGAACATCACAATAAACCGCTCCCTCGATGTTGAGTTCTTTCAGAAACTATTCATCCGTTGGGACTACTACATCGAAGGTAAAGAAGCAGGTATCACCGTTAAACCTAGTGAAAACATCTTCTTTTATGGAGATGATGGGGTGCAAGATATTGCTTTTGGACCCGAATTCGATCGTGATCTCTTATACACGGTCTTCACATACATCGATCGGAACTTTCCTGGCTATTATCCAATCATGCGAGAATGGATGGAGAAGCACGCCTACCAATAGCTAATAGGACTTGCCTACATAGACTACCACGGTTGCTTTTTTACCACACATCGGGCAATTCCCAGTTGGTTTTTCTTCAATGTCAAGGCGCGAGCCTCGTACTTCAGCACCAGTCTCATCTTTGATTTTTTCTGCACAAGTGATGCCTTCGAGTTCCAGTGTGCAGAAGTTAATGCGTGCAACGCGATTTACATTGATGACTTCACGGATTTCATCAATGGTCGTAGTATCTTGGATAGCTTTATCGAAGTGCAATTGAGCACGGCGTCGTAACTCCTTGGTAACACCTTCACCTATTTTCCGCACGACTTGAACTATTTTCTTTGAATCAGCGGTGTCACGGGTTCGTAGATCGCGTCGAAAGATGGTTGCAGTGTTAGTATCAACTTCGCGATTACCCACCTCAAGACGAAGAGGAACACCACGCATTTCCCAGTAGTAGTATTTGTCTCCTGGACGTCGATCTGTGTCGTCCAATTGCACTCGGAGACCAGCTTTTCGGAGTTTGTTTTTCAGTTCTTGACACCTTTCTAACACTTTTACTTTTGCACCTTTCTTCGGAATCGGTATGATCACGACTTGTATAGGGGCTAAGGCAAAGGGAAGAATCAACCCATCATCGTCTCCATGCATGATGAGCATTGCCCCATACATTCGGCTTAGACCTGGACCGTAACAGGTTTGTTGAGCATAGTGTTCCTGTTCATTCTCGTCTACATATTTGACACTGTAGGCTTTAGCGAAGTTGTCCCCAAGCATATGTGTGGTGGCATTCTGAATGAATCGCCCATTCGGGAGGAATGATTCTGCAGCTACGGTATAGACAGCCCCAGCGAACTTATCCCATTGCGGACGCTTCAAAACAATTACAGGCATCCCAAGGTGTCCTTCAACAAACTTGGTTGTTATTTCAAGGTCTTCCAGCACTTGATTTTCAGCTTCCTTTTGAGTGGCGAAGACATTGTGAGCTTCGATCCAGTAGAACTCACGGCCTCTCAGGAAAGGTCGAGTCATCTTCGTGTCGTAACGCCAAATCGCCACACTCTGATACCGTTTGAATGGTAAGTCACGCCAACTCCGTAGCCATAAAGAATACATCGGATAAATTGCAGATTCGCTAGTTGGACGCAAAGCTAGTGGCTCTTCGAAAATGTTGTTGTCTCCAGAACGAGTACACCAGAAGACCTCCGGGTTGAAACCTTCAACATGTTCAGCTTCTTTAACGAGATTGGATTTAGGAATAAGGGCAGGGAAGATGATAGGAAGATGCCCGGTGCGTTCTAGAGCCTCTTCTAGAAGCCGGTACATGATTTTCAAGGTCACGACGGTCCAGGATCGGTACACCACCAGCCCTTTCACGCCGTAGCGTTGGTCAGAGAGTTCCGCACGTTTGTTAATTTCTGTAAACCAATTGGAAAAATCGTTGACCTTGTCATAGTGGAAGGTCACGGTTTCCTCTTGGTCTGCAGTATCATTCTTGCGTTGTTTCATTTCTTTAGTCATTCTTACACCTGCCTTTGAAAACCTCCGCTCACTTGCAAGTACAGTATTGGAATACAATGGGTTTGAGCAGTAAAAAGTGAGTGGATGGTCTTAACGGTTTGCAAGGTGATTGGGAAAATAAACACCTAACATCTGCTCATACCTCTGTGGCTTTGACTCTGATGACCCTATTTAAACCCTTCTCTCCAGAATTATGTAGAATACAAATAATTGATTTGGAAAGTAAGAGCTATTAGAGAATGAAATAACCAATTTGAAGGAGATAACTTTTGAAAAAGCATTAATGATGAGAGGAGACCACATCGATGACCGAGAGTTGCTTCACTAACCCCAAGCACCCCCCAAGCCCAGAGGAAATCCGCTCAGCTCTAGGCTCATGCTTCCCCGTCTGGAAGCGTTTAACCAGATTCATTGAGGAGTCCTACCGGATAAAAGGAACCTGGAGCACCTGGGGTCCAGCCAAAAGCGGTTGGAATCTTCGTTACAGACGAAAAGGGAGATCTCTAACAGCATTACATCCACAACAGGAACGGATCCTAGCTCAGATCGTACTTGGTAAGGCTCAGGCTGAACGAGCCCTTGAGCTTGAGCTGGGAGATAACACCTCGCAGATACTACAAGAAGCCCCGCAATTACGAGATGGGCGGTGGTTGTTCATCCCAGTGATGAACGAATCCGATGCTCAGGATGTGGAAAAGTTGCTCCTAGTGAAGATGCGACCTGTTCAGAACCCACCATAAAGACTATGTTGATTCGAGCTGATTAGTGGAGCTGAAATAGAAAGGTGGAAGGTCAAGATGATCCCAAAACAGAAATTTGGACGAACAGAACATCAAAGTACGCGCGTCATCTTCGGCGCGTATGCACTGAACAAGGCAACCCAGGCGGAAGCAGATCGCGCGTTAGCCCTGCTTCAAAAATATGGAGTGAATCATATTGATACTGCACCCATGTATGGTAACGCTGAGAAGGTCATTGGTCCCTGGTTGGTTAAACATCGAGATGCCTTCTTCATTGCTACTAAAACCCGCAAACGATCACGCTTAGATGCTTTGAACGATCTGAAGCGATCATTAGATCGGTTACGCGTTGAACACATCGATCTCTGGCAGATGCATGGCCTAACTAATCCAGCAGGCTGGGAGAAAGCAATGGGACCTGGAGGTGCGCTGGAGGCCTTTATTGAAGCGCGTGATAAAGGTCTAGTGCGATATCTGGGTGTAACAGGTCATGGAACAAAAGTACCAGCAATGCATAAGCGTAGTTTGGAGCGTTTTAATTTCGATTCTATCCTTTTACCATACAACTATCCGCTGATGCAGAATCCCCGTTATGCAGCTGACTTCAATGAGCTAGTTGGGTTGTGCCAAAAACGAAATGTTGCAGTGCAAACTATCAAATCCATTGCTCAGCGACCTTGGGGGAGCCAACCTAAGACTTCCAATACATACTTCTATGAACCTTTAAAGAACCAAGAAGCCATTGACAAGACGGTGCATTGGGCCCTTGGTTTACCCAACAGCTTTCTCATCACAGCAGGTGACATAGAGTTTCTGCCCAAGATATTAGATGCTGCCAACAGTTTTAACAAGCGACCATCCCAAACAGAAATGGATACTATTATTGATGAATGGGACATGCTACCAGTTTTTTCATGAATACTGGAGCCCCAGGTAAAACTTCCCCCCTTATGACTCATAATGATGAATTCCCACAAGGAGTCTTTATACATCATTCAAATTTTAGCTAGTAGAAGGAGGGGGCTCGTTCAAACTCTTGTTTAGGTCTTTCCATTGTCAAAGTTTTTTCCGGAGATAAGACTTCGATCAGTTCATACTTTCGTGTGCCCATTCCCAGTTTCTCAGCATGCTTGGTGACCAGATAGGGATTCTTCATCGGTCCCCACAATCGAGCGAACGGATGTAAATCTGCTTTAGGATCAAGGTTCGCATGCTTGAAGTAAAGAGGAATTTGGCTTTCAATCAAGCCTACCTTAGCAATAAGATCTAAAGTTGCTTGATCGATTGCTACGATATCACGACTAGCAAGAACGCCTATGTGCGGAACCACGATGGGTTGAATAATTCCCATGCAGTCACAATGGGGAGTAATATCTATGGCGACATTTATGAAGAATCGCTTCTCTTCATCGAAGGTTTCTAAGATATTGTGTGCTGTGATCGCCATGAATTCTTGAAACGCCTCAAACTGCTCAGGCTGCAAATTCAAGCACTTGACATCTTTGTCGACTTTAAGGCATTCAGTGCAGTTTCCGACATGACACGAAAACCGCGTGATTCGGAGTTCGTGCTTCTCTTTATCATATGACAAGGCATTATAGGGGCAGCTTTCCACGAGTTTTTGCGCATGTTCTGGTGAACACTTTTTGGCATTCCACCATGGAAACGCATTCTCCACTCCATGGATTCGGTTCCAGCGAGTAGGTCCAGAATATCCTCCTAAGGCGATGTTTTTCACTGCACCACCATAGCCACAGTTCGCATGACCCTTTGAGTGGGTTAAATCGATCAGGACATCAGCATCATTAAGGACACCACCCATCTCGAGTTGGCTAACATTCTTGAAATCGACTTTCACGCTTTTCGTATATCCATCCTTTACGCCAGCAACTGGAATAAGAGGGCAACCACAAGTCTCAGGCGTATATCCACGGTCAGCGGCGTTATACACGGCTGTCGGGTTATCGGTAACAAAGGGCCACCCACCCGATTTCTTCACTGCCCTTACAAGTCGTCGCACGAAAAAGACTGGCACGGTTTGGTAGCCATCATGGAACCCAAGGTGCATTTTAATGGCAACTTTGTCCTGTTTCTTAATTGTCGAGAAATCTAAAAGCTCGAGGAGTTTTTCATACTTCGCAGCTAGGGAAGCGAAGGCTGCGTCTTGGCCTTGTTGTATCGATCCAAAATAAACTTTTGAACTCAAGGAGATTACCTCTTAGGAAGTGTGATTCGTTCTCTCAGTGCGCGTAGATATTCTACAAGGGTAAGAATATAATCGCACTCTATGTAAAAAGCTTTTGCATCAACCCCCACAAAAGCACTAAAAGGAGAAGTAAGAAGGGTCTTCTGGAAATCTCTTAGCGAACCAAGAGGTTTGAAACCGTTCCATCCTTGTTCTGCCGATCATGGCTTTCGAACCTACTGCTTGTGGGCAACGGAAGGGTACCAAGGATGTAGAGTTCCAGAAGACCCATCATCGTACCATCATCACCGGTTAATGATTCGCATAAGGTAAGCTTGCGAAGCCAATTCCGCGTAGCGCGTTTTATTTTTCATTCGTTCTTGGTGATGAATCAGACTGCATTGTTCCATTTTTCTCCACCACTTTCATCATGTGTATTCTACGGCTCTTCGTGTCCCTCACCGAGAGGTCACGAGCGTGAAGACGAATCGGTGGCCTGGTGTAGCCGTCGGATTCCGACATCCGAGTGCGGCTCGTTCAACCACTGGGATCCGACTGAAGTTAATTTTCTTCTTTGACATTATTATTACACCACATCATGTCCTTGTTTTCGCAAGGGCTGAGAACAGTATATAGCACACAACTATATAAAGATTTCTCATCGTGTGCGAAAACTACCTTATTATAGAATAATAATTGTCGCACATCGAGCGAAAAAAGGCTCCCTGCACACCTTATTGACACCCCCAAAGAGAGCGCCTACTCACGATTGAAGAACCAACGGATGTTAAACGCAAACAGAGGCAAAATGCTTTCAAGAAGAAGAGGTGGGGAGCGGGCTATTTGAGGCAAGCCCGAAGTTGCTCAATGAGTTGGGGTTTATGGACAATTGAGGATAAGCAGCCAACATAGAAAAGAACCTTGTCTTTGTGCTTCCAGTCAATGGAGGCAAACAGGTCGAGGAGTTTTTCGTCCGCGCCTTCCAAGACGGCGACTGTTTGCCTGCTGGCTTCTTTATCGAAATCGATCATGAATTGCTCCATACATTTTTCGTCAAGCTTGTCTTTGCCCATGGATTTGGCTAGCATGAGCCCCACCGTTTCGCAAAGGGCTTTCCCTTCGTCACAGCTCCAGTGCTCCTCATCTGTGTCATGGGCAATGAAGGCTTCAGCGGTACGGGAGAAGAGGGATTCAGTGGCGGTTTTCCCGATGACGACGCGCTTTCCAGCTTCAACAACGAGGTTTGCTGCCTTGAGCTCTTTGAGGTAGCGATAAATGGTTTTGTCCGTTTTGGCTTCAAGGTCTTCTTTATCTTTCGCTTCTTTTTCGTAAGCTTTTTCTAGTTCTCGCACCGTCATGGGCCCTTTTCGGAGAGCACGAATGATTGGCCCATGATTGGGGTCGTAAAGGGTTTCAATTTCTTTTTTATCCCGGACGATTTTAATGCGTTCAGGAGTGAAAGTAATAACATCTTGGCTTTTTGCTTCGGAGCTCATAGACATCAGCTCGTTTTTCTCATTGGTAAATATTCTGTTTACGCATTTTAATCTTACTGTCGCACGATATGAGAACAGTTTAACCTGTGAACCCTTCAAAAACGCAAACGCGCTAATATACTAGGCGAGGAAATGGTTCACTTCTTCAGGGCTAAGTCCATATATTACAGAAACGACTTGGTTGATTTCCTCATCCAATCCTCGTTTCAGATAGGATGGGTGCATTAGGACATATTGAGCTAGATCTACGAGAGCATCTTCTTGTTGTTGAGTGGGTTGGGCAAGAGGGATTTGCTCGAGGTATGTAGCATTGTAGCGAATGTAGTTACTCCGAAGATGAGTGGCCACAAAAAGGAGGGTAAAATACGCATTAATGAGTTGTGAATTAAGAACAGCCAGAAGGTAAAGCGGATGATAGGGTGCATGGTTTTGAGTGATGTAATAAACTCGCCCCAGAGCATGACCAGTCGTGTCGTATGCGGCGCGTAAGAATTTAGCCATCCCGGCGATGACAATTTTTGGTTCTTGAAAGTCTTTCCACTGGTCATCAGAAACAAGGGCTGTTTTCGCGCTTAGGTATTTCTTGGAGCGTATGTGATAACGGCGAACATCACCAGCATTAAGAAATGGCAGAGCGTTTCTTTTCTTTGCCATACTCAGCTGTTCGTAGTTCTCTTGTGTGAGAAGGTGTTTGGTGAATCCGGTTTTTGCTATACCACAGCGAATTTTACACGCTTTACCAAGGGGAGTGGTATTGCGGAACATTTTCCGAAGAATGGCAAATTTTTTTTCCGTGAGAGTAGGCGCGAGGATGGTGTTTGGTAAGCTTGCATAGTATTGTTGTGGAAGAAGCGTGGTTATAGCAGACTCATTTGTAAGATCTTTGGGCTGATGGGGTGGAGGGATGATGCGAATTTTGTTACTTCGTGTTTCCCCTGGGTGAATAGGTCGGCGAATGATGATGATGTGGGGGTAAGTAGCGGCATCTTCGAAGATGTTTAAATGAGAAATATCCACCATTCGTTCGATCACATAGCTTGTGACTAAGGTTTTGCGAAGATTGATCCCGTAATCAGCAGCGAGGACTTTGTTACTGATTATGAATCCTAAACGACCACCGGGTCGGAGGAGTCGGAGTCCAAGTTCAATAAAAGGGATAATGATGTCAAATTGCTGGTGGACAGTTCGGAATTTTTGGCGAATGTAGTCTTTCAGAGATGGGTCCATGGCCTTAGTGCTGAGAAAAGGAGGGTTGCCTACGATGACATCAAATCCACCATCTCTCATTACCCAGGGATATACACGGTGCCAATCAACGGGGTGAATATCGTTCAGCCTATCACCAAAAATAGTCTGAGCGGCATCATCAGTTTGAACGAGGCTATTGCCTAAGAGGATTTTTTGGGAGAACTCTGCGTCGATGCCAAGGACGGTACGACTTAACTCTTCAAGGCGTTGTCTACAGTCTTGCAATGCGGTGGGATCAACATCGATTCCATGGATGCTATCTATGATGCTTCGAAACAAGAGCCTACTTCTTATCTTGTCTAATGATTCGGCTTGTTGAGCTAGAAAACCTAACGCTCCAACTAAAAATGCACCATTGCCACAAGCAGGATCTAGGAGGGAAAACTCGCCCAGAAGGCGGTCCGGGTGCTCAGCAAGAGTCAGACCTAGGGTATGTTCGATGATGTAATCAACTGCCCAATCAGGAGTGTAGTATTGTCCAAGGCGTTTTTGCCTCCGATGCGCTCTCTTTGAACCCCCTTTCTTCATTGTTATCGTGTACCTCCCAAATCCGTCGTTTACAAGCTCCTCCCAAAACTGGAAAACATTGTCTTACTTGGGCTTTTTCTTTTTTGAGGATTTCTCTGTCTTGGTAGATTTGTGCCGGAAAGTTCTCCTTGACGCTCCTTTCTTGGGTGTCCTCTGGGCGAGGGCTTTCGCGTTTTCGATTATTTGGGAAGCCGTTGTTTCAGGAACAGAAAGAATCGATGCGAGGATGTCAGCGTTAGCGCTAGCCACCAGCGTCGGAGTTTCATATCCAGCGTTACGGAGGGCTTTCGCATAGACCTTGGTGACACCCTTTATCATTAGAAGTTGTTCCAGTTCAACTTCGATCTGTTCTTCAATGCTCTTCAAGGAAGTGTCTACGACCAAGTCTTTAAGCGCCCGACTTACTTGACGAGTATCAACGCTAATATCAATGTCTTCGACAACTCGCTCATTGGGCAAAACCTCAATGGCGTTCATTAAAGGTAGAAGGCTCATGAATACTAAGGTGGCGGCAATCGGATAGACAAGAAAGGGAATGGGAGCCACAATCGAAGCCGACACCATTACCCAAACTACAATTAAGAGAAGGCCGAAAAGTCCCCAACCCAAAAAAGCGCGACGCCCCTTCTGTCGAACAGGACCGATTTCCGCCCAGACTAGCCACGCACCGACGCTGACAATAAAAGCTAGAACAAAAATTTCAGCAATAAATAGAACCTGCACAACTACTTCAGCAATTTCGATCTGAGCTTGCGCAGGACCAAACAGAACTAGTTCACTGAGAAGTAACGATGCAATTGTGAAGACGCGTTTACGACCTAGCTTATCGGGTAGAAAAAGGAAAACTAGGATGGCTCCGCTAAGACCAAGCAAAACCATTTCAGCAGATAAAACGGTTGAGCCAGGAATAAACAAACTATTGAAGAGAAGTCGATACCCGCTTGGTGTCGCATAAATGTAAAGCCCATAGACCGTTAGGTAAATTATCCACCATAAGAGGTACGGACCAAAAGAACCGGGTACCAGATAGGTTTGGAGCTCTTTCCTCCAGGGTCTAACCGCAACACCCACGACGAGGCTAATTAGAATAATGACAGCCGTTAAAGCGGGAGCGTAAAACACGCCAGCAAGATTCCACATAAATGACAGTAGACTCCCTAAGGCTAGGGCAAGAATGGTTACAGTGCTGGCGACACGTCCTCGTCGGATGCTTGGCACTAGACGATTAAGGAACCCAGTAAATAGAAGAAGTCCGACGGCAAACAAGAAGAAGTAAAGAAATAAGAGGATAGTCCCAGACAGAGAATTCCACTGAATTGGAGTAATGAAGACTTCTAATATTCCAAGGAAAAGAAGCAACCCTTGAGCTCCAACGAGGATGTAGGGCATCCCTTTCGAATAATCAGCAATAAACCCACCAACCAACAATCCCAAAAATAGACCACAACTTATCACGATAAGGCTGACAACAAGATATTCGGGATTTGATAGGATCTGCAACCGAATGTACAAGACATACGCGATGAACCAACTGAATGGAAGCGCTAATACCATTGCCACTGACCAGTTATACCCGATCTTCATTGTTGGGGACTCCTATGAGTTCACAAGAATTGCTACCTTACTAAGGTGTAGTGATTATAAGGGTTTCACCAAAAACCTCGTAATTCATCTCCTCTAGACCATCCAAAGCAAAGGTTAATCTATTTAGTGTTCTAACGCAATCTCACCCCGGGTGATAGACTTTGCCCGTCAAAGAGATTATCGTTTTACAGAAAGGCGGTGTGCCACTTTTCAACTTCGCACCAAGTGGGGCTCCAAAACTCGATGCGTTAGTTGCAGGTTTTCTTTCAGCTCAAGCAGGATTCGCAGAAGAAATCGGTGAAGGGCAAATCCAAGTAGTAAGCTTTGCTAATAACAAATTCATCTATGAGAGCCGGGCAGAGATGCTCTTTATAGTCGTCATTGAACAAATGGATGACGAACATGTCTATCGAGTGATTCTCAAAGAAATCGCTCAATCCTTTGAAAAACAATACAAAAAAATCTTACAACAATCAGTGATTCCCTCTCACCTATTTGGTGGATTTCGAGAACATGTCGTTAACATTCTAGCAAAATATGACCGGGTACCTGAAGTACTTCCACGACATGCCACCGCCATTCTTCCTCCAGAAGTATTGGAACAGGTAGAAAGCATCCTCAGCATCGCCGAGGGGCAAACTGGAATCATCCGAACAGCATTAGTAACCAAAGATGGTTTCTTTATTTCCTCGAAATTACTGCAGCATGAAATTGAAGTAGCCGCTAAGCAAATGCAGCAAGCACAAAATATGGAATTACCAGCCTACTTTGCAGTATCCCAAACAACGCTCGAAAAGGGTACTAAGCTTTTAATTCATCAAGTGAAACAAGAGCTTTTACTTCTGGTAATTATCCGAGAAGATCTCAAAGTGGGTCGCGCTGCGGAACGAATCGCTCCACTAGTATACGGTCTTGGTAATCTCGATTTATCCAATATGGTAAAGGTCCACCCTAAAACCAAAGAGACCCTCACTTTTTTTGATCATGATGTTTTCACTTCGAACCCGATGATGGAAAGCACTCTTTTTGCAGAACAAACAGGACCTGCTCGAGAGTTTGGAAACCTCTTTGGAAATTCTGGATTAGATGTGTTGCGAGCTATTGATGGAGTTTCTACAGTTGAAGAGGTACGCACACGCACAGGAGTTACAGGCCGCCAGTTAATTGAAATTATCAGTTACCTCACATCACGGGGATACATTCGACGAGTGCAATTTTATCCCAAACTCATCGGGAGTGATGCACGGTTTCTTACCTACCTCCAAACCGTTGGATTAACCCGTGACGAATATGCAATTTTGGAGCAAGCCTCAGCGTTTTCTGATGGTAATAACTCAACACGTGATATTTCTCAGCGCATTGGAGTAGATGAAGGCAAGTTAGTGTCGATTCTACGAAAACTTGGGGAGAATGTGGAGTGGTTAACCTAGACCAATGTTTAAAAACGCTTTTCCCTAACACTCGAACAGATCTGCATCTCATACCTTCGAGTTCTGGGAGAATAATTGCACAAGGGTGCTTAGAACATGGGTAAAATCATTACACTTCACAGCTTCCGTGGTGGGACGGGGAAGAGCAACCTTACCGCCAATCTTGCCATGTGGGCTGCTATGAAAGGTCGCAATGTAGGAGTCATGGATACAGATATTCAGAGCCCTGGCCTCCATGTGTTGTTTGGACTCGGTGGTTACCGGTTCCGCTACACTCTCAACGATTATCTGCGTAAAAAATGCACAATTGAAAAAGCCACTTTAGACCACACCAAAGCCATGAAACTCAAAGCTGGTAGCTTGAATATCATCCCGGCAAGCTTGAACGCAGACGATATTTCCGCTATCATTCGAGAAGGCTATGAAGTTTCGGAACTCCGAACAGGATTCAAGCGCATAATGCAAGCAAAGAACCTCGATTACCTCTTTATCGATACTCACCCAGGACTCGATCAAGAAACCCTATTATCCATGGCAACGACCGACTTGTTGTTCGTCATCATGCGTTTGGATCAACAAGATTTCTTAGGCACAGCCATTACTCTTGCCTTGGCAAAGAAGCTCGGAGTACCTGCCACCTACATCATTTGCAATAAGTGTCCGGGCATCTATGATTTTGACAAGGTGGAAAAAGACATCGAACGCGAGTTCGACACCCAAGTCGCAACGGTGATCCCCTTGTTTACACGATTAATTGAATTAGGAAGTCGACAAATACTCGTGCAAACTAATCCCAGCCATCTTTTCGCTCAAAATATCGAGCAGCTATACAAAAATTGTGAGTCTCTGTTAAACAACCAATACAAAAAGTAAGTTAAGGGTGTTGGGTGGAAAAAAAGATGAGGGAGGGACGCACAAGGCGTCCTTCAGTTTTAGGTTTGATGCTGCTTTCTTCGACGGGAAACTAGACCCACACCCACGGCGAGGATGGCTCCGAGGGCAATGGCTTCGATGGGGAAGCCAGGAATTGGTGGAATAGTGATCCCAAGAACTGTTACAACAATTTGGTCAGAACCTGTTTGTCCAAGCTCATCGTAAGCGGTGACATTCAACAGATGTGTACCTAGAGGTAATCCAATGAATGACAACTGTGTGGTTGGGTAGTATACCGTCTGGTTGAGAATGCTATCAAGGTAAACCTCGGACCGATTGACACCCGTCCCGGTGTCGCTTACTGACCAGACCAACGTAATGTTTCGCCCGATGATACTGCCTGTTGTGTGAGAGGTGATTGAACAGGTAGGACCAGTGGCGTCGATGTTGACCTGATAGTGGGCTGCTTCAGTACCGATGTTGCCCACACTATCATTGGTTACCACATGGAAGTACCAAGTTCCGTCGCCAAGCGCTACGCTGGGAGTGAATGTGTTCAGAGTAGTGTAGGTGCCGGTAGTTGATGTAGGCACGGTTGTTGGTGATTGATCAATGAGGTAATAGTAACCAGAGATGCCATTGACATCTGTGGGTGTGGTCCAGGTGAACTGTGGTAGCCCACTTCCATACCATAGCGTTTGATCCGGATGAGTGGCTGAGGAGATAACGGGAGGAAGCGCTGTAATGTCATAATGGGTTGTAAGGAGAGGATCACCCAAAATGGTCATACCATAGAACCATTCAACATACTGCCCAGAGTAGCCAGTGATGCCTTGGAACCAGGTTTCAAAGGCTTCACCAATAGTGTCGTTTTGACCTAACGCGTTGTAGAAGCTAGTTCCTCCAAGCATCCCACCTGTTTTCGTGCTTCCTATCACGGCTAGTGAGTGACTGCCAGAAAAGAGGTAGGTTGTGGCTAAACAATCAGCAGCAACCCAGTTGGCAGCATGGCAACTGAAGAGGTTATAGAAGTTGAATGTTGGCACTTGGGCGTGAATTTGGGCAGATGAGACAGTACCTTCACCCCACCCACCGGGTCCGAAGTAGTGCGTTATGTTGTCACTGTGTGCACAGAGGTGTGCCCATTCGTAGTCTTGGGTAATTCGGTTCGTCAGCCAATCTGTAGCATTTGTCCAAGACGCTGGTGTGTGAACATCGGTCCGGGTTGGATAGACATTGTTGAGCCAGGCAGGCCAGTTGTCGACGGTGCCATCGGCCCAGGATTGCCAGTCATCATCGATATATGTAATGGCTCGATGTGTGCGGGCGACTCCGCCAGTACGATAGGTGTGGATTCGGTTGAGAAGCATGATGATGTTGTTAGCGTTGGAAGCTCCACCCAAAGTTCGAGTTGAAGCATCGATACGAGCGACAAAGATCTCTGGGTAGATATCACCGGTGGAGGCGTTGTGCTTATCATACACGGTATCTATGTTAAGATCCCACCACAGTCCATCTAGATCCATCAAGAATAGATCACAGATGAAGGTGTCAGCTGAGAATCCGGATGAAGGCGGGTGGTAGTACCAGGCAAAGGGGAGGTTTCCTATCAGAACGGCCCCAATGATGTTGTAGGTAGTATACCAATTTTGGAGGAGCGTCCGTAAGTTTTGGACGGTGGCTATAGCAGTAGTATAGAGGATAGTATTGTATCCTGTATTGTTCAGGTCTGTTACATACGTCGTAACGGCTGTTTGCACAGCAGGAATGCTGTACAGGGGACTTTCGACAATGACGACGATGTACTCTCCTGCGGGGCTAGGCGGAACGAGGAGAGGAGGTGCTGCAACTACATTGACACTTGGATAGCTGGATTCAGATACAAAATAACTACCTGGTAACCCAGCAGGCGTCAGGTTTGGAACAGCAGAAGCTCCCACAAGCAGGACGATTAGAATTGTAAAGAGATGACTAAGGAGATGTGAAGCTTTTTTCACAGTAACCGCTTCCAAATACATGAATTGCCAGTGAGCATTAAAACGCCGCAGCTGGAAATCTAGGGTGTACAGGGTAAATTCAGCTTTAAGTAATTTTGTCTAGATATGGACTGGAAGAAAAAACGGTTGAGCACCTCTAAACTTCTACTCCAAGGTCCAATGCCCGAACTAATTCCTTGTAACGGTTCCGAACTGTGACTTCTGTGACCCCAGCGACTTCACCGATTTCTCGTTGGGTCCGGCGCTCCCCTTCTAAAATTGAAGCAATGTAAATGGACGCAGCAGCGATACAAGTAGGATCCTTCCCTGAAGTGATGCCTTTGGTTCGGGCAGCCATTAAGATCTGTAACGCCCGAGCTTGGGTCCGCTGAGAAAGATGGAGGGCTGTAGTATAGCGAGACACGAAGTCTTCGGGTTGAGTCACTGGCATCTGGAGACCTAGTCGTCGAACGATTAGTCGATAGGATCGACCTAACTCCTTCCGACCCACGCGAGTAAAGCGTTCCACATCAGCTAGGGTACGGGGAAAACTGGTCAACCGACAAGCAGCATACACGCATGCCGCAACGATGGCTTCAATGCTTCGCCCACGAATCAAGTTCTTATCCAAGGCCCGTCGATACAATAGTGCAGCAGACTGGCGAACGCGTTGTGGCAAGTCGAGTTGCCCCGCAAGGCGGTCTAATTCACTCATCGCACTGGCAAGATTTCGTTCACTAGCCTGATAAACGCGGCTGCGGTTATGCCATTTACGAATTCGCTGCATTTCAGCCCGTCGTCGAGCATCTAAACGATGCCCCCGAGCATCGACATCACGCCAATCAATTTGAGTAGATAACCCCTTGTCATGAATCGTCAGCGTGGATGGTGGTCCCGCACGGGCACGCTTATCTCGTTCTTCAGGAGAAAATTCTCGCCATTCCGCCCCAAAATCGATGACATCGTCATTGAGCACCATGCCACAGTTACCACAAACTAACTCACGAGAAGGCGTCATGACATAGTTTGTGCTACCACAATTTGGGCATTTTGTCAGCTCATCTTCTGGTGGACTTTCACCTGATTGCGTTCCACGACGTGGTTCTTCAGACATGGTAATCGGATCCGAACCCATCCTATCCAGCGATGTACTGGGGAAAGTCGCATTCCCCATTGCCCCTTTCCCTTGAGTTCATTTAAAGGTGATGTCTGAAACACGGTATTTCAGTTGCTTATAAGGAGAAATGAAGAAATACTCAGCATCAACATCACAAGATAAAATGAGGCGTGAAAGGAGATATCTATGCAACAGCTTACACCTTACCAACGGGTTATGGCAGTACTAGAGGGAAAACTTCCGGATCGAGTACCAGTGATTCCCCAAATCACTTACACAACAGCACAACTTACTGGTGTAGGGTTGGTTGAGGCACTTCATAGCCCTGAAAAAACAGCAAAAACATTACTAACTGGGCAACGCGAATTAGGGTATGATGCGATATATGCGGGATGGGAGAGTTCATTTAACCTCTTAGCGGAAGCGATGGGGTGTGTGATGCGTTTTCCGGAAGACTCAGTGCCCCAGGTTGCTGAACACATAATAAAAGGACCACAGGATGTCGACGCCCTTGAGATTCCTGATCCCATGCGTACAGGACGGCTTCCTTTACACATGGAAATGCTCAAGCTCATCAAAACTGAAGTGAAAGGGCAAGTACCCATCTTTGTATACACGCCAGGCCCTTTCACCTTAGCAGGTCAGCTCTGTGGTGTCAACACACTGATGACTGCAACGATTCAAGATCCGCAGTTCGTCAAAGCCCTCGTATATAAAACTACAGTCGCCTCAACCTTGTACGCTCGAGCGAATGTGAAGGAAGGCGCTGATGTCATCGTCACAGCGGATCCCACAGCAAGCGGGAGCCTCATAAGTCCAACGACCTTCTCAACCTTTGCTGCCCCCCACCTCCGACATATTGCATCTGCCGTCAATAAGGTTAGGGCGATCCCCAGCCTCCACATCTGTGGAAAAACAACGCCTCTCCTGAAATTAATGGCAGATACTGGAGCAAGAATGCTAGAAGTCGATCACCTAGTAAATCTCGATGAAGCCAAACAGCTAGTGGGCGACCGAGTAATTTTAATGGGGAACTTGAATCCAACAAACTTACTCCTTTCTGGTACCCCTGAGCAAGTAGAACAAGCCGCCAAGATTAGTATTGAAACCTTTAGGGGTGATGGCCGCTATATTCTGAGTAGTGGGTGTGAGGTTCCTCCCCAAGCACCCCTTGAAAACATTCGAGCCATGGTGAGAGCCGCTGAAAAGTATGGCAAGTTTTCATGAGAAGTTGTGAGTACCAACGGATGTTAAGTCTACGGGCACTTGGCGGTCAATTCTAATCTCAAAGGTTTGATCATCGAATCTTGTGGTCCACGCATAGGTTTCGACCCCTTGAGATGCGGCTTTTCGGAGAATGTCTCCAAAGGACGGATCGATTTGATCGTTTGGTCGCAGCATATTAGCGTCAGTCCGTTGAACGATGAACACGATGGCAGCACGATGTCCTTGAGTTTTCGCGTGCATCAATTCGTGCAGATGTCGGTGCCCTCGAGTGGTTATTGCCCGTGGAAAATAACCGATGTTATTTATTGCATCTGTTGAGGATTTTGCTTCAATAAAACAAGAAGGCAAGTTGTCTCCGTGGAGAAGGAAATCCAAGCGGCTTTCACGATAGACCGGTTCTGTCACGACCTCATCATAATCAGCGAAAGGTAATAACTGACGAGCGGGTAAAACCTCGCTTAGCAACCAGTTGGGGACTCGGGAGTCTATGGAGAGGAAGCAACCTTTATGGCGTGCACACACTAAATCAAAGTCAGTTGAACGATGTGGTGCTGTATTATGCCGAAGAATCAGTTCAACACTAGGATAGAGTAACTCTGGCATGGGTCCTGGATTTGGAATATAAGCACGAACTCGTTGACCATTCAATTGGCAAATTGCAAGGAACCGGTTAGGACGCTCAAGGAACTCAGCATATGCAAAGGGTCCGTTTAATTTCAAGGAGTCGTCTCCTGCTGTGCGTTATCTCTTGCCCTGCATTAAGCCTTATCACTCTTCTCCTATTGCATCTCCGCTAAGTAGTAGGCTTAAATACGGGCTAGACCAAGCAGCAAGAGAGATTCGAGGAGTTGAAAGTAAGTGTCAATGAAGTGGGATAAATACAAGCAGGTGCAAGTGAACATCTTCGATCTAATAGGCCTGACTCCACTTTTTCGGATGCCAAAGGTAAGCGAAAAAGCTGGAGCAAATATTCTTGGTAAGATTGAGTGGTATTCCCCCACCGGTAGTTTGAAAGACCGCATCTACCACAAGATGATTCATGCCGCTATTGCGCGTGGCGACTTGAAACCCGGAATGGAGATTTTGGAGTCTTCGACAGGAAATGCAGGGATTGCGTGTGCTTTCGTCGGGCGTATGTTAAACTATCCAGTCACCATCGTGATGCCTGAAGGAATGAGCGTTGAACGCAGGAAATTAATGGCAGCTTATGGTGCAAAAATAATATTCACACCAGGCGGTGAATCGGATGTGGATTTATGTTTAGAGAAGGTTCAACAGCTTAAAACTGCAAATCCTGGGAAGTATTGGGAGCCGGGTCAGTTTAACAACTCCGATAACACTTTAGCACATTATGAGGGCACAGGAAAGGAAATCTGGGAGCAGACCAAGGGAAAGGTGGAAGCCTTTATTGCAAGTCAAGGAACCGGAGGTACCCTCACAGGCGTAGGTCGTTACTTACGCAAAAAAAATCAACGAGTGAAATTGTATGCCATCGAACCTACTGAAGCCCCCTTACTTGCACATCGTCGGTGGGGTTCACATCGGATTGAAGGAATCGGCGATGGTTTTGTACCAGAAAATTTGGATTTAAGCCTCCTTGATGGTATTATTACAACTACATCAGACGAAGCTATTGAAACGGCTCAATGGCTTAGTCGTGAAGAAGGCCTCTTCTGTGGGATTTCGTCAGGATGTAATGTAGCTGCGGCGCTCAAACTCGCAAAGAAACACCCCGAGCTGAAAACCATTGTTACGATGATTAATGATAGTGGTCAGCGCTACTTCACTACACCCTTGTGTGGAGAACCCAAACATCTAGATGTTCCAGACCGTGAACACCCGATGGATGAACGGACTAAAAAAGAACTGAATAAATACCAACGCAATTGGGAAATCATAGAATAATAGAGAGGAACCAAATGACTTCAAACATCATTTCATCGATTCGTGACGAGCTAATCAACTGTCAAACTGATGTCGTCCTCGAATTGGTTAAGGAAGGAATTGACCAGGGTATCGAAGCCGCGACTATCGTAAACGAAGGCCTAACTGCAGGAATTCGTGTTTTAGGCGACCGATTTGAAAAGGGTGAAGCGTTCCTCCCAGAACTTGCCGTGGCAGCTGAAACAATGAAACAGGCCCTGAAGTTCCTTGACCCCTATTTAGCTAAGACCATTGACGAAGATGCGTTAGGCACAATTGTTATTGGAACTGTGCAGGGTGACATTCACGATATCGGAAAATCCATTGTCGCCACCATGCTCACAGTTGCAGGATTTACAGTATACGATTTGGGAACCGATGTTTCACCAACGGATTTCGTTACCAAAGCCAAAGAAGTTAATGCAGACATTATTGCCATGTCAGCATTATTGACCACCACAATGGAACGCATGCAAGAAACCATCGACTTGATCAAGAAAGAAAAACTCGATGCCCAAGTGAAAGTCATGGTGGGAGGAGCCCCTGTGAGTCAGCAATTTGCCGACAGGATCCGTGCCGATGGGTATGGTGTTGATTTTAACCAAGCTGTAACTATTGCCAAACGCCTTACTGGTCATACGAAAAGCTAACTAGAAATTATGGAGGAACCGATTGATGGTAGTGCGTCCACAACTCAAGTTACTTGCTGATGAAGAAGTTCAACGAATTCACCACGAAAGCCTGGTATTGCTCGAAGAGGTAGGAATGACAATCCAAAGCCAAGAAGCCCTCCAACTTCTTAAAGAAGCTGGGGCCAAGGTTGATTTCAGCGATGAACACGCATATTTTCCCGTTTCACTTGTTGAAGAGACTATCAAATATGCCCCTTCATCGATTAGCCTTTTTACTCGGAATGGAGACCCGACCGTCAAGCTAGAGCAAAATTGTGTGGCATTCAACCCAGGCTCTGCAGCTACCCATCTGTTAGATCGTCAAACAGGTGCTCGCCGACACCCCCTTGTGACTGATGTGATCGAGTTCGCAAAAGTGGTTGATTCGTTACCCTACATTGAAGTGCAAAGCACCGCCCTCATTCCAGCCGATGTTCCTGCTGTACTTTCAGATCGATATCGCTTGTACCAGATACTCTGTCATTCGACCAAACCCATTGTAACCGGTACTTTTACCTTAGACGCTTTCACGGACATGCAACGGATGCTAGAAGCCATTAGAGGTAGTCCTGAAAATCTTCGAAAACGCCCCCTGGCGATTTTCGATACTTGCCCTTCAGCACCTCTACAATGGAGCGAATTAACCGTCCACGATTTACTGCTTGGAGCGAAAGCAGGTATTCCCATTGAACTGATTTCTATGCCACAACTTGGAGCCACAGGCCCTATCACCTTAGCAGGATCTCTTGTCTTACATAACGCTGAATCTCTTAGCGGAGTTGTCCTTACCCAACTTGCTGCCCAAGGAGCGCCAGTAATTTATGGCGGATCACCGACAGCAGTGGACATGCAATATGGTACCGCCCGGTTAGGAGCGATTGAAAGCATCATGCTAACCTGCGCTTACACACAAATGGCGAAATATTATGGTCTACCCACGCATGGATATCTAGGGCTATCCGATGCCAAAATGGGCGGAGACGCGCAAACAGGCTATGAAGCCGCCACGGGAATGTTATTAGCCACTATGGCAGGAATCAATAACATCGCAGGAGCAGGCATGCTTTGCTTTGAGAGCACTCAGAGTTTTGAAAAACTCGTTATCGATGATGTTTTAGCTGGCATGGTGTCGCGCTTTATCAAGGGAATCCTAGTCTCTGATGACACCTTAGCTCTTCAGGAACTTCGGGATGTAGGCACCAAGGGTGGAGACTTCCTCCGCTTACGCCATACCCTCGAATGGTTCCGAAAAGAGCATTATCTACCAGGAGTACTTGTAGACCGGCAACCATATGAAAGTTGGATTAATCAAGGGGCATCAACCAGCCAAGAACGAGCGCGTCAACGCGTGAATACGATTTTAAAGACGCATGAGGTACCTCCACTTTCGAAGACCCAACAGCAAGACTTGGATGCCGTTGTAAAATCCTTCATGAAACGCCACAAGTGTACAAAACTCCCAAATTTCACCCCTTAGGTTAGTTTAATTCCCTTTTGTGATTTTCCTGGGTTGAGGAACCATTTTATAACAGACAGTGAATATTCAAGATACAGAATTGCGGGGCTTAGCACAGCTGGGAGGCATTCTGTTTGATTCACAATGTCCTGCTTTTAACGAGAAACGGCATCAAACTCTTTCATCGCTCCTACTGGGCAATTGAAGTCGATCAACCAATCATTGCAGAATACATCCAATCCCTCCGCCAACTAGAACGAGACACAGGCTCTGATGTTTTGGTACCCATTTTTGTGGATAACATGAAATTCATTCACAAACATGTCGATAGCGACCTCATCCTTGTCTTAATTGCTGACCCCCAGGATAAAGATGAAATTCTACAGGAAAAAATCGAGGCAGGCGTTAGAACCATCAAACAAAAATTCGCCAAGCAGATTTGGGAGTTTAAAAGTAACCGAAATTCAGCAGTATTTCAAGGAATTGGACCCATCCTCGACAAAGCAATTGTCTCCACGCTAAAAGTAGTGCTTTTAGGCGAAGGAGGCGTCGGTAAAACCACTATTCTCAAAATGCTGGTGGGAAAACGTGCAGACCTCAACCACTATGCGACTATGGCAGTATATGTGGAGGAAATGGAAACAGCAAAACTCGGACCCTACGAACTTGCTGTATGGGATTTTCCAGGACAAGAGTTGCTTGTGCCGAAGTGGAAGGACTATTTGCGAGGAACCGATGTGGTGTTGATGGTGTGTGACTCTACTCTGAAGAATGTGATGTCCACACGGAAACTACTACCTATTATCCAAAAATGGACTGATGGTGCTCTGATTTGGGCTATTGCAAACAAGCAAGATCTCAAGGATGCCTTACTACCCGATACCGTCGCTCGATTACTTGGTCTTCGTACGATCGGGCTAGTAGCCATTGACCCGCGCAACAAAGACTTGCTCTACAAGACCCTCATGGGAGCTGCTGCTGAGGTTGCATTTCCTCCAGCCTAAAAAATTGAGTATAGTGCTATTTTGTAGAAAATGTTTTCTTATTTCGGTTAAATTGCTGTCGTTGTTGCTGTAATCGAAACTGAATAAGGTCTTCTGTTTTAACTTCAATTGAAACTCCAGAATAGTCACACTTTTTACAAATCCATTGTTCGTGTACGATGAAACCTGAGATATTGGTTAAAGGTTCGATATTAGGACTAAAGCATCCGGGGCAAACCTTTGTCCAAATAGATAAGTCACGGCGCCCCACTTTCCCTGGATAATTTTTGAATGTAGCAGGAGTCTGACCTTCTTCAGTGTCTGGCTGGGGCATAAACGAGTCCTCGAGTTGCGGAGGTACAAGTGATGTCATTTAAGGATTGCGAACAAGGTCTTGACTAAACCTCACAAGAATATTGAGCCTAGGATGTAAAGGTTAGAAGTTGATAATCCCTCTTTTGTTTTTTATTCTGTGAACCTTCCCCTATTTCCGGTACTCTTCTAAGGAGGTATGTATCTTTCAGTAGATTGAGGTCCATTCTGTTGCGTGCAATTCGAGCACTCGTTCAGGGACACGTCCAGGGTGTCTTCTTCCGAGCCTATACGCGTGATAAAGCCAATGAACTCAATCTAGCAGGATGGGTGAGGAATAATCCGGATGGAACAGTTGAATGCCAGGTGCAAGGAATTGAAATATCCATAGATGAGTTCATCCAATTTCTACACCAAGGGTCGCCCTCATCACAAGTTGATGATGTCACAATTATAGAAATTCCTGTGAATCCAAATCTTCACCGCTTCGAAATTAGCTACTAGTTTTCATCGGAACTGCAACCTCTTAAGGGAAGAGTGCCTTTATCGAGGTGGTGACCCTATTGAAGGTGCTTGGCGTCATTGGTTCCGCTCGTAAGCTGGGAAATTGTGAAGTCTTAGTTAAGGAAGCCTTATTTCAAGTGCAAGAGAAGGGAGCAGAGGTGCGTGCTCTTAGACTACCTGATTTCCAGTTACAACCGTGTAAGGGATGTCTAGCGTGTGTGATGAAAGGGGAGCTCTGCCGATTACCTGACGATATGCACACCTTATGGGAGCACTTGGAATGGGCTGACGCCATCATTCTCTCCGCTCCTACCTACTTCCTTGGCCCAGCAGGGAGCATCAAACTTCTTATTGACCGATTATTCGAATACAGTCTCCAACTCGGGAGGAAGAAACGACGCCCTGGAGCGATCATCGCAACAGCCGGATTGCGTGATTGGGATCCATTCACCCTCCCCATGCTCTCTATGCTCGCAGGGATACTCCAGCTTGACCTAGTAGATCGCTTTACTGCCTACCGCCCTGGCCCTGGCGAGGTCCTATTAGATAAAGACACGATGGCACGAGTGCAATTAATTGGTGACAAGTTATTGGAGTTTGTTGATAACCCCAATGCTGTGCGCCCCTTACCAATTCCTTCAAATGCATGCCCTCAATGTGGGACACCCTTTTTCCAGTTGCGTCAAGAAAACATGGTAGAGTGCCAACTGTGTCTAGCCCAAGGCACCCTTCAATACCATGAAGGCATTTCTACAATAACATGGAAGAAGGAAGAACAAAAGGATCGATGGAGCCCCGAAGCCATGGCAAAACATTTCTCAGAATGGGTACTCCGCACAGGACCAGTCTATCAAACCCTTCGTGAAGAAATCAAATCACGCATCAAAAAATATCAAAAAATACCCATAATACCAAATGTATGATCTCGAATTAAGTAGGCTGGAAGAAGATACTTAATGAAAGAAAAGGGCTGCCGGAGAGAGTTGAATCCTAATCCTCCTCTTCGAGTTTGCCTTCAGCCCTCAGTTTCTCAAGCAGCGCTTTCTCAGCAGAAAGGTCTATTTCTTCTTTCTTTGATTTAGGTGCGCTTTGGAGCTTAGCTCCTTCTCTAATTTCCCGCTTCAATTCTTCGCTGAAATTGTCTTCACTCACACCTTTCACCTCGATTCTTCTAGTTTGTACCATTTTTTCCATAGTTGATGTTCAACCATCTCGCAGAGGGACAAGCTATTCCTATTCATTCGTTTACTTACTATTCAGGTTTCGTAGTTGTACTATAACTGATCCTTGGACTAACTTTCAGTCTTTCTGGAATCGCACTACCCTTTTCATCGATGACAAGTTGGTAACCTTGACCAACGCGTTCACCTGTGGAAAGGAGATATCCACTCCGCGCAATGGTGTCGGCCAGGCGTAAAGCGGTACGGCGTTCAATCAGGTTGGTCCCCTGCGGCATGATGACATTGATCTTTTTGCTCGTTTTGTCAACTTCGCAGCGGATACCCCCTGCGCCTTGCTTTGATTCAATGAATGTCCCATCTTGATATTCGAGTACGATCACAGGCGTTCACCTTACGCAGAAAGGCGGTCTACAAGGTGTTCTTTCCCCTGCTTTCACACCATCTCTGCCTTTAAAAAAACACCGCGATGGATTATTAAAAAGGTTTTGTGCCTTTGATTCGTCTTGTAGCGGTTTTTGCGGTATGGTAAATCCACTACAACAGGAGCAAAAAATGGGTAGGGCGTGCTAATCGTCGATTCAATGTTAGCACGATTAGAACTGCTCATAGATTTTAAGCAAGACGATGATAACAACCACTGCAAGTGCAAAAGCGCTCAAGAGAAGGAGACCTGTAATTGGATCAATGGAGAGCATGGTTCCTCGAACGATGTAGGCATAGTCAGCGGATTGCCGCATATTATCGTAGACATCGAAGGCTTCAACCCGGAACAGAACGGAATCGAATTGATAACTCGGCAATAACCCATGTGCAGGAATTGTCGCTTGGTACACAGAATCGCTGATAAGTTGCATATCGATGGTTATCCAAGTAATACCATCGAAGGAGTAGGAAAGTTGGACACGGTTCACGCCAGTGCCATCTGTGATAGTGGCATTTACAACTACTTGGTCAGTATCCCTAGGAGTATTGGGAAGATAGGATACATACGCGATGATTGGAGGCGTATCAACCACAGTATAGGAGAAGAGTGATGAATTAGTCCACGCACTTTGAGTGTCATTGACAAAGATGCGGTACTGAATGATGGATCGTTCAGGAAAAGCTGGAAGGGTAGTGGTAAAGTCAGCAAGTTTTGCGCGATGACCGCGCATGGTGACATTGATCCATTGGGTCCCGTTATAATAACTGCAAATCACAGTATGCACAAGTGCATCATCGGATACTGTCCCAGTGATGATAACGAAATCGTCATCATCGGGAGAACTCGGTGTAGTAAAGGCTGTTTCTACCTTAGGTGGATCACGGTCGATAAGAAACGGTTCAGAGAAGGGACTTGTTGCATTAACAGCAACTCGGCCACTTTGACTAGGTGCATGGAAGAAGGTCGACACATTGTAATATTCTCCGATGAGGAGGGATCCCTGTTCGATGTACTCACTTACATTGAAATCTGCGAGATACCAGTTTCCTCCTGTGCTATTGTAGGTGAGGATATTGGTTACGAGAGCTACTCCACCTGAGGCCAGATAGATACTGAAGTTGGCGATGCTAATATCTGCATCCGTAAGGTAGCCAAAGACAGAATGCCATACTGTAAGTACAGTAATGTTCAGCGTTTGTATATCTCTCCCAATATAGAGAATTATAGGATTGCTCACACGGAGGAAAGGACCTCTGAATGTGAACTCATCGGATATGCTACTCGTACCAGAATGGAAAGGGTATCTCAGAGAATAGTTTCCACTTACCCGGATTGTATAGATTTCACCGGGTATCAACGCAGATATGTTAAGTTCATTATATTCCCAATCGGTCGAGGAGGCATTGTACACTAACAAGTTTGTGAATTGTAACACATTCGAAGTATTCGATTTTTGAACAATGGCGAGGGTGTGGTTTGCTTGGGTGAGTTGTCCCCAGATGGTGCTCGAGATATGTCCTATAACGATATCAATGGTATCGGAAGTGTCAGCGATATAGGTGAAATCTGGTTTTCCAATAGTAAGTCGATGAGAGTAGAAAAAGCTCGCTGAATAATCGGTTGTCGTATTCCATATTTCGATTCCACTATCGCGTGCAAAGAAGCAATTTATTCGATACGCTGTGTAGTTTTTTTCACCACCGAGAAAAACCGGGAGCAGACTATAGTTGAGGGCTGCCCAACCGACACCTGAGACGTATTGAAGGTCATCTTGCCAAACTTCCGTGGTGTTGGCCGCAAACTGTATGTGGAATGTATGGTTAAGCAAGTCACCTGTACGACATTCCCCGATATCTGACGCAGTTACTGAGGACACTATAATACTAATGAGCGACGAATTGCCACTAGGATTCGCAGGTGTGTATTCTTCGTAGATAATTTCTGGCGTCGTCGCGTTGAGGTCGTTGGGTCCTGGAATGGGGGGAAGAGCAATAACTACTGCAGGTGTCACGGGATTCATACCCATGAGAGAAGGCAGTAGTGGTAAAGCAGCTAAGACGATAATCAGTGAGAATCCGAGGAGTTGGCGGCGCACAGTCTGTCACCCTTCAAGAGTTAGGAGGTCGTACCCTAGGCGAGTCCTAAAAAGCTTACGGTAACGCACACCTGCTCGATGCTTTAAGGTTTCCCTCTGTTACATTTAACAGGACAAAATAGATCCAATCTCTGTGCGCTAATACACTTTGAATCTGAACGCAATTCCTCTGAGATGGATCATATCAGGACATTCTCAACTTCAACATCGCGGTTGACAAGTCCGAGGGAGGTTGTCGACATTTTTCGACCGCCAAATAACTCCGTTTCTGGCTCTCCGCGATATAGAGCATCCGCGAGTCGACCTAGCGCATCGGCCTTCATTATTCCGCTTCCACTTGCTCCAGTAACAACGATAATCCCAGAATGCTCATATACGAGAGGAATTGCATCAGCGGAGTAGCAATAGGCTCCTGCCCACATGTTACCTGGTCGAGCATTACTGAAAGCGGGAAAATATTTGCTTAAGACTGGATAGATTCCTTGCTCGTAATAGGCGCGTTCAGCGTTGTAATCTTCCTCTTCCATGGAATACTTGTACATCCGACCAACCCTATCTGCACATCCAATCCAAAATGATTTCTCCTCTGGAACCCCACGGATGTAAACACCCCCTGAAGGGAGAATTGTGAATGGAATAAAACCAGTGTCACTAAATCCCTTTGAGAAGAGCAGATTTTCAAGGGAGGGGTGATCACTTGCGGCGACCATAAAGAGTTGGCGTTTCTTGGTTTTCACATAACTTGGAATGCCCACTGGGTCTAAGAGAGCATTAGTCCAAGGACCGACAGCTAAAACGACTTTGTTAGCATGAATTTCACCTTGTTGTGTCTTAATACCAGTGATTTGTTTATCCTGCCAGACAAGGGGTTCACCCGGTAGCCCAAGAGAAGGTTGTGCCTCAAGTAGAAGTTGATCTACAAGGAGGTTAAAACGGGGTTTGACCTTGGCAAGTTTGAGGAATTCCTCCTTGTAGAACTGGACGAGAAGACTAGGATCCAGAACCCCACATTCTGCACCAAATAACGCGTAGTCTACACTTTTGAGGTGCATGAGCTCAGCTTCTTCATCAGCAGAAAAATCTGTGACTAATCCGGGGAGGAATTTCTCAAGTTCAGGTTGTTCAATGACGCGAAAGGCAATGTCATTTGCTTCCATGCGTTGCATCCAAATCTGGACTGTAGGTTCACGAAATTGCTGTTCACTCAGCAGCCAGAGATATCCACAGAAATGCAAGGTGAGGTCAAACTTCAACTCGTCCTGGATGTGACGGAAGAAATCGATACTAGTATCCGTGAGTAGTTGATTCGTTGATGATGCAAACATATTGCGGATAGCAGCAGCACTCATCGCGGTGTTCGCTTGCCCCGCATCTGGTTGACTATCAACTAAGAGAATGGTTTTATCAGGATTGTTCTTTTGTAGGTAATAGGCGCTAGCCACTCCGAGGATTCCTGCACCAACAACAATTACATCGAACTTTTCGGGCATGGTAGCCTAAACTCCATTCAAATCGAAGAATTTGAAGGAAATGGGGTACCATCTCCTTTTGTTCTTTATGGAAAGGAAAGAAACAGGGTCTCTCAAAGGCGGTCTTGTTCAAAAAGGAGCTGAAAAGTGCCTCCTAAAAAGAGCTACTAGTTCAGTTTGGAGAAGAGTCCAGATTCTATAGCTAGTAATAGTCACCACTCAAGCCGAATACCAAACGAACGAACCCTATGATGATTAGCGCAATTGCTAGAAAGACATAGAGAATTTGGGCGGCGGTTTGTAAGTAAAAGACAAAGATGATTCCCAGGATCAGGAGGAAGAATCCAAGACCCATTCTTAGTCCTCGAACCCAATCTTTTTCATCTTTCTCTACGAAGGCAACGATGAAAGTAATGACACCAAAGACGATCAAGCCGACGGCAAAGAGAAAAGCAATCAAACTCTCTAAAAGCAGTGGATGAGCGAACGCTAGCCCACCAAAGATCACTAGCAACATTGCCGCAATTAATAGTAATGTTCGAGATGTCGTTACCATCTCTTTAGCAAGGAATGCTTTGATGAATCTCCATACCCCCCAGATTATGAGAATAACTCCTAGAATTCGCATTATAGCAATACCAACGAGCATCATCGGATTAACGATGCCCAAAATAACCCATATGCCCAGAGCAGCTAATATGATACCAACTAATACATCAAAAACTCTTAACCACAATGGAACCTCTTCAGTCATTGTTATTACCTAACGCTTCTTTTGCATTACACTTCTTATATAAGCATGGGCTTTAGTATGCGTCTATTTCTTCAACAAAAAGCAAACTAGTAGATATTTAGGGAGAAAGGTCTACGAAGACCACTCATATCTTGTGGATGGCGAATGTTATCATGGTCTTCACGGATTTGGTTGCAGCCACTCCTTGGCTTGGAACACTCCTAATTTTACTGCCGATTCTAGTAGCCCTTTATCTTTTGGCATTTCGGCGTTGGTCAGCTGACAAGACAGGAGTTGTAGCATTCATTCTGGGATTCCTGATTGCGGTTCTTTGTTTTGGCACTAACCCACTCCTTGCGGGCTTAGCTAGCATTGCAGGCATTATTGCCTCTTTCCCCATCTCCCTCATGGTCGTTACCTCCATCCTCATGATTACTTACATGGCACGAACCGGCGCATTAGCTCGCATCACCGTTTTCTTCAAAACACTTGGATCCGGCAATAAAGCCATCCAAATTATGCTAATTAATGTAGGACTCGGGCTGTTCCTGGTCGGTCTTGGCGCCACACCTTTGAGCATGCTCCCACCCGTCATGTTAGCCATGGGATTTTCTCCCTTAGTTGCAGTAATGTTACCCGCTATTGGATACGATCCTCTGACTACATACGCTTTACTCGGGATACCTGTCTTGGTCTTCGCTGATGCCGTGCCAGGGTCTTATTGGGCATCTCAATATCCGGGGTTAAATCCCCTTTACATGTCAGGCCATGTGTTTTCCTTGTTTATGCCAGTTGTCGCGACTGGCATTTCTCTGGCCATGTTATGGATGGCGGGTGGGCGGAAACTTCTCCTCAATAAGGAAGCTTTTACCTTAGCAGTGATTACAGGGGTCACAGCCGGTATCATCTGTTACATTTGCAATCTACCCTGGATCGGGTTTACCCCCTTAACCAATGTCTTCGCTGGATTAGCAGTGATTTGCGTAATGCTAGTATACTCGAAGAGTCGAGGTCTACGACTGGTGGATGTTTCAGTACTAACAGAAAAAGACCAACCCATACTGCGATCAATGAGCCTATATCGAGCCTTAAGTCCTTGGCTCATCCTCATCGTGTTCTGTTTCCTTATCAACCTTGTCCCACCAATTTACCAGCTGTTGTTCCTCACCTACACATTTCCCATCAGTATCGGTGGATTCACAGGGTTACCAAACGATGTCGTCATCACTATTCGTACTCGAGTGCTATGGAATGCTTATTTCTGGGTACTCATCGCTACTGTCGCTGCCATTTTAATAGAAGGTTACCTTGCTTGGAGACGAAAACAAATACCCAGGTTCAAAGGCGAGATTGCTGAAACACTGACCACCTGGGGACGCCGTTCTTGGCGACCCTTCATCTCAGCCGCCATATTCTTCGCCCTTGCTTATGTTATGCTTTTTTCAGGAAGCATCTTCGATAGTAACGGATCATGGGTCATTGTTCCAAGCTGGAACATGATTGCGGTGCTTTCCAATGTCACCGCCTTTACCTTTGGACCCTGGTACCCTTTAACAGCAGCCTTCCTTGGGTTATTAGGAGGGTTTGTGAGCGGAAGTGAAACTTCGACCATCGCGATGTTCCAGTCTTATCACCAAACGACCTCCATAAATATCGGCGTCCATCCTTTGGTAGTAGGTGCAAGTAGTGGTATTGGTGGTGGCTTAGCCAGCGTCTTATCGCCTGCAAAACTCCAGAATGCCGCTGCTGTGATTGATGCAAAGGATATCGAAGGCCAAGTGCTTCGCTATGCTGTCCCAATAGCTCTTATCGTCACTGTAGCCGTAGCGATACTCGCCTTCTTTTGGGCTTATTTCCTCATCTAAGAGGACCATTAGAACATCGACAATGCTAACCCAACAAAAATAGCGATGATCCCCACCGCTGCAAGGTAAAAGCCCTCCATCGTATACTTTCGACGCTCTTGGTGATAGGTTTTCATCTCTTCGCGAATAGCTTGCTTTTGGGAACGCATCCAAGCAGCAGAATAGACCTTGTACCACAACCCCGCACCCATGGCTCCACCTAATATGAGAAGGAAAAGCCCTTCACCAAATAACACCATTCCAAAAGTGGGAATAAACAGCCCGAGAGGTAACGAAAAGATGGCAATTCCAGCAGCACCAACTATACAGAGACCAAAAACTAACGACATACGAAAAAGGACAAATGCTATTTTTCTGATACCGAATCCCCAGCTTTGCTAGTAGAGCCCAACCTAAAAAAAGTTTGGAGTATGAAATCCAAAGCCTTACCAAAGCCTTACCAAAGCCTTACCAAAGCCTTACCAAAGCCTTACCAAAGCCTTACCAAAGCCTTC
>JBHLMG010000003.1:0-85089 GCA_048938385.1 Promethearchaeota archaeon | reverse complement strand
CCAAAGCCTTACCAAAGCCTTACCAAAGCCTTACCAAAGCCTTACCAAAGCCTTACCAAAGCCTTACCAAAGCCTTCCAATTTCTGCCCTGGTCATGTGTTGGAGCTCAAGACCCAATCACGAAATCCTCGTTTCGATGAGTTTCGAGGATATAGGTGATGTTAGCCCAGGCATCCTGGGCTAATTCATAATATATTTTGGCATCACATCGAGGGGCAATGACAACTGCTTCTCTGCCGTCTGCTAGAAAATAGCTGTTATGGGCAAGACCCGCAGCCATGATCGTTTCAAACTTCGCTTTGCAGACACCCCATCTCAACATACAAGATACTATTCGTTGTCCTGAGTAAGCTCAAGGTTTTCAATTTATTGAGTGAACAAGCCTAACCAGCCTTGGTAATGTTTGACAGCAGCAAGTTGGCAACCCTTTTAAAGCCGTTGAGCGAGGAAGTGCCGAGGGACCTATTGTGGATCGTGTCAAAGTCGAAGGCTTGAAGAAAGACCACCATGTACTCCTCTACGCCCTGAGTACTTGTGGTTGGTGCAAAATGACCAAAGCCTTCCTAAAAGGCAACGGGGTAGAATACGAATACATTGATGTCGATAAACTAGAATCTGATGACCGAGAGATTATTAACAAAGACATTAAAAACCGAGGAGGTCGCCTCGCATTCCCCACACTTATTATCGACGATAAAACCCTAATTACGGGTCTGAAGAAGGACGAAATCTCCAAGGCGTTGGGACTATGAAAAGCATAGAGAATGTGAAACGCCGCGCAGAACTCGACGCAAAATTCCACGGATACTATCTCACACCAGATCCCGACTTTCTTCAGAGTCTACTTCAAGGTCTAAAGGAGAACGAAGACCGATATGGTTACCCGTCTTGTCCGTGTCGGCTTGCCTCTGGGATGTTTGAATGGGATCGAGATATTATTTGCCCGTGTGATTACCGAGACCCTGATGTTGAAGAATTCGGACAATGCTTCTGTGCGTTGTATGTCAGTAAAGATGTGGCTGAGGGTGTCAAACCGATGCAACCGATTCCTGAGCGACGCCCACAACCAAAGATTGACCGAGCGATGGGCAAAACACCACCAGAAGAATCGTCTACCGCAATGGTGGAAGAAGCCCAGGATACGAACCGGAAGCTTTTCTATTGCAAGATCTGTGGATATGTCACCTTTCGTGAAGAAGCCCCACATGTATGCCCTATTTGCCGAGCGAAACAAGAAATGTTTGGGGAGATTGTACTCGGAACCCCCATTCGGATCCGATAACCTTACTCTACCTTATCGGAAGCACTTGTACCGAGCTCTCGTCGCTTTTCAATGTAAGTGAAGATCACAGGAATTACGAATGCACCGAAGAAGCCGATGATGAGGTATTTGATAAACCGGAATGAAAAATGAAGCAATGGAATCATGGGTAGCAAATCAAAGGCAAAGTCTAAGGCATAGAAAGCTGGCAAAGCAACGAGAATGCCAACAAGACCTCGAAATACTTTTCGATTACGAGGAATATCTGTGGTAAAATTCACATATTTGGTTTCTAATACAGCGCCCACACCAAAACCAAAGATCACACCCATTGACACGGCGACATTCTCTGTTGGCCAATAGACTACACCCATGGCATAGGCAACCAAAAATCCAACGAAGAGCAAAAGAGCGATGCCAGGAAGCAACCAGTCCTGAAGGTATGAGGGCATTTTCTTCCAAACCTCGATGATATACGGCACCATGAAATAAGCCCAAACCAGTATGAGGATGGCAATGATGATACCACCAAGGACATCGCCAAGGTAATGCAAGCCCAAGCCCATCCGAGCGAGTGCCGTCAATGCGATCATCATTACTGATACAAGTAACAACCCCCAGTGTCTAAGCCGGATAGTAGCCCAACCCCAGAAAGTAGTTGACAGTTGTGTGGCCCCGCTTGGGAAACCGTTCGATTGGTCCGCAGCATAGTCAGGATTGTAACGCAGGGATGTAGGTGGGCGATCCATGCCAAAGGCGTATTTGGCTAAGATGTTGAAGAACCCAGAAAACATCACCAACATCAAAGCGATTTTACCTTCCTTTTTATTTAGACACCAAAAGGCAAATCCAAGTAACACCACATAGATCAGTTGATCTCCAACGAGATTGAGAATTTCCCATACCCAATATGGGAAGAGTGATTGCAGCAGGATAATGACTTGAGGATCAAAAAAATACCAACTACAAAACACCTCAACTGGCTTTGCTTTTAGGCTTGCATTTGGCGTTTTTTGGATAAAAGTCTGTGGGACGAGATGTTGAAGTAATGCCAATCATAATTCGCTGAAAGGAGATCAGAAAGTTTTGAACTGCGCTCCAGGCGTGTTACATACCGGACACTTATGAGGAACATCGCCTTCCACCGTATGACCGCAAACGGGACATACATGTAGCGGACCGAAGTCTGCATCTTTCCTCTGATCAACAGCAGCTTTCGCCTTTTGGTAAAGCCCAAGGTGGTTCTTCTCAGCCTCCATTGCCCATCGGAAGCTCGTGTCGGCACCCTTCTCATTTTGAGCTTGCGCCACCGAACGGTAAGCGGGATACATTTCTGAGATCTCGAAGCTCTCACCGTCAATACCAGCTTGAAGGGCTTCAGAGGTATTTTCTGTCCCGAAGATTGCTCCGCCCACTGTTTGGAAGTCCCCTTTTGTCTTGATGTGCTTGAAATGGGTGGAAGCATGTACGCGTTCTGCATAAGCAGCGGCATGGAACAATCGGGCGACATTGGGAAATCCTTCTTTTTTCGCCATATCCATGTAGATGAGGTACCGCATGTGCGCTTGGCTCTCACCTGCATAAGCGCTGCGAAGATTCGCTTCAGTCATGTCTTTAACCATTTTAGTACTTCCTCCGATAAGAGATATCGCGGATTCCTACTTGAAGATTAAGTACCTATTGGATTTGCGACTAGGGCCTGAGTAAATTGGGGGAGTTGAGGGTTAACCTGAATTAGGTTAATTTATATTCGCGCGTTTCCTAAGCTTACTCGGAGAACACACCTCGGAGGGCAGGAAGCCATGTTACAAAATCTACGACACCCCACTCAACAACAAGATTTCATCTGGTTGAAACGACGCCAACGCATCCGCCCCTCACTCCTCGCTGAAGAACTGGGCGTCTCCCGTCCGTTCATCAGCAAAGCTCAACGCCAAGCGGAGACACGAATCACACGGCTACTCCAATACACCGCCGCTGTAAACCGCATTCATATTCGACGGGCTAGTCCCCGACAAGGCTTTGCCATAGGATACCATCCAGCGACCCAGCGACGAGCCTACATATTCTATTCACCGAAACTCGGAATCCAAACTTGGTACGAACACGAAGGCCAATGTAACGGGTGTGAAGCCCGAGATAACTGCATAGACACCATCAACCAACTCGCCCGAGAATGGCAAATACCCCTCAAGAGCGGGATCACCCCTTCGGAGAATGCCCTCCACCTCCTAACCAAGATCAAGGAGGAATTAGGTTGGAAGCATTAAACAGGAACACATTACACAAATCCGTGAAAGCTTGCCCCATGCCTGCATTTGCGAGGTTATCAGGTAGTACAGCAAAGCCCCTTCTCAGCCGTCGATGGATTCCCAATGATCGAGTACCCATCTATATCCTCATTGCAAGCGTTGCTGGATTAGTCTTCATGTTCATCGCGGTTTTCATCCCGCCTATTGTGTGGGTCCAAGAGGGCATCACAGGGTCAGGTACCTATTATGTCACTGTTGTGCTGACCATCTTCTATACCCCTTTACCATTACTCGTCAACATCATCATCGGGGTTATCTCCATTAGCCTCATTCCGTTAGCCCAGCATAATTCCGGTCGTCATCGCCTTATAGGAGCTGTAATTTTTGCCGAATTATTTGCTTCAGCATTCTTCCTTGAACAGATCCAGATAGGCATCCTCACAGATTTGGTTTGGCAAGCCTATGGGCAACCGCCATACTTCACGCCCTTGATCACTAATCCATTGTTATTCATTCTAATGGCAACAACTGCTATCGTAGGAATAAGCCTGGGATCAATTATCCTTAGCCTAATTACAGGATTCTTTGGAGAATATCTCTGGACTACACTGAAAGGTCCCTTACATGTGGAGGGAACACGACGTACCTCCGTCGTCATTAAAGGTGGTGATAGAGGTACCGTCCTTAGTATTGACCATGATACGCGCCGCCTACCCTTCGCTAGCGAGGGTACACGAGGTTCAAGGCTTGGCGTCAACTTAAAAGGTGGATACCTGCGAGGCATGGTACGCCCGAGTAAATGGCAAGCCTACGACCGTGAGGACTAGGTAGAATTTCTCGAAAAGGAGAATGGTGGGGTCTGAGGGATCTTCCGCCACGGAGTAGTTCTCGGGTGGCTTTTGAACCCTCAACCTACGGGTGTCACCAGGTCGCTCCAGAACATCGTCATCCCGGAGATCCGGTCAGCATAGCATTCTGGCGGCTTCTTCTGGAGCCCGTTGCCATACCTGGTTAGGCCAAGACCCCTTTTTGAGAGACCAGCTTATGGTCTATGATGTGAGATTTAAAGGTTTTTTCAATTACTCCATGAGTAAACTGGTTATTCGTAAATTCTGCTAGTTTGTTGGTTTGGGTTTGCGCTCTTAACAACAGAATTTAAATATTGGAAAACTGGATTGAGCGGTGGTAGTGACAAGGATGATAGGCGATTGTTTTTGGCTCCATCCATAATCGGCACCGATTTCGCCTAACTAGCCTTGCTACCGTCTCCCTTCCTGCACATCCTATAAGAGTGGTGACCTATCATGCCAAGTGATGAAAAGTTCGTCGTAACTCCCTATGAAGTCAAAGGGGAAATCGACTACGCCAAACTCGTAAAGCAATTCGGCACCGAACTGATTGACAAAAAACTATTATCCCGGTTTGAAAAGTACGCGGGGAAGCTTCACTATTTGTTGACCCGTGGCATCTACTTCAGTCACCGGGACATGAACTTTGTCTTCGACGAATACGAAAAAGGTAACCCTTTCTACCTGTATAATGGTCGGGGTCCCAGTGGCCATACACATCTTGGCCACCTCACTCAGTTCATCTTTACCAAATGGATGCAAGACCAGTTCCAATGCCCCTACTACTTCCAGCTCACCGATGATGAAAAATTCCTCTTCAACTTCGACCTCGACCTTACTAAAGCACGGTATTATGCACGAGAGAATGCTTTGGACCTCATTGCCACCGGCTTTGACCCTAAGAAAACCCACATTATCATGGATTCCTACCACGCTCGGACAATATATCCGCTCGCTATTCAAGTTGCCAAACGCATCACCTTTTCCACCGCGAAGGCAGTGTTTGGATTCACAAACTCAACGAATATCGGATCTATCTTCTTTACTAGTTTCCAAGCTGTCCCTGCGTTTCTCCATTCAGTGCGGGAAGGACGCAATGTACCCTGCGTGATTCCCCTAGCCATTGATCAAGACGCCCACTTTCGAGTAGCCCGGGATGTTTTACCAAAACTTGGATTTTTAAAACCGGGGATTTTGCATTCCCGCTTCCTTCCTGGATTGCAACAAGGTGGGAAGATGTCCGCATCCGATCCCGAGTCAGCACTCTACACAGTCGACTCACCGAAGGTCATTAAAAAGAAGCTGCAAAACGCGTTCACCGGAGGACGAGGTAATGCGGCAGAACAACGAAAGCTTGGAGGTCAACCCGAAATCTGTTCTATTTTCGCAAACTATCAATTAGTCCTTATCCCCCAACAAGACAAGCTAGATGCCTTAGAACAACGATGTCGAAGTGGCGACATGCTCTGTGGCGAATGTAAGAACATCTGTATTGATTTAGCCACGAAGTTCCTTACCGAACATCAAAAACGCCGGGAAAAAGCCCGAGATAAACTCGAAGACTTCCTACTCAAAGAAGAGGAAATTTCCATCGAATAATCAAAACTAAGAATACTTACTTGATTTGCGGTAGAAAGATACGAGGATAGCTTAATTTTACAAATTAGTCGGGTCCTATTCAAAAAATGACAAACCAAGTGAAGAATATGAGATATTAAATTGGAAAGCTATTCGAAAACGCATCACCAAAAAACATCGACAGTAGTGATCAAAGAATAAAAGACCAGCTGAATACGAAATACAATCAAGGTTCGTAAGTAGTGCTAGTTGAAAGCTGTTTAGGATCGCTTTTTTCTTTGTGTTTTATCCCAGATACTTAATAGACAGAAATTGACACAAACTATATCATGAGAGAAAAAAAGTCTGAGCGTATTGATTTCAGGATCTTACAAGCAGATTTTAAAGATATTGAAAAGATTTCAGCACTCTATAGACAGGTTTTAGACGACTATCGAGACGAGTTACCTGAAGAACTTATTACTTCACGACAACCCTCTCCCACAGAAGTCAAAGAGCGACTAGACCGGTATACTCATTTTGTCGCTAAGATTGAAAATCAGGTCATTGGAGTAGTGGGATGTTTATTGATTCATGGAACATGTATGTTGAAACACATGGTTGTTGACCAGAGATACCAACGACGAGGGGTCGGAACAGCTCTTACAAGACAAGTGATAAATTTTGCACAGAAACACAATGCAACAAAGGTTTGGTTGGATACAGTCCCCAACCTCTCAGGAGCAATATCCCTGTATCAAAAACTAGGATTCCAAAAATCAGGCACTCTTCGCCAACATTTCTGGGGCGTTGATGTTGAACTTTATGAGCTTATACTGACCAAAAATAAATATTGAAGTACTAACCTGCGCTGATTGAGAAAGAAATGAAACCAGCCACCAATAACAACCATTTAGAAATCAGTAAACCCAAAAGATATTTGGCTGTGGAAAAGGCGAAGTCTTCGAGTTCAACGAAATGAGAAGATGAAGACAATGCTAACGAACCGAATCAAAGCGATATCAATCCACCCCTCCAAGCTTGAAAATGTCAAAGTCGTCGAAGGTGAGGATGCAATCTGTGAGAGCTGTAGCGACTATCTGACAGACGAAGCACGCTTTGGAGACGGTTACGCCGAACACCTTTTTTATGCTCGATCCGAAGCCGATGTGGTTGCAGTAGTAAAATGGGCATATGAAACAAAAACACCCCTCACAATTTCTGCTGGACGTACAGGATTAACAGGGGGCGCAGTCCCTCAAGGCGGTGTCCTACTTACGCTTGAACAGATGGACAAACTGCTAGCAATAGGTGTTAACGAAAGTGGAAACCGCTTCTATCTTCGTGGAGAACCAGGAGTAACTCTCGAAGTGTTGAACTCGGTTGTGAAAAAGAAGCAGTTGGACCCCCTTAAAGGCAAAGGAACACCCGAGGAGCAACAGGCTTTAAACAAATTTCTGCAGCTTCCTAAGCCTTACTTCTTTCCACCAGACCCCACAGAAATGACAGCCCACCTTGGAGGAGCCATTGCAGCAAACGCTTCTGGTGCCCGTTCATTCCGATACAAAGCAATACGGCAATGGGTACGGCGGCTTCGAGTAGTGCTTCCCAACGGTGACATCCTAGACATCCCTCGTGGAACAATTCAAGCTAAAGCAGGAGTGTTCCTCATCGAGCTAACCAACGGTACCACTATAGAAATTCATGTACCAGGCTATTCGATGCCAAAGACGAAAAATGCAGCAGGACTTTTTGCTCAACCCGACATGGATCTAATCGATCTATTCATTGGATCTGAAGGAATTTTAGGCATAATCACAGAAGCCGAGGTTTGGCTCGAACAGTATCCTGAACAATCCCTAACCATCTTTGCTTTCTTCCCAACAGAGGAAGCAGCCATCAATTTTGTTCAAGAGGTGCGCCGGGAGACAAGTCCTGTTAAACCCACTCTAGTGGAATACTTTGATTCTCATGCTGTGGAAATGCTCCGTGAAGCACGAGAAAAGGGAACGGGTGGTGTGACAGTTCCCGCGCAAGTGGATGAGTGCCAAGCCATCATCTTCTTAGAAATTCCCTTTTCTGAATCCGCGATGGAAGCCACTTTCATGGCAGCCCAAGAAGTGCTGGAAAAATTCGGTATTGGGATGGATGATACATGGGCGGGCATTGAAGCCGGTGATTTGGAGAAAATGAAAGCTGTGCGTCACCTTATTCCTGAATCCGTGAACGCACTCATCGCGCAACGCAAACAAAAGTATCCTCGGGTTCATAAGCTCGGCACCGATATGGCTGTCCCTGATGAACACTTGGAAACCATCATTGCATACTATAAGACCCACCTTGAGAAAGCTGGGCTCGAATACATCATATTTGGGCACATCGGAGACAATCACTTGCATGTCAACATCCTGCCTCGAACGGATACTGAAGTCGATCAAGGTATGACCCTCTATCGACAATTTGCTCAGAAAGCCGTGGAGCTGGGCGGTACAGTGAGCGCAGAACACGGAATTGGTAAGTTAAAACGAGGCTTCCTGCAAATCATGTATGGTAACTCCGGACTCAAAGAAATGGCTGAGGTTAAACAGGCACTTGACCCCGAATGGATTATTAATCCTGGAAACATGATTCCTAGACCCGGAGAATCACTTGAGTAGCAAAAACTTGAAGTCTTGTGGGGGCTAGATTACATGAATTCCGAGGACAATCTTGTACTTGCCGCGCTCCAAATCGAACCTTCTAGCAGCCTGACAGATACTTTTCTTCAGATACAGGAGTTAACCGAACAAGCGAAAGCGAAGGAATCGCATATCGATTGCTTGGTGTTGCCCGAATACGCCTTTGGCACATTTCGTGAATGGAGCACAAGCAAGCTGGATAATCCACAGATGATTGAACTCGTTCACAAGACAATAAGCGATCTTGCTAGGAAACACAAGCTCAGCATTGTTGCTGGATCCGTTCCATATCGGACAAGAGAAGATCAATGGCGAAACCGGAGTTACCTCTTTTCAGCCTCAGGCTCGATGCTAGGTTCATTTGATAAGCACCATCCCTTCCGAGCCGAAAAGCGCCTTGGACTCGAACCTGGAACCCAAATCCCAGTGTTCCGTGTTGGTAAATATGAATTAGCCATCCTTATTTGCTCTGATCTCTGGTACCATGACCTTCTGACACCGGTTGTTGATAAGGTGGACTTTTTAGCAGTGCCAACTATGACCACGGTTTTGAAGCGCGAACACATAGCTTATGGACAGTGGGTGTGGCAAGCCCTAGTCGCAGTTCGTGCCAAAGAATATACAATCCCCATTGTCAGTGCAGATCAGGGGGTTCGAGAATACGCCCCAGGCGTTTTTACATGTGGTGGCTCCTGTATCGCGGATCCGTCCCATCGTTTCTCAGACCAAGAAGGCCCATACCAGAAAGCACTTCGAGTTACACTGCACCGAACGGCTCCGTTCATCATAAGCAAAATCTCGCTCTCGGCTATCCATGAGTATGCCCAGTATCGCCGAGACACGGGGTTACATGAAGAAAAAAGAGAGTAGCCTCCGGCTGGAAGTAATCCTACCGAAGGCGAATGAATTTAGGATTCCTTTGATTTCCGTCGTCGTAGTAGTACGCATATCACTAGCAGCACTAAGACAATAACCACAACTGCTATAACGAGAACCAAGTTTTCGAGGAGCCATCTGAAGAAGTCGAAGGGTAGGAGGGTGAGGGTAAATACTTGAGAACGAGGGCTGTTCGTGCTGCTGACATCACTATCGGCAAAGGTACATCGGGCATAGTAGGAACCAAGGGCTAAGCCAGAAACATCCAAGTCCGTAATTTCCCATTCAGTACCTGTCCAAGTCAGATCTCCGGTTAGACTGGTTGCCAAATCGTTATCATCGTTATAGATAGTGTAAGTGTAAGTTGTAGCTTCAGTGGAATCGAGATAGCTGTGTGCGGGGTTACTGCAGTTTGCTATCACGCCCGTAATGTCAAGTCCTAATGTGGGGGCATTGAACACGACAGTTGGTGCAGTAATGCTAATCCAGTGAGTTACGCCTATTGTTGATTCGTAGGGACTGTAGTTGTGAGCTGTTACAGTGACATTCAGGCTGTTCGGTACGGATGCACTGACCTTAAAGATGGCATGTCCGGTTGTGTTTGTGGTTTGTACTTCATAGTACAACCCATCTTGGTCCCACAGACACACAGTTGCCCCAATCACGGGGGTACTTCCGTCCAGGACCTGGATAGCTGTGGAACCCCTATAGAGGGCATTAGTGGGATAGTTCACTGTGAGCGTTCCTGGATTTCGGGTGAACACATCGACTTCTGGATCACCAAAGAGGGCATAGCTGAGCAGGTTCTTCCGATGGTAGGTTTCCCAAGTTACTTGAGTATGAGTTCCTCCAAAAGTGGAAACATAGCTACTCTTGCTGTCATAGAGTGTGCTCCCAGGCCGGTAGTCACTCGTACCTGAAAAGAAGATGTCCCAGTAGTTTTGTGACATCCAGCGTCCTAACCCCCAAGCGAAGGAGTTCGCCATGGGTCCGCGATAATACCAACAAATTCGCATCGAACCGACATAGCCAATAGCCATGTTGTAGAGGAAGCGTTCAGCGAGACAATCAGTTTTATAATCGTAGGCACTGGTGAGACAGGAGTCAGCATAAACGAGATGGGGAATACTTGCTGTGGTATTTCCTGCTTGCCCCACATGGAGTAGGTTATCCCAATTAGCATGGGGCCATTCGAACCAGGCAATAGTCGAGAAGCCAATCCAGGGTGTTGTGCCAGCGACCACTTCATCGTTATCTGGACTTTCTCCAGGCGTAAGTTCGCCAACATCGAGTGCCGTCCATATGGAAGCAGCGAAGAGGGGTTCTCTTACGATGTGCGTCCAATCTACTAACCCTGTTGTGTTATCAGCGTGGTATTTTCGGATGCCTCCCATCATGTTTCCAGCAATGATAGAATACTGTTCAACTGGTGTTGTGCCAAGAATATCGTTATCATCGACATGCCCTACACGGAGGCATCGAACTCCCCCAGCGCTGCCTCCAGGGGCAACGATTGTCCGCTTGGATCCCGCTTCAACAGGTGGAAAACCAGGTAAGAAGAAGTTGGCTTCATACATGAATATTGCGCCATGACTGCAACCAATTGCAATCTTGTTCTGTCCATCATTACCAGCGTTTCCTGTGTCTAACCCGTAGATGATACCTCCGACATTGATGTCAATGACATATTGCTGCCATCCTGGTGCACCAGGAAGATATTGGTACATGTAGCAATCACCGGTGGGTCCAGCATACCCCGTACCAAAGGTCACCTCGTTCCATCCATCATCGTTTGGATCACCCACATCAATAGAGTAGACTGCTTGACCAATGTTGACGATGGAAGCCCAGAAGGAGGGAGGAATTCGAAATCCTTTGACAGTGGCAATCATGACCACTCCGCTGCGATGGCCCCAAGCGATGTCTGTTTGACTCATATTCAACAGACCACTTCCAGCGAACGGAAAAGGATCATCGACATTATCCGCGTTTCCAACCTCGATGCAAAGAACCGGGTCACCGTATTCGATAGCAGCTGTAAAGGCTGTCCATTTGATGTTATTCCAATAGGTAAAGATGATCACTTCGCCTAAGGCAGTTCCAACCACAACAGCGATAGTGCCGTTATTCCAGACATCTCCAATATCCACACAGGTCGCCCAAGTCGGCCCATTGATTGGGTTTCTCCAAAGATCCCAGATTAATTGCGTATCTATGGGATTTTGCCCAAAACTAGGATCATTATGGAACCACACGGTGCCGTTGTGGGGAGGTGGGTCACTTCCTGGAATCCCTTGGGTGACCACAAATTCATTGGTTCCATCGTTATCTGGATCTCCTATGGCTACACCTGTAACATTGGTGTTCCATACTGGTGATAATTGCGAGAAAAATTCCCCATAAGGTCGACCGTAGTCGTATTTTCGTTGAACATCAATGGGGCTGCCATGGGCTGCGAGATTTACTAACGCAGGAGAAAAGGTGTTGAGCCCCTGGAATACGGCTGTGTTGTTGAGTTCTTGAAAGGTATTCGTAGTTGAGTAGTTCCAAAAGTAGACGCGGTTTTCGTAGAACCGATAGTTTCGATAGTAAACTGGAATCAAATTATCATTGATGTAATCACTGAGTTCTGCTTCATCGGTGTAATCGCCATCATGCCAAGCCCAGATCTCTTCGTCGTAATTGCTGATCCCTCCAGCGAGAAGGAAGGTATCCCATCCAGTTGCAGAGAAGGTTGTAGGATTACGAGCATATGCGATCGTTTTGGTGAGAATACTGGTGATGTTGGTTTGATCACTGAAGGGAATGCGACCGACATAGATATCGGGTTGCCAGTCACCAATCTCATCGGCGGTTGGGCCACCTACATTAAAGGTATTGCATTCACCCCAACGACCATCATTGTCATCGTCCCAATTGGAATCACCCATCACGGAGTAATAGAAATCGGTAGGTTTAAGCGTTGGATCAAGACCTGTCCATTCTGTTGTATCGGGGAGGTAAACATAGCGCGAAGGGATTGTACTGTTATCCCCGATTAGCAGAACCCATTTGAGCGTTCCAGAAGTAGATGTGTAGACATCGTTTATGAAATCCCAAATCCGTTCGGCATTATCCCGTCTTGTGGTGGGATTAAGGGGGTAATTGGTTTGGATCCACGAAATGTTGGCAACATATGTCGGTGTTCCTTTCAGAGTCTTCCATAACGCAAAGGATTCGACCCATGAACTGTTGGGAGTTATGATTAGATATTCGGGGTAAGGTGGTTGTGGGACTACTGGATCACCAACTAGCTGTTCAAAAAGACCAGTAGCGAAATTAGCCTTATTCGACGGGGTATATGAAGATGGAAGCATTAGCGGGTAAAAAAGCGTAAAGATAAGCAAGAAAGTGAGTGGTAGCGTAAAGAGTTTCAGAATTGAGGAGTGTTTCATGTCATCCCATTCCTGAGTAGCTAATTATATCAGGATGTAAAACGGAAAGCTTCGGCTAGGCAGAGACTCCGAAGACCTCCCGCTGTCATCGCCTTATCCTTCAATAGGGTTCAGTGGCTTTAAAACCCTTTAGCTAGAAGAGCCTTAGACAAAACAGGTCAAAACTTAGCTGTAATGTCAGAATTTCAGTGTCATTTCTGTACGCGATTATGCTTTTCGTTGAGCTTGCTGAAGACTAACAGCAACAGTTCAGGAGCGTTTCAGAACCCTCGAAGAGAGAATGCCTTACTTTGCTATTCAATGACCACACATATTGTTGCTGTTTTTCTTCAATGGCAAGCCTTTTCCTTTGCTACAGTCCATAATATCGATACATTCACTGGGAGGTAGCCCAATGGACAAACCATGGCTGAAGTTTTATGAACCTGGCGTTCCCGAAAATGTTGAAATCCCTGAAATCCCGCTCTTTTCCCTGCTTGAAAATGCAGCGAAAGACTTTCCTGATAACACGGCCTGTATCTTTCTCGGACAAGAAAAAACATACAAACAGATCAACGAAGAAGCGGATAAATTAGCAAATGCCTTGCACAAACTTGGTGTCAAGCAAGGTGATGTCGTTGGAATTATGCTTGGCAATATGCCCCAGTTTCTCACGGCCTTTTTTGGAGCCCTCAAAGCTGGTGTCATTCTGACCCTCATCAATCCACTATACCAAGCTCCTGAAATCGAATTTCAACTCAATGACTCTGGCGCTAAGGCCAATATTCTCATCGATATTATGCACGACAATTACGCAAGAATCCGAGACAAAACAAAGGTTGAGCACTCGATCGTAACCACGATGGCTGATGCCTTTCCTGGCATGCAAGTTAGTTTCACACCCCCAGAAGGTGTCAAAGGTTACCATCTTTGGAGTGATCTTCTCGAGGCTGCTGAACCTAAGCCACCGAAGGTTACTATTAACCCGAAAGACACACCCGCCGTCCTGCTTTATACTGGCGGAACTACCGGTGTACCGAAAGGAGCCATTTTAACCCATCACAACCTTGTGGCTAATGCGTACCAATGTAATAGTTGGATTCCCTTTGCCAAACGCGGAGCTGGTGACACAACCCTCGCCGTACTCCCCTTCTTCCATTCCTTTGGACTCACCGTCTGCCTGCTTAACACCATCACTCTTGCTGACCGTTTAGTGTTGCACCCACGCCCCGACCTGGATCAGGTTCTCCGAGATATCCCTCGTTACAATGTTCAGTTCTTACCCGGAGTCCCCACCCTGTACGCCTCACTCCTTCAACGCGAAGACCTCGACCAATATGACCTGAAATCTATGAGCGCATGCCTTTCTGGCGCAGCCCCCCTCCCCATGGCGGTGGCAAAAGCCTTCGAAAAAATCGCAGGCGCAAACCTCGTTGAAGGCTACGGTCTTACTGAGGCTAGTCCAGTAACTCATGCGAATCCGATTCAACAGGACCTACCCTTCGATAAGAAACGCGAGGGCTCCGTTGGTATTCCAATGCCTAGTACCTTGGCGAAAATCATTGACCTTGATACCGGTGAAGACCTACCACCAGGGCAGATCGGTGAACTCGTCATTAGAGGTCCCCAAGTTATGAAAGGTTACTGGAACCAACCCGAAGAAACCAAAAAACAACTCACTGAAGACGGATGGCTAAAAACCGGCGATATCGCTAAGATGGATGAAGATGGATACTTCTACATCGTCGATAGAGCCAAACAAATGATTGATCGTGCAGGCTTCAAAGTGTGGCCACGCGATGTCGAAGAAGTCCTCTTCGAACACCCCAAGATCGCCGAAGCAGCGGTATTTGGCATCCCTGATGAACAACGCGGTGAAACCGTCATGGCCGTGGTCGTTCTCAAACAAGGTGAAGAAGCCACCGCTGAGGAAATCATCGAATACACCAAAGACAAACTCGCCTACTACAAACGACCCCAATTCGTCGAGTTTCGGGATGACTTACCTAAATCGATGGTTGGCAAAGTATTACGGCGTGTACTTCAAGAAGAGCAATTAGAGAAAATAGGTAAGAAATCTATCGTTGACAGAGAATAGCATCTGAATAGAGGTGTACTTCAAACACACACCCAATTTTCAGATGCATCTCCATACGCCTTACTCCTTTCCATTCCCTAAAACACCGATTCTGATATAGAAAAAAACAGCCATTTTATTCCTGCAATCTTCTAATTTAATCGTTCTAGATGCGTTGCCTCGTCATCAAGAAAATAAAATTTAATTTCCTTATTTAGGGTTCCATATTTTTCTAGCCAGGACTGAGGCACTTCACGGGAAGAACCGAAGATGAGAAATTTGTGTGTTGCTGTGAGTTTTTCGAGAAGCCAAACACTTTCAGTTATTGCATTGATTTTAGAATGCTGGACAGTTTTACCTTTCTGAGAAAAATAATGGGATTCACCTACGATTTGATAATCATCGGATACAAAATCAAAAAGGTGATTAATTTTGGGGAACTGGTATCGTTTAAGAGGTTTTCCAAAATAGGATGAAAGTTGACTTCGGGCTATTGCTTCGAAATAGCGAGCATGTTGAATGCGTGATTTTTCTTTTTGAGGTGGCTTCAATAGTATCTCAGGGTCTACTTCAGCAACTCTACTCAATCTAACAACCTGATTGGTCATATCAAGATCGGTTATGCGCCATCCCACTTTTAGCCACCCATTTCTTGCATGGGAGTGCATAAAATCGTTTGACCACCAAGATCTAAATTTGAACGAAGAATCAGGAAGAGGAAATCCTAGGATCTTTTCAATCAATGAGAAAGATAATTTAATTTCCTGCTCTTTAGTATTTAACAAATATTCAGCAAGAACAGTGTATTTTGAAAATGGCATCTCCCAATGAACCTCATATTTTTAGTTAGTTGTCACTTAGTTGACTCTTGTCGATGAATACAAAACAAGTTTAAATCCAAGAATTTGAGTACAATCTTTGTGTTCATCAATTTCTAGCATCCTAAGATTAGACTTGTATTGTATTAGTTTTGATTTACTGATATATACATTTTACATTATAAAAGTATAACCTTTTGAAATACAAAAGTGTCATTCTTTACCTACACACTTTTGTGTGGCAGTTTAGCTAAAAATGTCAGTTGTGATAAGGTTCAACAAAATTTTCCCATATAAACACCGAATTGAAACAAAGAATTCACTAAGCCCCTAATCATATCTTCTTATTCTATATTTGAAAACTTTGCGACTTAAAGGTTCCATCATCTAAATTATCAGGAAAAGTTGCCTTTCGTTTTTTCATTTGGCATTTATGCTACATGTAACCCCCTAATTAATTGCTAATTTTAAACGGGTTTACCTGTTCTAAGAATGACCTCCCCCTTTCGCTTAAATCAAACCAAACATGGTAGACCCCTCGACGTTCATCAATTAGACCAACGCGAGTCAAGCGTTTAAGGTGATAGGCCGCAGTTGAAGTAGGAATATTAAGATCCCTTGAGATTTCTACGAGGAATGCCTTCTTCTTTTGTAGCTTTTTCAGGATATTTCTCCTCGTGCTATGTTCAAGGGCTTCATCATAGTCACCCACAATATCACCTCGCATAATTTGATAATTCAATTGTAACAATACAATATATTAAAAAATAACTTTACGATATATAAAAATGTTACCTTTTTTCATCTTAAAATATAAAAACGCAACTATAAAAAGGAATAGAGAGTTGTGAATGCAATGAACAAACAAGATGACCCTCACAGGTTTACTGTAACCTTGGAACGAGCGAAAGATTTCGAATTCCGTGTCAAGTTCGATAAGGAATTTCCTGGGTTCCTAATGGATGAACCCAGCCCGGTAGGAAATGATAAGGGTCCGAATGCGACCCGCGTTCTTGCAGCCGCTATTGGAAACTGTCTCTCAGCGAGCCTTATGTTTTGCCTGCAGCGGAGTAAACTCGTAGTCGACAAGGTGCAAGCAGAGGTTTCCCCAACAGTTGGACGAAACGCTGAGGGACGATGGCGAGTACAACACATCAATGTGAAGCTGTTCTTGAAGATGTCCGAAGACGATCCCAAGCGGTTTGACCGTTGTGTAGAAATATTTGAAAACTATTGCATTGTGACATCCTCCGTGCGTCAGGGAATTCCCATCGATGTGGAAGTTATTCGCCCTGAATGAAATCGCGGGGTTTTTCCAAAGGGGCAGCTAAACATTTATCAGCAATCTATGTGACTGTCAGGTATTGGAAGGGTCTACTCCACCCCGTATACCATTCCTCTTACAAATCCAATCCCAGGAGATGGAACTTTATGTCACAGCCCCCACAAGCCCCTCGACCCGCTGCAGCTCCACAAAAGGGAGGAATAGACGAAGAGCTCAAACGCATTGTTCAGTACATTTCACAAGTCTACCAGGTCCAAAAGAAACAGGGCGAACAGATTGCAGCGCTAGAAAAGCGAATTGATCAGCTCGATAAAGCTATTGGTAATATCATGACTGCAGCTGGAAAAGCCGTTACTGATGGTCTCGCTCCAGTTGAATCGCGGCTCGCCGAAGTGATCGATAGATCAATCCAAACAGCCATTGCAAAGCAGGTCCTCCCCCAACTTCGAGTAGCCACGCCCGCCCCAGCCCCTGCACCTAGAGCGGCTCCAACGACCGCACCCACACCATCACCCACCTCAGCGCCAACACCCCCACCGACTACTGAACCCCGAAGACCCTCGGATGTGCCGGATGCCCGAGTAGCCACGGTGATCGAAGCGCTAGACCAGATTGTTAGTGATTTAAAAAGTCGACAACGGGTTCAACGGGAATATTTGAAACCACTTATTGAACAAGCCCGAGACACGGCAATGAATAATCTTAGTAGCCGTGCCAAAGCCGCGAGTTCCTTTAAAGAATTGATCGCACTCTTAAAATCAAGCCCCTCTGATCTCCCCCCTGATACATTGGCGACTGTAATCGCTAAGCTCGAAGAACTCTCTATGCATATACGCACATTATAGCCTAGCGTCCCGCTTTCGAGATTGTCTAATTCAACCTTTTCGTAAGGACTTAGTGTCAATCTGAATACCAGCGGAGCTATCGTTTAATATCACTTAGGTACAATGCGAGTAGCAGAAAGAAAGGAGTGATTCATATGGTTGAAGCTAAGAAGAAAGCTGTTTCTCCTGGAAAAGCCAAATCTCGTGGACTATCCATTACCACAACTCAATTAGTTGAATTAATTCGGATGCGCCGTAGCATCCGACATATGACTGGTGAACGGATTCCAGATGAAGACTTGGAACTCATTTTGGATGTGGCACGCTATGCCCCATCTCCAGAGAATATGCAAATGTGGCGATATATTGTAATCCGCGAAGACCAGGAAATGAAACGAATCATTGCAGATATCAGCCAAGAAGCTGCACGATATGTCTTTGGCAATTTCCCTTATGAAGCCACGCAAGGGCGATTGTGGTATTTACCAGATGCTAGTCGTCCTGGAACCTACGAGGAGATGCGGGACGGATCCCTGTTCCGATACCCCGAAAAAGCGGACGCCGTGATTGTTTGTTGTGCTTCCGAAAGCTGGCATGATAGCACAGCGATGTATCCTAACGAACTTTGTGGCAGCGTAGTGGTAGCCATGGGAGTAATGAACATGTGGCTAGTCGCCCACTCCATGGGTTATGCTTGTGCGTACCAAGCAGTTCCCTTCGCCGATAAACGCCATGTCGAGTTTATATGCGACAAGCTAGGTATTCCCCGAACCTGGACCCCCATTGCCGCTTTTTGCATCGGCATTCCAGAGAAACCCCGTATGCTTGGACCATCCCGTTGGCCCCTCGAAGGAAGTTTTTACATCGAACGGTGGGGAATTCCCTATACTCGCTTGGCGTTTCGCGACCAGAAAAAAGGCAGACCTAAGAGAAGAAAAACTAAGGGGTGATTCGCACATGGAATTAGACCTACCCAAAGACATTCAGAAAGGATTAGAAGAGAAAAGCAAGGAAGCGAATATTAGCACAGAAACAGCCGCAATACTGATTCTCAGTGAATATGTACGAATCTCTGGTAGCGCCATATATGCAGGAACCTGGAGGCGAGGAGACAGGAAAGGGAAGAAAGGAATGCGCTATGTAATTGATTGGCCCTTTCAGCCCGGATTGGTCAAAATCTCTGGAGACCAATCCATCGACTTAGATTAGGGAGGAAAATATTCATGCAGAAACGGTTTAAGAAAGCCTCAGACGGTCAATGGCCAGGGTACCCCAATCTTCGAAACCAAGACATCGAAACCCTCACCATTCGGCAAAACCCTTATGTTACAGAAGCCTTGGTCAACAATCGGAAAGGACGCATTGTTCTTTTAATGGACCAAGAGATGTACAAAGACTTTCTTCACACTGTCCGAGAGAGAACGGGTGACATCTCAGCTCGTAATGTCAACCAAGCCGTAACAGAGGCAGTGCAACGATGGATGAAACAACAATAGGTGAAGCCACCAATGACTACACCGATTATGCAATTGTTTGAAAGCCTCATCCAACGGATAAATCAAACTGTTGAATACCGCGAGTTCGTCCGAAACTGGGTCGGACCCTACCAGGGCAAGGTCTTACAACTGGAAACCGACAAAGGTACATTTCATATCCGCATCCATCAACAAGGCACAATGACGCTCCATATGGGAATGTACCCCTCACCTGATGTCATCTACAAAAGCTCGGTAGAAACCCTCCTGAACTTATTCACTGGTCAGGCATCATTTCGAGAATTAATGAAGAGCTGGGAACTCGTCATTATTGGAGCAGGACATGAATCTGTGCCATTGGGCCAACTTATTGCCCGAGTACTGCAATCGAGTTAACCTGCCAACCGAATTAGTAAGACCGTTCCATTTCAAAGTAGTCAGAACCAGGAATCTCCCAAGGAAGCAGCGAGTTTCTAATCCTTAACTTTAAATGGCTGAGTTCATAACAGGCAACCCTGAGGGAAATCGAACCCTGTGTGGGAATGTCGACCTCTTCGAATACACTCTCAAGATCGTAAATTCATCCGCTTTGACTACTCCCACATCATTCCCCGGGGATTTCCGTGTTCTCGTGGAGAATCAAAATGCAAAGGATAATGAACTACTTCATTAAAATGACACCAATGCATTTTACCCTTCAACGAAGAACGGGTTGTTTAAACAATGACAGAAATCAGATTAAGCGATAAACAACAAAAACGCATGTATGAATACTCGGGAGCTGCAACTCCGCTGCTTGCATTCCTGTTCCTCGCCTTGCTCTTTATAATCCTTGGAGTGATTGTTTGGTATTTTGGCCCATCCCTCTTTCCATGGCCATGGAGCACCATCCTTACCTTCCTCATCCCTATACCCTTCTGGGTCTTCGCGTTTCTTTTCATCCTCTTCATACCAGCGACCATTGCCATCAACCAACAATGGCAAGAAGCCATTATCCTCCGGTTTGGAAAATTTAAGCGCCTCGTTGGACCAGGCATGTTCTACAGATGGCCAATCATCGAACGCTTCGTCCGACAAGACACCCGCATCCAAACCCTGGATGTTATGAAACAGGAAGTCATGACCAATGATAATATCAGCCTTAATGTTGACGCCGTCGTTTTCATGAAAGTCGTGAACACCCCGAAAAGCCTCATCAACATTCAAAATGTGAAGGTCAGCGTCATCCAATACGCCCAAACTACAATGCGAGATATCATTGGTAATGTAGAACTCGACGACTTACTAGCTAAACGGGACCAGATCGCCGACCGCATCAAACTAATTGTTGATAAGGAAACAGAAGATTGGGGAATCGACATTTTGAGCGTCAACCTACAGAACATCGAACTTCCCGCCGACATGAAGCGGGTGATTGCCCGACAGGCTGAGGCAGAACGAGAACGCCGCGCCGTCATCATCAAGAGTGAAGGCGAACTCATTGCAGCTAAAAACCTTCAAGAAGCTGTCGAGAAAATGAGCACTCAAGCGTTATACCTGCGAACACTCTCTAGCCTTGAGGATATCAGTTTTGATCAGAGTAACACCATTGTCTTTGCCCTCCCCATCGATGTTGTCAGGGGAGAAATTATGGGCCTCGCTGGGTTAGCTGGAGCTACTAAAGTCGTAAAAGAAGATAAAGAATCGCGAGCACGCCGTCCACGACGTATAAAGTAGATTGACCTAGTTAAAAGGAGTCGACCGTGAAAAGACTTCTCGTCGGCTCCAACTTCCTCTTTTTCTTCAAGAATCGCTTGGATGTGAAATTTTACATTCTTTCTCGAGTTACCTAAAAGAAAAGTAAAACGAGAAAAACTGTGTGATTCATTTTTTCTTGGATTTCCCTTTACCCCAAAGATCCGGAACCTTACCTTCACGAGGCCCCCAGGGATCAGGGTAATCATTGCCTGAATACTGTAGGCGGAATCCTGTGTCAAGCTCAGTTACCTGGGCTTCTTTGAGAATGGCCTGCCCAGCCACCATCCGTTGAATTTGATTCGTGCCTTCATAGATTTGTGTGAGCTTAGCACCCCGCATCATTTGTTCAGCGGGATACTCCTTTGCGTACCCGTAACCTCCCATTATCTGGATGCAATCCAGGGTATTTTGCATAGCAGCGTCCGTGGCGAAGAATTTGGCGCAGCTCGATTCCTTGGTGTTGCGCTGCCCTTTGTCGACGAGCCAGGCAGCAAAGCGTGTCGCCCAGCGTGCGTGCATAGCCCGCGATTCCATGTCGGCAATCATGAAGCTGATTCCCTGATAGGCACCAATAGGCTTCCCAAACTGGCGACGGTGATTGGCAAAGATCGCGGCTTCATCAACAGCACGTTGAGCAATTCCCACACCAAGAGCCGCAATTGCCGCTCGGGTCCGGTCAAGGGTTTGCATGGCATATTTGAAACCCTTCCCGACCTCACCGAAGAGGCAGTCACCAGGGATACGAACATCCTTGTATTCAACTTCAGCTTGAAAGCTGGCTCGTTGTCCTAATTTGTCTTCGAGCATGACGATTTTGACACCGGGAAGATCGGAGTCGACCATGTGAACCGCCATGCCTTTGTACCCTTGGGAAGGATCAATGGTAGTGAACACACTATGGTATTTGGCGACATGTCCATTGGTACTAAAGCACTTGCGACCATTTATGATCCACTCATCGCCATCTTTCGTTGCAGTCGTTTTTACTGCAGCGGCATCGGAACCAGCTTCGCGTTCAGTCAAACAAAAAGCGGCAAATTGGGGTTCTTTACCTGTGGCGAAGGGTTTAATGTATTTCTCCATTTGTTCTGGTGTAGCTGTGAGCAAGAGCGGGGTTAAGGCGAGGTTGTTTGCCAGAATGGTGGTGGCAATTCCACCATCACCATAGCCCAGCGCTTCGCCAATGAGCGTTTCCTCTACCATTGAATGAGCAGGTCCGCCATACTCTTTGGGGATATGACTGTTCATCAGCCCAGCATCATAAGCTTTCTGGGCTAGTTCCCAAGGAAATTCATCAGCCTCCTCCAGTTCACGAGCATAAGGAACTATCCATTTCTTAGAAAACGCCATCGCGGCGTCTAAGAGTTCTTGTTCGCGTTTGGTAAGAGCAAAATCGACCAACACGATCAACCTCGGAAGCGGTGAGGCGACTAGTAAAATATCCCGCTTAAAAGTGTGTAGCTCGCTCGATGGCAGTATATACGTTTATATGTTACCTGTTCGAATTTTACATACGGATAGGAACAGGGTCATTCAGTGCTAATCTGTGGTCACTGGAGCGGCGAGAAGTATTGGCACCTCTCTCCCCCCTAGAAAACCATTCCCTCTCCGATGTTTTCATTATACTCCCGAGGTGTCGAATCCGCCAAAGCTCCCGTGCCAATCAATACTAGTCTTACCTTTACAGAGTTGCAGAACCAAGAGCGCAGCCTTGCATCCATCGCCTCTATTCTTTGACAAAATGGCGGAAAAGTTGTTATGAAGTAAGTTCGCTAGTAGGCTCCATGAATCTCTGCGCTAGTACTGTTGGGTTTATCCGGAAACGCGATGATGGTCTTATTTTCATCGAAATCGAGCCGCAATATTGGGAGGCAACATTGCAGGTAGACCAGTTTTCTCACATCATCGTCCTCTGGTGGATAACCGGACATGATAATCCTACAAGTCGGGCAAACCTGCAAGATTATCCCCCTCAAGAAGCCGCTAAATTATCCGGGGTGTTTGCTAGTCGTTCGCCTGCCCGACCCACACCCATTGGCTTATCTATTGTCGCGATTCAACGCATAGACGAAGAAACACACCGCATCTATATTGATCAAATTGATGCCCACGATGCCACTCCTGTTGTGGACATCAAACCGTATATGCCATTTTCCGACAAGGTTGATGTCGCTAAAGTCCCTATTTGGTTTCGAGATAATGTATCAAGGTACACTTCTCACCCGTTTCAATGATGTCAACATTGGATTGTGATTGAAGCGTCATTCTGATGGTTTTTGGGCAATTAGTGAATAATGACTTGTTTCAAATACGCGAAGTTGTAGAATTGAGAAGCGGTGGAACAATTCTTTCAATTCATCCTCAGTGAACAGATGATGCGGGAGTCCCTTTTCGATTCCATGATGTGGTACCCAGGTGCCCGGTTCAATTTCCAATCCATGCTTAGATCCATGCCCTTTAGGAACGGGGACAGTAACCCACACTAACCCATGTGGTGTAAGCACACGCCACATTTCTTCAACTGTTTGGTGAATTAACGCAATACGATTGTGGTGAATCACTCTCACACTGATGATAGCATCGAAGAGTTCAGCACCAAAGGGTAGTTGTCGAATATCTGCAAGCAATACATAACCGGTAAGTCGTTCAGTAGCTAGTTTTCGGAGAGTAGCGCTAAGTCCAGATGGAGCGATATCTAAGGCAAAAACAGCAAAGCCTTCTTTAGCCAAATAAGCCGTGTGTCGGCCACTTCCACATCCCAAATCTAAAACCCGGTGGACTCCCTGGATTCTGAGGTGTTGGGTTATCCTTGGCATTTCCCGCTGAATTGGCTCGTGGAGAAAATACCCCCTTTCGAACTGTTTGTCCCATGCTAACCGAGCCTTATGGAACTCATCCATATCTGCTCTTCAGTGCAGTTCAAGTTATATCTCTTACCAACCAAGCCATAAGTCTCAGCCTGATGAACTCGAAATAATTGCTCTTAAAAGCCTAAAAAACCGCCTCACATTGGGTCAAAATGCCGCAACCTGAATCTACTGAATTAGCAATAACTGCATATGCAATCAAACTGAACTTGCCGCACACCACACAAAAGCGAGCTATACAAATCTTCGTGAAAACTACCAGCACAAGCTTTTCGCCTAGAAAAAAAGTAAAAGCAATTATCGCCGCTACGCTCTACATCGCTGGCATCCTGGAAGAAGAACCACGAACCCTTTCTGAAGTTGGTTGGGTTACCGGAGTATCCCCCAATACTGTGCAGAAACACAAAACTCAGATAGTCCATGAACTCGGTATCCGAAAAGAATAATCCCATCCGGTTTCATTCCAAATTCAAAAGCCACATTAGAAAGTCCAACCTCAAGTGCTCATTTTCAGGATTTTTAATGAAACGAGTTTCCCCTCAACATTTAGTATCTAATCAGAATCGGGGGTCGAGCAGATTTCTTTTTTATTTTGGAGGTCCCCGCTTAAGATCCCTTTTTATAAGATCAATCAGTGGTTTCAAATCTGTCACATCTTTTGTTGACTGCGAGGATTTAAGAGCCGTTTTGCACTCTTTGTTTGAAGTAAGTCGTTGGTAATCCAGGAGATTTAAGGAAGCGAAGGCACTGAGCAGGATTCCACTCACTCCTTCCCACCTTCCCTCAGTGTCGGTATTGCGTCCAGATTTTTGTTTTTCTAACAAAGTAGCGGTTTCTCTGTAGTGTTTGTTGAGGACAGGAACTAGTAGATCGATTCCTCCAATGAATTTCCAGGTTTTTTTCGCCAACTCCTTCATACCTTTTTTTCGATCATCATCAGTCATGTCTTGATATTTTGACATATATTGTTCGATGTCTTCAATAGTGTCTGGCCACAACTCATAAACTCTCTTGAAAAAGTCTGCTTCTGACCATCTCTTACCCAATTTAGTCACCCATTAGTAATAGGTCACCCAAACCTTAGAAAACTTTGCCTTTGTAGGACCTGAATGAAGTGATGAGAGGAGAGCGCTCTGAAAAGCTGAAACCATGGCAGTAACGAGCCGCACACTGAGTAATCAAGTCAACTACTATTGGCTTTTCAAGCAGGAATGTACTAATCTCTGCTTTCCCATTCGGCAATAGGTTTCAAACCGCGTCGACTACGACGGAACGCCCAGATCAATAAAGATACGAGGAGAAGGACGAACAGCGCCAAAGCTAGGTTGACGATGAAAAGGTTGATGTCAAACGCCGGGAATAGGAAGTTGCTGAACCGCCAGGAGATCAGAATCGGTGCTACAATTAGGCTGACTAGGTTCACAACCTTGATCATGGGGTTCAACGCAGGACCTGCCGTGTCCTTGAGGGGGTCACCGATGGTGTCACCGCACACGGCGGCTTTATGTCGGTCGGACCCTTTTCCAGTATTTTCCTCGGGGGCACATACTTCATCTTCGATATACTTTTTAGCGTTATCCCACGCGCCCCCAGCAACAGACATATACACCGCTAATAACAGGCCAGAGGCAATTAAGCCAGACAAGAAGCCACCTAAGGCTTCCACTTGGAGTAGCAGACCTATCACGATTGGTGTGGTTACGGCTAATACCGTCAAGCTAACCAACTCTTTTTGCGCAGCGGCTGTCGTAATAGAGACGACTCGGTCATAGTTGGGCTTCGTTTTTCCTTCCATTACACCTGGAATCTTTAGCTGCGTTCGAACCTCTGTGATTATCTGACCTGAGGCACGGCTTACAGAGCGAATCGCTAGGGCAGAGAACAACCAAGGTAACGCAGCCCCTAATAGAAGCCCTGAGAGCACCAACGGATTGTCAATTCGAATTCCTAAAGCAAGGGGATTTGGGACCCCTGCGGCTGCCGCGGCGCGTCCCACATCAACAACGAAGCTGTAGAAGAGAGCACTTGCCGCAATAACCGCGGAGGCTATGGCCACATTCTTCGTGATCGCCTTGGTGGTATTCCCAACAGCATCTAGATCTGCTAGGATCTTCCGGGCATTCGTAGGCATCTCCGCTAGTTCCCCGATTCCACCCGCATTATCGGCAATAGGCCCATAACTGTCCATTGCTACATTGTTGCCGGTATGACTTAACATGCCAATACCGATGAGAGCGATCCCGAAGAGGACATATTGAGGGGCGATGAGGTAGGCGAAGATGAATGTGGCGACAATGACGATGAGCGTCCAAACAGCGGCTTCGTAGCCGGTGCTGATGCCACTGAGAACTATAGTAGCGGGACCACCGTGGGCCTGGTTGACAATTTCTTCTACAGGACGATGGCGATGACTAGTGAAATAGTTTGTGAGAGGGTTGAAGCTGACAGCAAGGAGAACGCCCACCGCGACGAGGACGCCCAGGCGGACATCACCAGTGTAAATGAAAGCGAGGATGCAACTGGTAATGATCGTGACGGCACTACTAACTTCATAACTGTAAAACATGGCTTTTTCGGCTTTCTCGGTTTTCCAGACAGCAACCATAAAGGTGCCTATGATGCTGCTAATGACGCCAATGGCACGGACGACTAAAGGGAAAACGACCCAGAAGATTTGGGTATAGCCACTAGCAATATAGAGTGCGATCCCAAGAATCAAAGAAGAAACAATAGTGACTTCGTAAGATTCGAAGATGTCAGCCGCCATACCAGCACAATCTCCCACATTATCACCAACGAGATCGGCAATGACTGCGGCGTTGCGAGGATCATCTTCAGGGAGGTCCGCTTCTACTTTACCGACGAGATCGGCACCAACATCTGCAGCTTTAGTGTAAATTCCACCACCAATTCGCATGAAGAGGGCGAGGATTGTGCCACCAAATCCAAAGCCGAGTAGGGCGTCGGGAGCGCTTATGCCGAAGACCATGAAGATAAGAGTGCCACCCATGAGCCCGAGACCATCAGTAAGCATACCCGTAAAAGTACCACCGTGATAAGCAACTTTGAGAGCTTCGCGATAGCTGCGGGTGGAAGCGGAGGCTACACGGATATTGGATTCGATGGCAATCCGCATCCCGAGCTGACCGACGGTGAGAGAGAAAAGAGCACCCATGATGAAGGCTACAGCACGCCCGCTAGCGATGATAAGGGAGATGGTCTGTGGTGGATAGCCGGTGAAGACATGTTGAGCTTCGAGGCTAGGAGGAACGATATAGACAGAGGCAAAGAGAACCAAGGTGAGGAGGCCGATAATTGGAAGGATGGTTTTGAGTTGGCTACGAAGGTAGGCGTTTGCGCCTTCTCTGATGGCGTTCCACACTTCTTGCATTTTCTTAGTGCCTTTGTCTGCTTTAAGGACATCGCTACGGAGCCATAGCGCGTAAATCAGACTGATGATGGCTGCAATAATAACAACGAAAATCATCAGTTGCTCGTGGAGCTGCAATCCCAAGAAAGTGGAGAAGAATCCCATAGCGTCACCCGATGCATCGTGGTTTTCTGAGAACTCATTTTATGGCATACTTTAGCCTTTTATACTGTTCCCGTTGTCTCACTAATGAAGAAAAAATGCGTTGACAAAGTTGTGAATTTCTTTAACCTTTGAAGTGGTATTATTTGGCATAGGGAAACTATACGAACTTGTAGGTTAGCCTTAACAAGAACTTCAAAGAGTCGATTACCCAGGACTAACCTGACTCAATAACTTCTACCCATCACTTTCCGAAACCTTGTGGCAAATTTGGCCTCAAGCATTTTTACAAAAAAGAGAAGCCATTCATTTTCCGGTTTCATAAGGAATTTAACTTAACCTAACTCAGTATAATTTTAGGAGTTTTCAAGGTGAGTCGATTCCGAAATAGCTCCACCTTCTTCACACTAACTAGCATCCTCCTCCTTCTCTCATTAGTACTAATCAAGGATTCAGCTTCAGCAACACTTGTTTGGGCGGATACCTTCGATGATGGAAATTACGATGGCTGGACCGTAACCTACGGCAGCTTTTCGTGCGCAGAGAACAACCTCATTTCCACTCAGTATTCGAGCACCATCCACCGTCCAAGTACGGTCACAGTGGGGACCTGGAGTTTTGACCTCCTCATCATTAATTCAGGATCAAGCGGAGTGCATGTCTGTTTCTTTTGTGAATCCTTCATATTCTACCCCATTACTGGGTACGACCTGAAAGTCAGTCGTAACGGGTTTGAACTCATGTACTGGTTGGATAACTATGACGATTGTATTGGTGACTATTTCCCACCATTCATAATGGCAGGGTGGCAACATGTCGACATAACCCGGGATGATGCCGGGCTTATCCGCGTATACATTAATGATACATTGCGGATTGAAACAGTGGATAATCGGATTCCAACTTCCCTCTACTTTCATCTACTCTCAGGACCTGGTGAGGGACTTGATAACATTACAGTGAGTGATTCTATTGACATCACACCGACACCGGGAACGAACCCTGGATTCCCTATATTCGATTTGGGACCTTACCTCCCCTTGGTCGCACTTGGTATAGCTTTAGCCTGTGCATTAGGTGTAGGTATCATTCTTCGACGACGCTACCAAGGCTCCAGATAGTCTTTTTCTAGAATGGTTTTCCGCAACGAGTGTAATCGTTATGATGAAAATACCTAACATAAGTCGATACGGTTAAGTACATCCTGCCGTTGGTCCAAGCAACTAGAATTCAGAAAAAAATGAAAACTCAGAATTTTGGTAATCGTCCCCCCCATGAAAAGTGCTAGAAAGATGACTTATACATGATTGGCTCCTCACTACACCAAAATAAGTTGTCAAAGGAGGGAATCACTTCATTTAACCTAAAAAGCTGAGTAGATTTCCTTAAAAAAAATAGCTATATAGCTGTTTGAAAAAGTCGTTAGCACAACATTACAGATTAGGGGAACCAGTATGATTGGGAAGCGGTCATTAACAAAGATATTGCTTCTTGTTGTAGCAATAGTTCTTATACTAGGTCTAATCAGTGGACAATTGCTTGGAATTGTTTGGATCCCTGCGTTAGGAGGATTATGCTTTATCAGTGCACCCTTCGGAACAAACGAAAACCAATCCTATTCGGTAATATTCCATTCGGTAAATTTTACTTTCCTTGGTTCCACCTATGATTATGGTAATCTCACAGATGCACCTAGTACAGCTCATTTCCTAATTACCTTTAACGATGGGCAGAAGGAAAACCTGACTCTGCACTACGGTGGTTTTATTCCTATAGCGGTTTTGTTTATCGAGTACCACTGGAACATTACAAATCATGTTTCTCTCCGAGCAGGTGTGATAACAGGAAATAGTTGGATCCTTTATAATAGGTGGCAATTTTTGGTTTTCTTAAGATAACTTGAGTTCTTTGATTAATGCTAATCTTGGGGTCTCTTTCTACTTTACCCATCCAAGAAGTCCTCGTTGGGGAGAAAGAGCCCTAATGGAAACCCCTTACAAAATACTTCACAAAAAATGAATCCTTATCGGCGTTAATTTCCTTGAGTTTCTTTGTTGGAGGGCTTCTTTAGAACCAATCAATTGCCCCAGCTGTGGAAAACATGTTCAACCTAGTAAGGGTTACCGCTTTCCAGAGTGCGACAGCTTCCTGCACCCGGATCCCATTAAATGTAAGGAGGCAGAATTAGCCGACCAGTTTCGCCTTTCATTCAAAGACCTTGCACAAAACTCTGATTTGTTTCCAAGCAATCTCACTAAACCTTCCGATGAGGACCTAGAAGCTCTCCCCTTGGAGTCGCAAATTGATGAATTCCACCGATCTTCTACGGATCGAATAGATTTCCTCAAAATGAGTTATGTTAAGGAATTTAACCATCTGTAAGGCTTATGTAGTGGCGGTCACGTTGTGGTGCTTACGATAAACGATTCGTTTCATTGGAGGCGTCCAGTTTGGCTGGTAATATTGAAAAATTCGTTGAGGAAGCCACAAAGATAGTTGGTTCTGATCACATTACCACGAACCTTGCTATGCGGCACAGCTACATGGCTAGATCCGTTATGGGCATTCGTGCGGCTGTCGCTGAGGCTATCGTTAAGCCTGGCAATACAAAAGAAACCCAAACTATAGTCAAACTATGTAACAAATACAAGATTCCCGTTAGCCCGTATTCCGGAGGCTTAAGTGGTGGATATGCACAGCCCCTTGAACCCAAGGGCATCATTTTAGATATGGTCCGCTTGAACAATATTCTCGAAGTTGATATCGATGCCCGCTATGTAGTCGTTGAGCCCGGCGTCACCGCCGGACAGGTCTGGGCTTACTTCCGCAAAGAACATCCCGAGTGGGCACCTCCCGTTCCTGACGGTGCCCCACCCCGAGCCACTCTTATCGGAGACGCCTTAGAACGCGGGTTTAGCTTGGTTACCAGCAAATACGGACCCCAAGGACGGATGATTAACGGTTTAGAAGTTATCCTTCCTCGGGGCGACATTATCTACACTGGGAGTTGGGCACTGAAAGGCTTCAAACCCTTTTATCCCTGGGGACCTGGACCCGATTTTACTGGTCTTTTCCTTGGTGCTCAAGGCACTATGGGAGTCGTCACTAAAGCGGCGATCCGGATCATCCCCCATCCACCTTACATCGATTTGGTTGCTTACGATTATGACACTCCAGAGGATATGCAGAATCATTCTATGGCTGTTCTCAAAAAGGAAGTCGGAGTCATGGTGCAGGGGGGTAACTGGTGGTTAGTTCCCAGCCGTAGAGACGAACGGGAGGTTCCTAAAACCCTCGAAGAATGGCGTAAACAAAAATACTACATCCCAGAATGGCTCATGAACTATGAACTCTGGGCTCACACAGAAAAGGAAATGCAGGCTCAAATCGAAATCATCGAGGATGAAGCTAAGATAATCCGGGAGGCGGGAGGCAAAGCTGAAACGATGGAGCTTCACCCGCGGGCAAAGGAAGTAAGACTTACAAAGCCCAATCTAATTGCAGTGCCCTACGCCATGCATCGAGCAGGCTTCGTGTTTATCACTTGGTATTGCCCATGGAAGGACTGCGCTGAAATCTCTCGCATATCCGTTGAAACCATGGAGAAATTCGACATTCCACCAGTGCAATGGATAGCCAGTATCGAGCATGGTCGCCAGTGCATTTCAATGCCGATCATCACCTTTGATAGCCGCACTGAGAAAGGTTATGAGCAGGCGGAGGCCTGGGACAAATACTTCACTGAGATTGCACATAAGAAAGGATGGATGAATTATCGACCAAACGCTTTCATCCATTGGCCTGCAATGAAGCCTTTGATGCCCGAGTATGTTAAGATGCTCAAAGAGCTCAAGGACCTATGGGACCCCAACCGCATTATGCATCCCGGGCGACTTGGTGTGTAAACTCTACTAGCTCTGGCTTTTGGTAGTGTCAGTTTCCAAAGATTTATCAACGCGTCCTAAGCGCTAGTACTCGGACAAATTCTGTCCTAGCAGAGGTTTGGTTTAAGATTAAAATGGGAACCGTGGATACGGCGCGAGCCTTAACAATCATTGGAACCGTCTACAATGTATTCGTCCTGTTCTTCATGGGTATGCTAATCATTTTCGCCCCCTTCTTAATGTTCTTTGGTGCCATCTGGATCCTGTTAGGTTTCATCTTGCCAATCGTTGCGTACCGTGACATTAGCCGAGGGAAGCATGGCCCAGCAGGGACACTGCTCATCATCTCCGGTGTTTTCAGCTTAATTTTCATCTTTTATATTGGCGGAGTGTGCCTCATTATAGCGGGAGCGCTCACGGCTGATTTTGACCCTTACCGCCGGATGCGAGTAGGTTATCAACAACACATGTATAATCCCCCACCACAGTACCGACCGCTATATGCTATGCCCGTTACAACAGCCCGTACCAAGAAATGCGTTAATTGTGGCGTGGACTTAGACCGATGGGACCAATATTGCCACACCTGTGGCGCCCACACTGGATGGTACTAGGAGCACAAGAAAGTTCTAAGAAGAAAAAAGTACAGAACAACCCACAAGAGATTAGTTCTATGCAAGTATGCAAATTGAGTCCAGAAATCTCTTATCCCTGCTAAGCCTACAACTATGGGTAAACCTGTGCGATAACAAGCTTTTAGCAGCGACTAACCAAGAACGATGTGATTGTATGAAGATAATTGCATTAGAAAGAGAAATCCCAGGGATTGAAGCTGAAGCCTTTACTCCTCATCTTCAAACAGAAGTCCGAAAGATCTGGGAGCTTTATCAAGCCGGAATTATCCGAGAACTCTATTTTCGTGCCGATCGCCAAGAAGCCGTGTTGATCCTCGAATGCGAAGACATCCCAACTGCACGAAAACACCTAAGCAAGTTACCCTTCGTAAAAGCGGGACTCATTATTTTCGATCTCATTCCCCTCAAAGCCTATCCTGGATTCAGCCGACTCTTCCATCCAGAAAATACAAAATAACTCTGGAAATACAATTAGTCGCAGAGAATTTTTTGAAAAAAGGCAAAGGGTAAAAGGCATTAGCGTCTCTGAAGACCAAGAATACGCCTGCACCCATTGGAGGATTTTGGTCAATGACTGAACCCGAGAAACCGAAAACAGACCTTAAGGATTTCGAACTCGAAATTGCCCGGTGTATCCATTGTAAAGCTTGCACCATTGCTGACGCTGCTAACCCTAAAGGTGGCTTCAAAACCGGATGCCCCGCCTGGGAGGCCATGGAATGGGAAGCTTATAGTGGTGGCGCGAAAATGTGGCTCGCGCGTGCCATCCTTAATGGCAACTACAAAATCAATAAAGACGCAGCTGACCTTCTCTACCGCTGCTCAACTTGTGGAAATTGCGAATCACAATGCGAAAACGAGTTACCCACTGTCGATATCATCGAGGCGATGCGTGCAGAAGCCGTAAAAGCTGGTGTTGGTCCCCTCGACAAACAGATTGGTTATTCTAAGGCGACAGAGGTAAAACGGAATCCATACAACGAAGAACACGCTTGTCGGACCGATTGGATACCAAAGGAGTTCACCTTAAAGGAGAAGGGCGATGTCGTATATTTTGTTGGCTGTACAGCTTCATATCGTCTTCAAGAACTCGCCGTATCGACGCTAAATGTAATGAAGAAACTTGGAGCAGATGTCACAGTCAAACCAGATGAGTATTGTTGCTGTTCTCCATTAATCCGTGTCGGTAAGCTAGATTTAGTCAAGGATTACGTGAAGCATAATGTTGAGATGTTCAAGGATGCGGGAGCAAAGATTGTCGTCTCATCGTGTGCGGGTTGCTTCCGGACAATGAAACGGGACTGGCCAAAATACTACGGTCCCTTGCCCTTTGAAGTTAAGCACAGCGTCAACTATGTTGCTGAACTACTCGAAGCTGGTAGAGCCAAGCTGAAACCCCTGAAGGGCATCAAAGCTACCTATCATGACCCCTGCCACTATGGTCGCCATGTCGGTGAACTCATTAAGAACCGTAAAGAAAAAGCCGCTTGGTTTGAAGTGCCCCGAACCATTCTCGAAACGCTTCTCGGCGATAACTTCATTGAAATGCCTCGAAATCGCGAGAACAGCTGGTGCTGTGGAGCCGGAGGTGGCGCCCGTGCTCAGTTCCCAGATTGGACACTTGATACTTCCATTGAGCGCATCAAAGAAGCCGAAGAAACCGGAGCTACCCATCTTGTCAGTGCATGTCCCTTCTGTGAGACAAGCCTGCAACTAGCAATAGAGAAGACCGAATCTAAACTTAAAATGGTTGATCTGATTCAATTCGTTGAAGAAGCACTCGAGTAATCATCTAATCTTACTCTATTCTTTGATTCATATTCTTCAATCAAGTAGTGGATGAGAGGATAGAAGTAATAGGGGGGTTAAGTACCTGGTTAGCCTAGAACAGAAAGGATTAACGGACGGATCACTGTGGCACGCACCTACAAAATCCAAGTCCTTCCCGGTGATGGGATTGGACCTGAAGTGATTCATGAAGCAGTGCAAGTACTCAAAACCGTATCCACCGAAACTGCCGGGCTCGAACTCGCATTCTATGAATTTCCCTGTGGAGGGAAATACTACCTAGAAACAGGATGCGAATGGTCAGGGGAAGCCGAGGTCTTTGCCCGTCAAGAAGCAGATGCAATCCTACTCGGAGCAGTTGGATGGGAAAAAACCCCAGGAGAGGTCGTTCGTCGAGAAGATGGGCAACTCGCTGGTGCAGCGGTGGTCTTAGGACAGCGTCGAGAACTGGAGCTCTACGCGAATGTGCGTCCAGTGAAGCTCTATCAAGGTGTGCCAACACCTTTGGCAAATAAAACTCCAGACGACATCGATTTCGTTATTGTACGAGAAAACACGGAAGGTCTCTACGCAGGGATTGGCAAACACTATGCTGAAAACGAACCTGATGAACTAGCAATCGATGTTCGTCCAATCTCCCGGGTAGGTGCAGAGCGTGTGATTAGGTACGCTCTTTCACTGGTTCAGCAACGGAAGAAAGGTGCTCCTAGTGATGGCAAACGCCGTTTGACTTGTGTTGATAAAAGCAATGTATTATTAGGAGACCAACTTTTTCGTCGCATTTTCACTGAACAGGTACAACGCCATATAAACATCGAACCCGATTACGCATATGTGGACGCATGGACAATGTGGTGCCTACGAAGACCTGAATTCTATAATGTAATTGTAACACCGAACTTGTATGGTGATATCATCTCGGATTTAGGTGCTGCTATTCAAGGAGGTATGGGCATGGCAGCAGGGGGGAACATCGGTGATAATCATGCCATGTTTGAACCGATCCACGGGTCTGCTCCCCGTCTTGCTGGGAAACGCCGAGCCAACCCAATTGCGGCGATTCTCGCTGGAAAAATGCTCCTTGAGTGGTTAGGGAAACGGTTCAATGACTCGACAGCAGTGAACGCGGCATCATTCATTGAAGAAGCGGTCCAAACTATTCTCCAGGGCGGACAGAAAAGAACTAATGATTTATGCGTAGGGGCATACGCTAGAATTAAACCCGCCACCACAAAGCAAGTGAGCACAGCAATTGTTAAGGCTCTTCGTGAGAAGTTGAAGGAGCAGTGAGCTGACGATGACAGGGCAGACGATGGCCGAAAAAATCTTGCTTAACCATATAAAGGAAAAAACAATAGAACCTGGAGAGATCGTGGAAGCCTCGATTGATTTGGCAATGTCCCACGAGATGTTTGGGACCCGAGTCCTCCCACAACTCAAAGCCATGGGTTTCAAAACAGTATGGAATCCGAACCGAGTGGTCCTGATTTTAGATCATTGGACACCTGCCCCCACCATTGAGGCTGCAACAATTCATCAGCTGGTTCGCAGCTTCGTCAAGGAACAACATATTGACCACTTCTACGATGTCAACAAAGGCATCTGCCACCAAGTCCTCGTCGAAGAAGGACACATACGCCCTGGTGAATTAGTAGTTGGTACCGATTCGCATACACTGACAGCAGGTGCCCTTGGAGCACTAGCTGTAGGAATCGGTGCAACAGACATGGCGATTGTCTTAGCCACCGGGCAACTGTGGTTCCGAGCTCCTGAATCTCTCAAAATCACCATTACTGGAAAACTACCTAAAATGGTGATGGGAAAAGACATCGTCCTCTCCATTTTAGCTCAGCTTGGCGTAGAAGGGGCAACCTTTCAGTCGATAGAATACCATGGTGAGGGTCTTAAGCAATTGAGCCTGGATGCCTGGATGACGCTGACGAACATGGCTGTGGAAGCTGGAGCCATGGCAGCATTGATCCCTCCTGATTCGCGAGTGCTTGATTTTGTGAAAGCTCGAACTAGACTCCCATTTTCACCAGTATACCCTGATGAAAAAACATCGTATCACGACTCTTACCAGGTCGACCTCGCGACTCTGGTACCACAAGTAGCCACACCTTCACTTCCAACAAATGCCGTCCCCGTCACAGAGGTTGCAGGAATTCCTATTGACCAGGCGTTTCTTGGTTCGTGCACGAATGGACGACTAGAAGATCTCCGCATAGCAGCACAAATCGTGAAGGGAAAACAGGTGGCACCAAGCGTGCGTTTCATTGTGAATCCAGCAAGTCGCATTATCTATCAAACCGCTTTAGAAGAGGGGATTATTGGCACACTTGTCAGGGCAGGTGCTACGATTGGACCTGCAACCTGTGGAGCATGTTTCGGTGGGCACTGTGGTGTTCTAGCAGCAGGAGAAGTCTGTATAAGTACGACGAATCGAAATTTCCCTGGGCGTATGGGTAGCCCTGAAGCCCAAATATACCTCGCTTCACCAGCGACTGTGGCAGCTAGCGCCATCAAAGGGAAAATTACAACTCCACCCTCGTGAGGCAACCTTCGATGTCAACTCAGATTAAAGGCAGAGCGTGGCGCTTTGGAGCCAATGTGAGTACAGATGACATCATTTCAGGAATTCACCTATCACATCTTTCTACTGAAGAACTCACCCCCTTCGCGTTTCAGAATATCCGACCCGAGTTCGCAACACAGGTAACACACAACGACATCATCGTAGCGGAGAAGCATTTTGGTATCGGATCTAGCCGGGAAGAAGCTCCTGCGGTCCTTCAACACCTAGGAGTTGGAGCAATCGTCGCCGCCTCTTTTGCTCGAATTTTCTATCGGAATGCTTACAATCTTGGCATTCCAGCCATAGAATTCCCTGCCATTGCAGAGACCCCTAGTCTCGTTCAAGACGGAGACATCATAGAGGTGGATCTCGTAGAGGGAATTCTAACCAATAACCGTACAAATCAGAAATATCCCGTGACCAAGGTTCCCAACTTCCTACTCCAATATATCACAGCGGGCGGAGCTATACCCCTCTTAAAACAGAAACTAGCGACCAAATAGACAGCATTCAATATTAAGACCTTAATTCAGAGCGTTTTTATTCGCGGGCTATATTAGTTAATCTTGAGGGAGTAGTTGTGACTCGTCGAAAAGATGAAAGAGAAAAAGGACAGGACCCTGTGACAAGAGATCTAATGGCACGGTCTGAAGGTCATAAAGAATGGATTGATTCTTATGATGTGTCAAGGTGGGGTTGGGACGCCGTTTTCTGGGTATTTTTCATTATCATCACTATCGTAATACCCATCCCTATCGGTTACTTCTTTGGATTGGTACCGTTTGCGATTACAGGATTAGCTAGTTGGATTGCATCAATACTGGGAGTATATTTCTTGGTAAGAGACATCCAGCAAGACCAGAAGAAGCCAGCGTAAGCATTTCAGCTAGACCCGCCCTGTGAGGTGGGCAATGATTTCTTCAGCGAGGGCAGGAGAGATAGTGGGCACCGCCGTGATTTCTTCCACAGAGGCTTTGGCGAGTTGTTGGATACTTTGGAAGTGCTCGAGTAACAAGGTGGCGCGTCGTTTGCCTACCCCTGGAATATCAGTCAGCGTCAAGTGTAAACTTTGTTTGGTTCGAAGTTTGCGGTGGTAAGCGATAGCGAAACGGTGAGCTTCGTCGCGCACTCGCATTAACAGGCGTAGACCTTCACTATCTCCAGGAAACCGCAAAGGTTGGGATTGTCCGGGAAGATACACGGAATCTGGCGCGTCTTGATCGCCTTTCGCTAATCCAATGACAACAAGGTCTGGACCTTCAAGTGGTTCTAAGGCTTTCTTTGCCATGCTGACTTGCCCAGGACCACCATCAATGAGGATCAAGTCAGGAAGTGGGGCTTTGTCAGCAATTCTGCGACGGTACCGGCGTTCAACGACTTCACGCATCATGGCAAAATCATCCTGCCCCTCGACTTCTCGAATTTTGAACCGGCGATACTCCTTTTTCGCTGGAAGGGCGTCCAGAAAGACAACGCAGACTCCAACCGAGGCTGTTCCTTGTAAGGTTGATATATCGAAGGCTTCGATGCGGATAGGCTCTCGTGGGAGATGGAGGGTTTCGACCAATTCCGTGTAAGCACGATGGCGGCGTCCTTCATCCGCTGCCAATCGTTCAACCAATTGATGGAGATGGAATTGGGCATTTTCATTTGCCATCGACACAAGACTTTGAAGCGAATCTACGGGTGGGGTAACCATTTGTACAGGTTTAGCGTCTTCGCGTTGGAGCGTTAACCATTCTTCTAGGAATTGAATATCTGGAATGGGTATCGGTAAGATCACTTCATCGGGAATTTCAGTAGCTCTGATGTAGTATTGCTTCAGGAAGGCTTCTAGGACACTTTCGTCAGATAGTGCAGATGGAGCACTCAAGGGAAAGGGCTGTTGACCCACGACCCGTCCTTCACGCACGACCAAGAGTTGGACAAGGGCGTCTGGTCCCATGCGGGCTAGCCCGAAGACATCTCGATGTCCGGGAAGTTGATTCCAGAAGGTAGCGCGTTGGGCTTGGCGTCCGCGTTGCACTGCACGTAACCTATCCCGGTATCGGGCAGCGCGTTCGTACTGTTGATTTTTCGCGGATTTTTGCATCAGCGCAGTGAGCAAGCTTTCTAGTTCGTCGTGTCGCCCCATAAGCATGAGGGTGTACTCATCGACTAGTTCTGCGTATTCTTCTTTGCTGATTTTCCCCATGCAGGGAGCAGGACATCGCCCAATATCGTATTTGAGGCAGGGGCGTTTTCGCTTTCCAATCACAATCAGAGGAGAACAACTAGCGATTGGCACAACTCGGTTCACGGATTTGAGCAGTCCATCAAGGGCTTTCACATTAGAATAGGGTCCGATGTAGCGACTTCCGTCTTGCACGAGGTCGCGGGTTTTTTCTACTCGCGGAAAGTCTTCAGCAAGGGTGATGCGGACAAAAGGGAAACTTTTGTCATCTTTGAGGCGGATGTTATAGCGGGGTTTGTGGCGTTTGATGAGGTTATCCTCAAGGACTAAGGCTTCGGATTCATTAGCTGTTACCAAATATTCGAGGTCTACGGCTTCCTGACCGATGGGTGAAAAGATGTTCCCACGGTCGATACCGCGGAAGTGGGAGGGAACGCGTTTTTTCAGGGAGGAAGCTTTCCCGACATAGATGACAGTGTTGTTCGTATCGTACAGTAGATACACTCCGGGTTTGTTAGGTAAGTCTTTCAATTCCTCTTCAAGGTTCATCGTTGCATTCCCATTATCTTCGTTTCATCGTGTCCTATTATTCCACCGTTTATACAGTTGAGAAAGAAGGTGAATAATCACTGGGACAAGATTTTAACTCGCTTCTTGGAGGCAGAGTCATCTCGGCTGGATTTAGACGAGAGCACCTTACGGAGCACAGCTGCTGTATGTGAGTTCTTAACTTGTGCTACTTGTTCCGGAGTCCCGTGAGCGACAATGTAACCGCCCTGATCTCCGCCCTCAGGACCGAGGTCGAGGATGTAGTCTGCGGCACGAATAACATCGGGTTGGTGTTCAATCACGATTACCGTGTTACCAGCATCGAGGAGGGAACTCAGCACATCTAGGAGTTTCTGTACATCTGCTAGATGTAATCCAGTGGTGGGTTCATCAAGAATGTACAAAGTTTGGGTCGTGCTGCGTTTTCCAAGTTCACGGCTCAGTTTAATTCGCTGCGCTTCTCCACCACTAAGCGTGGGTGAAGGTTGTCCGAGTTCCATGTACCCTAATCCGACAGCCTGGAGGGTTTTGAGGATTCGGGCAATCTTGGGGAAGTTTTCAAAGAATTCAGCGGCTTCGTCGACGGTCATGCGGAGGATTTCATAGATAGTCTTCCCTTTGTATCGGACCTGGAGTGTTTCTTTGTTGAACCGTTTTCCATGGCATTCGTCACAGACAACATAGACATCGGGGAGAAACTGCATCTCGATACGAATAACCCCTGCGCCACGACAGGTTTCACAGCGTCCGCCTTTGACATTGAAGCTGAACCGTCCGGGCTGGTAACCGCGTTTCCGGGCTTCCTCAGTTTTGGCGAAGAGTTCGCGAATGGGGTCAAGGACCTTCGTATAGGTGGCGGGGTTGGATCGGGGTGTACGACCAATGGGAGATTGGTCAACAAGGATGACTTTATCCAGATAGTCAATGCCCTCTAACGCTTCGAAAGGTCCAGGCTTTTGCGTTAATCCTGCGAGGATGGCGTCCGATTGCCGGTGACGACGATAACGAAACTGCCAGATGATCCCGGGATACAGAGTGTCGGTGATGAGGGTGCTTTTTCCAGACCCAGATACACCGGTGATGCAGATGAAGGTGCCGAGAGGAAATGTGACATCAATGTCTTTCAAGTTACGATGTCGTGCTCCCTTCAAGCGTAGCGCTGCTCCGTTCCCTAACCGACGGGAAGGGGGAACCGTAATGCTCTTGTCGCCGCGTAGATACTGACCTGTCAGCGACTTTGGGTTCTCCATGATTTCTTCTACAGTTCCTTCAGCTACGACTTGACCCCCATGGATACCTGCACCGGGTCCCAGGTCAATGACCCAGTCCGCTGCTCGGATGAAGCCTTCGTCGTGTTCAACTACGAGGACCGTGTTGCCAAGGTCCCGTAACTGGAGAAGCATTTCTAAGAGACGAGCATTGTCTCGCATGTGGAGTCCGATACTCGGTTCGTCCAGGATGTAGGTGACGCCGACTAATCGTGAACCAATCTGAGTGGCTAAGCGTACGCGTTGCGCTTCACCCCCTGCGAGGGTTGCGGATAACCGGTTGAGAGTGAGATAATCGAGTCCAACAGATGACAAGAACTGCAATCGTTGCCTAATCTCGCGTAATGTTTGTGCAGCAATCGTAGTTTCTTTCTCGGTGAGGTTGAGGTCGTCAAAGAAGCTTAGTGTTTCAACGATAGACCCATCTGACACTTGGTCAATACTATGATCATGAATTGTCACGGCTAAGGCTTCGGGTCGAAGTCGTCGCCCTCCACAGGCTGGGCAGGGTAACTGGGCCATATATTGGAGGATTGATTCCCGTACGATTTCAGAGCTCGTGTACTTGTACCGATGCTTCAATCCGGGAATCACGCCCATGGTGGGCTTTTCGCTAATCCACTCCCATTTCCTTCCAGAGTCTGTGATGCCCCTGTGTTCGAACCTAATCTCCTCATCACCGGAACCGTATAGCAGAACCTGTTGGTGTTCCGGTTCTAAGTCTTGGAAAGGTGTGTCGAGGCTGAATCCGTAATGGTTTGCGATACTGGTTAAGCTTCGAAGTCGCCACCCATTCAACGGCGCACGGTATGGGACAATCGCCCCTTCTCGGAGCGATCGCTTCGGATCAGGGACCACTAACTCAGGATCTACTTCGAGGGTGTATCCGAGCCCTTTACATTCAGGACAGGCACCGTACGGCGAATTGAAACTAAAGAGTCGAGGTGCCAAGTCTGGAAAACTGATACCACAGACCGGACAACCTGCTGATTCGCTGAACAGGTACTCTTGATCCCCCATGACATCTACAGTTACCAAGCCTTCGCTAAACTCCAGCGCTGTCTCTACCGATTGTGTGAGTCGTTGTTCTACGGCTGGTTTGAGAACGAGCCGGTCAACGATGATCTCGATAGTGTGCGTTTTGTAGCGGTCGAGTTCAATCTCGGTGTCTTTATCGAGTCGATATTCTTCACCATCTACACGCAGCCGAATGAAGCCTTCACTGCGGAGCTTCTTGAAAAGGGCTTTGTAGGTTCCTTTACGACCCCGCACCACTGGAGAGATGATACGGACGCGTTTCCCATCCTCGAACTCCATAATTTGCCGTACAATCTGTTGCACGGATTGGGGACTAATTTGACGACCACACTGATGACAATGGGGAATACCAATACGAGCCCAGAGTAGTCGCATATAATCGTAAATTTCAGTAATGGTGCCCACCGTGGACCGTGGGTTTCCGCCTGCTGAGCGTTGATCGATTGAGATAGCGGGGCTTAATCCTTCAATGGAATCGACATCGGGTTTGTCCAATCGTCCTAAGAACTGGCGGGCGTAAGCGGATAGCGATTCGACATAGCGGCGTTGCCCTTCGGCAAATAAGGTGTCGAAAGCAAGGGAAGATTTCCCGGAGCCGGATAGCCCAGTTATCACTACATATTTATCACGGGGAATCTTGACGGTGATGTTCTTGAGGTTGTGGACCCGTGCACCTTTGACTGTGATGTACTTGTCGTCACTCACCCAGTTGTCACCTTTGTTCCAGCCAGTCGATTGCAGGCATTGCCATAAGAGTTACGGTTTTGGCATCCTTCCCAAGTTTCATAATGCAGCAGGGTTTCCCGATGGTGTGGTGGGTATCAGTTTGGAGCCCTTTGTCTGTTTGACCATATAAACACAGGGAGGGTATGGTGAAAGTAATCGAAGTTAACGCCGTTTCTTTACGGGTTTCACTTGGAGTCCCATGTAGGCTTCGATTTCATTAATTAGGTCCCGCAACTCTGCGGCCCGTTCGAAATCTAATTCTTCTGCGGAATGGAGCATCTCTTCTCGCAGCTCTACGATGAGCAAGGCTAAGTCGCTCTCGTTTGCGGTTCGCCAATTCTTGGGAATACTCACTGTTGATCTAGCATCTTTGCTTACTCGATGTACACCTTCAGCGATATCAGTAATCGATTTCACAATGGTGGTAGGGGTGATGCCGTGTTCCTTGTTATATGCAAGCTGCATGGCACGCCGACGGTTGTTCTCATTTATCGCTCGCTCCATGGATTCCGTCATTTGATCGGCATAGAGAATCACTGTACCATTGACATTTCTACTGGCCCGACCCATGATTTGAATAAGGCTCGTATCAGACCTTAGGAAGCCCTCCTTATCGGCATCAAGAATTGCGACTAGTGATACTTCAGGCAGATCGAGCCCTTCTCGAAGCAAGTTAATTCCGACAACAGTTTCGTGTTTTCCACGCCGTAAATCACGCAGCACTTCAACCCGCTCAAGCGTGCCCACTTCTGAGTGCAGGTACTCAGCCTTAATACCGGCATGAACCATGTAATCAGCTAAATCCTCAGCCATCCGTTTCGTTAGAGTAGTTACTAAGACGCGTTCATCCTTTTTAGCCCGATTACGAATTTCTCCGAGCAGGTCTTCGACTTGACCTTCAGTAGGGCGCACAATGATTTTGGGATCGACCAATCCAGTAGGACGAATAATTTGTTCAACTACTTGGTTTGAGTGTTTTCGTTCATAGCCTGCAGGTGTAGCGGAAGTATAGAGAACAGCACGCATATAGGGTTCGAATTCTTCAAACTTTAAGGGACGATTGTCGTAGGCAGAGGGGAGTCGGAAACCATAATCAACGAGGTTGCGTTTCCGTGATAAATCCCCATAAAACATACCTCCAAGTTGAGGAACTGTAATATGGGATTCATCAATGACCAAAAGAAAATCCTCTGGATAGTGATCGAGTAGACAGAAGGGTTTCTCTCCTTCTTTGCGATTATCAAAATATCGCGAGTAATTCTCGATACCACCTGTCCACCCCACGGAGCGCATCATCTCAATATCGTACTTCACCCGCCGCCTCAGCCGGTCTGCCTCGAGGATCTTTTCCTGCTCTTCCAATTCTCTTAGACGCCATTCGAGTTCTTCCTCAATTTGCTCTAAAATTTCAGGGAGTAATTGTTGATTCGTCGTGAATTGCTTAGCTGGAAAAATTTTGACCTTCTCCCGTTCGAAAAGCACTGTGCCTTTTATTGGCGCAATGTCTGTGATACGCTCAATTGTATCACCAAAGGTTTCCAAACGGACCGGATGAGTCGCATACGCAGGAAAAACCTCAATCACATCACCTCGAACACGAAATGTTCCCCGGTGGAAGTCGAAATCATTGCGAGTGTAGTTGATATGCACTAACCGAGCGAAGAGCTCATCTCGGGGAATATCTTGTCCCTGTTCCAGCTCCACAACCAAGTTTCGATACGAACCCGGAGCACCGATGCCATAGATACAAGAAACAGTGGCAACGATCAACACATCACTTCGCACAGCGAGCGACGCAACGGCAGATAACCGCATTCGCTCCACCTCTTCGTTGATCGACGCATCCTTCTCAATGTAAGTATCCGAAGTCGGCATGTACGCTTCAGGTTGAAAGTAATCATAGTAAGATGTGTAGTACTCGACTGCGTTGTCGGGGAAGTACTCGCGAAACATGCTCGTGAGTTGTGCGGCTAAAGTTTTGTTGGGGGCGATGACGAGGGTGGGTTGTTGTAGAGCTTCAACAATGGAGGCAACCGTGAAAGTTTTTCCTGAGCCTGTTACGCCTAATAGAGTCTGTTGCCGTTTACCCTGGTTGTAGCCATCGATGAGTTTTTTGATGGCTTTGGGCTGGTCGCCGCGTGGAGTGTAGTTGGGGTTGAGTTCAAACTTGCGTGAAGCGGTCACGAAATCGTTGCGCCTCCCATTCGAAGACTGATACGCTAGTTTATCATTCTTATGGAGTGTCTGTGATAAATAAAGGTCAAGTCAACGAATTTCTGAAGGATATGAATTATCTTCCCAAATTCTTTAATTTAATATAAAAGATATCACTTGGAAATTCGGATTGAGGAGAAAAAGAATATGGGTTTCGTATCTCTTCCTGATGGAAATCAGATGTATTATATCGAAAAAGGCAAGGGACCGGTAGTAGTCTTTCAGCATGGGTTTCTGGGAAGTAGCTGGTTGTTTGAAGCAGAAGTAGACTACTTTGGGAGGCAGGGATATCATGCCTTCGCCTTTGACATGAAAGGTCACGGACAGAGCGATAAACCGGAGGATTCGAGCTATTTACTTCCCGATTTGGCTAAGGATCTCGATTCTGCCCTTAAGCAGGTAATTGGAGAAAAGAAGATCGTGTTGCTCGGGCATTCGATGGGTGGCATGATTGCACTCTGCTATGCCACCGATCCGAAAATTTCGAAACGCCTTCGCGGGCTAATCCTTGAAGCGACGGCACGAAAGCTGCAAAACCCTGCACTTACCCAATACATCGAAGGGTTGCGGCAAGGCATCATTCAAGTCACGAACCGCCCTGATATCGAGAACATTCTGGTCCATTTGTGTTATGACCGCGCCTTCCAAGATGCCCATCCTGAAGTCGTCAAAGAATTTGTTGATCGAACTCTTAAAAACGAAAACTTCGTTGGCCTAGCCACGATGGAAGCAGTTGTTGAAAACTACGATGTTTCAGATAAACTGGGAACCATTACAATTCCCACGCTTCTCATTCACTCTGAAAACGACAGCTTCATACCTTTTGCAAGCTCTCAAGAGTTGGATGAAGCCCTTCCAAACTCAAGACATGTTCCGTTTACAGGACCTATCGGTCACATGCTCCAACATGAGGATCCAAAGAAATACAAATCAACCATTGAAGTTTTTCTAAAAGAGATCTACGGTTAAGTCCAACTCATAGTTTCCTATAACAATTGAAAAACGGATTGTTCTATCAGAAATCCCATTTAGCCATTTTTAGGAAAAAGCTACTAAACTCGAAAGTATCTAGTCATTCTGGGTGATGACCATAATAGGTCATCATATTGACCTGAGCCCCAGCGAGTTTAAGATACATCCAAAGTTGCATTTTATGCATAGCGATGTGAGTGATCATATCAGGCATGTATTCTGCCCAACTCCGTTTCGGACCTTGATCATAGAAAGCTTTGAGAGTTTTCGCAAAGAATTCCTCTTCTGACATGCCAGTGAACCGATCCTTAACGGCAACGATGCCAGAGTCGAAAACAGCGAGGATGTCAGGGAGCGTGTTCCGATTCAAGTCTCTCTCTCGGGCCTGGGCTTGTTCAAAATCGTGAATTTCACCTTCGTAGAAGCTTGGATCTAGGAGGGGAATTTGGGCAAGATGATTAGCTAATTCGCCTAATGTCCGCATGCCCTTCTTTGGTGTGTACTTCAAGTCCACCTCGTTTATGACATTAAGTACGCATCTGGCCTGTTTCGCTTCAAGCTCGAAGCTGTTTAACAACACAGCAACAACCGTCGGCATCGTACGCGTCCTCCGAGCATTATCAGAATGCCAAGAATAAAACATTGTCTCCCTGGGCAATAACGGACATTAATGTTGGTGTACCGAGTGGTTAACTGACGCATGCAAGACTTTGAGATATGAATTCCTCTTGATTTCATTAAGCTGCTTCTTCTTCTGCAATAATGCCAGCGATGAGGATGAAAATCCCACCAATAGCCCAAAAGGTGAGGATACCGATGATGATTAATCCGACTCGGTGAGAGCCTGGGTCGTGACGCCATTGGATCGGCAAAATCCCAAGTAGAAGCACCAATATTCCAAGAGGGATGAAGATGATTGTAATGAATAGAAGAATCGCGATGAAAAGACCTCCAAGGAGGTTAATGATTCCACCAATTAATGCTAAAGTGCCTGCAGTTTCGTTTGACATATTCATTCACCTCCCATCGTGTTGAATGTTTGAACTCGTAAGGATTTGTGAGCTTATGAAGAATTTGAGCCTAATAAATCTTCGATAACACCTAAAGTGTATATAGGAGTGTGACTGGTCTAGAATTCATAGGGGTTATAGAGGAGAACGGGTGGGAACCAGTGTTGTAGCAGCATTCGTGTTTGATCATCGAGCCCTTTGATCCAGCCTTGAAATTCTAGGGTGTCAGTTGTATTAGTGCCGTAGATGAGCGCGCTGAGCCCTTCAATAGTCAACTTCAGGGTGGGGGTCATCGAAGTTGGCTCTATTTGAAGGCGTTCTCCATCAGAACGGAGGACATAGGTACCATCGTTCCAGGGGCAGTGAGTATCTTTGAGAGTAAAAGTGAATTCGCCCTCTAGGGGGGCGGGGAGTCCTGTGAGGGCGTTTTTGATTTCGATGAGCCGAACCATCCAGGGGTTCCAGACCTTGATTTCAATCCAATCCAAAAGGTCGACAAACCAGTGTTGGAAGTGAGTTCCATAAGGTAAGCGTAAATGGATTTTTTTAACTTGATCACGATGGGTTCCGAGAAAGTGGAACAAGGCAGCTTGACCGTTGAGTGTGTGCCAGTACATTTCATCGATGATCAGTTGTCCTTCTTCCTTGAAGTGCATAAAGCCCTTGATTTGGTACCGTGCAAGAGCTTGGATTTTGCCTTGATGTTTAATGAAGACGAAGTGGCGATTCTTGTTACGATAATTCCATTCAGCGTCGCTAATGGTTGGGTTGAAAGCGTAGCCGTGGTATTTAGAGAGCGCATGGTCTTGGATGAATTGGAGATAGGAGTCTTTGGCTTCTGACCCGACGACTCGGTCAAAGGTCCAATCGTCTCCGATTTCAGCATTCTTTGGCACCCGAAGACCTTCGAGAGGGGCAGTTAAGCGAAATTTATCATTGGCAGAAACATAACCAAAGCGGGCGTAGAAGGTCTCTCGAAAAGGTTCGAGCATACTTACAGCTATTTCACTGGCGTGCATATCTGTGAAGGCGCGTTCCATGAGCGTTCGAATATAGCCTTTCATCCGAACCTCAGGATAACTCCCCACCATGTGAAGCCCACCCATAGGTTTAAGCACACCTCGAATGGCTTGTCGGGCTTTCATGATGGTGAGGACAGATTGGAGTTTGCCATTGTCAAAAACTCCCCAGCTGTCCTCAGGGATCAGGTGGTGGTATTCTTCCTCTTGGACGGCTTGGTCTGTCCAGTACCCATAGGCGTATTGGTGCAGTTTGATGACCTGAGGCATATCATCTGTGGTAAGTGGGCGAATTTGCATCGTTATCCCTTCAGGTGGTATTCGTTTGATAGGTTTTCTTTTAGCCGTCAAATTGTTAAAGGTATCCGTCTAAATCCCTGGAGTCATTGACATGAGACTCTATTCAGATGATCGAATGAAAAGAGTGCGAGAAACTTTAGAAAAGGGATTGTTTAACAAACGCGATGTGAAAAAGTAACTCATGTTTGGCTGTCCCAGCTACACGGTTGATGATACGCTCTTTGGCTTCTTGGTATCTGATGGTTTGGTTCTGATGAAACTACTTGAAGAGGATCAGTTTAAGGCATTTCAAATTCCGAGTGCCAGCGTCTTTGAATACAAGGGCAGAGTGGTGAAGAATTGGGTTGAGGTGTCCCCAAGGATCAAGACGCATTACCAGAAATACTGAAATGGCTTTGGAAAAGCTATGAACCGGCCAGGACTCCACAGCATCAATTTAGATTTTTTGCGTGATGAAGAATACGCGCCGGCTTTGGGGAGTATGAGGCGTTTGGTTTTCAAGGTTTTCCCAGCATGCTACCTCCTGGAGTCCTGCCTTTTTGATTGTATGGCGAACTTCTTCAAGGGTGTAGCCGCGTTCTTTATGGGTTTCATCCACGCGTCGAAGCCAGCGGTCGTTTTCTTTGATGAACCCAGTGATGTGAAATGTGCCGATATTGGTTTCAAAATTATAAGAGTGGCGGTGAACTTGGAAGATCTCTTCAGTTTCTCGCTCAACGGTGCAAGGATAGCGTTGTGCCAGGGTGACCAACCAATATATCGTGTTCAAGTCAAAGATGAAAAACCCTTTTTCTGTTAGTGCGTTTGCGACACCCTGAAATGTGATTACAAGATCTTCGAGTTCGAGGAGATAATTCAGGCTGTCAAACCAGCAGGTCACAAAATCAAAACTGGAAGAAAACTCAAGTCGTCGCATATCGCCCCTGATGAATGTTGCTTGAACCCCTTCCTCTTCGGCTTTTTCTTTTGCCAAGGCAATCATTTCAGGAGATTGATCGAGACCAGTAACAACTAGGCCTTGCTTCGCCATGGTAACAACAAAAGTACCTTCCCCACAGGCTAGGTCTAACAGGGTATGGGGTGTAACTTCGAGCCAGGACATCACTTTGGGTAGTATCGTAGCGATTCGCGCACTATACTGTGGGTAATCACCTGTTGCGTATAGTTGAGCAAATGTTCGGTAGATATTCATTTTGGTATTCTCCAATATGGAGTTTCATCACTTCTGCTTATTCATCCGTTTCGGTGACAAGTAATCTGCGGGGTCGTTTGGGGCGAACCAATAAGAAAGTGAGAATGCTCAATGCGGCGGAAGTAAGGATGATCAAGACAAGGGGAAGTAGAGAGGTGAAGACTCCTGTGATACTGGCAATTCGTAATCCGATAAGTGTAGTAGTGGTAGCGGCTAGAAAGAAATCCCCCATATCGGGTGTTAGCAACTGAATGATTGGGTCACCGAGTGGTAATGTCCAGAACGCATTGAAGCTTGATGGTTCTAGCGCATATTGAATACTCTCCAGAGTTCCTAGGAGGAGGATGCCTCCATCAAAGGTGAAAGCTAGACTGGTAATTTGGGTTTCGATAAAGGTACGATTGCTTTCATGTGTAGGCGGTTGCGTGTTGTAGACATACACCGTATTGACCGAAATAATCGCAATTTTGCTACTATCGCCACTAAAGGTGAATACGCGCGGAGTTATAGGGAACTGTTGAACAATCCCTCCTTCCTCAGTAAAGAGAACAGCGTCATTTCTAGTTGTGGTGAATAGGAGTGTTCCTGCAGGGTTGAGCTCTAAGGTAGTAGTATTTACATCGTTTTGGCGCTCCCAGAGGATTACGCCATCACCAGTTCTCAAGAAGTATATTTTATTCTCTGTAGTGCTAGCAGCGAGATTTGTTCCACTCCGATCCATTGTCATGTTGGTAACAATATAGGGCGGATTAGCTAAGATCTCTCCCCAAAGGGGTGTACCTTCCAATCGACTGAGAAAATAGACATATCCAGCAAATGCGATGGCGATGAATGTACCTAGTTCAGAGATAGCGACAGCTGTAATCGGAATATTGGTTTGCCAATGTTGGACGATTTCTGAAGAGCTTCGATGAAAGAGGTATATGCTACCCCCTGTTGTTCCGATGACGAGATATTCTCCGTTGGCTGACAGGCTGAGTCCAGATATGGTTCGGTTTTCTGGAGCTAAACCAGTTGGCCGAAACTCCCATAAAAATTGACCAGTCACTCCGTCTAATACAGTGAGAGTACTAGGTTCAATTCCTGTTACGAATGCAATTGTTTCTTCTGCACTACTAACTTCAATAAAGCGTAAAACACCGCTGTAGGAATATTGCCAAAGGATATGTTGGTTGAGATTTACAGATTGAACAAAGGAAGCTTGGCACATAGAGGTGCTAGCGAAGACTCCGGATATGCTACTTAGTACAAGAAGGAGAATAAGAGCATAAGTGATAGGTTGCCGAGATTGCACACTGAAGATTAGTGCCAAGTTCCTTGTTAAATCTTGCCAAAGTGGTCATCGTAGAAAATTTTAATTTTCTTTGGTGAGGGCAGCTCAATCTGTGCCCAGGTATTGATGATGGGTTCAAGTTTGTCTGCGTCTGATTGTCCCGAGAAGAGATTTTTTAGATAGATAGTGCGTTCATGGATATCGCGTTGGCAGAACGCTAGGTAGTCTTCTGCAGTGTAGAAGCGCAGCGGATTGAAGCGTTTTCGGTAATTAATTAGTCCATGTGTCTCTTCTAGTTCAATAGGGTCGGGAATGAGGTAGGCATCACCAAACACTGGATGTGGAAGCCAGGTGTTAATTAATCGGTTCTCTGTGAGATGGACAAGGAGTTTCGTATCGCTCACTTTGATTTTTTCACCAAGTCCTTGGTAAACTGGTTTTCCTTGAGCGTTGAGGTAAGGTTTGCCTGTTGCCTCGTCGATTTTGGGTACAGGTTGTCCTTTTTCGTCGAGAAGGCGGTGTTGGTTTCCGGAAATGTCATATTCACCTATATATCCGGAATTGACGATAGCGAAGACAAGTTTTCCCTTGAGCCCTAAATCCATATCTCTGTACATTTGAGACTTTAAAATGGCCTGATGGCTTTGTTCTCGGGCCATGAAATCCGTTGCAGCATAGGAACGGACACGGGTTCCCGGAATTTTACCACCAATGGCAGAGGTGATTACGGATTCACAGGCGGAATCAAGGGCTACAGCCATGTTAGGATCGGTGATGCGAACAACTAGGGGAAAGATATCGAATCGTCGAAATGAAAGCATTTCAGTAAGTAGCTTTTTGGGTGAACCGGGTGTCCAATCAGGATTCAAATCATAAAATCGGAAGACAAAGCGCCCATTGGTAGTTCCCGATTGTTCATACCTTGTAGGTTGGAGATGTCCTACTTTTTGACCAGCGAGTGGCCGGGGTACTTTCACAGAGTATCCTGCAATCTCCTCCATCCGATATTCAATGCCCTCGCAGTCGATGTTTTGGGCGAGAACTACTGGTCGAGATCCATCAGGTTGAATTGTTTTCGATTTCATAAGCCCGGGCCATTCAGGGCTATTGGGGACGAGCCCTTCACTTTTTGCATAGGAAGCAGCTTCAAGTCCAATCAATTCAACCTCGGTTACCCTGGATGTAGCATTGTATTTGAGTAATCCAAGAATAGCGTCATCTTGTTCAAGTTGCGGTCCAACAGTAAGCGTGGTTTTTCCAGTGCCGGAGAGACCTTTAAGCACACGACTATTTGTACAACCAGCATGATAGGAAATACACCCATCGGCTTCACCCCGATTCCAAACCATCGTAAGGTTGGGTTTCTTGAACGCCCCACCAAAATAATCCACCCTCAAGCTCATGACTCGACGATGGTCCTGTTCCATCCGGGTTAGATCATAAAGGGTAAGGGGTTCGTCAGGATTAAAGTCAGGCCAAAAAGAGTGAATCTCTCGAATCACCTCGTCAGGGAGGCGTTCTTGGACGATGTAGTTCCAACAGTGGATCTGCATGTTCTCTTCAGGTGGGTAGACCATGAGGCGACCGAACCAAGTGATGTAGGCGGTATGTAGGTTTTTTACACTAAGAATAACACGGAGTCCTGTTTTATAACCACCCTCTCCTTGAATGCCATCTTGAACAATCACTTTTGCCGTCTTTATGTACTGAAGGACCACATCGTATAGCTTTAGTCCAATTTCTCGATCAAAGCTGGGTTGATCTTTTCCGAGTTTATACCCTTCAGGAATGAGATAGAAGGCACGATCGGGTCGGCGGCCTGCTTGTGTGTTACCAAAGAGGTATTGTCCATCGATGGTCTGCACATAGTATGGTTTGAGGTGTTCTGCGAACCATTGGTCATCAGGATTGCGGATGATATTTTTTTCATCAAAAAACAGGTCATCTTCGATGTGAACAGGCAAGGAACCACCCAACCGTTGCTATGCATTAACTCCGCAGCTTATTCCTTTTCTATCTAGAAGGTTGTTTGAAGCGACAGATAGGAGGAGGCGATGAACTGGTGCTCCTCCTTTTTATGGATGCTGGTTGCTTGGCAAAGGAGTTATAAGGTTAGAACTCTTGCCGATGATTGAGCGGGTGGGTTCCTCGCACCGTGCTCCGCTCATACAAAGAAATCCCGGGTGCTAGGTGAATTTCACATGCAACAAGCTAAACTAAATTTCGTCCAACAAATTGCATTAATGGCGATAATGGCCGCTGTTTATACAGTCTTGACCTGGTTAATTCAACCAATAGCCTACGGCCTTTTTCAGTTTCGAATCTCTGATATGTTACTACCCTTCCCATTCATCTTTGGCTGGCCTATGGCCATAGCTCTCTTCATTGGTGGAGCACTGGCCAACTGGCTGAGCTTTTTTGGTCCAATCGACATTATATTCGGCAGTCTATTGAACTTGTTGGCGGGGTTATTAGTTTCGAATCGGAAAACCTGTCCCCACTGGTTTCTCGCTTGGTTGTATCCAACCTTGACCATCGGATTAGGTATTCCCGCTATGATGGCTGTATTTTTCTTCCAACCATTTTACCTATGGGTCATTACGGTCATGACCAGTACCGCCATTATCTGTGCCATTGGAGTTGGCGTTATGCAAGCAATCACACGAGCCCTTCCCCAATACTTCAAAGCTGATTAAGGCGAATCGATATCAGAAGGAAACATCGATCAAGGTAAGACATCGCTTTGGAAGTCGGAACGACCGAATCGTAAAATAGGAGAAACCCCTAGCCTTCATTTTAGACAACACCGAGACTTAGCAGTGATCTCCATGGATGCCAAGACTTTCAAGCAATTCGACGAATTCATCCATTCAAAATCTGTAGCCTTGATCGGCACCAGTCCAAAAGCAGGGTTCTACTGGTTGAAGTCATTCCTGAACTATGGGTTCCCAGGAAAAATCTACCCCGTGAACCCGAAAATCGACGAAGCGGTCGGTTTGAAGTTCTATAAATCTCTAAGCGAGGTTCCTGATCCTTTAGACTATGCAGTAATCCGTGTTCCTGCTCAGATAGTGTCACAAGTCATTGACGAATGCATTGCCAAGAATGTGAAAGCCATCACGATTTTCACCAGCGGTTTTTCAGAGCTAGGCACAGAGGAAGGCCGCCAACGGGAACAAGAAATTATGGCGAAAATTCGAGCAAGTCCAATGCGAGCCTTTGGTCCCAATTGTATTGGTCTAGCTTGCCCTGAGACTGGCTTTTCCTTCCGTCCAGACCTCAAACCAAACCCTGGACCAATAGGATTTATCTCCCAATCCGGGGGTAAAGCCATCGACTGCTACTTAGCTGTGACAGAAACCAAACTTGGTGTGAGTAAAGTGTTCAGTTACGGCAACGAGGGAGACATCAGTAGTTGGGAACTGGTTGAGTATCTCCACCAAGACCCCACTACCCAAGTTATTGGTATATACATTGAAGGGGTGCGAGATGGACCACGCTTACGCGACGCCATTGCCAAGTGTGCTCCTGATAAACCCATCATCGTATGGAAATCGGGTATCACTCCAGCGGGGCAGAGAGCAGTTTCTAGTCATAGTGCAGCCCTAACAGGCTCTACAGATATCTGGCATGCGCTTCTCCGACAAATCGGTGCCGTCTCCGTCGATAGCTTTGAAGTGCTCATCAACACAATAGTGACCTTCATGCGCTGCCCACCACCGCCTGGGAAACGGGTGGCTCTGATTGCCATCAGCGGTGGTGCAGGCGTGGCAGGTACTGATTCCTTAGCTGAATATGGATTCGAAATTCCCAAGCTAACTTCCGACACTATTAATGCCTTGAGCAAAATCGTCAACAAGGTGGGCACGAACATCACGAACCCGGTAGACATGGCTTCCAGTTATTTTTACCCCGACATTACTGTCCAAACCATCCGTCATGTCGCTGAGGATAAGAACATTGATGCGATCATAGTCGAAGCTGCGCCTCACTATGTAAACTTCATGGCCAAGCACATGGATATGCAAGAGATGGCGACAACCTACTGGGACATGATGATCGAGGCAGGAACCTATTGTGTGAAGAACCTGCACAAACCCTTTTTTGTCGCGGTTCCTGCCATTGGCTACCCACATGAAAATTTAGCAACCCGTGAACAATTTCGGAATGGGAATCTCCCTGTATTTTCGAACATTGCTGAAGCGGCAGGAATTCTCAGAATCATCTACGATTACTATCAGCGCCATTCGATGCTCCCAATTCCGAAGGCTCTTGACCTGGAATAGCGCTTCTGTGTCATGAAAGCATCAAAAAACCAACCCTCCCTGATCTAGGGGGATACTCAGCTCCTTAACATTTTCTGATTGTTTGACGCTTTTTAAAGTAGAACTCAACGGAATTCTTTAAATAACACAACTCAGCGCTTAATGTGGGAACATTGGGTTTGGCGAAAGATCTTGGCACTTCCCTCCCCCCTAGAAAACCATTCCCTCTCCCCTCCAATTGTGTCCTAATAGGACAATATGTCCTTTTTCGGAGGTGCCTAATCCGCCATGGCCCCCAATGCTCCATTTCTTGTTTGTTGAGAACTCTTTGCCATTCCTAGGGCAAAAATGTTTGAGGAGCCAAAAAATGAATAGTAGAGTTATTGGAGAAGCCGTGCAAAGTTATCGCGGACTCTGGGGGGAAGTTTCTTATCAGCAATAAGCTCATCTACGGTATGTAGAATTTTATCCCGGTTGAGTTTTCCTTCGTCTCGCATTTGGCGGAGAGCCTGACGAAGAGCATCGACTGGCCGCATACGGCGGTCGATGTTGCGTTTTGTATATTCTCGTAGGGTTTTGGCATCTATAGCACCTTTATCTGAGAGCAATCGAGCAATGTAGAGAATTGGGGCACGCATTAGTCCTCGTCGAGTAGCCATTCCTGGGCGTCGTCCAAAGCGGCGAGCGGTTGGTTGCAGAAGTTGCGGTGTTTGTCGGATATTGATAGCACCACAGTATTCACAGATGAGTGGACTTCCAGGTTGTAAGGCATCAGGGGTAATTTTTGCACCGCATTCAGAGCATTTTAGTGTCTGAAGCATCGGACCAGAAGATTCTCTTGGCATGAGTGGTGCTTTCAGAATAGCTCTACAAAAGCCTTTGCCGAGATGGAAAAAAGAATTCTGTAGATCTGCAGATTATTGACCTGTTCCCATCCAGAGGATGAGAGTGATATCGCGAACATTTGTGTGCGTAGGTCCAGTGATTAAAAGGTCTCCGAGATTGTGAAAGAGGTGATAAGTTGTGTTGGATTCGAGGTGGAGGGTAGGGGATAGGTTCAAGACATGTGCGCGTTGATGGGATTCGCCATCAGCGATGGCACCGGCGGCGTCAGTAGGTCCGTCAAGCCCATCAGTGGCCAGGCTTGCGAGTACAAGTCCCTTCGTTCCATGCATGTAGGGCAATGCGGCCGCAACCAGTTCGGTGTTGCGACCACCTTTACCTTCTTGCTGGATTGTCACTGTGGTTTCCGAACCAATGATTACGATTTGCGCTTGTTCCTGTAAGGTCAGTTGTTGGGCGAGCCGTCCAAGTTGGGCACCAACTTCTCGGGCCTCACCCTGACAGTTTGTGGTGAGAATGCGTGTTTTGAACCCCTGATGCTGAGCGTGTGCTAGTGCAGCTTGGCATGCATCATGATTTGTTCCAATGAGCTGATGAAATGACTGAATGAAGAGGGGATCATTTGGTTTAGGTGTGTCTGCTGCCCTTCCTTGAACCCCAGTGGTGAGATGGTCTTGAACAGAACCAGGTACTTGGTTCCAGAGCTGGTAGGTGTCAAATAGAGTGGCAACATCAGAGAAGGTGGTGGAGTCTGGGAGCGTTGGACCACTGGCAATCATGTCAAGTTGATCATCTGGGACATCAGAGAGGAGTAAGCCCCAATGATGACGGGGGTGGATGTGACGGAAGAGTTGGCCGCCTTTGACTTGAGAGAGGTGTTTGCGGATTGTGTTGATCTCAGCAATGGGCATACCTGAGCGAAGCAAGAGTTCGGTTGTTTGCTGCAGTTCTTCTAAAGTAATGGGCGGAGAGGGCAATGTGAGGAGGGCAGAACCGCCACCAGAGAATAAACTGAGTATCAGAGTATCAGGAGGGGTGTGGGTGACCATGTCGATGAGTTGTTGTGTAGCTGTAATACTGGCTTCAGTGGGAACTGGATGTCCACCTCCCCGAATTTGTATGAGGTCTAGAGAGTAATCGTTGACTGTGGTTTCAGGCACAATGATGAGGCCACCAATAATGTGATCATTGAGAAGCGTTTCGATAGCTTCAGCCATTCGACCAGTGGCTTTTCCTGCACCGATTACAAACACTCCATTGATTTCATCCAAGTGTAGTTGTTGGTTTCCAAAGGTTATCATGCTGTTATCGAAGCGGAGAGCATGCTCAGTGAGTGTTCGTGGATTAACAGCATTTAGGGCCTCATTGAGAAGATGCAAAACAATTCGTCTGGCATGTTGTGTGGGGGCAGACCCTTTGATCAGCTCGGGTATGTTACGAATCATCTAGCCATTAGCCTCTGCGGAGATTTTCAGAACTTCTTGTTCACCGTGTATCATGTTTAGGCGAATCATTATCCGTGAAGGATTCTCAGATTCAATTGTGTAAATAACCACTTCTCTTTGCGTTTTAGGTGGTATTGTCAAATTCAGAACGGTCATCGTTTATAGCAGAAAACATTGATTTCACGACTTTCTCGATGAGCTCTTTGAGGAGGTTACCATTGACTAGGCCATCAAGAAACTCGTACATTTTCTGATATGCCCTATCAGTTTCAAAATGTAAGAGGACGCCTTGGCCATCAGGGAGTGGTTCAGTGGTGTAGGCGATTTCCTCACCTATAAAGTTACGAGCCATCCGCTTCAAGCCTTCTTCGTCATCGAGCATATCCATGAAGGGCATGTCCTCATAGACTGTGCCCTTAAACTCTAATTTTATGGTGCGAGCTGCTGCGTCTGCACTAATTACTAGATGCTCCTGTAATGCAGCTTTCACGCGGTCAAAAGGAATATCAAATCCCAAGAACATTCGCCTCAGAGCTTGAATGGAGTTGGACTCAGTGATGTCTCCCCCTAAAAAACCTCGTATCACGATACATTCAACTTTGAACTAACGAGTACTTTGAATGAATCCGTGTTTTTTCTTCTGTTCGAGATCCCATTTTTTGCGTTCTGAACGAAGTTGAAACAGATCTATATCTTTGTAAATTAGGTTTTCTTCCCTCGGTGGGATTGTTCTTTCGGTCCGGTCTTTTTCAGGGGTGTAGATTAGAGAATCACCGAATTCGGCAACATTAGCAAAAAAGCAGTACGCGTAAATTGATCGACGAGCATCAAAGTGGGCAGCCTTGAAATCCGCGGTTACAGGAGTAAACGCAGGGTTGATGATTAGGTCTATGGGAGGGTCGAAGTTTTTCAAGTCGACGCGTAAATCCATGTCCAGGAAGTCTCGGCAGAGGACAATGGCGATTCGTCCATATTCAGTGTTACCGACTATGATGGTTCGAGGTGTCGAACTTGTGTCAATACCTTCGGTTATTCTTTTATTTTCAAAGTGGATTATCGCTGGTATGTGTTTCTCTTGTTTCCAGAGTATTCCTTCAGGAGAAACCACTATACTCCAATTTTGTTTAGTTTTTGAATCGTGATAAGAGCCTGGAATCAAATACATGTTATAGCTTTTAGCTAAGTTTAACACTTCAGCCTGTAATGCGGGATAATTCAAGTCAACAGTGAGTTCTGGGAGAATAAGGATGTTAACCTTCTCGGAGCTGGCTTGCTCGACCATGTTTCTAAGAGTTTCCTTTACCACACCTACTTTGTCGCCTTGTAATCCAAAGAGTCCTGGTGCCTGCTCTTGATACAATTCATTAAGAATGTCACCATTCTGAGATAGTCCAATTTGAGCTATGCCCACACGGAAATGGTGTTTAACGGTTTTTGAGCTATCTTTGAGGAAGTCATGATATTCCAGGTTGTATTTCTTCTTGGGTAATGCCCCTGAAATCCCCCGTTCTTCCATGAGGGCAGTGACGGTCTCTTGAATCATTTTTCCGAGCAGATCATCAAGTTTGGTTTGATCAATCATTTCTTGCTTGGAAGGATTTTGTTGGATGATTAGTTCCCACTTTTGCACTTGTGACTGAAGCAGTTCATATTCTTGATTCACAGTACGGGCGATGCCGTCTAAACCCTTTTCATTGGCGATTTGCAATGCTTTTGCAAGTAATTTCTTTGCCTGTCCCATATCAAGTTCTATTAAGGCTAGTTTAGATTGAAGGAGATAAATTTCTGTGAGTAGGAACTGAGATGCTTGTTGTTCAGCAATATTGAGTAACTGTTCCGTCAGGTTTTTGATTTCTCCAAACAACTCTTCTTCTCCAGTCATCTTCAATTCTGAGATGAGCAGGTCGCAAAGATGGATCATCGCTGTGACTGTCAGTGAATGGTTGACTACTGCTTCGTTGACCACTTCTTGGAGAATGGTTTCCGCTTGCATTTTCTCACGGACCCGATTACTCTGTTTGAGGACGAGGGCGGTAGCAATACGGTAGTGTTGATCGATGACTGGATTATCATTTCGTTCATTGATTTGTTTCAGCCTATCGAGTGATTCTTCAATAAGACTTGAATCTTCTTTTTCCATACCAACCCAGATGAGTTCTAAAAGAATAACCGCCATTAAAGGGTCGTTTTCCATCGCAGAGAATATCGTCAAACCCTGTTGATAGTACTCTTGTGCTGTTTCAGGATTTCCTTTCTTTCGATGAACCTCACCTATGTTAGAGAGTAATAGGGCGATGTTTTCTGTGTAGCCCAATTCCTCATATACATCTAAACTCCGTTGAAAATAGTCTAGCGCTCGATCGAGATCGCCTTTCCATTCGAAAATATTTCCAAGATTGTTCAGAGCCAAGGCAATATCGCGTTTGATACCCAAATCCTCAAAGAGAACTAAGCCTCGTTGATAACACTCTAACGCTTGGTTGAGATCCCCCTTTAATTGGAAAACGGCACCCAAGTTGATGATCGATAATGCAATATCATGTTTGTTTCCCAATTCTTCTCTGATGGTTAAACTCCGATTTTGAAGCTCCAGAGCCTTTTCGAGATCACCTAACCGGGTGTACGCGTTCCCCATGTTTGTGAGCGTAACCGCAATATCGCGTTTGTCGCCAAGCTCTTCATTGATAACAAGGCTCTGTTGGTAATAGTTTAGCGATTGGCGAAGATCACCCTTTGACCAATATACGAGACCAAGATTGTTGAATGACCTTGCCATGCCCCGTCGGTCACCGAGTTCTGTTTTGATTCTTAAGCTCTGTTGATGCGAATCTATGGCTTTTTCGAGATCACCTCTAAACCAGTAGAAAATACCCTCATGATGCCTTAATCTTGCTTTTCTTCGCTGGATTTCTGTACTATCCACTAATTTCTGGGTTTCAATTTGTGCAAGAACTCCCTCTCCTTCTATCAAAAAGCGGTACCCTTCTTCGTGTCTGCCTAGACGCCAATTAGCCTCTGCCTTCAAGATCAGGGCATCAAATTCAAATAAGAGGTTTTCATTTTTACGGGCTTTCTGCAACACAACCTCAATTCGTTGTAGCACCTCTTGGTATTGCCCCTTTGAAAGTAATTCTTCTATTTTGGAGAAGTCCTTTGGGAACTTTGCTGTCAAATTGGGTTCTTCCGAGGGGTTCTGATTAGTATACACCTTTGCTCCTATTTCTTTTTGACTTAACCCATCCATCATCGCTTACTTCGTCCATTAATAGGTTAAGGGCAGTCATAGAGAGGGAGGAAACATCCAATTCAGCGAGAAAAATTGGAAACAAACAAATGCAATTGTATTAATCCTAAGCCCGTAATAGTAGAGTCTTGTTGTGATTGGATGCAAGGTAGAACACTTGTGCTGTATCATCGACTAATGTCTGCTGAAGGATATCCCGTCCTTGCAGGTCGTGTAAAACCTGCCTTCGAGTATTTACAAGCGACTGGGACCTTAGATTCACCAGGAGTAATGGTAGAAGAGGCGCCCACGGTAGCTGATACGCTGTTGTCGCAAGTTCACACCCCACAGCATATTCAATTGGTAAAAAAATCAGGATATCACCTTGCATCAGTGGTATCAGCCGGAGCGGCGGTTCGAGCGGGTGAAGCTGTTTGGAAAGGTGAAGCTCGAAACGCCTTTGTATTCACTGGATGTGCGGGACACCACGCCAGCCGGGATTCTTTCTGGGGCTTTTGTTATTACAATAATTCAGCCCTGTTAGTTCGGAATTTACAGCAAAAATTCAAGGTAGAGCGTTTCTTCATCGTGGATACGGATCCTCATCCGGGAGATGGAACCCGTGATATTCTCGGTGACGATGAGGGAGTGTACCATCTGAACTTCGAGGCAAGTTATTATGAGGAAATCGATGTCATTTCAGCTCGACATGTGGATGTGCCTTTTCCTGGTAACTGTAGCGACGCTTCTTTTGTTGACGCCCTTAAGCGATTAGTTCCCCCCCTTGCGAAGAAGAATCAAGCCCAAGTGATTTTATGGAATATGGGTCATGATGCTCATGCCCTCGACTACGGAGGGTTTCAATTATCTCTGAATGCGTTTCCAGCAATGACAGAGATCTTACTGACTACTGCAGAGGAGGTTTGCGAAGGGCGGTTAATCGTTCTACTATCAGGAGGTTCAGAAGTCATTGTAGCACGCCACGCTATTTCGGGGATAGTGCGTACATTAGCAGGATTACCACCTTTGCCTGAAGACACAGAAGAGGAAGTAATAACAGAATCAGCGGGAACAAAGAAAAGTGCAGCAATCCTTGTAGAAAAAATTGTCCAAGAACTCGACCTTGAATGACTCAGAAGCACTTTGAGAAGAAAGATTTGGATTGAATGGACAGTGCTTGAATTTCTTTGATTTTTAAAGGGAAACGGCCCTTTCTTCGTTTTTTCAGATCCTTACTAACAGAATCGCTTGCTGGTGTTGAGTCAGAGGGAGGTGTGTGTTCTTGTTTTGTGGGCGCTGTTTCTGAGGGGGGTGAAACATCACTAATCTTAGTAAGCAGGAACTCAGGACTGAAAATCATGCTAAGAGGATTGGATAAGTCGATTTGCCCATCAGCCCGTAAAATCTCATAGTAGAATTGTTTCCATTTTCGAACTGCGTGCTTTACCCAACTGTAAGGCTTGTGCTCTGTCAAACCATTCGTCTCCAACTGTAATTAGATAGGTAGCCAGCGAGTAGTATTTGCATGTGAATAGTAAATAGTTTATGGCTACCTAATTTTAGGTTACGCCAACCTTTTCCCAAGCCACCCACTTACCTTGCGTCCGCCGGACTAAAACGAGGCCATACCTTCGCCAGATTTCTTCCCGCGTTAGAGGTTCTTCAGTTATCGTTGCACTTGGCTCGTCATGTTGTGGAGGTAACAGAGGAGTGGGTTTGGTATAGAACAATGAATCAATCAGGGCACCAATTCGTCCTTTTTGGTATTGGTCTTTAACGAAGATGAGAATCTGTTCAGAGGGAATGTCTGCACGTTGTAAGCCATGGCGGGTCACACCTTGGCTGAAGGAGGGACAAATGCCCCCCATGGTATCTTGAACTATGTGGAGGCATTGTGGATCAATGAAGAACTGGCAGCGAAGACATTGATGCCACCCGCTCTGAATGGCCTGTTCAAGCGTGGTGCGCTTTCCACAAGCGACGCAGGATATCCCTACGGTGGACAGATCAAGCTTCATCGCGTATCATCCTCGGTAGCTGATGTTGCCCCCGCAAGGTATATAGTGGCGGCGTTAGCAATTGCTTCTCTACGTTCAGGATCAAATTCCAGTTCAAGTCGTGGACCATATTCGATGCGTCGTGCACTTCGAGAGATATATCCGAGTTCCAGAAGCCGGCGTAAAATTCGATCGAGTTGATAGCGTGAAAGCCGACCTCGGGAAACGAGTACCGTTTCAAGTGCCTTAGTGGCTATACGGCGTATCCTTCGTCCTTGACCCGCTTGTTCAATTTTGGCAATAATAACACCCAAAACGGCGTATTCAGGATCTGAGAGTTCGCCAGGAACCCCATATATTGTACGAATACAATAAAGCGTGTCTCGACCAAGCCGGTATTCCACCAGTTCTAGCCCAAGAGGGATAATTTGCTGTCGAAGGAGATCCAATAGGCGATCAAGCCCAGTTTTGTTAATGTGAAGTGCTTCAAGTAAATCCTGGCGCTTAATACCAATATTCAATTGCCCATCATCGTTGCGGTACCGCGCAGTAAGGGCAGCGAACAGTTGGCCGAGAAGATGGCGTTCTTCTGGTTCCTCTTCTTCATCTGGGGTCTCAGGAGGGGTTACTGAGTTGGTGGGCTTGACAGGGTCTGTTGTCACTGAGTCGAGACCTCCTCATAGTTTCGGGCAGCTATTGCGACAGCGACGAATTCTGGATTTCTAGTTATATTCCGTGAAGATTTGTGAAACTGAATCGCTGATTTTCCGAAGGTTGCATTGATGGTGTTATCTCTTATCATTTGACTTAACAGATCTAATTCCCAATTCGTTAGATGATTGGCTAAATCAAAATAGTTGATGCGTTTGCCTTGCAACCGTTGAATCAGCGCGTTACGGTAGAGTTCTAATGAATCATAGGATAACTCTTCGTAGGGTATCTTGAGTTTCTGCATGGCTTGTTGGTCAGTCGGTGTGGGAGGGTTAGCTAATGCGACGGGAGCATCTTCGGGCGGAAGTCCAAAGGGTGGTACTGCTTTTTCAGGGCTGACCAAATACAAAAGGGGGGTCGCGCGTCGTTTGACTTCATTAGCAAAGTAGTATATCCATTCATGAGGAGAAATTTCTGGTATGGCAAGATTTGAATCCCTTCGGTGTTGCATAGTGGCGAGGTGATGATAGAACCGTCCATCGAGATCACGTTCCCAGGGTGTCTCTACGATTTTATAGGATTCAGTTACTTCTTCCCGGTCTATTTCAGCTTCTTTGATGGGAACTACTTCTTGGTGTTTGAGGGCACCCTCATATTTCTTCGTCAGGTTCCAAAGAGTGATGATGAGGTTCTTGGTACCGTAGAAGGTTAACCGGTACCTCTTGTAATTTTGATGGAATGATTTTCGCCAAGGTTTCCTTCGTGGTAAACTGCGCAGGTGAGTAGAAGTATCATTCGTGTTCATGATGTTTTCACCTGCCCTTTGAGAAGGATGACATGGTGCATAGCTTCAGGGATTTGAAGACCTACTGTGGAAGGAGCCATCAACAGAAACTGAGGATAGATGTGAGCATCCGTCTTAGTCAAGCCAAGTGTTCGTTGTACAATGCTCAACACCGCTGCACGACTGGCTTCATCGAGGCGCTGAGTGAATTCATCTATCACATGCAAGGGACTCTTCGCTAGCGTATGGAGAGCAAGAATGAATGTTTGAGTAGCAAGAACCCTTTCTCCACCAGACATTTCTTGATAAGTTCGCCATTGGCCCTTTCGATTGATGGCGAGTTGGAGGTGGAGTTCAGCACGACTAGGTTCGTCAGGGTACCGCACAATCAATTTAACCTGTTTGAGGAAATGGCTTAGGAGTTGGTTCATCCGGTGGTTTAGGGTCGTAATTGTGGTTTCGAGTTCCTCTCGCCACCGGGTTAACCGTCGGTCGACATCGGTCATTAGATTCTCCAAGTGGAGCTGACGGTCCTTAAGATATTGATAGAGTTGTTGGACCACTTGTTCTTGTTCTTGGAAGGCTTGATGGTCTGTCGCCGTAGCCGAAATTGTTTCAATCATGGCTTGTAATTGTATTTGCTCGTCGCGTATAGCAGGGGGTGATCGAACCATTGAAGGTTGAGGTCCTAGGGTTTTTGCAGTGTTACGAAATTCTTTCACTTGGATCGTGAGATGTTCGTATTCATCCTCGCGTCGTCGGATTTCTTCGTTGAGGCGTTCAATTTCTCCTGTTCGTCGCAATCTTTGTTGGTCAAGGTTATAGAGTTGACTGTCGAGTTTTTGAAGCTGTGAGTTTATCGGCGAGAGCTCAGTATTGCAATCTTGGTAGTCCTGACCAAGGGTGTCACATTGGGTGTCCAGTTCAAGTATCTGTTGGTGTAAATTTTGAGCACGGTTTTCTAAATCGGTGACAATAGAGGTCTGTTCCTCTTCTGAAAGGGTAGCGGAGCTTTGGCGAAGCTCTTGCAGTTGTATACGCAATTGACTAATTTCGGCGTTAATGCGCATTCGATCCTGCATTAACCGAGCCTCTTCTTCACGGAGATTTCGGAGTTGTCCTCTGGTGTCAGCCACATCCTGTAAAAGTCCTAGCTCTCGGAGAGGAATGGATAGACTAACAGTAACTGGACGGGGAGGTCGTGCAAAGGCTCCAATGCGTAGGTAATAACTTCGACCGTCACTAGTGATGATGTTTCCCTTCAATTGCTGGGCAGCATCCACCAATTCGTTAGCATCTGCTGACTCCTCAGCTACGGCTGTATTGACAACTCGGCTCAGAAAGCTAACTGCATAGACATCACCTTCGATGAGATCTCCCACCCAACCAAAAACTGGGGGTGCTACAGGTGGGCGATCGCGGGCGATAGTCGTGGTGGGATTGGTACGAGCAACAACAAGGTCTGGTTTGTCATGGGGCCACAACCGATCAAAGAGGGATTTGGCTTCGCCAAACGCGTCGCGATTGAGCGCGATAAAAGCGTAGGTATACCGTCCTAGAGCTAGTTTCACGGCAGTTTCATGCTGCTCAGAGCCTTGCCTCATTCGGATGAGCGTGAAGAGTGGACCAATAACGACTTCATCGAGGGCAAGATTATCTAATTCTTTTCGGAATTGTTGACAAGCTCGCAGGATGGTTTCTTCAAAGCGTGGATACCTTTGCGGTTTAGCAAAGAGTAGTTCTTCAGTTGCAGTAATATCTTGTCGGATAACTGCTAATTGATCATCCAACCGATCTCGGTCGGAGAGAAAGCCATCAAGTTCGCCTTGGAAGGTTGCTTCCTTTGACCGTGGGGGTTTCCGCTCTTTGGCTCGGGTGTAGCGTTTAAGTTGGGATTTCACCACCTCAACTTCATTTTCGAGACCTACACGATGACCCTGTGCTTGCATTTGTTGATCTCGCAGGGATTCCATTGTGGTTTGGAGCTTAACTTTTCGATGTTCCATATCTTCGAATTTTGAGATAAGCTGTGCTCGTCGGTCGTCTTGCTTTGCTAGTTGCATTTGCTCACGGTTAAGTTGGCTAGTGAGTCCGTTGACTTGGGTTTGGAGTTCATGGGCTAGTTGTTCGCGATAGGTGACTTCAGCCCAAGCGGCTTCCACATCGAGTTCAGTAAGTCTGTGTAAAAGCTGCTGTTTTTGTTGGAATGCCTCATAGGCGGTTTTAAGTACTTCAAGTCGCTGTTCTTCGTGGCGGATCCGATATTGAAGGGGTTTGACATTCGCTTTGGCTTGGAGCACGAGGAGTCGTGCTTCCTCCAGTTTCTCCATCCAGTTCCGCAAACCTGTTTCGTTTAAAAGAGTTTCAAACTTCCGTCGAGGTGATTGAGAGGCAAAATGATCAAGTGTTTCAGCCTCAGTTACAGCTAGGGGTGAATCTCCAAAAAGTCCAGCAGACTGAAAGAGCTTTTGAATGTCTTTGCGGGTAATCAGTCGCCCATTCAATGTTCGCTTCTCGTTTACCCAGTAAGTTATTCGGTTATTGGCGTGGATACGTAAGCGAATTGTTACAATATCTTGGTTCAGCAGTTTAGCTATTGCTTTATCAGGGCTATGAAACACGCGTCGTCCGTTTAGAACGAAGTTGTTTAGGTCGAGCTGAACTTCTGCGTGTTTGTTGAAGCGGCCAATGAAGGCGGAGTTTCGTTGTTTTTGGGCGCGACGGGAATCGACGCCGATGGCAAAGAGGAGAGCGTCGAGGATCAGAGTCTTACCGCTTCCGTTTGCTCCAGTAATTAGTACAACTGGGGAAGCGTCTAGTTGGATGGTGGTGTCACGGTGAATGACAAAGTTCACTAGGCGGATACGACGAAAAACGAGTGATTGAGGTGAGAGAGGTGTCTCCTGCCTAGTGGTCATAGTGCTGACTAATCTCCCGCGCTTGATTCGATTACTACTTGATTCAATAGGTCCCACTAGCCCGTGACACTTAAACTTTCACTATTCAGGAAGGATTAGGCGCCAAATATGCGAGTTTTTATTCCGACCTAAAGGACTTCTCGTTAAACGGAGAGAAGAGAATGGTTCCGCTTCGAGAAAAGTTAAAGTGGGTGATGCACTTCCCACCTTGTAGGTGACTTGTCATGAGTAATGAAGAAGGTTTTTGGCGCTCAATCATCGTGGATGTTGAGCCCCGCCAAAAGGAATTTCGGATTGGCATTGACGAAGATACTCGTGTTGAAGAAGTCATCCGTACCCTGGTCACCCAAGCCCGTGATGAAGGTGTGAATATTGATAAATGGGCTGAAACAAAAATTGGGAACCAGCGTCCTGAGTTTGTTTTGATTCGTAAAGCCCCGGAGCCAACACGGTTAAGCCCCGGAATTGCCTTTGGTGAACTCGACCCCAAGGTAACGGATGATGAGCTGTTCCTTTTGGATGTGGTGCCTGAAGTCGGATGATAACAGCACCATCAGCAACTTCCATCCATTCCAAGGAGGAATCGAACAATGACCCGGCCTGTGTTCTCACCGGAATTATTTAATGCGCGAGTGGAAACTCAGATTCAAACTTTTTTTGACTCCATAAATAACTTCTATGGACGCCGTGGGTGGATGCCTAGCCCTCCACGCCGTGAGGATACTACTTGGAGTAATGATGACTTCACTGTGACCATCCTCTCCCGGTACCGAGATGGAGCTTTCAAACGGGTGGGATTTACTATGCGAAACCTCCCTGGATATACTCAAAAACCTAGTCAACTGACCAGTAATCGAGCTTTGCGGTATGAACACCGGTTTGTCTTTGACCTGCCCCGCGAATATCCGCAAAGCATTGGGATGATTCACCCAACTGCAGAAACACCCCTGTTTCACCCTCGGTTATCCTCTAGTGGCACAGGACCAGCCTGCTATTCAGTTCGTGGTGAACTAGATCGAATTCTTGAAGACTTGCCGTTCTTCGTCTTGTTAAAACCCGATCGCGTTGAACCACCCTCCCAGTTTCAATCAGACCACGGACTTAACACCACAGCGATGGCGTGGTATGAGGCGGATGCTGAGAACATCGTTACTACATTGGATCGATTATGGGAGGAACGCCATCAAATCCAAGGCACTCGCTCTGTCCCCGAACGGCGAATTAAAATTCTTGAAGGAATACCTCCTTCGCGACAAGCAGGAAGCCGACCTCCACGGATTCTTGGTGATACCTCACATGAGAGGAAGGTTCGAATACTGGATACCGATGATAATGACTCGTAGGTGGTGCATTTGTCAGATCCACCCACTCCGAATAGCGACCCTTCACTGAAAGAAAAAAAGCGAAAACCTTCATCAACTCCTGAAGAGGATGTACAGGACCGAATTGTGATTCTTGGGGAACGAGATGTTCCGTTTCAAGAACAGCGTCCTCCAAATCTATCTCCTAATTTCGAAGTGAACATTCATCGAGTTCATCAACGCAAACTAAAGGAGGGAGCTAAAGAATGAGTGTCCATGGTGCTTCGCACATGAAGTGTGTGGCTTGTGATGCTCATGTGTCGCTGGAGGAGGCTCGGAGTCAGTGGTGGATTTGTACGACCTGTGGTAGTTACATGTGTCCCTCGTGTCGTGCTCTGTTCTTAGAAACAGGAACAGGTACTTGTCCAGGAACGATAGTACGAGGGGTCGAAGCCCATCCACCTCACTTCACTCGCTTTCTCGGATTACAGCGCGATGTAGTAGAACCTGATTCCAGCGAACGATCTAAGGTAATTCTTCTTGGTGATGTTCAGCGACGCTCATCACATTCACCTGGTGGGAGAGTCGTGTTCCTCGATGATGATACCAAACGCAAGGGGGAGCAAAACGAGGTTAAAGGGCAGGAATCATGACTGCAGACTCAGCTATACTTGCGCACCGTGTATCCTATCAAACCAATATTGCTAATTCGTCTATAAACCCTTTAACGAATGTTCGAATCTTTCTGGCCTTCCCGCCACCTTTTCCGCCTTACCAACACCTCGTTGATATTAAACCTCAACCCGTCATTGGGCGACAAGTTACGGATTTGAGAGGGAATCACTGGTTGGATTTTACTTGCCACCAACTAGCAGGACTTGAGACTTTTAGCTGTGGGTACACAGCTCTGGTTCGAAATCGGTCAGTCCAATACCAACTACCCCCGTCTGTTCAAAACCCCACCATTCCAAGCCAGCTTCAGTCGTATACGAAACCTGAATTTTTCATCGAATCCCATCACCATCTAATCAAAGATTTAGCCCGTGATATTGCAAAAAACCACACAGAGATAGTTTCCTTCGTCAAAGCTGCGATGCGTACAGTCACAAAGACACTTCGCTATGTACCTCAACAACATGAGCGAGGAGCAGCATTTGCAATTGAAAATCAGGTTGGCGACTGTACAGAGTATGCCGCATTGTTTGCCGCGTTATGCCGTGCCAGAGGAATTCCCGCCCGACTAATCTCTGGCTTTGCCTCAACAAAGAAACATTGGGAGCGCCATGGCTGGAGTGAGGTCTGGATCCGCAACCATTGGATTCCCGTGGACCCAACATGGTTTGGATCTGTGGGCTGGTTGGGAGCCACTAACCGTCACATTCCCATTATTATTGGGAATTGGATGGATATTCGGTCTCATCAAGAGTTCAAGGTCACCTGGAGGCAACCGCCCAACACAGCTGCCCCTCACCTTAGTTCAACTTGGAAGGTTACTCAAGTCGTCAGCATCCAGACATCGTAAGGGCTAGGTGCGTTTGCGTTTATTACGACAGAAGGTTTCACTGCACTGAGGGTTTGGCAGAATAGGTCCAGTCGTCGTCTCGTGATGCTGCAAGTTGTATTGAATGAAACGCCCCAGGGAGGGTTCTAAATCCTCTTGCCATTGTCTGGTTTTCTGCCATTGTTCGAGCCCTACGAGGATACGAGTCGCTTCCCAAGCCATAATGGCTCCAACGACAGAGGTGATGAAGCTGATCATGGGAAAACGGGGTACGGTATCAACGAAGAAAGGATCACACCGTGTTCGAACTTCGTTAGCAACCACTCCATCTAAGAAATCCTTGCTCCACGAACACACCAAACAGGCAGTGTGCGGAGGGGCAAGTACTTCAACAGATACGAAGTCTCTGCCCATAGCGCCGTTGATGATAGGCCGAGGTGAAGTTAAGCCTAGGTTCTTTGCGTTTAACAAGAACCGGGCATAATGGTTGTCAACGCCAACGAGTACGAGGTCTGTGTTCCAGACCGAATCGGGTGCTTGTTGAATAGGTACAGGGTGGGGTTCGATCACGGTACTTGTAGCAAGTTCTGGTAGGCGTTCTGTGATAGCGTCGACTTTGAATTTCACATCATGGTCACCTGAGCGAAAAAAAACACAGCGATTTAGGTTCGAAGCTGCGACCTTATCTGGATCTACTAAGACTATTTTTCCGATTCCTAATAACCCGAGATTTTTACACACCTCATTGCCGACCGCACCAGCCCCTACCATGAGGACAGAGGAGTGACGAATCGTATCCAAATTAGTAGCTCCAAGCCACCTACGAGTGCGATCATGTTGGTCCCGTTCAAAAAAATCAATCTCAATGGGTGTGGGAGAATCCTTAGCCATCAGTGTTTTCCTCCTCAGGAGGTGTAGCGAGTTCTTCTGCGAATGGAGTATCATTAGTCGGTACGGAAGGTTTGTAGGTACACCAGTCAACTTGTTCCAGTTGTAATCCAGGTTCATCAAGCCGAGGTCGAAGCATATACACTTTGAAAATGTGGCTTTTGGGATCAATAAGGAAGAACACATTTCCTTCAGCACAGAAGGGAGTGTTGAAGAAGGTTCGTAGATCGATTGATGAAAAGTGGGGGTCGCTACCAAAAGGGTGCGAATGCCATAGGCCCACTACCCTGGGAGAATGCGGATTCGTGCCATAACGATCGTGCATAGCAAGACGGTATTCGAGAATACCTTCGGGAGTAAATCGAGCATGTGCTAAGCTAGCCTCTACTCGTCCTGTAGCCCAATCAGTTACACGGATGTATTTGGTTCCCTGCCAGACACAACGAAACCCAAGGATTACTCCTAAAGCTTCGCGTGGCGATGCACCTATAGCTTCCTTCAGACAAAAGTCGAATATTGCCCTACAGGTTCGCTCATAGACATAGACCGGGTACACTGGAAACTCCGCAGATGTTTCGCCTCCATGACAAGGTTTGTGGGCCACCATTTTCGCTTCACACCATGTAACAGAGTTCAGAATAGTTAAACCTGCGTGCTACACCAATATATTTCTAATACGACGAATTCTAGGAAATATTTGGTATTAATTGGAAAAGGAAGTTTATGAAGAAAATAATCTCTTGAAGCCCAACCAGGCTTTCAATCAATATGGCTTTGAGCATTTTTCATCCGTATCACAATATTTGCAGCCATTCTCGTCGGGGGCAGTCTAATAACGAGGTACCTAGCTGAAGCCAATAGCAAATAACTATAAGCCTAGGTTAACCAGTACTCACTGGTGAGAGTATGAATGGACTGATGTCTGAAAAGTGGATTCCTGCAAAGGACAAAAGATGGCGGGATGGATTTCTCCTCATTTGGCTGTTCACTGTGGCACTCTTTGCGGGAAATGTGTTCTTTCTAGAGCGAGGACGCCAAGCTGCTCTTCAATTGGACACGCTGTGGCTTACCATCAACATCGCCAATAGCACACCACCCTTCCTACTTGGGAATGCTACAGCTGTAGTTATGATAGGAATCATCATTATGTTCGTCAGTACTCACCCTAACACGCGCCAGAAGGATATTGAGAATATAATATTGCGTTCTTTCATTATTTCTCTCTATATTGGGATCCTTTGGTACTTCCGTATCGGATTAGCTGGTACTTTGGATCAGTCTATGAGTCCTCCTCAGTATCCAATCTCAGTCGTTTCAATAGAACTTCCAACTAATATCATAGCAAGTCTAGCAATCATCATTTTCTTAACCATCCTTACTCTTTACTCATGGTATACCTGGATTCGACCTTCGAGTTGGGAAGCATAAGACGAAGAAATGTAGGCCATGCTCAGGTTAAGCAGGTCTAGGCGTGTAGGTCACTCACATTTCTTAGCTGGGTTGACCAAGGGTATCGCTTCATGATGTTATCAATGAGGCGACGAAGTTTTCCGACTTCAGAGGTATTTGCATAAAAGAGGAACACGACGCGCCCACCACGACTGCGTTTCATCTTTTGATAGATTGTCTTGGTCGTGTTAATGGTGTCACAGATGATAAGTAAATCAGCGCTGGGTAAATCGAGATCGCGCTCACCCACAGGGGAAAGAATAATGGCTGCTGGAGCTTTGGCATGTTTGAATTCTACGAGGACGGATTGTTTGTCTTTGACTCGACCGGTCAATTTGAAGGTTTGTACGCCCTGCTGGGTGAGAAGTTCATTGATTTCACTTACCACATGCAAGTAGGAGGAGAGGATGACGGTTTTGTTAGCTTTCTTAGTAAGGTTGACGACCTCCTGAACCTTAGGAGTAATTTTGGGCCAGTCTTGCAATATCCGCTGCGTATCAATTTTAGGCGTCAGAATAGGGTGATAGAGGTATCGGCGAAAACTCGAAGCAGACATACCATATAGGTATTTACGAATCATGAGCAAGCCACTATACCGTACAGCGAGGTCTTCAGGAATGGGCAATTCGTGTAGCATCAAGTGGAGCAGTCGAGTAGTTTGAGGAATGGCGCTACCCGGTTCTTGTCCCTCATCTTGGAGCACTTGGTAGATTTCTTCCCTAGTCGATTGAATGAGATCGTCGAGAACCATCGCAGTGGCACGAATTACAGGGTCTTGGACTGGAACGACATCAAGAACTGTTGGTTTAATATAGTCTTTGAGGTCTGTGCCCTTGAGTTCGTCCATAGTAATGAGTTCAACATTTTTCAGAAAGCCCGCAAGTGTTTGAAGCTCCTCGCGGAGGTGAATTTGCGCATTATCGAAAACTACATGGTCATCACGGAGAGTACCACTGAGTCCGATGATCCAATGGTTCTTAAAAAAGTCAAGTAAGAAGCTCCAGGGTTGAATGAGCACCTGGTTATGTCCGACACGACGGAGGATTGTGTCGACCTCATTGATCATTAACCCTTCAAAGGTCTCAGGAACTACCACACCCTTTCTGAGGATGTTGGCTAGTACGCGTGCAGTGCAAAGGATGACGCGAGATTCTTTAAGCATTTGAAGCCTTCGAGGTCCCCGAACATGAGGTGAAAGAACTCCGAGCCCTTTGACTCCGCCGTATTCTTTTTCGAGGTATTGTGCCGTTTCTTGAAGAGAGGAAGAGGAGTTCACAGTGATGACGAAGCGCGTGTTAGGGAAAGTTTCAGCGACGAGTTTGTAGGTAAGAACTCGCTTACCCAAACCACAATCCAGTTCAACCAATATGTTGTGATCTTGGTTTTCTTGGATGCGTTTGAGGATATGTTCCTGGTATTGACGACTATCGAACTGGATTGGAGTTGCTTCACGGATTTCGGGGTTTGGAGACATTGGCATTGTTACATACCTTATGAGAAGAGCTTAGATAAGTTGCACAATTTCGGCAACCGAAGGTAGTAAATAGTCTGCCACAGGTTTCAAGGTTTCCTCTACGCCAAATCCGGTTAGCACGCCGATTGTAGTAAATCCTAGGCTTTTTGCAGCTTCAAGCTCTCCAGGCGTGTCTCCAACAACCCAAACAGAACCGTCTAGTGTAACTCCTTGGAGGGCAAACCTGAGGAGCCGGCGCCGTTGAGGAAGGTATGGAAAAAGCGGAATCTGGTCCTTACCTTCGACTTGAGCAAGATCACCCCGAGTAAAGACACCATCAAATACTTTATCCAAGCCAAAATGGCGGACTTCTCTACGGGTGGATTCGACGCCCTGTCGAGAAGTGATTAAACGCATATATTCTACATGTTCTCGTAGGTATTCTAGTGTTTTGCGAACTCCTGGAAAGACCTTTGAGTAGCGCCAATTCTTGTAAAAGGCGGTTTTGAAGCCTTGTAGATAACGAGTGAAATTGGACTTGCTTAGACGAATATTTAGGTGGCGAAATAACTCATTAGCATCGAAAGAGTAATGGTAGAGGGCCCGAATGGTGTCGATTTCAATTTGATACCCAACTCGTTGAAATGCACTAGCATGAGCTTGAATGGACCGTTCACGAGTATCGATGAGTGTGCCATCAAGATCAGAAATTAGCGCTGAGATGGTCATTGCTATGGTGAAGGAACAATGATTTGACTGTTAAAACCTTCGCTACTGCCAGGCTTGAGTAATTATAAGAGAGTAGTGATTTCTGCAGCCGAATTCAGGATGTGAGTGCAAAAGGGCTCGAGCTCTTCCGCTGTCGAGAAACCTGTTAGCACTCCAACAGTAATTAACCCTAAATCCCAAGCAGCCTTCATTTCATTAGGTGAGTCCCCTATTACCCACACTATGTCAGGTGAATCAATATCCGCTATGGCTAATTGTATGAGCCGCTGCCGATGGTCGAGGAATGGAAATAGAGGAATTTCATCTACTCCTTCCGCCTTAGCTAGATGACCACGCGTGTAGACATGATGATTGAACACCTGATCTAGTCCAAAAGCTTCGACTTCTTTGTGGGTATCCGCAATCCAAGCCCGTGAGGTAATAAGACGAAGTGCATCCACACGCGGGCGAACACGGAGAAGGGCTTCAATGACTCCAGGAATCACATATGAGTGGTGCCAGCCTTGGTAAAATTCTCTTTCAACGAGTGCTAGGTATTGAAGTATTTCGCTACTTTCCAAAGAAATCCCTAATCCCGTGAGGAATTTGTCTGCATCCATCATATATTGCACGAAAGGAGCTACTTGTTCAACGGTAATGGTGTAACCCAATTGGGCTAAGGCGTTGACCTGTGCATGAGCAAATCGGTCCTTCACATTGATGAGCGTTCCATCTAAATCAGATACCAATACTAACACGCAGGAAACCCTCAGAGATTGAGATATTTGTACTGCCCCAGTGGAGGGTATACCTGTTAAAGGTTTATCCTTATTAGGTTCATGAATTTTCAAATGATGGGAAAGAGGGGTTTTAGGAGAGAGGGGCTTTGGGAATGAACCCATTATCCATCAGCGATTGCGTAATATCAATGGATCGTTTGATGAGCCTTGTTGCATGTTTGAGGAGTTCAGCCTCTTCCCACTCCTTTCGAGCAATACCTTGTTCAATAGCTTTCATACCTACAGCGACGGCCTCAGCAGGGTAGAGTTCCCATTCTTCCATACTAGGAATTACATAATTTTCGCGTAGGCCGCGTTCTTCTGCTAAATCAGCGAGTCGAGAAGCGGCGGCGATGCACATTTCATCGGTGATCTCCATAGCCCGAACATCTAGGGCTCCGCGAAAGATAGCGGGGAAGCCCAAACTGTTGTTTATCTGATTATCAAAGTCTGAACGACCCGTTCCAACCACTCTAGCACCAGCTTCCTTTGCTTCCCACGGCCAGATTTCGGGGAGAGGATTAGCGCAGGCGAAGACGATGGCGTCTTTCGCCATTTTTTCGACCCACTCTTTCTTGATTAAGCCAGGAATTGGTGCGGATGCGCTAATGCACACATCAGCACCCTGAAGTGCCTCTCCAAAGTCTCCGGTTCGCTGTTCCTCGTTAGTGAGGATGGCCAGATCGTACTTTTCATGCTCATCCTCTTTCATTGCCTTCAGGTCTTCTCGACCCTTATGGAGTAAACCATCACGGTCACAAAGAATCAGGTTTCCTGCAGGAACCCCAGCCTCGATGAGTAATTCAGCAGTGCATGTATTCGCTGCACCTACACCGAACATACCAATCTGAACTTGATCTAAGGATTTACCTACAAAACGTAAGGCGCCTAGCAAGCCGGCTAGGATGATTGTGGCAGTACCCTGTTGATCATCGTGGAATACTGGTATTTTCATGTCGGTTTTCAGCCGGTGTAAAATATTGAAGCATTTTGGCTTTGAGATGTCTTCAAGATTAATCCCGCCAAAACTGGGTTCAAGAAGTTTGGTCGCTCGAATGAAGTTCTCAGGATCTTGTGTGTTCAAACAGATGGGTATTGCATCAACGCCTCCTAAGTACTTGAAAATAAGGGCCTTGCCCTCCATAACCGGCATAGCACCTTCAGGTCCGATATTTCCAAGTCCTAAGACACGACTGCCGTCACTAACAACGGCGATGGTGTTACCCTTATTGGTGTGATCCCACACTTTGTCGGGGTTAGCTTGGATGTCACGGCAAGGAGCAGCTACTCCAGGGGTGTACCATATTGCGAAATCGTCGAAACCCCTGATGGTGCATTTGGGGATGGTTTGGATTTTGCCTTTGTAATATGGGTGTAGTTGCATGGCGTCTTTGGCTGGCTGTTTAGCCTTTTCGAGGAGCTCTTCCTTTGTTGGTGGTCTTTCCTCTTGAATCATAATTTGCATCTCGGTGAAATGGATTTCCCCCCTGTCGGGGTTAAACCGGTGCAGAGGGATAGTTAAGTTTGTTTCCGTTGTCCAAAACTTATTCACCCCTGATTATCCTAACCATGGACAAATCTACCAACAGTTGTTTCTCTCCTTCGATTTTCCAGATAGCATTGAAAAAGAGATTGTAAGGATTCAAGGAAAATGTTCGGATAGCCAAATGACTCTTGAAAAATGTTAGACTATCCAAGTGTTTACAGTCTGAGGTTCGGATGTTGTTAGTCGGTTCCACATCAGGTTAGAAACTAAGTCAAAGGCTTCTGTAACATTGACACCTTCTTTTGAACTTGTCTCAAGGTACCCTGCTAGCTCGTGAGTTTCAGCATACTCCTTGGCCTCAGAGGAGGTTTGATGTACTGCATCCAGTTTTGTCCCAATCAAAAGGATTGGGATGTTGTTGGTGTTTTCACGAACAAGTGATAACCAGTCATCGAGGTGAAAAAATGTAGAGATACGTGTTAAATCAAAGGCGAGCAGGCATCCAAGGGCGCCTTGACAGTATCGAGGCATGAGGAACCTGAATCTTTCTTCACCCGCAAAATCCCAGATTGCGAGGCGTATTATTATACCTTCTACAGAAATATCACGGGTAGCGAACCCAGAACCAACGGTCATTCGTTGGTCTAAGTAGTCCCCGGTGAGGTAGCGGTGAATGAGGGTAGTTTTGCCAACACCGCCGTCACCTACAACAATGAGTTTCATTACGGCTTTACGTGGTAAGCCTTCATCTCCCGATGATACCCAGCCAACTGGGTTGGGTTGCATTTTGTTCCACCGCACCGTTGAGGAATTCCTTGACACCGTGGATTAGCTCACAGAAGCTATTCCGCTGGATTTCTTTTCTTCCCCATCGTTCCACCCAGCGATTGTAAATCGCCAAGAACTGGAAATCCAGATTATTTTGCGGTTGAAACCTTCTTAAAACCTCTTTCAGTTCCATGAGCTGTGTGACAACCTTTGCGGTTTTCTTTAAAGTGCAATCAAAGTTTTTTTCGAGCGACCCTATTTGCGATTAAAGCAGCGATAGCTCCTGCCCCAACCCCATTATTGATGTTTACCACTGCAAGCCCAAGGGAACATGATTGGAGCATCGATATTAACGCACCTAAACCTTCACCTCCTAGACCATACCCTGTAGCGATGGGTAAACCGATCACAGGGATATCAACAAGTCCCGTAACCAATGAAGGTAGCGCTCCTTCCATGCCTGCAGCAACGATGAGTACATCAATCCCTTGGTCAATCATGTCAGCGAGTTCAGGAAAAAGCCGGTGAACTCCTGCGACACCAACATCAAAAGTAACCAGTACTTGACAGCCCATTTGTTCTGCCATCACTCGTGCGGCTTCTGCAGCCTGTCGATCAGAAGTACCCGCGGCGATGATGCCAATTTTTCCTCCCATCATTGTCGGTTTATATTCAGGGGTTCGAATTACAGCAATTGAACCGTCCCCATAGACATCGAAAATATAATGTCGTTCTGGTCGGAGTTGGTGAATGCGTTTTTGGATAACTTGTTCCTGCTCTTTGGAGAGTTGACTGAGAATTAGGAATGGTTTAACCTGCATGCCTTGTTCGATAATTTGCAGCAAGTCATCAACCGTTTTGTGATGGGCATAAACAACCTCAGGAATGCCTTTCCGTGTATCTCGGCTCACATCTAGCTTAGCTAGTCGTGCCACTTCGACGATGTTGAAGACCCGGAGTTTGCCTTCAGCCTCATCAATGGAATATTCTCCTTGAGCAAGCTTTTCTAATATTTTCCGGAGTTCGCTCATAATCAACTCACCAGATTCTCATAGTCAAACCGAGTGTATTAAAGGTTGAAGATTTGTCAACTCATAGGGAGTTATTAATGTCGTGCAATCAGATGCTTATTGTTGATCCCCAAATGGCTGGTATTGCAGGGGACATGTTTGTTGCCGCTCTCCTCGATTTAGGCATTGAACCGGACCCTGTGATTGCTGCTATGGAGTCAGCAGTAGATTATGTTCCAGATTGTACAGCGGTGAAAGTGACTCTTCTGCCAGTTACGCGAAGTCACATCGGTGGACTCTACCTTGACATTAAACTGGAGGAATCATTCACAACTCGATCAGGTCAAGTTCTTCTCAATGCCGTAGAAGCCATGAGCACAGATCTCAACCTCTCCACAGAAGCGGCAGCCTATGCAAATCGTGCAATCCGGCATCTAGTCGAAGCGGAGGCATTTGTTCACCGCCATCCGCCTGAAAAGGTTCACCTCCATGGGGCTGGATCCGTTGATACTGTCATCGATGTTATTGGAGCCGCTACTGCGCTTGATCAGCTCAAACTCGTTGATCCCAAGAAGGCGCGATATTTTGTCCTGCCAATCGCGGTGGGTGGTGGATCATTCCCAAGTGGACACGGTCAGCTAACGACCCCGGGACCTGCTGTGACGCACATACTAACTAAGAATCAGTTTATTTTCAAGGGTGGCCCCATTTCAAGGGAGCTTACAACACCAACGGGTGCAGCTCTTCTTGCGGCCTTGAACCCAACTTCGATTGAAGTTTACCCGCAGTTCCAACCGCTTGAAGTTGGCTATGGTGCAGGGACAGGAGAGCTACCTGATATTCCGAATTTACTGAAAGTGGTTCGTGGAACACCTCTCTCAGAGCTTCGTCTTTACCAAGATCAAGTAATTCTCATTGAAACGAATGTCGATGATGTAACTGGTGAAACCTTGGGCTACCTGATTCAGGAACTTATCAATCACGGTGCAAAAGATGTGACGATTATTCCGACGACTACTAAGAAGAATCGACCAGGGCATTTACTTTCTGTCATAGCGGCTCCAGAAGATGAGGAGCGGCTGGCTTATTTACTTGTATCTGAAACGGGCAGCCTTGGCGTCCGTGTAAGTCGACCAGATCGTCACTTATTAGCACGAGAAATACAAACGGTCCAAATTCAAGTGAACAATCAGGTTTTCACGGTTCGCGTAAAAATTGCCAGTGATCGTAAAGGGAAAGTTTTACAGCTGAAAGCTGAATTCGATGATGTTAAGCTGGTAGCGGAGAAGACTGGGTATCCTTTTGCGAAAATTGCTCAAAAGGCGGAAGCTCTAGCACGACAGGAAAAGTTCGGGAAAGGAGATGAGGTACTTTGAGGGACGACTTACTTGATCAGAAGAAGAATCGCATCATCCATCGTCTTAAAGAGTTAGGGAGCGTTCTTGTTGCTCTTTCTGGAGGAGTAGACAGTTCTGTAGTCGCCGCGCTAGCCTATGATGCTTTGAAATCAAAAGCAGTTGCTGTGACCTTCGAGTCTCCCCTCATGCCTCCTGAAGAAGTCGAAGATGCGCGCAAAGTTGCAGAGACGATTGGTATTGAACATCGAGTTTATTCAATAGATGAACTCAAAGGCACAGCTATTGCAAAGAACCCACGCGATCGTTGTTACCATTGTAAACTCCTCCGATTCCGTCAAGCGCAAGTAACCGCCGTGAAATTAGGTTTAAGGGCTGTGGTTGATGGTTCAACAGTGAGCGATGAAGGGGAACACCGTCCAGGCTTTCGAGCTATCGAAGAACTAGGAATCATCAGTCCTCTGCGAGAAGCCGGGATAGTTAAATCCGAGTCCCGGCGACTCGCTCATCAGTATCAACTTCCAGTCGCAGATAAACCGTCGAATAGCTGTCTTGCTACTCGAATTCCCTATGGGGAACGACTAACGCTGGAGCGGTTAGCTCGTGTTTCGGCAGCTGAAGTCGCGCTCCGCACTATGGTTGCCATTGACATTTTACGGGTACGCGACCATGGAACGATTGCTAGAATAGAGGTTTCACCTGAAGATATTCCTCGATTACTAGTAAAAGAAGTTGCTGAGAAAATTGTAAAGCAGTTCACAGCATTAGGTTACGAGCATGTCACTATTGATATGCAAGGGTATCGTTTCGGAAGCTTTGATGACGAACCTGATGCAAACCGATAGACCTTCAGCTCAGCATCCTTGAAACCTAACTAGGAAAACGATGTTGTAAAGGCTTTTAACGCAATCAGTCTACGAGTACTAAGATTCACATCCCTATCCGTGTGATAGTAACAGAGGATCTCATATGTTCAAACCTAAGGTCGGCCTCATCACCCTCTCTTTGCCACGGGAACGCACTGACATTGCCGAACAAGCTCATAAAGAGCTCCTCGTTGCGTTGAAAACCCAACCCCTCGAGGTGACTCCTGAAAAAAACCTCGTCCTTACTATGGAGGACGCAATTCGAGTCTCTGAGGACATGGCCTATCAGGGCCTTCAGTGCATTATCTATAATATCGGGACCTGGATCTACGCGCCGATGGTCGTTTCCGCCATACAAGCCACAGCGCTTCCCAGTATCGTTTATGGCTACCGCAGCCCTGCAGCGTTTAGCCTCGTAGGGGCAGCCATCACCCATGGTAGTCTTGACGAGGTAGGTCTACACCATCGCTTCGTGTACGGTGAGCCAAACAACTCCAATGTCCTCAGAACCATCACCACTTATTGCCGGGCAGCAATGGCTTACGATAAGCTGACTCGCAGTAAAGCCGTCGTAATTGGTGGAAAGACTATGGGCATGGTCACTGCGGCAGTTGATTTCAGCCAAATCAAGGATATTTTTGGCACAGAGATTGAACAAGTGGATATGTTACGGTTGTTCCTTGATGCCCAGAAAGTGCCAGAAAAGAAAGTAAAGGAGAAGATGGCTTGGGCGAAGAAAACCTATGGTTCCGTCAATGTCTCCGACGAGGTAATGGAGAAAAGCGTTCGATTGTATCTAGCTATGAAAGATATGATGCACTCAGAAGGGTACGCCTTTGGGGGGTTTAAGTGTCAACCAGAATTCATTGATAATTATGTAAGTGGATGTCTCCCAATTTCTTGGATGATTAATGAGGGCATCATGATTTCATGTGAAGCAGACATGAACGCAGCGTTCACAATGCAAATATTACATCTATTGAGCGGACAACCGGTCCTATTTGCCGATGTCAATGATTTGGACATGAACACAGGTATCTTACGGTTAGTAAATTGCGGAACAATAGCTACTGATATGGCAACATCACCAAAGGATGTGGATTGGAACCCTCAATACGAGTATATGGGTAAAGCTGGAGGAGCATGCCCTACTTTCAGTTGTAAGGCTGGTCGGGTAACTTTAGCGCGTTTAGCTCGTGTGGGTGGTGAGTATGTGATGCAGATTGCGAATGGTGAGGTTTTTGTTCAAGACAAAGAATTATTCAAAGAAGCGCGTGATCGCTGGCCACATGCGTTCGTTAACCTTGAAGGCGATCCTGATCTCTTCATTCAGAATTTGCGTTCCAATCACCTGCACATGGTTTATGATGATGTAGTCGATGAGCTGTATGACTTGTGTGAGATCCTTGGAGTTGAACCGATCTACTCCTAGCTGGCCTGCATTAGTGCCTGTGTTTGTTTATGAACGCGTCGAGCAAAGAAGGCAGCAAAGAGGAAGCTTAGGATTCCTACTACGATGACGATGAATTGGACCAAGTCATGTGTGTAAAGCACACTAAGTAGTAGAAAGATATGGGCAAGAGTGAGTGTGATACCTGTCAATAGATGATTGACGATGGTTGAGATGTTAGCAGGTATCATCGCCATTGGTTGCTCATAAAATTTCAGTGTGTATCGTGCGCCAAGAATGCTAAGAGGAAGGGTTGAGAAGATGAGTAAAGAATACCAAGTCGTGATTCTGAAGAAGACAGCTAATACAATGATGAGATACACCAGAATCAAAATGGCAACATAAAGCTTTGCAGCTCCTTGTCGACCTAACCTAACGACTAAGGTATGTTTCCCAGAATCTCTATCTGCTCTGAAATCTGCAAATTCGTTTATGTAGAGAATTGCAGATACGAGAAGTGCGATGGGAAGAGATAGTATTATAGGTTCCCAGGCAAAAATTTGGGTTTGAGTGTAAAAGGCACCAAATGTGAGGAATACCCCGAAACAGATCCCGATGACAATTTCGCCAATTCCGCGGCTTACGAATTTAATTGGAGGGGCGGAATAGAAAAAGGCTAGGAAAATACCTAATCCTCCGAGAATCAACACCAGTAGTCCACGAGTGAAAGTCAAATACAGGCCAATGATTGCTCCTATTCCCAAAAGCACAATAGAACCGGCTAGCACCGCCCGTGGAGAGAGAAGCTCCCGTTGGATTATGCGGCTTCCACCAGTAAAGGGTCTTATGTAGTCGACATTAATATTGTCTGAACCTTGTTGATAATCCCAATAATCGTTTGCTACATTAGCACCTAGATGAATGAATACTCCACCGATTAGTGTGAGAAGGAAGATATCCAAAAGAAAGATACCAGTTAGTCCCCAAGCAATTGCGGTTCCAAGCAGAATGGGTACGATTGATACCGTAGTAAAAGGGAGGCGAAGCTCACTCAACCATATTCGAAATTTGTTTGGGCGCTGTTCATTAGTTTCAGGCAAGATAATGGCTCCTATCCATGATTTTTAAAGATCAAAATTCTCGATGAACAGTGAAGTCAGCAAGTCGTTCAAGGATTGTTTTATTTTGAAATCCGTGTTTTTGGAGAACCGCCTTTGCTCTTTCAGCGTAGCTCTGGGCAAGGTGCATGGTAGATTCAATCGCTTTGCTTTTTTCAATTAGTTTGAGAACTTTGTCCCATTGTTGATTATCAAGCGCGTCAAGGCAATGTGTTCGTTGACTTTTGGAGCAAGCTTCGAGCGCATAAATTAGTGGATAATTCCCACGTTTCATTCGAAAATCGGAAAAAGTTGTTTTTTTGAGCTTTTGCTGGGAAGCCTGAATATCTAACACATCATCTCTAAGTTGGAAAGCGAACCCAAAGAATGAACCGTATTGGGCTAAAGCTTCACATTTTTCTGGTGAGGCTTCACCGACGATGGCACCTGTTCGTGCTGCTTGCTCAAAAAATACAGCGGTTTTTAATTTAATCATTGTAAGGTACTCTTCTGTGGTGAAAACATCTTCATTCTTAGGAGAAATAAAAAGATCAAAAACCTCACCCTCACACATACGAACACCGCCAGCACCGATATTCGCTACAAGTTCTGGAGATCCGTGTGTACCAATAATTCGAAAAGCTTGAGCAATAAGAAAATCGCCGGCAAGAATTGCGACATCAGGGCCAAATGCTTTATGCACTGTTGGAACACCGCGACGAAGATCATCATTGTCGATAATATCATCGTGGATTAAGCTCGCAGCTTGTAGTAGCTCAGCAGCGACCGTTATTGGTAGGATTTTGTCAATGGAACCGCCAACCGCTTCGCAACAAAGTAAGGTGACCAGTGATCGGAGCCGTTTACCCCCTGCAACAATAAGGTGGTGAGCCGCATTATACAAAACTTCTGGTTCTCCCTTTACTGTTTGAAGATAATTCATTACTGCCTCATTGATGAGAACAATCCGTTTCTGGACATGTTCACTTTCCAAGAATGGTGTACTCTGATCCGTTGCAGGTTTAGTACTTGACGCACTAATAGCTAAAGAGGAAGGAAATTGGTTATTGACGGATGTTGGGTTCTGCTTTGGCATTCATCGAAAGCTCCTTTGTTCACTTTTTACAATATATGCAATATGTGTATGTACATATTGGGCATTATTAACAAATGAGTAAGCATCAGATAATTTCTTGATAGTCTCTACAGTTTTGACTATTTGAAGACTCTTCTTTTTCATTAGGATAACAACGCCAGAAATTTTACTAAAGTTTTGGAAACCAATTTCACCGTGAAAGGAAGCTTGCATCTGATTAAGCGTCTTAGAATCTGAGGACCAGCTAGTCGCATACAAAGATCAGTCAAACTATCCGAGGCCATGATTTTGTCAGCAATTCGAAGAATCCCCAAAGCTGACTTTAACTCCTTGCCAAATTCATTTTTCCACGCTTCTTCATACCAGCTTAATGGTCTATTTTCTTGGATATGGTGAGCGGCTGCAATTCCAGCGAGTTCACCACCTCCTAACGCTGTGGGAATCCCCCCACCATTCGAAGCCATGACATGACCCGCAGCATCACCAACTAGAAGAACAGTATCAGAATAAGTTCGCTGGACAGGACCGCCAGCAGGGACGATTGCGCCAGTTTTTCGAAGTACTTTGCCTCCTTTCATACGTTCGATGTTGGCAGGATAAGAGTAGATAAACCGATGGAGATAAGCTAATGCGGTTTCAGGGATCCTCGCAAATGGTTGACGAAAACCAAGCCCAACATTAACTGTTGATTCACTTTTTGGAATAACCCAAGCATAACCTCCAGGGGCGATTTGGCTTCCAAAATACATCTCTGTAACATCAGGGTCACATTTCACATTAGTCATGACATATTGGATGGTCATGGACAAATCTCGAGGTTTATTTTTATAATACACACCAATGGAACGAGCTATTCGTGATTGGGCTCCATCAGCACCAATTATTACCTTAGCGTGGATTTTTTGTCGTCCAGAATTACTGCGAATAATCAACTGATTAGAGCTCGTTCGTTTTAAAACCGGGGTTTGTAACTTAATTTGGACTCCTGCAGCTTCTGCTTGCTGTGCAAGATGTTGAACAAACTTAGCACGATCAATTACATTCGAAACCAACGGGAATTCAAAGGTCCGATTAGCAGGTGAGACAAGTAAAAGACGCGAGCAGCGATTGGTAATTACCTCTTCAGGAACATCAAGGAGCCGAGCCACACGCGGGGATTTAGGGAGTAAGTCTTCCATTTCTTTGGGAACGGGTAAGTATTCACCACATTGGACTGGAATGCCAACCTGTTTGCGGCTATCAAAAACGATGGTTTTTAGCCCGTGTTGCCCAGCGACTCTTGCGGCAGTACAACCAGCAGGGCCTGCGCCCACAACTGCGACATCATACGATAGATTTGTCATGAAGTTCATTTCTTTTTATTCTTGATGAGGGGGGACTGATTTCACCCCCTTCGCGTCAAATAAATTTAAACCATATGAAATTACGACTGATGGAGGAGATAGAAATTATTAGGATTTGATTTCTTCTTCGAATTGGTTCGAATTGGTTCGAATTGGTTCGAATTGGTTCGAATTGGTTCGAATTGGTTCGAATTGGTTCGAATTGGTTATAATTGGCATCCTAACACAAGATCCGGTTGAATAGCCATTTCAGTTCCCAATAGCCTGTCAATCTGTTTGCTCTTGCCTTTTTACACCAATGTATTAATACAGCGTATATGTTTATTCTAATTTCACCATGAAGGTTCCAAAGTCTAC
>JBHLMG010000039.1:0-10220 GCA_048938385.1 Promethearchaeota archaeon | reverse complement strand
GGAGCTAGTGCTAGACTTGTATCAGCCCATCAAGGAGATTCAACAATCCTCCTAAGAGGCGTATGAAAAGGAAGGAGCAAAATGAAAAACAAGGAAGTGCGTATCGTTAAGCTTGCTCCGATGCGGGTAGCAAGTTTACGCGTAATTAGCGTTACACCAGAATTAGAAGCCTGGGCTAAGATACGTGCTTGGGCTGCAGCGAAAGGACTGCTGGGTGATTTGGAAAAACACCCAGTTTTTGGATTCAATGATCCTCCACCGGAACCAGGGAAGCGTGAATACGGTTACATGTTCTGGATTCGCGTAGGGGATGATATCGAGTCAGACGATCTGGTTGAAGTGAAGGAAGTGGAGGGCGGCGAGTACGCGGTCACCACCTGTGTGTTAAAGGAGGAATTGGAGTCAGACTTCTTCAAAAAACATGGGATCTTGGAATCTTGGCATCGTTTGGAAAAATGGGCAAAAGCACACGGGTACAAGTACCGTGGACATCCAGGTCTTGAAAAGCCTCGCGATCCAGACGCAGGTGCAGACCTGGTGTTAGATCTCTACTATCCAATAATCAAGTAGGTGATTCTACGAATGAGAAAAGCCGATTTAGATCAACTTCAATATGTAATAGCAACTAGGGCAGATATTCCAGCCCTCACGGCTGTAATGACGCGAAGCTTTGATGATGATACACAACGTTTTCGTGGCGAGCCTGAGGGTGGTCCAGATGGTTACAATGATGGACGATTTTTTCAGCAATTTATGGGTCCTGGTGAGTGTTATAAGATAATCTTAGGTGATACATTAATCGGTGCTTTCATCATATTCAAGAACTACCCAGAGAAGGGTTCGAATGTACTAGGGACAATATTTCTAGATCCCGAGTACCAAGGTCTCGGTATCGGGACCTTTACAATGGAATACATTCATCGAACCTTTCCAGCGAAGCGGTGGATCCTTGATACACCAGAGTGGCATACTCGCAATCATCACTTTTACGAGAAACTAGGTTATCAAAAGGTGGGTGAGCAAGAAGAACCCCATGCTGGGTTTACGCTTCGAATCTATCAGAAGGACATGATGGGTTGCACACTCGGTGGCGGAGGGGTTGGTCATCTCGGCCTACTTGTGCTCTAGAGAATTCACTTCGCTACAAGACTCCCTGATTATATAGGAGAAACCGACAGAGGAACCCCAGCGATACTTTCCAGCCGAGTGGTTTCTCATGCCAGAAGTTATTTCAAAATGCGGAATGAACTGTGCAGCATGCCCTTGGTCCCCAATCACCCGCAAAGGAATCCCAGATGAGGAATTCAACGATTTTCGGAAACAGGCAAAGACAATCATGGGGTATACACCTACAGAAAAGCCTTGCTTATTATGTTTAACACCCGAAGACAAAATCGGAAAGAATGCCAAGCATTGGCACGCAAATTTCCGACGAGGTTGTCAAATTCGGAAATGTGTCACTAAGATGGACATCAAGAACTGTGCCTATTGTTCACGATTTCCTTGTGCGTCTGAAAAGGCGCATGCGGGAGCAACTCGGGAAGACTATGAGAAAAGACTCGGTCGATCAGTAACCAATGATGAGTATCACACCTTCATTGAGCCTTTTGAAGGTTTGAAACGATTAGAGCGCATCCGCTCGACACTAAAACCTGAGGAGATTGTAGAGGCCATTACCGTTCCTCCCCTGAAAATGAAAGTGGTCGAATTTCCTGACACATTCTCTGATCAACAATCAAAAGTCTTCAAACCAGTTTATACACTCTTAAGCAACCTCAAGCAATCCACACTAGGAGTGAAGGATGTTGATCTTCCACCACAACAATTCCGATTGAAAAAACGAGTTAAACACTTTTTCAGGTTCCTTTGGATTTTTGCGGCTTTTAGTACACACGAAGAGACTAACGGAGGGTTTCTCGTAGTTGACGCTGAAACCTTTCATAACAACCGAGGAAGTGAAACAGGATTGACCACTTGGTCATTCCTTGACCAAGTCATCACTCCCACGCTAAAACCGTATGGAATACAAGTTCAATTAGTTGACTTAAATCCGAATTGGAAAACACCTACTGGTGCCTTACGGAAAAGCGGCTGGGAACTGAACCTGACATTCACAAAGAAGATTGGTGGTCTAACAAGCCTGAAGGCGTTTCAGATGTATGGCAAGAAGCTACTCGAAAAACACGAAGACCGAGCATTTCGGTATTTTTCTGATGTCGATATGCAACCACTAACTAAAACATGAGAAGGTTGATTTAAAATGAGTAAAAACATCTGTGGCATATTCATCACTGAATACGCGAATAGCGAAAAGGCAAACGCAGTTATTGCGTCTATGAAACACTGTCCCCATCTCGTGATCGCTGGAACCTCAGGAAAAAAGACCACGATGACCTTTATCGTTCCAGACACGCTACGGTGGTGGTTTGAGGGTCCAGCTGATAATCCTGAACTTCTTGGAGCAGAAAAAGTGGATGTCTTCATCACAGAGGATATTGCCTACCCTGAAGATTTTGAACCTCGATTGCCAACTACTAGACTTGACGCTCCACCGTGTGGTTCGAACTGTGCGGCCTGTCCTATGCGAGAGAAATTCAATTGTCCTGGTTGCCCAGCCACAATCTAGCGCTCTTTCTGATACTTCGATTTAGGATTATTTGTTAGCTTTGTAGAGTTGTTCAACGATTTTCCCAAAGTCCTTCTTTCGTTGCTCAAAGGCACCTTTTTCCTCGCCGTGATCCTTACAGCGTTCGACTTTGAAGAACCACTCCATCTTCTTCTTGGGATCGTCGACAAGAGTATGTTTGACCTGTATTTTATCTTTGTAATTTCCGAACTTCTGGATCGTGGAGTAAGGTATGAAGCCCTCTAAGGCTCCAGCTGCAAGTGTGACGATGCTCATTTCGAAAACGCCAGTTTTGGTTGCCCGAAATGCGATGCCAGAATCTGTTACAGCCAGGTACCCAGTTTTTTTATGGGCACCCATTCCTCGTTTGAGGATGTCTGCACGAGTAGTATAATGGATGGTTTCACCTTCGGGAATGTGTTTTTTCAATTCAGTATCTAATTGATCAAGTGGTACATAATGATGTTCAGACATGATATCCCCAAGGGCTGAAGTTCTTGGTGTCTATTTAAAGCGTTGTGTGTTTTATTCTCCGCAAAGAGGCTTTTGCAGTTCTCGCATTTTACTTCTTAAAATCCTCTCTCTTCATTGGCGGTTTCAAAGTGTGTGTTGAGTCAGTGTTGTCCGAAAAGATGAAGAGGTGTTATATTCTGTAGGAATTTATTGCACAGAGCGTCTAAAACCTGACATATTTTATCTCATTCCGCGTCGCCAACGGTAAATACCAAAACTGACAGCAATCATTGATGATGCAGTTACTATCACTATCAAGGTAATGAGAGCGAGATTTGGTGGAGGTGGTGACGATTTCGGAGGCCAATTTCGGAGATATTCTGGTGGAACTTCATCCGGGATATATACCAGCCAGGTTCCTCCATCTTCGGGGTATGTTCCATCTATGAAGGTGTCGCCAGTGATGACGAAGCCACCGTCTGAGCATTCGACTATAGCTCTAGCATAATCAGGTTCATATGCACCAAAAATGAAATCCCATTGAAGGGTTCCTGTTTCATTTGTGCGAACAAGCCGTATATCGTATTCATTACAGCATTTCAGTGATACTAGGTTTGGAGGAAGTTCCACACCATAACTTCTAAACCGTCCAATTATAGCGTACCCTCCTGATTGACATTCAACTAAATCGTAAGGATATTGTTGCCATAAGGGATACACTTCATGCCAAAGGTGGGCACCCTCATCAGAAACCCGCAACAAGAAATATTCGTGATTTGAGTGACCCGTGATAGCAAACCCGCCAGCTTGGGATTCGACAATGGAAACGCTGCGATCATAATCCCCAATATCGTAGATATAGTTACCAAGAATGGTTCCGCCTGAATCCACCCGAAGCACCCAGATATCATCCCTTATGTCATTGTCTGGTAGAATTATATCAAATGGGTTAGTAATGTTGCGTCCCCCGACGATGGCGAAACTCCCATCATTACAAGCAATGATCTTGGAGAAGTAATGTCGATAGCCCTCCCCGTATGTGGAATTCCAGAGTGGAGTGCCTTCGTTGGTAAGTCGCAGTAAATGCACTGCATACCTTTCCAATCCCTGCCCACCCCCACTGGTTCCTTGGGACCACTCATAGTATTTTTCAGAGGTGATGGTAACGAGGAAATCACCATTTCCACACTCCACGATTGATGTACCCCAATCGATGTAAGGAGAATCAAAGGTGGTGTTCCAAAGAGGAGTTCCTTCTGCTGTCGTTCGCAGGACAACCGCGGACCCATTGGAGTCTTCAAGATTGTACACTACCTTGCTTCCGATGATAGCGTAATCCCCGTTTGCACATCGAACGAAGGAAGAAGCAGTGAAATCGTGTTCATGTTCTCTATACCATAGGAAATTTCCATTTGCATCCGTTCGAATGAGACCACTTTGGACTAATAGCATAAACCCCTTGTCGGGCAACTGGATGATATCCATCCCCCCATACAACTCATCGAGGACATTATACCACATTGAATAATTTTCAACAGGGAATACCGGAGGTACGCGGTTACACCATGCACTCCTTTCAACATAGTGTAAATCAGAGGTTTCATTCACCAGGCGAAGGGGAGAAGTCATAAATGACTGGATGTTTGAGTGGTTTAATAAGAGAAAGAGGAGTAGGCAAAATCCTAAAAAGATCCCTTTAGATTTTATCGAAACCAATCAAAATCCCTCAAATTGCAATGTGATGCAATTAGACTGATTTAGTAGTTTCGAGCGCGGAATTATTAGTGTTTTGAAACCAGACAAAAAGGTAGTACTGGCTAGCATGTTTTGTAGCGTCTTTTTCGCCAAATTAACACTCCAATGATTAGAAAAAGAGCCAGAACAGGGGGAATCACTACTAAAAGCCATCCGACGACTCTAAGGGGATTTACTGTGGGATAGGGTAGGCCTTCATCGGAAATACGGACGAGCCACATACTTCGTCCACCGATTCCAAAACTTTCTGTGTAGCCTGTGAGGGCGTATCCACCGGTTGAACAGGTGGTGAGGTGATAGGCTTGATCGTTTTGTGGTCCACCAAAGACTTGTTTCCAAACCAGATGGCCTGTTGAATTAGTTCGAAGGACACAGGCATCATACCCAATTCCAGTGTGGGTATCGGTAACTCCAGTCATAACAAAACCGCCGTCATGGGTTTCAAGGAGCGAGTAAGCCTGACCATTAATGTAGGTCTGGTTCCATAGAGCGTATCCCGTGGCATTAGTGCGGAGAAGCCAAAGGTTAGTGTTATCCGGACCGTAATTTTCCGTATATCCAGCAATGGCAAAGCCACCGGTACTACATGCCGTGATAGACCACCCCCAATCTCCTTCAGGTCCCCCAAAAGTCCGATTCCAAAGGAGGTTACCATCTGCATCAGTACGGATGAGCCACACATCATCTTCGCCGACACCATAACTGGCCGTATGACCAATAATAGCAAATCCTCCCGTGTCCACTTCGATCACTTGGTAACTCCAATCGTGATTAGGTCCTCCAAAGGTATGATTCCAAAGATGTGAACCATCTTCAGCAAGCCGAATGAACCACACATCACGATTTTGAAACACCGTTTCGTGGACATAGCCAGTATAACCCACTACTGCATATCCCCCCGTAGTACACTCAATGATGGATTCAGCCCGATCTCGCTTTAATCCCCAGAAAGTCTGATTCCAGAGCAGGGTTCCATCTGGTGCTGTACGAAGAATGTAACAATCCCAGTAATCATTCCCGGGTTCGACTATTGCGCCAGCCAGGGCAAACCCACCTGTACGGCATTCAATCAGTGTGCGTCCCCAAGTGGCATCAGTACTTCCATAACTTTGCGACCATAATAGGTTTCCATAACTGTCGGTTCGAACTAGCCAGAATTCAGCGTTAGCTCCATAGTAAGGAACAGTATGACCAGTGATAGCGAACCCGCCAGAGCTCACCTCAACGATGGCGTATCCTTGATCCCAGATGGGGCCACCAAATGTGTGGAACCAACGAATTTCTTGAGCAGTTGTGGCAGGAAGAATGAAAGTTACAAGTAATAGCAGCAGAGGCCCCACCCAATGTTTCGTGTTGTAGCTACTCAGTGATAACATTGAAGGGGTTACCTCGTTTCGAGTGTGATGACTAGCTTTGTAACCAGCTCTATTTTTATTTCCGTTAAAGCAATTCTTACCTGATTTTGTTTGCAACAAACACTTACCCCATCATCCGGGCTTTTATGATCTTACTGATTACTTTTAATCTGGTCTGTGCTCGTTCATATATAACTAAGGAAAATTTCGTACCCTGGAAAGACCTAATTAAGGTTGAACGGTTATCCAAAGGAGATATCAATGGACATTCGCATTCGTGGTGCGCACGAGCATAACCTGAAAAATATCGATGTGCAGTTTAGTGATGGACTTACTGTTGTGACGGGAGTCTCAGGGTCTGGTAAAACTTCACTGGTTTTTGACACATTGTACCATGAGGCTCGGCGGCGATTTCTAGATGTATTCTTGTATGGGCGAGGTGGTCAACGGCTTGCGCCAGCGAATGTCGAGGAGATCATAGGACTTGGACCTACTATTGCCGTTGGTCAAAACCTCTTGAACCGTAATCCATTATCTACGCTGGCATCGGCATCGGGATTGCACCCCTTTTTGCGCTTGTTGTTCACGAATTATGGCACTCGATGTTGTCTTGCCTGTAACGAACCCGTTAGCGTGCTCACCGAAGATGAAATCATTGAGCGGCTAGCCTTGTGGTCAAAAGAGGAGTCCTTTCGCATCTATGCGCCTTTGATGCAAAATGTCCAGGGAAGTCACAGCACGCTCCTTAGTGCCTTAGTAAGTGAATTTGGAAAACAGCGGATACTAGTGGATGGGAGAGTGTGGAATGGTCAGGTTCTTGACCCAACCGCAGGTCATGCCATTGAAGTAGAAATAGGCATTCTGGACAAATCTAAGTCGATAAAACAGATCCGTGGATTCGTCCAGGCAACCACAGCGCTAGGGGCAGGTAGGGTTCGTGTAAAGGGGGATAAGGTGAACGCTGTCTTTACCACGGCCCTTTCTTGCGTAGCCTGTGGAGTTGGATTGCGAGAGTTACGGGCTACTCATTTCAACCAGAACTGCCCCTATTGTAAAGGGAGAGGCTGTGAACGCTGTAATCAAACTGGAATGCATCCCCAAGCGGCGTCCGTTCGTTGGGAGGGAATGCGTCTACCCGAACTTCTTTCGTTATCAGTGGAAGAGGCGCAGCACCTGTTTTCAGAAGTGACACTCCCAACAACGGCAAAACGATTATGCTCTGAAATCCAACATCGACTAAACGCTCTAGAACGGGTAGGGCTTGGTTACCTTACTTTGAACCGACCCGCCACCACTCTATCTCGAGGCGAATCACAACGAGTACGACTCGCGATTTCCTTATCAAGTCGCCTTGAGGATATGCTCCATGTACTGGACGAACCAACCATTGGACAACACCCCGCTGATATAGCCCGCTTTCTTCCAGCATTCCGAGAGCTCAATGGGCCTGTGATTTTCGTAGAACATGATCGTGTTGCGGCGGCGGCCGCAGATCATGCCATCGATCTAGGTCCTGGCGCAGGTCGAGAAGGGGGTGAAGTGATCTTCAAAGGAACGCCCTCAGAGTTATGGCAAGCCAACACCATAACAGGGCGCTATTTCAGCCTCCAGGAAGGCGTACCAACACTCAAAAAGCGTCCTCCTCCCGAACGGTTTATCACTATTCAAAACGCCTCTCAGCATAACCTGCAAGGGATAGATGTTTCAATTCCTTTGGGTCGATTAACCGTTATTACCGGTGTATCAGGTTCAGGGAAAAGTACTCTCGTAGAACATGTAATCGTTCCGAGTTTGAAGAACAAGAAAGCGGTGGGTTGTGCGGGAATTAAAGGGAACCCCCTCCAACCAATGATAGTCGATCAAAGTCCAATCGGTCGAAACCCTCGGTCTAATCCTGCAACTTACACTAAGTTATCAGACATCATAAGAGACATGTACGCTGCTGCAACGAGATTATCTAAATCCCACTTCTCTTTTAACCGTCCAGAAGGTGCTTGCCCTAGCTGTAAAGGTATTGGGGCAACCGAAGTCAAGATGCGGTTTTTGCCCTCCATTTGGATTCCCTGTAATGATTGTGAAGGAAAACGATTCAACCCGAAAGTCCTGACTGCCCCTGTCGAATTTGGAAACCAATCCTTAACTATCGCTGATTTTTATGCAACACCAATTAAGGAAATTGAACCACTGATCTCCAAAACTCCCTGGCTATCACCAGCCCAGCGAAATGCCGCAAAAAGAATTTTACAGGCTTTGAATGATGTGGGGTTAGGATACCTCGAACTTGGACAGCCCTCTCCTACCCTTTCAGGGGGCGAAGCACAGCGTGTCAAGTTAACAAAATTTCTGGGTCGCAATAAACTCACCAACCAGCTTGTCGTACTGGACGAACCCTCAACGGGATTACATCCTCACGACCTAGAGGGTCTTCTGGTGGTGTTAAATCGGCTTGTTCAACATGGTGCTACGATCATCGTTGTCGAACACAACTTAGATTTCATTCGCACAGCTGATTGGATCATCGATTTGGGACCAGGAGCAGGTCCAAAGGGCGGAAAACTCCTATACACAGGTCCACCAGACGGATTAACCAATATGACAGGCTCCGCGACCTGTCGTGCTTTGCAGGATGAACGCACCATTCAACCCCATACATTAGCGGTCCCTACAGAGTCCAAGACGCGTCCATTTATTGATATTCGTAACGCCCGAGCAAATAACCTGAAAGGCATCAATGTGACGATTCCCAAGAACACCTTAACGGTAGTAACAGGCGTCTCAGGCTCTGGAAAATCAAGTCTGGTGCGCGATGTTTTAGAAACTGAAGCACGCCGGCGCTATTTAGAAACGCTATCTATGTATGAACGGCAAGGAACGCGAGAAAGCGCTGAGGCTCCTGTTGACTCGATTTCAGGTCTGGGAGTCACTTTGACCCTTAAAGACGAGGTTGTCCATCGCTGGTCTACTCTACCACAGTTCACACGAAGAAACACCGTAGGGACGATTTCAGAATTATCATTTCACCTTGCGAATGTTCTGGCAGCATTAGGAACTCGTAAATGCCTTGAATGTGGCACTACGATGCAACGAGGAGACCACTGGAATTGTCCTGAATGCAGGGCGGTCGCGCCGATAGCGCTACCTCGACATTTTGCAGGCAACCACTGGACAAGCTCCTGTCCAAAGTGTAGTGGTCTAGGTTTCTTACACGAAGCCCAACCTGAGAAGCTAATCGTTCAGCCAGACAAACCCCTATGTGCGGGAGCCATGTATTCCCCCGGATATTGGCCTAAAACATATCTGTGTAAGGATCAACCCATCATTCCGGAACTAGGAAAACGCTATGGCTTCGACCCATTCAAAACACCTTGGAACGAGATGCCAGAAAAAGCTCGTACCGTATTCTTATGGGGTGATGGGAATACTTACCAGTTTACATACATTAGCAAATCTACCGGTCGATTAAAGGGCAAGGAACGGAAGACTAAGTGGACCTGGCGTGGATTCTATCGCGAAGACAGCTGGATTTTCAATTGGGATATTCATGGCACTTACACCAACAGGATTGTCTGCCCCGAATGTGAAGGCTCAGGATTGCGTCCAGAATTTCTCGCAGTAACCCTACAGGGCAAAAACATCTACGAATTGAATGTATCACCCTTAACACAACTAGAAGCCCTTCTCAAGACAGTAAAAGCACCAGAAAAAACAACTTCTCTCGTTGAAACCAGCCTGAAGGTCATTCAAAAACGATTACGGTTCCTTCGCCTGGTCGGGATTGGGTACCTGCACTTGCACCGCCCAACAGGAACCCTCTCTGCAGGCGAAGCTCAACGCGTCCAGCTAGCCAGCTTACTTGGTAGTGGCCTAAATTCTTTAACAATTCTCGTTGATGAGCCCTCCCGTGGCATGCATCCTACTGAACTTGAAGCTTTACGCGATGCGCTTCAAGAACTCCGAGATGAAGGGAATACTGTTATTGTTGTCGAACATGACCCCATGATAATACAAGCTGCTGATCATATCATCGATCT
>JBHLMG010000051.1:0-2613 GCA_048938385.1 Promethearchaeota archaeon | reverse complement strand
TTTGAGGTCATTGAAGGAGAAAGGTGTCCTGTGAGTTGTCGGTGAAGGAAGTGGGGGTAGATGCGTAGGATGGCGGCGACGACGAAGAAGAGGAAGAGAGTCGTGTCGAGGGGTCCGAGGAGGGTGCCGGTGATGGGGGTGAAGAGGACATGGAGGGGGGCGACCATGGGTCCGACGGTGAGGAGAGGGAGGAGTTGGTTTGGAATGAGGGTGAAGGAGATGTTGAGCCAAAAGGCGAGGGGTAGGGGCCACAGGAGGGCGTTCCAGTATTGGAGCGTGTCAAGGAGGGTGTGGCTGAGGAGGCAGAAGGCGATGAAGATGGCGGGTTCTCGATAGAGGGGAAACCAGCGATAGGCGATGCCGATTACGCTGATGCTAATGGGGATGAGGAGGACTAGGGTGTGGCTGACGATGCGATGCAGACCAAGGAAGATGTCAAGGTCTGGGAGGATGGCGACCCAGGAGAGCAAAAGAATCCATTTTGGTTTCCGGGCAAGGGGCAAGGCAACCAAGCCCGCGATGGCCATGTGTTCAAGAAGCGAAGGCATGGGTAACGCTCTAGAGTTGTAGGGCTTAAACCTTCGTGCCTGGGCAGCATTAGGTGGGTGCGGGCTCCGTGATGTTTAAGTGGTGTCAGGAGAGTAGGGGGTAGTTGTTGAGGTGTCTGGTGATGAAGCCGTGGTTGTTGAATGTTCTGGCGTGTCCGATTTGTAAAGTAGATCCGTTGACGGTGTATGTGGTGCAGGTGGGGCGGAATCGGCTACAGGATAAGAAGGGATTAGCCGGGGAGCTAGTCACGCATTTTCAGAAAGGCGTATTGAGTGAACCATCCTTGGAACCCGTCCATAACCTCTCACAGGATAAGACCTTTGATAAGCGGTTGCTAAAGGCGCGACAGGTCTTTGCCTCGCTGTCTAAGAAAAAACCTGACCCACAAGATTTGATTCCTTTAGTTGACTACTTTCATGGGGTAGAAATCGAGGTGGGCGCCCTCCGCTGTGAGAAGTGTCGTCGCTGGTTTCCAATTGGCTCAAGGATTGAGACGATTCCTGAGCTACTTCCGGATTCCGGGCGCGAAAAGGCTGCGGATTTAGCGTTTCTACGGAAGCACCGTGATGTGCTGCCAGATGTGGTTGTTACGGGCTCAAAGCCTTTTGCGTTAGAGTCTGGCGAGTCAGGTGGCACAGACTAGCAGAATTCTTATATAGGGCACGGTGCTTGACAGAATCCGCTCTCACATTTGTTTGGGAGTGCGGACCAGCACCAAGGGTCATTGACATTTGGTTCTTTGCTGCGCAACCCGCAAAGTGAGTTCGTTAACCAACGCTAGGTTGGATACCCTATGCCTGAATTCGGCTATTCCATCTTTGGTCTGGATGCAGATAAAACCGCCATTGCCAGTGGACGTGAGATTCGGATCTCTCCTAAAGCGGCACGGGAACTCTGCAATGAACTGCGAGGTCTCCGACTTGAAGCCGCTAAAACCTACTTGGAAGAGGTAATCGGTATGCGACAAGCGGTTCCGTTTCGACGTCACGATAAGAAGGTTGGACACCGCAAGGGCCTCCACAAAGCTGATTCTGGGCGGTATCCCGTAAAAGCATCAAAACAGATACTGCGTGTTCTCCAAAATGCTGAGAACAATGCTGATTACAAGGGCTTAGACCTCGATCGGCTTCGGATTACCCATATTTCAGCCTATCCAGGTCGTGTGCTAAAACGGTATGTAGAACGGGCTAGAGGGCGTTCCACCGCTTTTCATGAACAATTGGTACACATCGAGGTTGTATTGACGGAGGAGTAAGAATGCCAGCTGAAGATCACTTCATCAATCGGGGACTTTTGAAAGTCAAGGTCAACGACTTTTTACGCAACGAACTGCGGCGAGCCGGCTATGCTGGCGTTGAACTCCAAAAGACGCCCCTTGGGATGCGGGTCGTCGTGTATGCTTCACGCCCAGGAATGGTGATCGGTCGACGCGGAACTACAGTACGCGCTTTAACCGAAACGCTCGAACACGAATTCGGTTTAGAAGCCCCTCAAATCGAAGTGAGTGAAGTAGAAGTTCCTGAACTCAACGGTGCTATCATGGCGGAGCGTCTAGCTCAACGGCTCGAACGCGGGGACCATTTCCGACGCGCAGCCTATGGGGTTCTTCGCCGAATTACCAATGCAGGGGCTAAAGGCGTTGAAATTTCGATTTCTGGTAAACTCACCAGCCGACGAGCCCGATATCAGAACTTTCGGAGTGGCTTTGTCGCAAAAACTGGTGAACCAATCCGTACTTCGGTAAGCCACGGGATTGCTTTTGCGGTTATGAAACCCGGCGTCTTAGGCATCCAAGTGCGTATCATGCTTCCTGATGTAGTTGCACCCGATCGCCCGGTTATTGTTGAACGAGAGTTGGAAGTCGAAGCTCCTACGCTCCCTCAGCTTGAAGCTGAAGAACCGATTGTCACTGAGGAAGAGCGACCACTCGACGAAGCAGCATCCCTTGAAGAGTTTGTTGACGAAGAGCAAGATGTTCCCCCTGAACCTGTGACTGAACCCAAAGCTACTCCTGAAGTGCCGATCACACCAGAAGAACTCCCAGCTCCAGACAAACCCAAACCC
>JBHLMG010000050.1:0-2716 GCA_048938385.1 Promethearchaeota archaeon | reverse complement strand
TCTTTGCCGTTGTGGATGCCGATGGTGAGGCCGACCATTTCGGGGAGGATGATCATGTCGCGGTTGTGGGTGCGGATGAGGGCCTTGGATCTGGTTTGGCGGGCTTTGCGGAGGCGTTCAAGGAGCTTCTTTTGGCGTGGAGGGAGGCCGCGTCGGAGGCTGCGGCGTTGGCGGGAGGGGAGGAGGTTGATGAACTGGTCCATGGGCATGCGTTGGAGGTCCTCCAATGGGAAGCCGCGGTAGGCGAATTTTCGTGCCATGATGGTGTCCCTTTCTTGGTGTGTCGGGGGAGTACCTGTTGGTGACCGCACCGCCTTTTAAGCGTTGCTCTGTACTGTATCCGGTGAGCAGAGAGAAATGGGCAAAACGGTTAAAGGCAGAGAGGAGATGTGAACTGCGTGGGGGGATCACACGAACAAGCCCACCTCACGCACAGCGGTTGTAACTGGAGCCGCGGGGTTCATCGGTAGCCATGTAGTGGATGCTCTTCTTCGTCAGAAGTATCGCGTAATTGGATTTGATGACCTCAGCACCGGAAGTCCGCATAACCTGTCCAATGCCATCTTGCACGACGATTTCACCTTCGTAGAAGGCGATATCCGTGATGGCAAAGCCATCGCCCAAGCCTGCGAAGACTGTGATGTCGTGATACACCTAGCAGCGGTCACAAAGGTCGCTGAATCGCTCCGCAACCCCCAGAAATACATCGACATCAATGTAACTGGAACGCAACGTGTATTGACCGCCGCAGTACAAGCCCAGGTTGATCGAGTGGTCTTTGCCTCAAGCGCCGCCGTGTATGGCACTCCCGAAACCGTCCCGATACCTGAAGATGCCGCAACTCAACCACTCTCACCCTATGGACACAGTAAGTTGGAAGGAGAGCGACTCTGTCAAAGCACCGCTGCAGACCATGGGATGACGATTCCTCAACTACGGCTTTTCAATGTGTTTGGCTCTCGACAATCCGTGAACAACGAAGCTGGTGTTGTGAGTATTTTTCTGAACCGAGCCAAGCGGGGGTTGCCTCTGACGATTTTTGGCGATGGAAATCAAACACGGGACTTCATCTACATTGACGACGCTGTAGAAGCTTTCATCCGGGCCTCAACCCTGAATACGGTGCCCTCAGTTCCCGTGAATGTCGGAACTGGTATACCGGTGTCAATTCAAGAACTGGTTGAAACCATTCAGGACCTCGTTCCTTCCTGTCCCCCAGCAGCTGAATACAAGCCCACTCGCCCCGGTGATATCTATCATAGCGTAGCAGAAATTACCCGTATGCAACAGCTTCTGGCGTATACGCCCGATGTGAGTTTGCGTGAGGGACTTGCAAGAATTTGCCAAGCAGAGCCCTGAGAGCCACGCCAATAGAAGGATTAAAGAGTGATTTTTTAATTCGTTCCGCCACTATTCACCTACTTGGTTTCCAGGAGGACTCCCTGTGACCCTAATGGATATGACACCCCCTGAAGTGACTAAAGCGCTGAAAGGCGGAAAACTCCGCATCGCTGTAGTCGGTGCTGGACGCATCGGATTACCCACCGCGGTACTTTTTGCTAACGCCGGTGCACAGGTCACTGCCTGTGACGTCAACCCGAAAGTCATTACCTTCATTACCAACTGCCAAAACTACCTCGACGAGCCCGGATTAACTAAGCTCCTCGAAGCCGCCGTCAAGAAAGGAGGTCTCACGGCATCGCTGGACACGGCGAAAACCGCCCGAAACGCTGATGTGATCATTCTCTCTGTACCCACACCCGTCACTGCCGAGAAAGTCCCTGTGTATGATTACATCCTCCGTGCAGCAGAAGATACCGGAAAGGGGCTGCAACGCGGCTCTCTCGTCGTAGTCGAAAGCACGATTGGTCCAGGAACCCTGGAAGACCGCATCGTCCCTGTACTCGAACAAGCCTCGGGTCTCAAAGCTGGAACCGATTTTTTGGTCGCTAGTTGTCCTGAACGGGCCGACCCCGGCTCCATCATCACCCGCTTCCGCTCTATCCCTCGAATTGTGGGGGGTTTAACCAAGCAGTCCACGGATATCGCAGCGGCCATTTATCAACCTCTTGCAGAAGAAATCTTCGTCGTCCCCAACCCCAAAACGGCGAACGCGGTCAAACTCACCGAAAACATCTTCCGCGACGTCAACATAGCCTTGATGAGTGAACTCGCCATCCTCTATGAACACCTAGGTATCAGTATCTTCGATGTCATCGAAGGCGCCAGTACGAAGTGGAACTTCATCCCTCACTACCCTGGAGCAGGTGTTGGTGGACCCTGTTTACCGGCCAATGCGTACTATGTCATCGTGGAAGGCAACAAAGTTGGGTTCGTTCCTTACCTCATGCGACTGTCCCGCGAAGTCAACGACCGAATGCCCTACGAAATGATCCGCCACACCATGGAAGCCCTCAATCGCGCTGGTAAAGCCCTTCATGGTGCAAAGGTGACCATCCTTGGACTCACCTACAAACCCGGCATCGCTGACTACCAGATGTCCCCCGCCCTCCTCATCATCGCAGAACTTCAAAACCGGGGAGCTGAGTTAACCCTCTGTGATCCCAAACTCGACGGTACCACATTCAAAAACCTCCCCATCACTGGAGACCCCCTCAAAGCCGTGAAAGACGCTGATTGCATCCTGTTGGTCACCGCACACCCCGAATTCACCGAGCTCGACTTACAACAGCTCGCGGCAAAAGCAAAAAGCCCC
>JBHLMG010000021.1:0-44275 GCA_048938385.1 Promethearchaeota archaeon | reverse complement strand
ATAACGGTTTCTCCTGCGTTGTCCGTGAAGAAATTTTCTGGTTTGTTTCTCTATGATAAATAGCGATACTTTCCTTGGGTTTTGGCTTTTTCAATTGTTTCAGGGTCAATTCGTTTGAGTTCTCGTTCGGGAAACTTGGAAAGCATTTCCCATCCAAGGTCAAGGGTTTGTTCAATAGTTCGCTCTTCGAACTCACCTTGGTTAATGAATTCTTCTTCAAATGTTTCGATAAACTGAAGGTAAACTCGGTCCCGGTCAGATAGTGCGCCTTCTCCGACAACTGCGACGAGATCTCGGAGATCTGACCCCTCACTGGCAGCATAATACAACTGGGCTTGAACCTCGTTATGATCCGCTCTTGTGTGTCCCTCGCCTATTCCTTCCTTCATTAATCGGCTTAGGCTTGGAGCAGGATCAACAGGTGGGTAGATTCCCTTGTTATGGAGAGATCGGCTCGTTATTAATTGACCTTCCGTGATGTAACCTGTAAGGTCTGCGACAGGGTGAGTGATGTCGTCTCCAGGCATAGTGAGAATAGGCATTTGGGTAATAGTTCCTTTTCTCCCGATGATACGACCAGCTCGTTCATAGATTGACGAAAGGTCAGTGTACAAGTAGCCCGGATATCCTCGTCGTCCTGGAACTTCTTCGCGTGCTGCTGAGATTTCACGTAACGCATTGGCATAATTAAGCATGTCAGTTAGAATAACTAGAACATGCATGTTTTGCTCAAAGGCCAGATACTCAGCAATTGTTAGTGCTGTTCGTGGTGTAATGATTCGTTCAATGGGTGGGTCATCTGCGAGGTTGAGGACAAGTACGCTACTTGCTAAAGCGCCAGTTTCTTCGAGGGTTTTTATGTAAAATTGCGCGGTTTCAGCGGTAATTCCAATTGCACAAAGGATAACTGCGAATTGTTCTTCTTTTCCAGGAATTTTTGCTTGGCGTGTAATTTGAGCTGCAACTCGATCGTGTGGAAGACCGGAGCCACTGAAAATGGGGAGTTTTTGCCCTCGGACTAGCGTATTGAGTCCGTCGATCACGCTCAATCCGGTTTGAATAAATTCTCGGGGGTATTGACGTGCATCAGGGTTCATTGGGGCGCCATTAAGGTCTAGTTCATCGTCTGGGACAATAGGTGGTCCCTTATCGATAGGTATACCTGATCCGTTTAGGACGCGTCCAAGTAAATCGATAGTTACTGGTGTTCGCATGGTTTCTCCTGTTAGTCGAACTCGTGTTTCACTTGTATCTAGTCCCCGGGTCCCCTCAAACACTTGGACAATTGCTCGTCCTCGCATGGCTTCTAAGACGGTCCCACGACGAAGGCTACCATCTGGGGCAGTAACTTCAACCAGTTCGTTGTATGCAACATCTGCTACTTTATCTAAAATCAGAAGAGGTCCTGATACAGTAGTTACCGTTTGATAAGTCGGTTTCAACATTGCAGCTTCTCTGCCTGTCATAATTACAGCCTCAAGCAGTCTAATTTCAGTTATCTGTGGAATCAGCTGGGTTCGGTGACTAGGCTCTGCAACTTTTAAGCATTACTTTAAAACAAGAAATTTGAACTTTCTTTGTATAGGGTTAAACAGAGAAGCTGTTGGGCTTGATCAGGTTTTTAGCAACAAAGCAGTTTTTGCAATTCCGCCGTTATATGATAGCATTTCCTCCATCCGATCAAGAATGATTTGCGTAATCACTGAATCCTTCATGACATCGACGATAGTCTCTGTCTGGCGTTTCCATTGTCGAAGCAAGGGAATTTCACCTAATACCTGACGAGCCATTTCCCGGTTTCGTTGAAGAAAGGCGGCAACAGCCTTTTTCAGATTGCCATAAACTTTACTGAGTGCAGCGACAGCAAGTTTATTTTGATCGCTTGGTGGTTGACGACGGGTAAGCGCTTCGGCGATATGTTGGATGTTTTCATGTATGCTGCTTAGCTGTAACGCAAAGTAGGCGGTGTCAAAGATATCCGCAGGCTCAAGAGTTAGTCCCGTTGGGCGAGTGATAAGGGCTTTTCTTAATACTCGTTGAGCGCGCAAATAGTTACCGCGCTGTCGCCAGCTATCCAATATAATTTCGTTCGCTACACGCTCTGTTTCATCTTGTCCGGCTCGTAAACCCGAGATAAGGCGGTCGATCATTTCCATTGTGATACGGCTACTCATTTTGACAAATTCCATGATGTCATGACCAAGAAGTGCAGTAACACATTTGATTACAACACGGCGATCCGTGCTCTCTAAAATCTCGTATCCAGGGAGATTGTTAACAATATTTGACAAGGTTTTCTTAACGAGTTCATTAATCCGCCGGCTACTCTCGATTGCTAATTGATCATAGCCTACAACATAATGTGTTTCTAAGATGGTGGTTAAGGTTAATTCATCTTGGTCTAAAAGACGGAGTGTAGCCGTTTTATCAGAAGGTGCTCCAGAAATCTGTAGAGGCGTAATTCGGAGCGCCCCTTCAGGTCCTTCTTGGATATGAAGTTGTGAGTCTGGCTCAATAGCATGCTTCGTTATCCAACGCCGAGGTAGGCTAACTACTAAGGTTTTGCTTCTCCCCCATCGAATTGCTTTCCGAGTTTCATCAATCATTCTAATACGCCTTTCCCCGTTAGGGCGGCTTTAATCAAGTGCCATTAACTTGATTGGAATATAGTATAACTAATTCGTTTCAATTGACATAAATTCGTTGTTAATATCTGTTTCAAGTTCTTTGAAATACTGTACCATTGCTTTCTTGTCCTCATGGGGTTGAACTTTCATTCGTGCGATTTTGCTAACCACTGGAAGTGCAACTATGTTTCGAAGGGCCATCCCCTCATCAATGGCTTGTCGCATTCGTTTCCAAAAGTACATGATGATCTTTAGCATCCAGTAGCCCTTTTCTTCTGGGCAATAGGTATCAATCGGATGCAATGCTGATTGCATGAGATAGTCTTCCTTTACCATTCGAGCGGCTTCTAGGATAGCCCGCTCTCGTTCAGGTAAAGCGTCTGGTCCGACGAGCTGGACAATCTCACGCAGCTCCTTATCTCGTTGAAGAATAGAAAGTGCTTCTTCAGTAATTTCTGGCCAATCTGACCCCATTTTTTCTTGGTACCACTGTGTGAGTTCATCTTTGTACAACGAATAGCTCTGCAAGTAATTGATCGCTGGGAAGAACCTTCTTGAAGCCATATCCTTGTCAAGAGCCCAGAATACCTTAGTAATCCGAAGTGTGGATTGCGTCACCGGTTCTGAGAAGTCTCCACCGGCAGGAGAAACCGCTCCAGTAACTGTAACGCTTCCAAGTCGTGGCTCTTGACCGAGGGTTCTAACTCGCCCAGCGCGTTCATAAAACTCAGCTAAGCGGCTTCCAAGATAAGCAGGATAACCTTCTTCGCCAGGCATCTCTTCTAGGCGCCCTGAAATTTCTCGTAACGCTTCAGCCCAACGAGAAGTACTATCAGCCATCAAGGCTACATCGTACCCCTGATCTCTGAAATACTCCGCTAGCGTGATCCCGGTATAAATTGAGGCTTCGCGTGCAGCTACCGGCATGTTGCTTGTGTTGGCAACTAGTATCGTCCGTTCCATCAAGGATTTACCGCTTTTAGGATCCTTTAGTTTGGGAAAGTCTTCGAGGACTTCCGTCATTTCATTGCCGCGTTCACCACAACCAACATAAACGATGATATCCGCATCAGCCCATTTGGCAAGCTGGTGGAGGGTTACTGTTTTACCAGTGCCGAACCCGCCAGGGATGGCGCCAGTTCCACCTTTTGCGACTGGGAAGAAGGTGTCGATGACGCGTTGACCGGTGTATAGGGGGACTTCGGTTCCGATCTTTCCGTTATGAGGTCGTGCTATGCGTACGGGCCATCTTTGAGTGAGTGTAAGGTCGCGGGTTCCTGATGCGGTTTGAACTTGGGCGATTTTCTCTCGAATAGTGTACTCACCATCAGCTACAATGTGGGTGAGTTTTCCTTCAACGCCTGGAGGTACAAGTATGCGGTGAAGAAATACGCTGGTTTCCTGTACGGTTCCGATGATATCGCCGGGCTTTACGGTAATGCCTTTCTCGACTGTGGGTTTTAATGGCCATTTTTTATCTACGGGGAGTGGTGGGGCTGTGACACCACGGGTAATGAAGTCTCCGGATTGTTCTTTGATGCTTGGAAGTGGTCGTTGGATTCCGTCAAAGATTGACCCAATGAGTCCTGGTCCAAGTTCCACATCAAGTGAAGTTCCAGTAGCAACAACTTTTTCACCAGGTTTCAATCCAGAGGTCTCTTCATAGACTTGGATGTATGCCCGATCCTCGACGACACGATTAACTTCGCCAATTAGTTCTTCTTTACCGACTCTGCATACCTCAAACATGGTGACTCCAAGGAGTCCATCTGCCTCAATTAGAGGTCCGGCTATTCGTTGGATGTTTCCAATTCGTGAAGTCATACTTAATCGCCCTTAATGATACGCGGCATTTCGGTTTCTCTATCAGCTATATTCAATTGTCAAAAATCTTATGGTGATACCGAAGTTTCAAAATCCCTCAAGTTCCACTCCAATAGCACGCTTGACTAGGCGTCGGATTGGGCTTTCCTTCTCTAACAGATGGCCACTCTTATCTGGAATTTCCACAATAACGGGGTAAGGTTGTTGGGATATTTCTTCGATGGTGTCGCGAACTGCCTCCGCCAATTGTTCAGTAATTATAATTATTGATACAGTGGGGTCTTTTGAGAAATCAAGTAACGCTTTTCGAGTTACTGTTGCCTCGGTAGGCGATTGGGCCTTCAGAATACCTGCTAAGCGGAACCCGACAACTGTATCGATATCACCAATTATCGCGATTTTTTCCGTCATATTCACTTTCTTCCTTGGGTTTCTGTCACTGTATGTTTTCGTAGGGTTTGTAATCGCCTTAACATGTTTTCCACTGATTCTGGTCGAGAGATTGCTAGCGGAAAACGCTCGCGTTCTGCAAGTTCGATTGCTAAATAGTCGATTTGTTCTACTCCATGTAGTACAAAAAGACTTGGTTTAACATCACCTTTTGCTGCGACTAATGGGGATCGACCGGTTGATGCATTGATAAGAACCAAAGCGCGATCCGTGGAAGCCTCAAATAATTTCAGAAATCCATTACTAGAAAGACCATCAAGTGCCTCTGCTGTATCAATAGCCAAATAGCCAAGAATTTCACGATTGAGTAGCTCTTCACAGGCCACCACCTGCCCTCGAAGTGTTTCAAGAAACTCTTTTGCTGTTATTCCTTGAGCGAATTCGCTAACATCAATAATGATGTTAGTAGGGATCTCTACACCCATCAGTCGCTGGAAAGCATTAATGATCTGTCCGCCATTTTGTTCATCTAAAGCGATTATGGTTTCAACGAAGCGTTTGATAGTTTTTGTTCCAGGTGATTGACGGCGTCCACTTTCATAGTCACTAATTACTGAGGGTGATACGCCGGGGGTGGGGGTTTTTTCGTCAATTGGTACGAAATTCTCTGCTAATTGGATTTGAGGGATATGAAACATTTCTCGCCATTTTCGCATAACACGCCCCGGGTTATCCGATAGCGATATCTCCCCTGCGATTCGTCTTGCAAGACGCTGTCTGACCTGCGCTGAGACAGGCATAGCTACACGCATCCAACTATTCTTTAAGTGCTTTACGCAAATTCACCAAAATTACGGGGATTGCCGAAATTAAAACTTGGGTTACGAGCAAAAAACAATGAAAATGGTGGGCCGATGGGGAGTTTCTCCAGATGGAAGTTCCCATCTGGCTTTGAACCCCAGATCTCACGGAATCTCGCCATGAAGATTTGAGCTTTCATGGTCCCGAACCGCGAATCGTTAGCGGTCTGAAGAAAGCAGTCTTCTTGCCTATACCAAGCTAGACCACCGGCCCAGCGATGCAGGATAAAGTAAATTGGAGTTAAATATTTTCCTTAGCCTTTATTCTGTTTCATGAAGTTGCTGAACTGTACCAAGGTAGGTGTGATCGAGCATCACGATCTCTGCTTGGTTTAAATTTAAATGACGGTATATGGGGTTTCCTTGAAACCGTTTCGAAGCTGAGTTATTGAGAACATGTCCATGTAATAAATCAAGAAATGCGGGGATTACAAGTATTTTCATATCAAGCACACTTGAGATGGTTTCTGGGTGTTTTTCCACTACTCGATTACCAAACCACTGAGTAAATGCTTCAATAACGGTTGGCTGCCATCCAGTTTTTACCCAGACGCGGTGTTTAGATTTTCGCCCTTTTAGAGTGGTAGTGGTTATTACTGGATGAACATGTGCCATGAGCAAATGCTGGCATGATAGAATTTCTTCAGTGGGTTGGGCATGACCATGTAAAAGGTAGATACGATGCTTACCAAAGCTCAGTTTAAATCCTGATGATGGAATGATTGCTGCACCATCCGGAACAACTAACTCAAGATCGGCATCATGATTTCCACGGACTACAGTTAGAGTTGCCCGTTGTTGAAGCCGAGCTAAGCCTAATGCTATACTTCGGAACTCTTGCTTCGAAAAGGTACGAATCGTGTGCTTCAAATCGCCTAATATGATGATTTCGGTAGGTTTTACGCGCTCCACAATGCCATCCAGGTGTTGGAGAACCTGTTCTGTTATCTTGCTCGAATAATTTTCTTGTTGAACCAGTGTTCGCTCATATCCTATATGCAAATCAGCAACAATGAGAACCTTACGCCGACTACCACGAAGAAGAACAGCAGGCTCGTTTCTTATGAGTTCCAAATGCATATTTTCTCAAAGATATTAATGTGATAGGTATTTTTTTCTTTGTGATGCTAGACGGTAGGATTAATGAAAGACGAACTTAGTAGCATCTTTGAAGAGATCGCAAAAACCCAAAGCCTCTCTGGGTCAGACCTTGTTACGCTGAGCCAGTTATGTGGTGAACGGTTTTGGAAGGCTCTACATGCTGTTGTTTCTGATTTGGTAAAAAAATACATCTTTGAACCAAGTGGAAGAGAAGCTTGGATTGTTGTTGGGAAGTCACGCGATTACCGGGTTCTCTCACAAATCTATTGCGACTGTGAAGATTTCTATATCAATGTCATTGTAAAACGGGATGCAGATCTCTGTTACCATATCTTAGCAAAGATACTCGCAGATGCGCTTGGTATTTTTTCTGAGTTACGGGTAGATGATATGATGTATGAAACACTACGCAACGAATGGGAAGCCTTAGAGCAATCTCAATTATCCTCCAAGAAGAAGAGGGGTAGTGAGTAAAAGTTAAAAACAAGCTGATGGATTGAGCAGGACGGTACTGCCGATGAGTTTGTTATACCAAATCTACTATCTTGTTGCCCTCGGTCTAGCTATTCTAGCAGGCTTGCTAATTTTAGGGTTCCATATTCTTAGCGGTCGTCAAGAAGAGTAGTTGCACCCTTAAGGCTTGTCAAGTTGTGGTTTCCGTCCACCATTCCCTGGTCCTTATGAATTGCTTTTCGTTTTCTAAAATAAGCCGATAGAAATCCTTCTCTGTACGCTCGTGACTCCCAGCTAAGATACGCTTCGCCACCGTAGGTCCAACCCCTCGACCTGCCATAGCGATTAAGGCTGCCTTTCCATGATCCAACACTACATTGGCATTTTCTCTTCCCTTTCTCAGCGCCTTTTTCTCTTCAGGATTCAATTTTTGCCCAGCTCGGTGACGCCGAATTGCCCTTTCCAAAAGATCATCGGTTGGAAAAATTCCAGCAACTAACCGTGAATTACATTTCTTGCACTGAGGATGATCATCAACATGTTTAATCGTTCGAACGCTAGACCATTGGCCACAATGTAAACAGACTAATTTGACTTTCCGGTTCAGTAAACGCTTCTTGGTTTGTTCAAGGATGTATGCCTCTGGGATTTCCGGTTCAAGGAATTCACCAAATCGTGCTAGGATTTGTCTAGCAAAGGGTGATGGACGGTTTCGGTAAATGCGTTCGACGACAACGTTTCCCGCTTTAATTGAATACAAAAGAGACCTTGTCTTCTTGATATCTAATTTATCTGTGTAAAACTCTCGAAGGGCTTCCTCAATCATCGGAGTATCTGTGAAATATTGCATTATGCGCAGAAGCTGAGAACTTCGAAGCTTCGCACTTCGCGAGATTGCACCAAATCTTCGTGCAATGTGAAGGAATCGCCGAGCAAAATAGGGAGAACGAAGAAGAATCAGCTCAAGTAAATCGACAATTCTTTCGGGTTCAACAGTCTGTAATCCATCACAAACTGCTTCTCCTACAGTTATTCCTTCTCCACGCTCAAATCTGAAAAGAATTCTGAACTGATCCGCATGAAATGCAATTTCAATTCCAAGTTGAGAGGTTAAAAGAGCTGCAAGAATTCGACCAAGAGTTTCGTTCACACGCGTTCCATTACATGAATGAATTACTACTAGTTCATGACCAATTTCTACATAGAGTTTAGATAATGTTGGTATGAATGCTTCTTGTTGTTTTTTGACAACATCCAACAAAGTCTCAATAGCTTCAGGCTGCACATCAATCTCAAAGGACAATTGATGAGGGGTTTCTAAGCGTTTAGCTATTTCATCCCACATTTCACTTACTTTGGCAACCACCTCGCTTGAAACAGGAATGAGTTCTCCGCTCCATCTCGGGATCCTTCCCTTCGTTTCATTTACTGGAGTCACATACACTTTTTCATCATCCTGTTTGACAACTTCCCAGGGTCGACCACGCAACACCAAAATACTGCCAGTTTGTCCATACTCCTCCGCAAATCCCGTGTCAAGTCGTCCGATCAGTCGGTTGGAAGCAAGATTTACGACTTTATGATGTGGGATATCAGGGATCACGGATAAGTTTTCGAAATAATATGCATAGGCTTTGCGGCGAGGGCGAAGCAACATATCGTCCTTCGCCAATAGGCCCTCTTTTTGTAGTGAGAGAATTATACGATTGAATGAATCGCTGTCAAGGTTGCGAAAAGGTGTGGCGCGTGTTATGATCTTTTGGGCGTGTTCAAAAGTCAAAGTCTTGTATTCAATCGCTAAACCGACTAGTTGATGAGCACACACATCAAGGGCGTCATAGTGGACTGGTGGTCTTTCTAGATATCCTCCTAGTGCTCGATTTACCACTGCTAAGCTCTCACAGAGATCGTCAAACCTACTAGTCAATATAACGCCCTTAGATTCCTGCTCAAGTTTATGACCTGATCGGCCTACGCGCTGGAGTAATCTAATCACTTGGCGTGGTGAGCCAAATTGGATGACTAAATCCACTGAGCCAATATCCAAACCCAATTCGAGAGATGAAGTACACACTAAGTATGGAATCCTGCCGTCCTTGAAGTTCTTCTCTGCTTCAATTCGCGCTGTTCGCGAAAGCGAGCCATGATGAACTCCAGCTTCAGAACCCCGAAGCTTAGCTAGCCTGAGTGCTAGCGCTTCAGCTGTTTGCCGTTCATTACAAAATATTAAGGTAGAAGTGTGGCTATCAACAAGCTCTAAAACTCGTGTTGCAGGACCATCTAACGGGGATTCATGGACACCGTCGTATTTGAAAGGCTGGTATTCAAGACGAAAATTAAATTCCTTGGTTTCAGGGGATTCGATTATTTCCGTGGTTTCAGGTCCACTCATAAAGGCACAAATTTCTTCAGCGTTTCCCACGGTCGCCGATAGCCCAATCCGTTGAAAGGGACTGCCAGTAATCTCTCGAAGGCGTTCCAAGGCCACCATTAGCTGAACGCCTCGCTTACTTGCGGCTACTTCATGAACTTCATCAATGACTACGCTCTGTACGCTTCGCAGATGCTCCCGTATCCTTTTTCCTGTTAAGAGCGCTTGTAGCGTTTCAGGTGTTGAAATAAACATTTTAGGTGGCTTCAAGGTTTGTTGGCGCCGTACAGAGGGCTTTGTATCACCGTGGCGTACTTCAACGCTAACCTCAAGTTGCTGGGCAATTGAAACAAGACGCCTTAAAATATCGCGGTTTAAAGCACGTAGAGGCGTTATCCATAGAATTTGTACTCCCTCTACTTGAGGTTCGGTATTCAGGAGTCGATGGATGAGGGGAAAGAACGCGGCTTCTGTCTTTCCATGACCAGTGGGCGCGATGAGTAATACCGATTTACCGTTCAGTATCTGAGGAATGCTGTGGGTCTGAATAGGTGTTGGTTGATCAAACCCAAGCCTCACTAGCTCTCGAATAAGCCGCTGATCCAACGATTGAAAGACATTGTCGACCACTTTTCGCCCCACGAGATAAACATTCTAAAGGCATGTTTTAATACGAAGGCTGCAAAAAGCCTGTGATGTAATCAAATCATGCTAGGGAGTTGTTTTAACGCGTGCCACTTAAACTTGGTGAAGTTGTGGATTTAATTGTCAGCAAATCCGGGAAATCCAAAGAGGAAGTGCTCCGATTAATTGAAGCAAAGAAGAAAGAACTGAATGGCTATGTGACCGATGAGGGCGCGGCCTCCTTGGTAGCGCGTGAGTTAAATTTAGACCTATTTGAAAGACAACCAACTCCCGAGCTTAAACTTACCGTACGCGATCTCGTGGCAGGGATGACGGGAGTATCATTGAACTTGAAGGTACTTCGGATTTATCCTGTGCGAAGCTTTCAGCGTAAGCAAGGCGGAGAAGGAAAAGTCGCCAGTATCGTTGGAAGCGATTCAACCGGTTCCATTCGAGTTACTTTTTGGAATAACCATACACAACCCATAGAGGATCAGGAATTCGATGAAGGCGACATAATTCGGGTTATTAATGGTCGTGTGAGAACAGGTCTTCGAGACCAACTCGAAATCCATCTTGGAAGCGGAAGTCGAATTATGATAAACCCCCCCGATGTTGATCCGAAAGAATTCCCTGAAGCAACTAGGGTTCTAACGGAAATTAAGGCTCTCAAAGAGGGATTGGACGATGTTTACATTCAGGGCGAGATCGTTGCTAAATACCGAATTTCAACTTTTAGCCGAGGTGACTCAGAAGGAACCGTCGCAAGTCTAGCAATCCAGGATGCAACTGGTCAAACCCGGTTAGTCTTATGGGATGAGCAAAGCGAATGGTTCAACAGACTGGTGGTTAATGATACCATCCGGATTGAAAGTGGATATGTAAAGTTGGATCGTAATAACGAACCCGAACTGCATTTAGGGCGCCGCGGTCGTATTCAGCAAATTAGCTCTGCTTCAGATCGTCCCTCCAAGATAGAACCTTCAAAGCCTGAGGCTTTGAAGAATTTAAATCCGGGCGAAATCGTTGCAGCCGTTGGTGTCGTTGTAGTTGAAAATCAAGGTGTAAGGACCTTTACACGCCGGGATGGTACAGAAGGCAAACGGTTGGTCTTCACTTTAGCGGATGACACAGGGCGCGTTCGCGCTGTGGCGTGGGGTGCTGCAGCAGATCGACTTGTAGAAGTAAAACCTGGAACTCAACTCCTTTTAGAAGGAGTTAGTTGCCGATCTGGTCTTCAACAAGATCTAGAACTCCATATCAACGAATCAACACGAGTAACACAAAATCCACCTAATATTAAGATTAAAGATCCATCCACTCTGCAACTGGCTTCTTCTTTACCGACCTCAACCCACCAGATTTTAGCAGATGTTACTGAAGGCAATTATGTAACAATTCGAGGAACTATCGTTCAGGTTTTTCACCAAAAGTCTGTCTACGACTCTTGTCCAAAATGCTTCAAGAAGGTCTCGGTTAGCGATTCTACAATAACATGTCCAAAATGTGGGACCATTAAGCAACTCGAACCACGCTTAATCGCGAAAATCGTGGTAGATGACGGAACAGAAAATATCCGTGCAAGTTTAATTGGTTCCACAGCAGAGAAGCTTTTTGGAATGAGTAGTGCTGATGCTAGGGCTTTAATTGAGCAATCTGGTAACGAGGATGAACCAGTTCGAAGCGTAGAAGAAACCTTGCTTGGGAAGGAAATCATTGTATCAGGTAGAATTAACCTCAACAACTTCTCCAATGAGCTAGAAATTTCAGTCAATCAGCTCTCCGATGCTGAAGCTATTGAAGTAGCTGATCAGCTGACGACTGCCCTCGAAAGAAAAGGTTCAAGGTAGTGCTGTATTAATATGCCCGAGGTTACATAGGATACTCAACACTATACACTGAAGGTTAATCTAATGGGTCGACGAAGAAGAAAAACTGCCCCCCGGCGTCCAACTCGCACAATCCCCTCCATCTTCAATTGTCCAAAGTGTGGGCGTGCTGCAGTACGCGTGGAGTTAAACCGAAACATTGGCCAGGCTGAGATTCATTGTAGTAATTGTGATGTTCAAGCTACTCTCTCGATTTCTCCTCTAACTGAACCAGTTGATGTGTATGGTGAATTTGTTGATATCTGTGCCCGCAGCCGAGTAACCACTTCGAAACCCACGAATTCTCAGCTACCACAAGAACAGTAAAGTTTTTCATTTTCTCTCACATAACGCAACATCCTAACTGGTAAATTTCGCTGGTAAAAGATGAAAGTATGTTGCATCATTCCTGCATATCAAGAATCGCGGGCAATTAACCGTGTTGTAACGCTTGCTCAGAAATATTGTAATCGCGTTATTGTGGTAGATGATGGTAGTACAGATGGCACAGGTAAGATTGCACAAGAAGGTGGAGCTACAGTCCTCACTCATCCTTCAAATAAAGGTAAAGGTGCAGCATTACGCACAGGGTTCGAGTATGCACTTAAACAGAATTTTGATGTAATCGTTACAATCGATGGAGATCTTCAACACAATCCCCATTCGATTCCTCGCTTTCTGAACAAAATACAAGACGATTACGATATCGTTGTTGGTTCACGATATTCAACGCAATCAGAGGAAATGCCGTTTATCCGAAAATTGAGTAATCTACTCACGACACAGGCCCTAAGACTTTTTTTTAAAATTCCAGTGACAGATTCGCAATCTGGTTATCGTGCTTTTAAGAAAAGCGTCCTGGAACTAATACCCATCCGAGACGATGGGTTCTCTGCTGAAACCGAAATCCTAATTGATGCTCAACGAGCCGGATTCAGAATTGGAGAGGTTCCAATTGCCACTAATTATGGGGATGAGGAATCAAAGATTCGCGCTCGTCGCGACACACTTCGCTGGATTAAAACCTTCACCCGTAACTTATTCTACCGCCCACGCCTTTTAAGCAAAAGAGAGTAACCAAATAACACTATCCCGACAAACAACACGATTCCAACAAAGAAAATCATGATTGGGGTAGGATCTTGGATAAGAGGGATTGCCATCCAACGGAAGATATTCGACCATAAAAGCGCATTATCGTATGACTCAAACCAACTTGCATTAGTTGCAGCACAAAGAGTATTAGTAAACATCGTTGTTGAAGTGCATAAAACGATGTGAGCGTTTTGATTTTGAAAAGCCGCTAACCACCCTGGCTGGTTTTGAATCGTTACTCCAGTAACAGATACGGCTTGTGAGGTTTCTGCTCCTGTTGAAATAATCAAATCCCCACTAGAAGAAGTCAAAGATCCTCCTGCGATGATAAGTGAAGTAATACCCGCGCCAATAACTGCTCGAGGTAGATCAAGGTTGATATAGGTTGTGTTCACCATAATGTAGTAGGAAAGAGTTTGAGAGTTAACTGGATCAATTATTGCATCTCCTTGGGTCTCGTTATCTGCAGAGATTGTCGTAAATCGGATACCAGCAACATGTAACGCTTGAAGGATATCATTTAACGCAATAGGATTTCCAATGGCTCTATCTTCGACTTGATAATCACCTAATAAGAACAAGGATCCCCCTTGGGCTACATAACTTGAGATAACCTCAAGCTCGGTACTAGTATAATTCTCGCCCGGGTTCGAAATAACAAGAATATGCGATCTGGTCAGATTTTCTGTTGTAAGCTCTCCTCTTTCAAGAATTCGTACAAAATACTCAGGCTGTGTAATCAGGAAATCGATTGCTTCTGTGAAATTTCGCTTTAAAGGACTAAATAGCTGATCATGGCTAAAATCAAAGACAATAGTTATCTGTCCTTCATCTTGCTGAGCTAGAGCCCTCATCTGTGGGGTGATTGCGATAAGGAGCATTGAAATTACGCCACAAACGAGTATTTGGCGGAACAAGCGTTCCATCTTCGAGCTTCACCTATTGTGATAGGCAGATTTGACCAGTATTTAACTTTAAAGCCTTTTCCCAAAGGCAGGAAGTTCACAATAATCCTCCGGTAGGTTCAGTACCTAGAAAAATTGATAGCCGATGGTACTTCCCTTACTCACAAGAGTAGAATAATCGTCGTGTGGGATAATGGCAAAGCCAAAACTTACAATGGAGTTCCAACGGAAGTTTTTCCACTCGTTAATGATTTTAGTTGTTATCGTAAACTGGGTTGGCACTCAAATTATGCTCCCCATTCATGGGCCTCTGCTCTCTATAGGCTTTACTGGAATTTGCCTTGTATTTTTCATAGGATTTGACTTTACTCGGGTTCGAGTATACGGATATTTTCCGTTTAGACATATTACCGATCGGGTTATGCGCCCAACAGAAAGAACAAAGCTTGGGGCTTCGGTATACTTCGCAGTTGGCGCACTACTTATCTTTTTGTCACTCTATTTGACCAGTAATTTTCTCCTAATCTGGTTTAATTTTTCATGTGCTTGGATGCTCACAGGATGGTTAGCTGTTAGTGCTGTTCTTGTATCAGCGATTGGTGATGGTGCTGCAGCCATTATTGGATTAAAATTTGGTAGACGACGGCTTAAAGGAAACCGAACTCTTGAGGGTGCTATTGGTGGCTTCGTTTTTGGCTTCCTCGCTTTTCTTCCCCTTTGGTATTTCATTGGTATCCCTTGGATTTACGGGTTGATCGCTGCAAGTGTATTATTTTTGGTAGATTTGGTATCACCTTCCATTAATGACAACCTCGTCAATCCTGTCGCAATAGGATTCGCTTTAGCAATCTTTGAAATTGTCTCACTGATATTCCTGACTGTGAGGGTGGGCTAATTGAAATACCAAGAAGCCTACCTAGCATCGCTTCGAGAACAAGCCCACGCCTTAGAAGAGGTAGCTAAAGCCGCCCGAAGCAAGGGTCTAGACCCAACGCGTGATGTGGAAATGCGTCCCGCTGAAGATGTAGCTGGGCGTGTCGAAGGGTTAGTTGGACCAGAAGGGGTAGCGGAACGAATCCGCGAACTGAGTGAAACAGAGCCCACGCACTCTGTTGCGCTTGAAATTGCTCGCGAAATAGTTCAGAGTGCTACTGTAGAAGGATGGAATCCTGAAAAGGCCGCTGAACAGGCAATACGTACCGCTTTGGCAATACTGACAGAAGGAATTACCGCGGGACCAATCGAAGGCATTGCTAATGTAAAAATCAAAACAAATGTTGATGGAAGTCGATACCTCGCTGTCTTTTTTGCAGGTCCCATACGGGCTGCAGGCGGAACGGAAGCAGCCCAAACGGTGGTAATCGCAGACGCAGTTCGACAACAACTCGACTTAGACCGGTACAAACCCTCATTAGAAAACATTGAGCGGTATGTCGAAGAAATCGATTTGTATAATCGAGTATCTCACCTGCAATATCCGTCAAAACCAGAAGAAGTACGGCTTGCTGCGCGAAGTATTCCTGTCGAAGTCACTGGAGAGCCTACAGCTGAAGTAGAGGTTACTGGATACCGGGATATCCCAGGAGTAGAAACCAATAGGCTTCGTGGTGGCGCGATTCTAGTTCTCAACGACAGCGTGCTTGGTAAAGCTCATAAATTAGCCAATCTTGTAGAACAACTCAATCTTCCGGGTTGGGAATGGCTTGATAATTTAGCGCCCCGAGAATCAGACGAAACAGAAGTCGAACAACGAATACAACCTAAGGAAAAATACCTTGAAGATATAATTGCAGGTCGCCCCGTTTTAGCATATCCTTCTCGCAGAGGAGGATTCCGGATTCGATATGGTCGATCAAGGAACACGGGGCTAGCTGCGCTTGGGGTTCACCCAGCAACTATGATCCTTTTGGACAATTTCATTGCTTGTGGAACACAACTGATCATAGAAAGACCTGGAAAAGCTTGTGTAGCTTTGCCCGTGGATTCCATCCACGGCCCGATAGTGAAACTGAAAAATGGTAGTATTCTTCGAGTCAATTCAGTTAATGAAGCGAAAAAAATCCGCCAGTCTGTCGAAAAAATCCTCTTTTTAGGCGATCTACTGGTTGGATATGGTGAATTCCGAGAAAACAATCATCTACTAGTTCCCGCGGGTTATTGTCCAGAATGGTGGGCTCAAGAAGCACTACTTGATCTGCGTTCCGTGACCCCTGATAAACGAAAAAAACTATTTGCCTCGATTGATAATCAAACCCTCTCCCGCCTACTCCATCTTCCGCTTCAATTCTATCCTGACTCCTGGCAAGCTCTAATGATTTCAGAACTCCTAGGTGTTCCTCTTCATCCCCGCTATCTTTACTTTTGGGAAGATCTTTCCCCATCCCAGCTACGGTTATTTTGTCAGTGGGTTAGACAGTTAGAACCCGAATACGAAGGAGATAGAGTCACAGCTCTGCACGGCACGGTCACCGATGATATTACTCCCATTCTCGAAACCCTATGTATTCCTTGTCATTTGAACAATACACATATTCGTTTTACAGAATCAGCACCAATTCTCTTTGCGTTGTTCTTGGGTGAAAGTCAATGTGATTTTACTTCCCTGATTGATGATACAGAAGATGTAATCAATTATTTACAAAAACACTGGCCAGTGTTCCTCCACCCTAAGGGCACCTTCTACATCGGCGCACGTATTGGGCGTCCCGAAAAAGCCAGAAGAAGAACCATGTCGCCACCTCCCCATGGGATCTTCCCGATAGGAACCGCTGGAGGTCCTATGCGGGATATTCGAAAAGCAGGAAACAGAATCCGAGTGCCCATTGAAGCCAATGTCCGCCTTTGCCCCCAATGTAACGAACTTCAATTTCTCAGAAAATGCCCCGAGTGTGATCAAGAAACCGAGCAGATTTTCTGGTGTCCAGTTTGCAATCAACAAAAGAAATCCTACAAGTGCGAGGTTTGTGAGACTGAGACTAACACATATGCTCCAATTAAACTACCAATTAAATCCTATCTGGATAAGGCAAGAAACCAATTGGGGGGCCGATTACCCGGAAGAGTCAAAGGCGTCAAGGGGTTGATGAGCCAGGATAAAGTTCCTGAAATTCTTGAAAAAGCTATTCTTCGCGCCCGTTACGACCTCTTCGTCTATAAAGACGGTACGGTCCGGTTTGATATGACGGATGCACCTCTCACGCACTTCAAACCCTCAGAAATCCAGGTTTCTCCTGACCAGTTAAAAGCCCTAGGCTACCACTTTGACATCGACGGGGCACCCCTTCGCAATGGGAGCCAAATTCTGGAACTCAAAACTCAAGACATCGTAATTCCTTATGACTGCGCAAAATACCTGTACAGGATCTCAAAGTTCATCGACGACCTCCTTGTCCAAGTTTACCTCCTAGAGCCCTTCTACCAACTCAAATCCCCTGAAAATCTCGTTGGACAACTCATCGTCGGTTTAGCACCCCACACCTCTGCAGGCATTATTGGGCGCATCATTGGGTTCACTCCGCTCCGGGTTTGTTACGCCCACCCCTTCTGGCATGCAGCTAAGCGCCGTAACGCCGATGGAGATGAAGATTCTGTGTTGTTAGCACTAGATCCTATGATTAATTTTTCACGCGCATATCTTCCAGCATCACGGGGAGGAACGATGGATACGCCCTTGGTATTGAGTGTGACAATTTCGCCGAAGGAGATTGATGATGAGGCACACAACATTGATGGGAGCGGCTTGTACCCCCTTGAGTTTTATCAGCGAACGATGCAGTTCGTTGATCCCAAAGATGTTGAGGACATTTTTGATTTGGTGGCACATCGAGTGGTCGATCATCGAATTGAACCAACAGCTGAATCGTATGGGTTACGGTTTTCTCATGATACCAGTGGGATTAACAATGGACCCCGCGTGACGACCTATACGAAACTAAAAACGATGGAGGAGAAGGTAGAACGACAGCTTGCTCTTGGGCGTCTTATCGCTGCGGTAGATGTGCAGGATATGGCACAACGTCTACTAGACTCGCACTTTCTACCGGATATTTTCGGAAACATTCGAGCCTTTTCAACTCAAAAGTTTCGGTGTACAGGATGTAATGAGAAGTTCCGTCGCATACCTCTACTAGGTGTTTGCCCTGAATGTTCAGGAAAACTCGTTTTAACTGTAACAAAAGCAGGAATTACTAAATACATAGATCTGGCTGCAAGAATAGTTCAAGACTTCCAGTTACCACACTATTACCAGCAGCGTCTAGACCTTGCAACAAAAGTAATAGATTCACTATTTCCCCCTGAAGAGACCAAGAAACAAATCACACTGAAGCAGTTTTCTCCCGCTTCTAAATAGTAGAACACATGGATTATTTTGGTAAAAGTATCCGCAGGAGGCTGCTATCCCGAACTATACCGCAGAGTTCGCCACTAGCATTGGTTACTGGAAGCTGATCAATGTCATGGCGTCTCATACTCTTGATAGCTGCACCAATTGTTTCTTGCTCATAAGCTGTGACGATACCTCCAACCATCACATCAGAGACCGACTTGTTAGGAAGTTGCAACTCGTTCGTCGCAATATATAACACCGTTGTAGCATCCCACGACCAATCTGTGCCCTCACTTGCCGCCGACACAGAAGTTGATCGGCTTTCACGCACAATTTTGCTAAGATTAATGATATCGCTTACCGAGATGATACCCACAAGATCACCTTTTTCTGAAATCACTGGAAGAACATCTGTTCCAGCTAACCGCATAATCGTGTAAGCTGCTTTGAGAGGTGTTTTTTCCCAAACCGTAGTGATTTTTCTTTCTACAAATGGTGTAATGAGTTCATCAGGAAATTGTACGCTCACGACCTTGCGAATTACCTCGTGAACAGTGATCATTCCTTTTAATCGACGCTTAGAATTAACGACCGGTAACCTACGAATTCCACGTTCAAGTAAAATTCGTACAGCATCCTCTAATTCGTCGTTTTCAGAAACAACTGGGGGGTCTCTGTCCATTAGAATTGCTAACTGGTCTTCTTCGGGTTTGCGCATCAGATCTAATCGGGAGACGATTCCAGCGAGCTCCTCGGTATCTCCCTTGACTAAAGGGATTGCAGTCGTACCAGATTCTGACATAATCTTTAGTACAGTATCGCGTGTTCCAGGAACTGAGATACGAGCAAACTCCGTTTTCATTACATCTATAACTTTCACAATAAACGCCTCTAGAGGAGCATACCAACTGGGGAAATAGTTCGGTGTAGAAAACCCTAATTTAATTGGGCAAAGACGGTTAAAAAGGGTTCCTTATCCGGGGTTCTATCTCATTTTGATGTAATCATAAGCATCTCGTGCCGTATCAAAGGCATAATGAACCTTTTGATAGTCTTTCCGGAATTCAGTTACATCCTTGGCAACCTTCTTGGTCTCTTCTTGATCAAATACAATTCGTCGCATGAACTTCGCTATCTGAGACATTTCGTCTGTTTTCATGCCAAGGCGAGTCACTTCGCTAGTTCCTAACCGGATTCCGCCTGGGCGTATATAATCACGCCCGAACCGTTTATCCCAAGGAAGCAGGTTCCTGTTGATGATGATGTTTGCCGCTTCTAGTTTTTCCTCTACTACTCGTCCGTTTCTCAAGGGGGTATTAGCCACTTCGATTAGTAACACATGAGACTTGGTGAACCCTTTGTGTTCTGCTAAGACTTTGAATCCTTCTTCAACTAGAGCCTGTCCAAGCGCCTGCGCGTTTTCGATAATTTGCTGACTGTAAGGTTTTCCGAAGGCAAGCATTTCAGCCATGGCAACAGCCTTTGCCGCTACATGATGAAGGTGATGATTACTATGGAGCGCTGGGAAGACTCCTCTTTTTATACGGTCCGCAAACGGTTCATGTGCAACGATGCACCCACCCTGAGGACCCGGCAGTGTTTTATGAGTACTAAAAGTTAGACTGTCCGCGCCTTCACGGAGCGGGTCTTGGAAAGTGTTGGTTCCCACTAATCCTGCAACATGAGCTCCATCGTAGTTAACATAAGCCCCATACCCCTTCACGATATCTGCGATTTCTTGGACAGGATGAGGAAAGGGAAACACTGAGGCACCAAACATATAGAAATCGATATGCTTCCCCTTCTTACGCAGTCTTTCAATTTTGCGTACAGAGGCATCTACATCGATGTTCAATTCGTATTCGTCATACTTGAAATATTGAACCTTTAATCCTCGTACACGTCCGGCGGTTCCCCATAACCGATGTCGCGCTGATGAAATATGACCTCCCGTTGGGATTGACAAGCACATCATCCGATCGCCAGGTTCGGTAAAAGCCGTGAGAATGCTAAGATTCGCTAGCACTCCACTGATTGGTCTCACATCAGCAAAATCCGCGCGAAACAGCTCCTTTGTAAGTTCATTTCCGATGATTTCGACCTCGTCAATGTACTTGGTGCCAGCATATACGCGTTCACCAGGCCATCCTTCAGCATAACGATCGCTAAAATCTACTTGCATTGCTTCTCGTACAGCAGGTGAATGCACATTTTCGGATGCAATGAGGTTGATAGTTTCGCGCATCCATGAATGATGTTTCTCAAGCAAAGAAAAAATTTCATCATAGGTAGCACGGATATCATTTGGTGTCATTTTATCCATCTCTGCCATAGCTCTTTGAAGAGGTAGAGCGGAATGATTGTTAATTCAAGAAACCTTAAAAACGGTTGGGCTTCTAAGGATTTCTGAATACACCAATAGTGAGGTCTTCTATGCCAAAATCAAAACGGAAACGATCCACTGAGGGTCCTATGCCAGCAGCAGGTGCCGGCCTAATTCGGTTCTTTGCAGACACCAGCGAAGGCATAAAAATCGGTCCTGTTACAGTTCTCGTCTTTTCAGTTGTACTGCTTATCGTTGTCCTTTTAGCCCAACTTGGCGTCTTTAACCTGTTCTTCCCTCAATTCTAAGATACTCTCTTTGCAGCGGAGTGAACATCTAGTAGGCTTAAATTCGGGAAAAGACCTATTCCATCGGTAAAACCAGACTCCATATAATCGTGGGACTTGAGAATGCAAGGCTCCCTACCTGATTTCCAGCTCATCGAATCCCGTAACATTGTCGTTAAAGCGGGCTCACAGCGCATTATATTTGATCCCAACAAAGTTCATAGTCGGTGGCGCTCAGAAAGAACCCTTGCCTGTATTTCACATGCTCATTCAGATCATACAGTAGGATTTCAAAGCGCGCTCCCCAAAATTGCTACTCCTGCAACATTAGATATTTATCAGGCTCTAAGGGGACATTCACACAATGTTCAACCGATTTTTCCAGGTGACTCTATTTCTCTCATGGATGGTGGTTCGCTTCACATCAAGCCTGCAGGTCATATGCTCGGTGCAGCCCAATTTGTTTTGGAAAGAAAAGAAGCACGCCTTGTTTATACCGGAGATTTCAATCTTTCATCATCATTGACTATCGAAGGCGCTATTCCTATTCCTTGCGATGTCCTCTTAATGGAGGCTACCTATGGGCGCCCTGACGCTGTGTTTCCTCCGCGTGAAAAAGTGTATTCAGAAATCGCCGAATGGACCAGTCAAGAACTGAAAGCCAGAAGGATACCTGCATTCCAGGTTTATGCTGCGGGGAAAGCCCAAGAAGTTATCCGAATCCTCAACACCTTACTGACCATACCGGTCGTGGTGGATTCAACCATTGCTAAAATTGGAAAAGTGTATCAAAACCACAAAATTCCCCTCGAGTTCCTAGACGAAAACACTCCAGAAGGCCGCGAGGTAATAAAACAGGGTGGGCATGCGTATTTAACCTCAAAAAAAATTCAACAACCCCGCACATTCTCTGGGCACAAATACACGCGTGCTGTGACAACAGGATGGGCAAAGCTCTTTCCGATGAAAAATGTCAATAAATCCTTTGTTTTATCTGCGCATGCAGATTTTCACCAATTAGTAGAGTATCTGAATGAAGCCCAACCACATGCTGTATTCATAACCTGCGGGGACAGAGTCACCTTTGGAGCGGTTCTTGAAAAACTCAACATAAAACAAATCATCCCTCAACGCCGACGGCAGCTCGATCTTTCTGATTTTATCTGAAGATCTTCTCACATGGAAATTCCGGAGACATACGGAATTCCACCTAGAACCGCCTGAGCGGCTTTTCCGACTCGATCACGAATTTTTGCCGTTGAATAAACGCGGATGATGTCAAGATAGCCTCTCAGAGACGAAATGACTCGAGATAGTTCGACGATATCAACGGCTACTTTCTTCTTACCAATATAAGCAAATCCAGGAATCTTCATCGGATCCAGCTGTGAAGAATGGCGGTAAGGAACTGAGGGGAGAAGTGGTGAATCAAGGTGAACCTCCGTTACATCCACTTTTGCCTTAACTGCAATCTCGGCCTCAATCTGCTTGCGAACTCCCTCCTTATCCAACAAATCAATAGTTGGGTGCTCCTGAACAAAAGATTCCACCGTATAAGCGCACTTCAGCAACTCTCGTCTTTCCAGTTGTTCCAGGATGGGATGAGAGGTCTTACACTGCTTAAGATGCGTCCACATGGTATAGTCGTCCATATCAAGATACTCTTCCGGTTCAGTAAAGCTAGATAATCCCAGCTCTTCATCAGCTAACATCAAGGCATCTGCTAGCATGCGTTGAACTGCCCGGCAGACACGATGGTAGTAAATGCTCCTAAAGCTGAGCACTCGAGCAATTAGAAACGCCTCAAGAGTGGTGATCGCGGTAGTATTTACGGCAAGATTGCCTTCGAAAAGCTCAATTGTGTAAATAAGTCGGAACACATCGACGCTCCCATATTCTGCCCCGGTATGAAATGAATCTCGTACCACATAATCAAGCTTATCCACATCTACTGAGCTTCGAATAACTTGATTCAAAAATTCCCGCTTCTTATTGCGTAATTTTCCAATAGCAAGCGTACTCATTTCATTGGAGCGCAGACCGGCATCATTCAAGATATCAGCTAACTCTGTCTTCTGTATTAACCAGGTTGTAATATCTTCATGGTTCTGTCCACGCTTTGCTAGCACTTCTTCGAAGATATGGCTGAACGGACCATGCCCCACATCATGTAATAGCGCCGCCAATCGGAGGGCTTGCACCTCCTGTTCATCTTCTGTGATGCTTTCTGCTAGCAAGCCTGCAAGATGCATCGCACCTAAACAATGTTCAAACCGGGTATGATTCGCGCCCGGATATACAAACTCCGCCCCCGATAATTGGCGTAAACGACGAAGCCGTTGAACCACTCGAGTATCAATGATTCGCTTCTCCAATGGCGTGACCGCCACAAATCCATACAAGGGGTCTTTAATGAACCCCCATCTTTCGGAGACCAACATTCAAACCTCCACGATTAGAAACACTTCCTCAATCACAAATAACTCTACTGCTCTTCCACGCGAGTCACCTGGTCTACAAAGGATTTTCCCGTTGCTTGGCTTCAAACTTTAGCAGCGATTGCCGGACTGCCGTTAAAACCGCCGAAATCTTCGGTGCCTTTTCAGGTGATAAAAACAAGTTTACAACAACGATCCCTTCTACTTTCTGTGCGGCAATATCTGCGATCGCACGCACCTCTGATTGAAACCGCGTCCCGACCAGACACGATGTTGCGACAGGTGACACCTCACTAAATGGGCTCGGTACTCCCACTGCAATTGTACCAAACCGGTGTTCCCGGTCGCTTATCAACAATAACAGCCCATTCGCTAGCGGACTTATCGCTACTCTAATCAGAAGATCGTCAACCTCGAGGGTTTCTTCTAAAAACTCCAATGTCAACTTATTCACCACGCAGTAACACACAACACGCTGTTGTTACCGTAGGTCCTGCTGAGATATTAACATCCTACTCGCTTCTTAAGAATCTCCCACTCTCGATTAATACCCCGCTCAAACTCTTTCACTCGGTTAGGGTCTTTAATGAGGGTCCGGAATCGCCCTTGTGGCTTCAAGTATTCCATTAACGGCTTTCGTTCCACCTTTCCTTCTCCAATCCGTTTACTATGACCCAAAAAGCGCCATTCTTCCCCCTCCTTCTCCCACATAATCCACACGCCAGTTTCAACTGCTAGTTTCCCAAATTTGACACTATCCCAAGTTACACATCGCCAACCTGTTGGGCACATCGCATGAACTTCGATAAAACGGGTTCCTACAATCTGCTTTGCTTTGGAATAAGTGTCAAAAACTAATCGAGGATATGCCGCTGAGATGGAGGCTGTATACGGAATACCATGTTCTGCCATAATGCGCGCCATTGGTTTCCGGTGTTCCTGTTTTCCGAGGATTGGCGTTGTTGTACTAAAGGCACCATAAGGCGTTGCACCAGAACGTTGTTGTCCGGTGTTCCCGTAGCTTTCGTTATTGTAGCAGGTGTAGATGAAGTTGGTTTGGCGTTCAGCAGCGCCACTGAGGGCTTGGATACCTATGTCATAGGTACCCCCGTCGCCTGCCCACGCCATGACATTTATGTCCTTGTCTTTGCCGAGAAATTTGAGACCGGCGACTAAACCGGAAGCTGCGGCCCCTGCGGTCTCGAAGGCTGTATTTAAGACGGGTATATGGAGCCCGTTCTTAGGATAGAGACCCTGGATAACAGACATGCAGCAAGCGGGGACGGTGAGGATTGTGTTATCTCCAAGGGCTTTAAGGGCGTGGCGAATTGCGATGGTGGCACCACAACCTGCGCAGGCCGCATGACCCAGTTCAATGTATTCGTCCCGTGGTATTTCTTTAATCGCTACCATTTTTGTTCACCTTTTTAATCCATAGAAGATGTCTGGTCTTGCTTCACCCTTATCGGCCGCGTCAAAACCGATTTTTATTAGCTTTTTAATGTCAATGTGGCTAACATCTCGACCACCAAGCCCCGCAATCACGCCTTGAACGGGTATGGTTTGCCTTCCACGATAGAGGGCGGACCGAATTTCGGTGACGACCCCGCCAAGATGTCCATATGAAAGACTCCGGTCAACCACAACAAACGCCTTAGCTTTGTTTGCTAGGGTTTGAATTTGTTCAGCAGGGAATGGGCGAAAGATACGGAGTCGCGCTGATCCTGCACGAATTCCTTCTTCTCGAAGTTCTTCGACCGCAAGCTGAGCTTCTTCGCCCATGGTCCCTGAGGCGATGAAGATGACTTCGGCGTCGTCACACTGGTACGTGTCGATGAAACCGCCATGGGATCGACCAAATTGCTTCTTAAAATCAGCTTCCACTTCGGGGATTATTTTTCGTGCCGCTTCAAAACCTTCATGGATAGCATAACTTAGTTCGTAGTAATATTCAGGCCCAGCAATATTTCCCATTGCCATCGGATCCTTTGGATCCATTTTCCAATGTCCGGCTTCGTATGTGGGGAGAAAATCGGTGATTTCTTCGTGATCATAAACTTCAATGGAAGTAAATGTATGACTGAGGATATACGCATCTAATGCCACCATTCCTGGAAGCAGGACATTGGGGTCTTCGCATAGGCGGAACAGCATGAGGACTGTGTCATAGACTTCCTGATTATTTGAAGCATAAAATTGAATCCATCCAGTATCACGTTGTGCCATCGTATCTGTATGGTCAACCCAGATGTTCCAGGGCGGACCAAGGGCTCTGTTAACGACTGGCATAACCACAGGTAACCGTGCACGTCCAGCCCAATGAAGCATTTCGTGCATTAAAGCTAATCCATGAGAAGATGTTGCTGTGAAGGTTCGGAGTCCTAACGCAGATGCCCCGATACATGCAGCCATGGCACTGTGTTCAGATTCTACACGAACATATTCTGATTTTAGTTCACCGCTTTCAACAAATTCTGCTATCTTCTCTACGATAGTAGTTTGCGGAGTAATGGGATAAGCCGCAATTACTGCAGGAATAGCTGTCCGTGCCGCCCATGAGGCTGAATGGTTCCCTGTAACTGATATAATTTTAGACATTTCTTTTACCTCATTATTCATTTAGATTAATGTCTGCCTCTGTTTCACGAATACGACTAATGGCTTTTACCGGGCAATTAGTTTCACAAATCATACAACCTTTACAGTATTCAAGATTAATGATAGGTTTGTTATCTTCATCCATGGTAATTGCGGCATCTGGACAATACATCCAGCAGATTTGGCAACCAGTACACTTTTCCTTATCTACGACTGGACGAAATATACGCCAATCACCTGTTCGACCCATTGCTCCGGGCTCTGGGTAAGTAATACAGGTGATGCGTCTTTCTGGTAGTTCTCGCTTGAGGGGGGTCATGGTTAATTCTCCGTTCTTAGTTCATCGTATGCGCGTTGGGCAGCTTCAACATTCGTTTCGACTACTTTCTCGGGAAGGTCAGCTAGCGTCTTGCGAATTGCGTTCTTTACACTTTCAATAGAAACGATGTTTGTGGCGCGGGCAACGGCTCCTAACATGATGGTGTTGACTACTGCAATGCCTGCTACTAGAATTCCTTTTTCTAAGGCGATCTTGGTCGCATCGACAGTCGAAACCTTCGTTTTCACCTTAAGCTTGATCTCTTTAGGTGATCGTGGCGTATTGACAATTACAAAAATTCCCTCTTTAATGCCATTCTGCACAATAGGGTTTTCAAGCAGTGTTTCATCGAGAATGACAACAGCTTCTGGCTCGTAGATATAACTATGTATTCGAATGGGCTCATCTGCTACTCGTGTGAACGCCATTACGGGAGCGCCTCGTCGCTCAGCGCCATAGTGTGCGAAGGCCTGAAAGTGCTTATCCTCCATCCGCGTTGCGTCGCCCAGGATTTTTGCACCCGTGACAGCACCTTGACCGCCACGCCCATGGAAACGAATTTCAAAGAGTTTCATGTTGAATCCGCCCAGTGTGGATAGCGTAACCAAACATACCTTCCTCTAAAAAAAGTTATGAACAGCTACATTAGGAGGAAAATTGGAAGAATAGAAAGAAGAAAGAGGGTAATCAATAACGCGATTCCATAAGCGATTATTCCCACGCGTTGTGCAACGCGTGCGGAGACAGATATTAGGCTAGTGAGTTTTTCCACATTCCCTTCGCCCATGATTACCAAGGGGTCTGTGTCGCCTTGAAAGATTTCAATGGTGGCGGGTTCAAGAGTACTATTTGCTTCCTTAACCAGATTAACTATTAGCTTGCTCAGAGCGGGGTGCGATATTGCTTCTCCTATTGGGCTATATCCGTTGCGTGTTGATATGGCAGAGGTTTCATGGGTATCGGTCGTCATTATTTCTGCGGCATCTACTATTACAGGTACCAGGTCTTGGAGGAGTTTCTCTCGAAGTCCCACAACCATGTTGTTTCCATCGATGAGGACATAGGCAGTTTTTTGCCCTGCAACCTCAACGACTAGTACAGTGATGCCTTCAGGGCCCATACCCTTGTCGGCGGAAAATCCTGTTTTCTTTTGTGTTACCACTCCAATATGTGCTGTGGCACGGGGAGTTTTTATGGCTTGGCGTGTAGCTGTTACTGCAGCGCTAATGAGATCGGGGACGAGTTCTGAATCTTCATAAACTGATTCTTTTAGTGCTGTCATGCAATTATGGCTGTCAACGATAACACAACGCTTAACCAGCTTCTTCACTTCTTCACAGACGCGATTAGCTACCTTCAAGCTAATGTCGTCCATTTCATAAGGTGATCGAGTGACGGTAAGAAAAGCGGTGTCACCAAAAATCTGGCAACCCACTTGGATAGTTCGAGAGGTGGATCTAACAAACTGAGATACTTCTCCAACAGAAGCAGTCTGTGCGTAGGCGCGTCGTAAACTTTCTATAAAGCGATTAACTTCAATTTTTGAAACCAAGTTAAGATCGTGAGTTGCAGTGCCGTGCGGTGCACAAGCGATTGAACCCAATTCATCATGACCCCACTTGGCAATATAACTGGGTAATGCACTGCTTCCGGTTTTCTTGAAAGGACCCGGATGAACACCGGCTACCACATAAACAAGCCGCGGGTCTAATGACTCCGTTTTAAACTTCACCACTGATAGTGGGAGGGTTTTCTCCTGCCCAATTTGAGTGAGGCTTTCTTCCATGAGATCTGCCTTCCCCTCCATCCAGACTTCAAGAAAACCACGGAACAGTTGAATTCCGTTAATATTGAAGACTTTTTTCAATGGCTGCCCAACCAGGGAAACAAGAATCCAAGACGCACTAATAAAAAGGAAGGCACTGGCTAGGTATACTCCAAGAAAAATTACCCAACCACCAACCCATAACAAGGGCTCAGTGAATATATACGATATAACACACAGAGTTGGGAAAACTAGAGTAAGAAAAGCTCCGATAACAACACCTACTCTACTAACACTCAGCACTACAAGGAGGATAATTGCTGAAATAATAGCCGCGGCTAAAATGAGACTACGTGAGTAGAAGATGGTAGTAATACCTGCTCCTGCAAGCGGTCCATAATTGAGTTTGAAAAAAAGCTCTATGCTCCACCCAAGAAGGGTAGACAAAAACCAAACTGCTAAAAACATACCTGCTGCGGTTGTTACGACACCAAGAAGCCTGTTCACAGTCAAAAATCCGTGATTTCGAATGACTATCCGGAGGGTTAGCACGGCTAAAATGGCTGCTGGCAATATAATTATCATTCCTCGTAATGCGCCAATCACAAACACAGGGGCGAAGAGGTGCCCAGCAAAATTTCGTAAAACTTCAGTTAATCCACCTACAATGATTGCTAACGCTATGGTAATTAAAAGAAGAACATGGCTACTCGGAATTTTGAAGAGCGATCTGTACAGCGAGATTGTGCTCTTTACATTCTCGCTCATAGAAGCCGCTCCCTCAGTCAACACTGAAAAAGTTAGTGGTTCATCGTATATCTGTAGGTTCCAGAGAGGAGCAGCGCATCTGAAGTATAGATCGGCAGGATTTCTAAGCCACAAATTGGCTTAATTGGTAGCATACAAACTGGGGCATTTACCTCTTAGACACTTTCCACATCGAATACATTTCTCGTTGTTAATGTGGGCCTGTCTCTCCTCAAGCACAATAGCTCCGCTTGAACAGAGCGTGGCACAAGTACCGCACGAAGTACACAAGAGTCCACGGAGAACGGTCTTGAGAATTAACTCTGCTGTCTCCTTAACGGGTTCGCCCGAAATCACGAAATATCCCGTTTCAAAAATAAAGCCGTGACCTGAACCGTTGTTACCTGTTAGACTAATTTCGAGCATGCTTCGTTCAAGATCTAAGACGACATCGCCCAAGGCATAAAGAAATGCCGCGGCTCTAACAAGATTAATCGGCTTGCTAAACCGACCATTAATTAGAACCCCGGAAGGTTCTCCTCTCTGTTCTATGGAGTAATCATAGGAAATCAAAGCCTCAGAAGAGTCCGCGACTGAAGGTTCGAGGTCAAGGCCCATCTTCAAAGCGAGTTCAACGACTTTAGGTGGTGGCTTTTTCCATCGCCAAAACCCGTGGTGTACCCATTTTGGATCATATCCTTGCTTTTTGGCTATCTGCTTAGCAGTGCTAATCCACTGCTCCCATTCATTGGGATATCGAGAAGCGATGATCTCGAATTCATTCATGTTTGAGGCGGGACAAAACATGCAGCCAATTCGTTCAAATCCCGCTTCATAGAGTGGATTGTATGGGGCTTTTTCTTGGAAAAGATATAACCAGATCATTAACGCTGTCCAATTGTGGATTGGGCTTGCTCCGACTTGCTTTGGTACCCATGGGTTTCGCCAAATTCTCCCACTCCCCGAACGACGAATCGATTCATATCGCCGTTGTCCAATGAAACTCAAACACCCCTTTGGGAAATGCTTTTCAATTAATTGACTTGTTGGACCCAGCTTGACTGACTTGCAACAAACACGGTAATCGCGTGCGACAAATCCGTACAGATTCAAAACCTGGAAGAACTGGTCTTTGCTAACCTGTGTTACTAAAAGGTGATTTTCTACGCCAAGCTTAGAAGCCGTCGAGTACACATTCTTGACAGTTTCAGGGAACTCTATTCCGGTATCAACGAACATGACATTAAAGGAACGGTCTAGAAGCGCTTTTTGGGTTAGCAAAAGAACGGCCAGACTGTCTTTTCCTCCCGAAAATGCGACAGCGATTGGAAGATGATATTTTTCAGAAGTCTGTTGAATGAAGGTGATTGCTTCCTGCTCGATTCGTTGGAGAAGCTTTGCGTTGGCTTCTAGTACCTGCTCCATGGTTTGACCACTAGGTAAAATTTGATGTTCAGAGGGCTCAGCTTTGTATCGTTTCTTCACAGCCACACCGCGTTCCTTGGTACGCATTTCCGCTCCTGTCATCATAGCAATACCCACGAAGATTGCTTTTCCTTCTTCTGTAACACCAATGACATAGTCTCCTTGGCTTATTGTTGAATCAGCGGTTTTTATTCCGGGTCGTAAGAGATTGGCGCCACCAACAATGAACCTTACTGCAGTATCCTCGATAACCACTTGTTTTGCTTTAGTAAGCTTAACCAGCCGACGAGCGCCCTCAATTTTAGGGATAAATTCCCAAGATAGAGTTTCTACGCGATACCGGTGGAGCCCAATTATTTGTCCATCAACGATTACTTCTTCACAACAATCGATGTCGGGAATAGCATTAAGAAGTACGATTTTGTCAGAAGGAATTAGCTTCTGTGCTACATCTTGGGAGAATAGCTTGGAGAGGGAGTTGATAATTTGTTCTCGATCAGCGGTAAAGGCAGGGCGAACATCTCCCGGTGGTGTAATCGGAACATCGCGGGTTTGATTTCCGCATCGTCCGCATCTTGCTTTTCTTATGAGGGGTACATTGCAGGTATCACACCATGCAAGTAACAGCGGACCGAGGTATGGCTTTTTCTTCTTCACTCTAATCGTACCTTATCGTTCAAGATTGGGCAAGTAGAAATAAACGCTCTTATCTTTCAATAATAAGAGTTTTCTAACGAATAACAAGTCCTTGGACTTCTTTCCATGTCTCTTCTCGGAGGCGTTGAACATCCGCAATGGAAATCTCTTCTGCTTCTTTGACGGTGTTTGATAGTTGAATCACATTACCCACTGCGGTGATGTTGGAGACATCTATCGGAAGTTCTACACCCAAACCCTTGACTTGTAATTCAACCTTTCCCGGGGGCAGCGTGATTCGAAGGCTACGAACAATACCAATACGGCGTGCGCTTCCGTCAATTACTTCCTTGCCTACGATACTTCCGGGCATGTTAAGTTCATATACTTCAGCTTCAACCATTGAAGGAACACTTGATTTCGACATTACGGTTACGCTCCAAACTAATAATTTGTGGAATATAGTTCAATATAAATGCGGGTAATAAAAGGATTTCAGACAAGGCTTTACACCGATTAACACAAGAATGCTGCGATTTGCATGCCTGAAACGGAATATGTACAACATCCTCTCATCAAACCAAACACAATCGCGAAAAGATTGTACCAAGAAACCATAATTGGTACCGCTGTCAAGTGGAACACCTTAGTTGTACTTCCGACGGGGGTTGGAAAAACAGTTATCGCGGTTCTAGCTGCCGCTTACCAACTTAAAAAACATCCTAACTCAAAATGTGTAATTCTTGCTCCAACGAAACCTCTCGTTCTCCAGCACCTGAAAACCTTTCAAGAGTTCATGAACCTAACAGCAGACCAATTAGCAGAACTGACCGGTGAAATAAATCCAGAAAAACGGCAGAAGCTGTGGGAACAGATCCAAATTTCCTTCATGACTCCACAAGTTCTACAGAACGATTTGCTCTCGAGCCGCTATACGTTAGGGAATGTCTCGCTCCTTGTGGTAGATGAAGCTCACCGAGCTATAGGCGATTACGCTTATGTGTTCATTGCCAAGCAGTATCTCAAAAACGCGAAAAATCCTCTGCTTTTAGCTTTGACTGCTTCTCCGGGTTCAGAAATTGAAAAAGTCCGTGAAATTGTTGCAAACCTTGGCATCAATAGCATCGAATTACGCACACGCAAAAGTCCTGATGTTGCTCCTTATCTACCACCAGTAGACTTTGAATGGCAAGAAATTGTACTGCCAGAAAAATTTCACCTCGTAGGTCAAAAAATCAGAGAGGCCATCAAACGCCGATTGGCTCAATTGAAAGAAACAGGATTTACCAATACAAGTTCACCTCAGAACATCTCTGTTCGACAAATATTGGAGATACAACGACAAATTCAACAAAAAATCAGCTCGGAACCGTCTCCTGCCAGTCACTTATTTCAACTCGTTTCTCACTGCGCGGCACTACTTCGCCTCTACCATTGTATCGAACTATTAGAAACCCAAGGAGTATCAGCTCTTCATCGATACCTAAAAAGCATCCAGCAAGAGTCAACGAAGCGAAAAACATCCAAAGCTGTACGAGAGCTGGCTCAAGATGTCAACCTATTAGGCGCCTTGACACTAATTGAAGAACTAGTCGAGTCCAATATTGAACACCCGAAATTAAATGAATTAATACGTATCGTGACGCAACAGTTCTCTAACATCCCCAACTCACGAATTATGCTGTTTACTCGATTCCGTGACACAGCTAAACTCTTGGAAACCAAGCTCTCTGAGCTCCCCAGCACTCGACCTATTCGCTTTGTGGGGCAAGCCACTCGAGGAGCGGATCGTGGCTTAAGCCAAAAGGAACAAGGACAGATTCTCCAGTTGTTCCGTGAAGGCACTTATAATGTGCTGGTGGCGACTAGCGTTGGTGAAGAAGGTCTAGATATCCAAGAATGTGACCTCGTGATTTTCTACGAAGCGGTACCAAGTGCGGTTCGACTCATTCAACGAAGAGGGCGAACAGGACGAACGCACCCAGGGCGTGTAATCGTATTAGTTGCACTGGGAACCCGTGATCAAAGTTATTACTGGGCTGCAATTCACCGCGAAGCAAGAATGCGTGCTTCATTGAAGGAGATGCAAAACATGTCCCAAGAACTAGCTCGAACAAGAAAACAATCTACATTGAAGGACTTCATGAACTCAACACCCTCTCAGAACGAAGGTTCTATTTGCATAATTGTCGACAGCCGGGAGCTTCGTTCTCCAATTACGAAAGCCTTGAAAGAATTCAATGTTGAAATCCAAGTTGAAACCCTAGAAGTCGGAGATTATCTCCTCTCAAGTCGCGTCGCTGTCGAAGCAAAAACTGCAGACGACTTTGCTCAGTCAATAATCGATCGACGATTATTCTCGCAGCTCAGTGATCTGAAAGACAATTTTCCAATACCGCTACTTCTAATAACGGGCGCAAGCCTGTATGGATCAAGCGCCATCAATCCTGCAGCAGTAAGAGGCGCCCTCTCGTCAGCTATCATCGATTTTCAGATTCCTGTTGTAAATGCTAAAAACCCCCAAGAAGCCGCCGCACTCATGTATGCAATCGCCCGACAGGAACAGACTGAAAGAAAACAGGTCATTAGTTTCCGAGGGAAGAAGCCTGTTTTGCGCATGTCAACGCTTCAAGAATACATCATAGCCGGGCTTCCTGGAATCAACACCACTTTAGCAAAGCGACTACTCAACCAGTTTGGTAACATAACCGCCATCATAAACGCTACAACTGATCAGCTCAGCGAAATCCATGGAATTGGTAAAATAAAGGCCCAAAAAATCCGAGAAGCCTTGGATGCACATTACGAACCTGAAGAGTGAAGCATCTTATCTTTGAAGCTTTTGAATTCCGCGTAGAATTTCTATTAAATCCTTGGCAACACTTGCAAAAGCTCGAATCTCCTCAGGATGAGGCTGCTCAGGAAGTGATTGCAATAAATTTTCTAAACTGGAAAGCGTGCGGGTGGCCAAGGCGTTTAATATATTCTCGCGAACGACTTCACGATCCACTCCTGCTGTAGTAGCTTTTTGTTCTACCACTTGTTTGTCACATTTCGCACAATACATCGTTGCATCCTTTAGCCGGAGAAGCGGAGTATTACATTTAGGGCAAGCGACATTGAGGAGGGCAGCGCCTTTTCGAAGTAACTGACCCATGTGTTTGGTGATATTCTCATCTGACATACTAAGCTTATTATCAGTGAAAAAAGCTTTTAAGTAATCTTACTACCTCCAACAGCCAATCCCATTAGCAGTACGCCGAGGGGGCTTAACTATGGTTGAACCTACCGAACCCAACGAAGTGTCAGAGGAGACTATGAAGAAAATCGATCAAGCCACGATGATCCTCTCCCAAATTGGCGAAGACAGTACGGTCCCTCGGAATATACGCCGAGCCGCTAACGAAGCGATTGAACTTCTACACAGTGAGCTGGGTTCCGCTGCTGTTAGAGCATCGAATGCTATTTCCCGTCTTGGTGATGCTACGCTAGATCCAAACTGCCCAAGCCATGCACGAACGGGAATCTGGAACGCCGTCTCAATTCTTGAAACGATAAACGATTAACCTGCGCATCAATGAGCAATTCTTAACTTGTTGTACCATGCGCTAAATCAAGGAGTCTTTTTGCCATTTGCTCATTCCATGCTGCAACAAGGGCATACTTTTCATCATTCGTACACCTGCCTGTCAGAACCTTACCCGTTTCATCAATTAAAGCGGCACCTGCTTCTCTTAGTATCAATGCGGGCGCTGCAAGGTCAGTGCCACGAAACACCTTACGCAAATCAATGAATCCATCGATTGAACCGTCAGCTACAAAACACAACTCGAGTGCATTCGCGCCGAAATGCCTTGTAAATTGAATTCTAGACTCACTCGGTCTGTTTTTTTCACTAGCGTAATGTAAGGAGGGAAACTCATCATCAACTCCGATCAGATGAGGTTCCAAATGGTCCTCAACGGGGGCGTGAATTGGTTGATAATTTTTCCAAGCGCCTTTCCCTTTCATGGCATGGTATACATTTCTTGAAAACAAGTCTTGTATCACGGCAACTTCGATGGATTCGAAGTGCGCCTTTCGAGCAAACGCAAGTGCGATACACGCAACAGAGATGCCATGACTGACATTCGTACTTCCATCGATTGGGTCCATGATTACAAAACCGCTTGGGTCGGTACCAATTTGCTGAATTCCTGCCTCCTCACTTATCAAGGTGAAGGATGAATACTGCCGAAGGTAATTCACCATTGTTTGCTCGGCAACGAAATCAAATTGCCTCGTTGTATCTCCACCTGCACCTGTTCCAATGATATCGCGATTATTACGGGTTTTTAAACAAGATAACACTCGAAGCCGAGCTAACGCTGCAGCGTTTTGAAGGTGTCGCATCCAGAATCGTTGAACCGGTTCAAACAGAGCTGCTGGCACAACTAATCGTGTCCCCTATATAAGAGAAAAAGTTATCTCGTACCCTAGTTTAGCAATCCTGTATAGAACGGTCATGCAGGGGTGCCGGAGTTTGGTCAAACCTGAACTGGGCTCCCTTTTATTTTGGACCATTTCAGGGACTACACGGGCTGGGTTCAGGTCCCAGTGGCGTAGGCCTGCGCGGGTTCAAATCCCGTCCCCTGCACCATTTAAAGTCTGTAGCAATCAATGCACGAAGTAGTTAAAAATTAGTGGCGGGCTCGGCGGGACTTGAACCCGCGACCCTCGGGTTTCTTTGGAGGGCACTTCGTCTCATACGCCTCCTTAAAAGCCCGATGCTCTAACCTTACCCACAACGGAAGTCCGAGTGTGACTAGCTAAGCTACGAGCCCAATTTACTTCAAAGTCTACTGGCTGTTCAGTCAACAGCACTTTGCTATAAAACTTTTGAACAAAGATGCAGAGTTACATCCTAGTGACCATAGTAGGAGATTGGCGTGGTACTCGTCATCCGAATTACAAACGAAGGCTATCGCCTCATCGAGCATCCTGAATGGGTAAAAGTCCTTCAGGAGCTCACTGAGAGATGGGATCATCTCTTCGAAGAGGCACGATGGGGGTCCATTGAACAGGCAAAGGAAATGTATGACCAATTATTCCTTTGGCTAGATCAATTTGGAGAAACGGTGCATCGTTATCCTTATCGTGCACACATAGTACTACCACCTAGAGATATAGAATTGGATGAACTAAGGTACCTCCTGGGGAGTCAACGGCGGTAGGTTTCCTTTACTCAGCGTTACTAAGCCGCAATAAGCGTAACCGTTTTCTCTACTTCAGGTAGTTCTCGAATCTTGGAAAAAATCGTGTGCTTGAGCTGAGTTACATCTTTAACAATGATTTTTGCAACGATATCATAATTCCATAGGACCTGATAGGTCTCTTTGACTTCCTCTATCTCCATTAAGGGTTTGAGCAATTGCTCCTTTTTAACACCCTTTTTCGCAACGATAAGTACATACGCCTTTGGCATTGTTGACCCCAATTAGCTATTATTCACAACAGGTCAAAAGGCTTATCGTACACCAATCTTCATTAATGAATAGGACTGATTCACCATGCCCACCACACAAGCGCTCTCAGCAGAAGAGATGTCAGTCATCGAGAGAAACGCTCAATATTTGGGTCTATCACGCCTACTTCTGATGGAAAATGCCGGTCGAGCAGTAGCCACAGAAATCCTTCGCCGGTTCAAAAAACTCCCTAGTGTTGCTATCTTTGCAGGTTTAGGAGGAAACGGGGGTGATGGCTTTGTTGCAGCCCGTCACCTCGCTCCTAGCTGTCGTCAAGTACGCTTGATTATCTTGGGGAATCCTACGACTATTCAAAATGCTCCAGCTGCCGCTAATTGGCAGATAATCCAGAAAATGCGGCATTCAGTCGATCTCCATATCACCAAGGATTCGTCGGAGTTACCTACTGTAAGAGCCACTGTAATAGTGGATGCCTTATTGGGAACTGGTGTTAAAGGCAAACCCAGCCAACTCTTTGAGAAGGCTATTAAGATGATGAACCAAATGGAAGGCTTCAAAGTTGCAATCGATGTTCCAACGGGCATTCATCCAAATACAGGCGAACCAATCCTTGCTGAAGCCTTTCAACCTGATCTAACTATTACATTTCACCGACCAAAAATTGGGTTAGTGAAAAACAAGGAACGAGTTGGGAAGCTAGTAGTAGCTGATATTGGAATACCACCTGAGGCAGAACTGTATGTTGGTCCGGGTGATGTACTTTATGCAATACAACCCCGATCGATTTTTACCAAGAAAGGGGACTTTGGTCGTTTACTGATAATAGGCGGAAGTCCGCAGTATATCGGAGCACCTATTCTAGCATCCATAGGGGCACTGCGGAGCGGTGTTGATTTAGTCTATCTCGCGGCTCCTCGCCATGTAATCACAGCGGCTACTAGCCAATCTCCTGATATAATCCCAGTATCCCTTAAACATGAAAAACTGGTGAACGAGGATCTTCTGGTTATTGAAGAAGTCTTAATCGATACTCAGGCAGTTCTTATAGGCCCAGGACTTGGCAGTCACCATGAAACACTCGATACAATTGGGAAAATATTGACTATCACAAATAAAATGAAAAAACCCTTAGTGATTGACGCGGACGCATTGAAGGTGGTATCTCGGGTGATGAACATTGGGGCGAACGCGATTATCACACCGCATGCAGGGGAATTCAAACGCATAGCCGGCTTCGAAGCTGCTATTCCCTTACTACAACGCGCACAGCAAGTGCGGGATCTAGCAAAAACCCTAAAATCCCTCGTCCTCTTGAAGGGTCCTGTGGATATCATATCTACTCCTAATGAAACGCGGTTAAATTGGACTGGGCATCCAGCCATGAGTGTTGGTGGCACTGGTGATGTTCTAGCAGGGCTTGTTGCTGGATTTCGAGCCCAAGGGGTCGACGCTTTTCATAGTGCATGTGCTGCCAGTTTTGTCAATGGAGCCGCTGGTCTCCTTGCTGTTCAAGATAAAGGTCCTGGTCTGGTTGCTCTCGACCTCGGTGAATACATCCCAAGAATTCTTGCCAATCCGATGGCAAGTCCAATCGCTTACAACCTTCGTATCCCGATAGATAACGAAATGGACTGAACTCCGTTGGCTAAGGGCGCCCCAAGTATTGTTGTTGCAGTCTAACAACATCACTGCTATCAATCGCCCTTTGATAGTCAGAAAGTGGGTCTGCATTTAATTCAAGGAAATGAGGACCCCACTTGAATGGTGCTAATATTGCATGCGCTTGCTCAGCAAAACCTAAAATGAACAGTGCGCTAGCTGCGGCTTCAGCTGAACATAATTTCCCAACCTTACCGTAGTTAACAGGATTCGCTGCCACCAAGTAGGGTAGGCATCGTGATTCACCACGAATACGCCTTTGAAACATTTCCTCTGCTTCCTTCCATGAACAATCCAAAACTACAATTCCAGATTTTTCTGCGTAAATACGATCAGCAGGTGAAAACGCTTTAGCTGAAAAGGGATTCAGAATAACAGGGCGCCCCCGAATTTGCCGTGGACTCCGAATTAGTCGAACCAAATTGTGCCGTGAAAGTTTAAGGGCACTACACTTTTTAGGATCGCATCCCGGCACTCGAAGAACCAACACTTGGGGTTCGTTCATGATTTTTCACCTGTAAAGAAAAAGGTGTGGCCCAGTGATAAGAGTAGCCCATCTTTTGTTCAGCCACACAAGTTGCCTCGAGCGGCTTGACGGCATCTAGCTAAGCACCCTACCCGTCGCTTCAGAAGGCGCCTCATTAGCGACCTATTTGGGCTTGCTCCCACGGTGATAGGCCGTTTCATCGGTTCCAACGCTGTCCTCAGCAGGTTATCAAACATATTGTCACCAACATGTTGCTCGGGTTAAGGATAACCCTCGACTGCATCATCGTCATATCAACATTGGTCGTGTCGTTGCTGTTCCCAGAGCAGAATTCTCATTCTACGACTCGCGCCGTACCGCTGCCTAATGGGAGGTTGGAGCTTCCTCAGCTGTTCCCGAGGGAACTACCGGCAGCCGTCCTTCATCTCTGGGCCACAATCGGTTTTTCTGCTGCGTGATATATGACTGTTTTTGTCTGTCCCCTCTCACCCAAGTGGACACAGTAGGTAAAAGAAAAAATTGAATTTACTCATCACAGAATATCATTGATGGTAAGGACAGTGACAAAAACTCCTGATCGGACACGAATTAGCCAAATCATAGACTTGCTTGAGCATCATTATCCTCAAAAACCTTTGATGTTGAAAGCCCGAAGTCCCCTGCAATATTTAGTTGCCACCATACTCTCTGCTCAGTCTACAGATGTTCAAGTTAACCGAGTTACAACTAACTTGTTCCAAAAATATCGAACCCCCGAAGATTATGTCCTTGCAGATCCACTACAACTTCAACAAGACATTTTCCAGGTGGGGTACTATCGGCAAAAAACTAGACATCTACAAAAGGCGTGTCAAGTAATCATTGAAGAATTCAACGGAGAAGTCCCTCGCACTATGGAGGAACTTGTTCGATTACCCGGAGTGGGACGAAAAACTGCTAACATAGTGCTCCATCGCGCATTTGGCATCGTTGAAGGGATTGCCGTTGACACCCATGTGTTCCGAATATCTAAACGCCTTGGTCTCAGTAACGGGAAAACCCCCAACCAAGTAGAGCAAGACCTAATGGTTATACTACCCCGAAAGCAGTGGAATCGAGTTAACCAACTTTTCATTGCTCATGGCCGCACACGGTGCACAGCCCGAAACCCCAAATGCCATACTTGCCCTCTTAAAACGCTCTGCCCGTATGCTGCCACTCAACATCCAGTCTCGTAATCTTTAGGTGTAACCATCCACTTCACTATTGACGACAGCTTTAAAGCTCCTGTTAAGAAAATAGCCTTGGCGGGGACCATTTTGAGTACAGGCAATCAAGAAAAGTTCCGGTTTAAAATCATAGTCTGTGGCGACTGGGCAGTCGGAAAAACCTCGCTAATAAAGCGCTATTCCACCAATACCTTCACCAACGATTACCTCACCACAATCGCTGTCAACATCGTAACAAAAGAAGCCGTAATTGACGGCTTTTTTGTCGAATTAATGATGTGGGACACAGGAGGCCAGGAACGCTTTAGCCACCTTCGAAAACGCTACTACAAAGGAGCCCAAGGAGTAATCTACGCCTTTGATGTCACCCGACCAGAAACCTTTCGCGCCATTGAAAAACGCTGGATACCAGAAGTCACTGAAGTAATCGAGGATTACATACCCACCATATGGGCAACTAAAGTGGACTTGGTAGATCAACGCGTCGTGAGCACTACCTCCGGAGACCGGCTTGCTCGACGACTGAACGCCTACTTTTTTGAAACATCTTCACTAACCGGAAAAAATGTCGAGAAGGCTTTTACAAGCCTTTCACGGCAAGTTCTTAGTAAAGCTCTTACTTCTTCAAGTAAAAAAACTAGCTTTACCACCTAAGTAGCTCTTGTACCCAAAATGCCATCTCTGAGGAGCTATATGCTTGATTTAGTACTATGTAGGTCAAGTCACCAAACCTTAAGTATCTCCACTCGTCGGGGTTAGCAAGGAGGACTATATCATTTCCACTGAAAACTCTGAAAGCGAAGTAGCCTGGAAAGGTGCTCTAACTTGCGCTTGTGGGCGTCCCTACATTCTTCTGAAAGCTGATGAAGTTCCTGTTTCTAAACAGAAAGAATTACAGCCCTTAGCCGCGTATGTCCGGTGCCCAATCCATCGACGCGTTCGTCGTCTATTTCTTCCTTACAACCGTCTCACTGAATGGATAGGCGCAGTAAGTGATCGGCTTTTCCGCTGCAACATTTGTGGAGAACCTGCCCAACCAAAGAAGGCTGCAACTAAAGGCCATTTCACCGTGGTGCTACTGAACTGTCCAGTACACGGCGTCCAAGATAACAAACGAATTCTTTGGACGCCAATTTACACTTCAGCAAAGGCTGTCAATGAAATTCAGCTCACTGAAACCTCCATTTTAGAAGACATCTTCGAAGACACAGATGCTACTTCTACCACTCTAATTTGCCCCCACTGCAAAACAGAAAATGATGAAGATGCGCGCTTCTGTGCATATTGCGGAGCCCAATTCGATCTATAAAACTTGGTACGCCTTACCGCTCGACGGACAAATTTATTGATGTCTCAGCGATGTCAGCGCCATATTCGGAAATTCGTCGTAGGCTCTCTAAGGCTAACCGAAGATTGAGTACGGATTCGACAGGATATTTCCCACTTAGCAAGTTCCGGATTCCTTTGTCTTCAAGTTGCACAACTTTTTCAACACGGCGAATAGTCTCGTGGGCTAAAGACACATCAAGGGCGCGTAGTGTTTTCAACGAATCTTTGAACACAGTGTCAGAGAGCTGATGCATCTTCGTAAATATACTCGCCAGGGGAGAACCCTCAGGGAGCTTTGTTACTGCAGCAATTGCAGCTAATCGGGAAGCGTGGTCACCAGCTCGTTCAATGCTCTTTACGACTAACCGATACCCCAAACACGCTTGCGGGCTTGATAAACCAAGCTGGTGAATCCGGTCCGTCCGACCAACAGCTGCAGTTAATTGTCGAACAATGTAAAAATAGAACCGGTCGACTTCAAGGTCGCGTTGCACCACATCTTCAGCTAACCGCATATTTCTCTCTAACAAGGCAACCACGGCATCTTGTTGCATGGAACATACCAGTGCCTCCATTCGTTCTAAGGCGTTTAACAATGGCAAATTCGCTTGCCCTAAAAAACACTGCACTACGATCTTATCAGTCGTTTCCGAGATGATTTCTGCTCCAATCAAAAATCGCCGGATCGACTCCTTCAACGCCACCCGCCGTTCGGCATCCATCTGTTTCAAATCTAGGTGAATAATATCAAACCCTGCAAGATACTGAGTGATAAAATTCCGTACAACATCTTCAGTCAGGGCACCCTTGGCGGTCTCAACAATACTTTCAGAAAGCCTCGCCGCCTCTGGTGAGGCAGAGGTGTACAGCAAAAGCGAGTATCGGTCTAAGGGCACAAGCTGTATCTCGCTCTTAGGTTTCAACCCTGCAGTCTTTGCCCAATTCTTGGGAAGTGAGACTATGTAGGTTCCATCCTCCTTACTGCCACCAGTAACCTGTACTTTTCGAGTTTCCGACGACATAGAACACCGATCCTCGCAAAATGCTCTCTCGGTTATAGAATCTCCCCAGTTTATGTAGATTTCTACGAAAAATTATATATGAAGCATCAAGTGGAACAGCCCCAATCCCAATCTACTGAGTACAACAGTTCACACTTTGTAGAAGGCTCCTCTCTTAACGCTCAAAGAACCGGGCGATCCGTTCGCTAGGCACTGCATCTACTTCATGGTTATCTCGGCCAATCATAGGAACAGCCATTGTAAGCCCATTTAGGATTGCTTCTTCTGTGACCTCAACCACCGCTCCAAAGAAGGCAGTGAGTTTGGATTCTCGTATCTGCATTCGCTGAACCAGCAGCTCCTCGTTAGTAGTTGAGTCACGAAATGCGGTACTAAACGCAATGACGAAGTCCCCGCTCCCATGGGATACCACGCTCCCGGTTCGTCCTATTCCAATGACCGCACGCCGTGCTAAGCGTAATAATTGGCGTGATGTCAAGGGCGCATTTGTAGCCAACACGACAACAATGGACCCTCCTTCAGGTCGCAATGTAGGATCTGGAGTTTGGGTGTTTAATGAATCGAAGATCTGGCTACTGGGAATGCCATTGAGAATCAAATCTCCTCGCCGACCGAAGTTAGGGATAGCCAAGCAGCCTATGACGAACGCGCCTAATGTCTTGGGTAGAATGCGTGACGCGGTGCCAATCCCGCTTTTATATCCAAAGGCCATCAGACCGGTTCCGGCCCCGACACACCCTTCCTCAACGGTAGGGGAAGCTGACTGGATGGCGGCATAAACATGAGGTTTCCGGACATGCCTTCCTTGCGCATCGTTGAGGTAGCCGTCATGGCACTCGGCTACCACCGCATTTGGAGTGGGACCGGTGATACCTGCTTGAGGATTCTGCTCAACCATGTACTGGGTCACCGCATCTTCCACCAAGCCCACATTCAAGGTACTGGTGAGGAGAATCGGAGTTTCAATGCGTCCCAGTTCCAGGAGCTGGGCAAGCCCCACCGCTTTCCCAAACCCGTTAATCACGTGCACCGTTCCCACTACAGGCTGCGTATAGAGGTTCTCATCATGGGGCAAAATCGCCGTGACGCCGGTACGGACAGGTCCCTTTCCCGGTATCAGAGGGCCGTCTCCTTGAATGAGCGTGGCGTGTCCCACTCGCACCCCCGGCACATCTGAAATGGCATTCTGTGGTCCAGGAGGCAGCGATCCGATAACGAGCCCAAGGTCCCGTGCACGTTTTCGTTCTGTGGAAATCATGTCGATCCTTCACATCCCAGCACTTACAACTTTTAAAAAGGAAAGGTGTCGGTACTCAATACTCCCTAGATCGAGGCTAAGTAGCCTTCGGGTCTAGCGAGAACCGAAACCTTAATTTAGCACGATTACCCGAAAGCGAAGACTGGAGCCGTGAAGAGCAACCAAAGGCTGCGAAAGCCTTAAGTAGCTCAATGTGCGTCCCTCCTTTTTACCAACACTTTCAGCCCATGTGCCGTGCATATGGGTGTCGAGCCTAGGAGGACCCGTCCTCTCCTTGGTCTTCACGATGATGGCTATGCATAGGTCGCATACCCTGGATAACGCCAGTCAGAATCAGTGTGGGTTCCAAGTAGTGCCAACACAACAACGCCACTTGGTGGATGACTAGGCTTGGGCGCCGACGAAGGCCGTGACAAGCTGCGATAAGCTGCGGGGTGGTGCATGTAGCCTTATCCGCAGATCGCCGAATAGGACTTCCTGGCGTACGCTAATAATGTGCGCCGCTCCTTTCGAGGAGTGGGAACGCCCCGAACTGAAACATCTTAGTAGGGGCTGGAAAAGAAATCAAATGAGATTCCCTGAGTAACGGCGAGCGAAAAGGGAAAAGGGCAAACTGAATCCGTGTGAGAAACCACGCGGAGATGTGGTGTTGCAGGGCCCGGCCGCTGCCTCGTTGTCGAAGCCGAAGGATCCTGGGAAGTTTCGCCATAGAGGGTGATAGCCCCGTAGGCGTAACACAACAGGCTTGGGCTGGAGTCCCTGAGTACCATGGGTCGGAAATCCCGTGGGAAGCTGGGAAGCATCGATTCCCAACCCTAAATACGTCCCAAGACCGATAGTGCACTAGTACCGTGAGGGAAAGTT
>JBHLMG010000020.1:0-45078 GCA_048938385.1 Promethearchaeota archaeon | reverse complement strand
ATTTCCCAAATTGCCAGCGAAACGCAGTTAACACCGCGGCGGGTCCGCAAAATCGTTAAAGAATTCCTCGGGGACGGAGGCTCAGATGACGAATTCTTCGTGAAACGGCAATCAATTGGCGATAGGCAGGCAGCGCAAGCCTGCATCTATTTTCGGGTTGCCTGGGACCTCAACGCTGGAGGAGCAACCGCGTTCCTTGTGCGTATTGAACGAAACGAGCAAAAAGCCTTGATCGGCGAAGTGGTGGAGTGGTTACAACAAAAATTCCCGATCCAATTTTGGTATGCCTATGCCTCTGCGACCATGCCAACCCTCTTCAATGTGTTTATCGTTGACCATTTACGCGATGCGAATCCTATCATCAAAGAAATCAGTCAGTGTCCCCTAATCGACTCGGTTAAAGCCATCTTTGGATACCCCACCAAACGGTACACTGGTCTGCGAGAACTTTGGTTTGAAAAAATGCTTGGACAACTCGATGACTAATTCTGTGAGTTCAAGTACTGAAGATGTGTGGAGACTAAAAGGCTGCTTGCAAGTGAAGCACTGAGAAGTACAATGCGGTATGACAAGCCTTTACTCGCCAAGGTTCTCATCGCGGGCGCCACTGGTGTGGGAAAAACGAGTTTAGTCAACAGCTTCATCTTTGAGGGCTTTACGGAGGTGGCTCCCACAATTGGAGTCAACTTCGCTCAAAAAGTCTGCCAGAATGATCTCGGTTCAGTGAATCTGAGCATCTGGGACCTGAGCGGTCAACCACGATTTCAATGCCTGATGTCACGATTCTGCCAAGGGGCCGCTGGGCTCGTGTTGGTCTTTGACCTCTCTAATCCCACATCCTTGGATTCAGCCGGTCAATGGTTAACAGACATCGTCTCCTATAATCCCTTTCCACACGAATTTCCTGTCGTCCTTGTGGGGAATAAACTAGATCTATCGCCTGTGGTTTCCGTAGAAGCAGTTCAAGCCTTTTGTAAGCAGAACAAGATTCACCAATACCTTCCATGTTCAGCGAAAACGGGTGAGAATGTGAAACGAGTGTTCACCATGCTTTGCTCGTTGATGCAGCGAAGTTACCTAGGCGACATTTCTCCCCTCGCTAGCGTAACTCCAAGTTCCACATAATCCCTAGCGGTTTATGAAGTCGATTTCTCACTCAAGCCGCTGAAACCCATGGCTAATTTTGGAGGCCCCTGTACTTCTTACTTGGTCAGAAGCTTCTTAATCTGGTTGCAGATTTCGGGTTTCCGAAGAATGACGCCCATCGTCGCAACGAGATCAGAGTAGTACTTAATTTCGTACAAATTCACTTCGCTGAAAAACGCAGAAAGTGCTTCGTTGTTTGGTACTTTTCGCCACAACTCCATGATGGTTCCATCATGCTGTTCAAAGTACTGCTCCATCGTTTTGCGAAATACGGCTTCATCTTCAAGTTTGACATCGAATAGTTCTTGGACTAACATGGTTAACTTGTCAATTATTTGAGATCCTTTCTCGGATTTCCACCACTTGGGTTTGGCTTTGTCTTCTTGCAGAACAAAGATGTTGGCAGTGCGACAATACAATTGCTCGGTCATTCGGCAATCCTTTGGTTTGCGATGGCCACAAACTTTTATGAGGCCTGCTGTTTCGAGGGCTTCCAGGTGCCGGTACACGGTTTTAATGGTTTTAGTGTACTTCTCCTTCTCTGCGTTCCAATACAGTGCGTAGATTTCCTTTGCTGTACGATTCTTACCTATGAGGGCTTTGATGATTTCCCGGTAATCACCAACGACGGCTTCCTGTTCTTCTGTTAAAAAAATAATGGGTTCAGGTTGCTCTGTAACAAAATCTTCGTAATCTTTGGGAGTATCCTTTTCTTTCATGCCACCCATTCTCATCCATCCATGGGTCAGTGATTTTTTTGGCTCTTGACAATTAATTATTGTCACATACGGTAATATTAATATACCGGTGTGACACTTCAGGGACACGCAGTGACAATTAAATGACGGTGGGCGTTAGTATTTCGAGCATCAACGGCACCATCAAAGGTAACCTGGCCAATCCGCATGAGCGAGGTTACAGAATAAAGCCTCGAGGTGAGGTAATCATGGCACCTCAACCCGAAAATGTAGCATCGAAAACACCGCATACTGAAACAGAAGAAGAACAACGCAAGAAACGCATCTTCGCTTCTTACCTTGAGCAGCGCGTGCTCTAAGACGAACCAGAGCAGGGTTGCCCCCTAGTGCAGCAGCCCAAGCGATTTTCCTCCTTTTCATTAAAATTCCAAAGCGCTATCTTATCTTTACGCGGGACAGGGCATCAGAGCAGGCAAACTGAGCAGAGTATCGCGCTTACGCAAGTCAACTTCCAAGATAGATTAAATCCGGAACACTTTACCTGCGTTCAAGAAGCCCAAGCGCTGTTCTTATTTAGATGTTAGGGGGAGCCGTTCAACGGTTTTCCGACCCTTGGCTGTAATGATGTAGTGGGTTGTATCCTTTAAGGTGAGATGTCCGATTAATCCAAGATCAATAGCGTGGTCGGCAGCTTCTTGGATGTTAGTGATTTTATACGGTGAATACCGAAGATGGTTTTTGATGCAGTCGACAGTAAGAACTTCATCGCCAATATGTTGCACTTGGAAAAAGTAAACTACACAACTGAGGATTTCTGATCCCGTCTTGGGGCGCTTAGTTAGCAGAAATTCGTGTAATGTTAACGACCGAGTCAATGTTGGGATCGGAGGGATTCGACCATCCATGTCACAGGCCAATCGCCGTAGTCGCGTGAGGCATTTGCCGTGAACCACATATACCTTTTCGGTGGAGCGGAGAAGGCGTTTTTCTTTGTCAGATTCGATGGCTCTTGAACATATTGCGCAACGACCTGACTCTAGATTTGATGGGATTGGTCTTCACCTATTCGCAGAATAAGAAAGAGGGATATTGTGGCGAGTTCGGTTACTCTTCGGTTTCTTCTTCAATACTGTTTTCTTCCCAGATGCGTCCGAGAATAAGTAATCCCAGAACCAACGCAGAGCCAGTTAGCTTGTTAGCCAGAAACTCAACGCTTTCAGACACGGTGTCTTCATGGTTCCAAGCCTCTCGCGCCGTATTGACGATTTCTTCAAACTCTTCCTCTTGAAGACCGAAGGCTCCAGTAAGGGTTTGACTTTCGTGGTCTGCAATCGTGAGTTTTCCAAGTTCGTAGGTTTTACCCAACCTTATTCACCTATCACCCGTCACTGGAAACTATCTTATTAAGATGCTGCTCTTGCACTCGAAATTAAAATCCCTCTAATGGAACCTAAGTAATTTTGCTCGAATCATTCTATTTCAGATTATACGGCTTTGAAACATAAAAGAGGCTGAAGCGCTCGAATGGATGGATTTGTATTCGCTTACTAAAAGCATCGGTTCGGTTTCATATCTCGAAGAGGTGAACTTTTTACCTCTCGATAATCAAATCCATGTGGTAGACAATATGCACGAAGCAATGCTGTATTCGAAATTAGAAGACAAAGCTGTGAATTGCCATCTCTGCGGACGACGATGCACCATTTCTGATGGAAAAATGGGATATTGCCATGTTCGAAAAAACGAGAATGGCACCCTCTACTCCCTCGTGTATGGAAAAGCCTGCTCTGCAAATCCCGATCCCATCGAAAAGAAACCACTCTGGCACTTTCATCCCGGATCCCTCGTCATGTCCATGGCCACCATCGGGTGCAATTTCCGTTGCCAATTCTGCCAAAACTGGCAAATCAGCCACGAACGCGATGTTGTGGGGCGTGCCCTGTCTCCGAAGACTATCATCGACATGGCACTTCAAACAGGTTGCACAGGAGTCTCCTATACCTATTCAGAACCTACAATATTCTTTGAATACGCCTATGATACAGCGAAGATTGCAAAGGAGAATGGCCTCTTCAACACCTTCGTCACTAATGGGTACATGACCGTTGAAGCTGTTGAGACAATTGCCCCTTACCTCGACGCTGCAACTGTAGACTTCAAGGGAAACGCCAATCCCAGTTTTTACAAACAGTTCTGTAATGTTCCTTCTATCGAGCCTATCTATGAGAGCCTTAAAGCCATGAAAACAGCAGGAATCCACATCGAAATTACCAACCTCATCGTTACAGATGTTGGCGATGATATCCAAGAAGCGGAAACCCTGGCCCAATGGATTGCCTCTGAACTGGGTGAAAACACGCCCCTTCATCTTCTCCGCTTCTATCCCCACCATAAAATGAGCAATCTTCCTCCCACGCCCATCAAGACGCTCGAAGCAGCAGCTGAAGCAGCGACTCGTGCTGGTTTGAACTATGTCTACTTAGGCAATGTACCAGGACACCAAGGAGCGAACACTGTTTGCAGTAATTGTGGCGCCCTCCTCATTGAGCGGTTAGGCATCCAAACCATTTCGGTACGATTAACCCGCCAAGGTCGCTGTCCTTCATGTAACCTACCAATCCCTGTCATTCTAGCCAAAGATCAATCCAAGGTGAACTAACCCTTTCCCTATCTGCAGATATCCACATCGCCATTCTTGTTTGAAATTAATAACGCCAGGTTTAAGTGGTTGGCAGTAAATTTTCTTACTAAAGGTGATGCATATGCAGCTCATTGCCTCCACCGATGCCGCCATCGCCACATATCAGGATCAATTCCTTGGACTCAAAACCATCTTTGAAGAAACCAGGTTTCCCTTTTGGGTTCTCGTTGAAAACCAAACGGTGCTGGGATTGATTGTAGCCGCAAAAGAACCCCGTGATCATCTTCAACCCGCAAGTACACCCTTTATTCAAGTTTACCTCTTTCGACATCAAGCTAATGCTGTAAAGGAACTTCTCAATACTGCAATACAACTCGCCACCGAGTATAATGCGACCTACTTGAGTTGCTTAGTGAACACCGATAAGGAAGAGGCCATACAACAGTTAGAACACGCCGGATTCACTCTTTTTGATGAAACTGTCAAAATGGGCGTACCCCTCGAGAATGTGCGGCCTCCCGAAACGAATCTCTCCTTTACCCGCGCATCTCCAGAAGAAACTAATCAAATCCTCGAAAATCTAGCTATCTCGATGACCGATACGCCAGGGCGATTGCTTCATACGGTGGTTCATAACATCCAACGCCTTCCTCCTGACCAGCTCAAGCAGACCTTATCACAACTTGACATAGTTATGGTGAAAGATGCAACAAATACTGTAGGGATTCTCAGCTTAGAAGGTCCCACGATTGGAATGCTCGGCGTTAACCCCGGAGCTCGAGGGAGGGGATATGGAACAACGATCACCCAATGGGCGAAAAACCACCTCTCCGAACAAGGCCATTTCCGAGCTTGGCTTAAGGTTTCCGTCGCAAACGCTCCTGCATTACACATTTTCGAAAAAGAGGGGTTCAAAGCGACTGAACGAAGCCGTCTATATGTAAGAACTCATCCTCATCTCTGGCAATCCCCCATCTGAATTTTCTTGCGATTATTAAGTCGAATAAACTCATTCAGAGTGGCGGGTTAGTCGGACTGGCTCCGCAGATCTTCAGCAGCTGCAGGACAATCAAGGTAATCAGTGTCTATGCAGGTGCAGACAGGCAGTCCCCCTACATATTTGTAGGCAAAGTAAATAGCCGTAACCCCCTCCGCCACACCAGTTATTGCCTGTTTAAATTCTGTATCAGTGACATCGCCACCAGCAAATACTCCTGGAATGTTTGTCGCGTTTTGCCGGTTGATGATGATTTCGCCTTTCTCGTTAGTTTTTACTCCGAGCTTCTTAGCCAAGTCCGACAGAGGATCGCTACCAATGGCGACGAACACCCCTTGGACAGCTAACTCGGTTTTCCCTTCATAAGGGGTATCTAAGACGACTTGTTCAATTCGATCACTCCCTTCTATGCGCGTGATGTTGGTTTTCGGGATGACCGTAATCTTATCAGAGGCTTCGATGCGTTCTAGATTTATTGGTTCGGCTTTCAGGCGATCACCACGCATAACTAAGTACACATGATTCACCCATTGTGCGAGAATTAACGCCTCCTTCGCTGAGCTATCTCCACCTCCAACTACAGCTACCGTTTTGTTCGCAAACATAGGACCATCACAGAGGGCACAAAACTGTACACCTTTTCCCTCGTAAGTATCAGCTCCTGGAACTTCGAGCTTTCGATGTTGAGTTCCCGTAGCGAAGAGCACGGTTTTGGCTGAATATTGTTTGAAAGCGGTGTGGGCCGTGAAGCAGTCGTTTTGGTGATTGATATCTGTGACATTATCCATGACTAACTCGATGTCGTATTCCTTAGCGTGGGCGGTGATTTTGTCAGCGAGTTCTTTTCCTGAAAGGGAGATGAACCCAGGGTAGTTTTCTATCCAGTCTGTTGTAGCTATGACTCCTCCGGGTGGAAAACCGATGAGAATGGTTTTGAGCTTCATTCGACCTGCGTACATAGCGGCAGCAAGACCGGTGACTCCTCCACCGATAATTACAATATCATACAACTCTTGAGCATTTGGCATGGCATCCACAAACATATCAAGGAATAGGTTCTTGGGTCTCAGATTGTTGGTGAGATACCCGTGGGTGAGCCCTGTGAGGCTTGTTGAATGTGATTAATAAATTGCGCTGGAGGTACTAGCCCTTCAAACTGCACCGTTTCGTTGATGACTGTTTTGGGAGTTCCAACAACATTATAGCGAACAGCCAGGTGCGGAAATTCTGCAATTTCTACAATTTTAATAGACACCTTGCGACTCGCCATGGCAAACTGCATTCCCATTGTGGCTACTAAGGGACACACAGGGCAGGTCGGAATCACTAAGACCTGAATCTCAGCGGGTTTGGTGATGGCTTTAGCTAACGCCTTTTCGGCTTCTGGGGGTAAACTACTTTCTCCACTTGAGACCAAAGTAATGGCTTCCACCAAAGTTTGAAATTCATAACCGGAAGGAATCCCAAAAAACCGAATCCCATAATCCTCCTTTCCCAAAACTGCCAAAGCGGGAATTTTATCTATTTTCAGTTCACCGGCCTTCTCTTTGTCTTTTACGAAATCAAAGACATCTAAACTAATTTTTTCAGATAGACTGGCGACCATGTCGATGAGTTCGTGAGTTTCTGCGCAGAAATGACATTCCAGCTCCTGTGTAAATAATACTAATCGTACGGGGTGTTTCAGATCGCGTTCAAATCGCTCTAAAATAGTATCTTTCAATTCGTTGGGAACCTCAGTCATCAAAGCACCTCATAGAAAATAGGAATCCTAACCAAAAAATCTAGAGGTTTTCTCATCCTTTTCTCAATGGAATAATACTGGAAACGATCTATTTACTAAGATAATGACAATTACATTTCACAACAATCTACTGAGAGGTAATGGTAAGATAGTCGATGTCTCTGGGGTAGTATGTCACTATTTCCATGCCTTCTTCTGTGATGAAGATAGTATCAGAATGACGGAAGCCTCCAAGTCCCCGGTCATAAATCCCGGGTTCCACTGTAAACACCATTCCCGGCTCCATGATTACATCCATCCCGTGATCCAAGAACGGCTTTTCATGGCCTTCTAATCCAATTGCGTGTCCAGTATGGTGCTGCACGAGATTCATCACGCCATGCTTCTGAAAGATGGTTCGGGCTGCCTTGTCCACCTTTGAACAGGGTACGCCTGGTGCAAACGCATCAATGGCAGCATCTTGGGCTTCCATCATGATGGCAAAATGCTTCTGCTGTTTTTCGTTCGGCGGTCCCAGGAACATCGTGCGTTCTAGCTCGGCGTAGTAGCCTGCCACATTTGCCGAAGCGCCAGTGACTAAAGTGTCACCAGGTTGGAACACAGCAAATCGGGTCATGGCATGTGGAATTGCGGAATAGGTGCCAATTTGGCCACGGTATCCAGCGTGAACGGGGAGTCCGCTGAAAGTGAAGGGGCGGTAAGCAATACCAAGAGCTTTTCCCATTGCGAGTGAGGCTTTCAGCGAAGCGACTGCAGAAACCTCGACCTCGTTGGCTCCAACCCTAGTGTTATCTTGGAGGAACTGATGGGCAAGGTTTGCCCACATCGCCGAATCTCGAATACAAGCTAGCTCGTCTTCATCCTTGATAATACGCATGTCAGTAAGTAACTGGGGAAATACTTGTACTGGAAATCCTAAGACTTCCTCTAGCTTAGGCCCCTCGTAACCCCAGCGACCTGAACTTCCGGGTGCTTCTGCACCAAGATGACCCGTGATATGGAGTTCTTTTTTCAAAAAATTAGCCAGATGCTTCATGGGATGCTTGGCATCAGGATAATCGAAATAGGTCCCAACCTTCGATGCGTGCGGAACCTCTTCTTCCACATGTTGTTTCTCTAATTCAGGAACGAAAAAGCTGATTTCAGATTCCTGAACGACTAAGGCGAAGGGGCGTTCTGTAGGGATGTGAACAAACCCTGTAAGGTAGTAGATGTGCGTCGGATTAAACACAACAAAATGCGCAATTTTGTCCTTAGAAAGTTTGGTCCGAAGCTTGGTTAACCGCTCTTCAAATCGGTGTTCTGGGATTTTCACCATAGGCAACGAATGTTCCTCCTTCAAGCTAGGGAATATCCGTAGTTGGCTGACTACCATAAGCGTTTCCATTTATCCTGACGATTACTTTGGGTGGTTCAAGGGATTATTTCACACCCGTTGTTAAATTCAGGATAAGCTAAATCCTCCAGTGAAATTCTTCCTCGCTGGATCAACGCCTTGACCTCGGGGATGTAGTGTTTCAGACAGCTTAAGAGGTGTTTTACGGTATCACATACCTTCAGAAACCCATTATCACCCCATAACCGGTTCCGGTTCGCGAATAAACACCGCCCTCCACACAAGGCATAATCCTCGCAGGATGGACATGGCTCTTCAACACCCATCACATCGTGTAATTCTTGAGGTGTAGTATTCCAAATGTTGCCCACAATGGAGAAGGGCCAATCAGGGGAAATGGGGCAGATTCCAATGGAACCATCCACATGAATGGCAAAAGTATCATGTCCAGCTCCACACCGAATCGGGCTAGCCTGACCAGTTAGAAGGTCACGCATCACAGGAAGAAAGGGAACAATTCCTTCCACAACACCTTCTCGCATCTTCGCTACCCAGTCGGAAATCAATCGGATTATTCCAGGTTTGTACGAATTTGTTACCCAGCTATCAAAATCAGTCCAGTTCCCTTCAGCGTCCCAAACGACATTTAATTGCCAGTGGACATGCTGGAACCTTGGATTCTCTAAATCTAAGAGATGTCGCACATCTTGGTAAATATCGCTCTGTTCTGAAATGACCATTCGCGCAACTACATCGCCCCGAAAGTTTTGACGATACAACCACCGAATATTTTCCAACACGCGACGATACACTCCATCCGATCGATACATATCCGTCACCGCTTCCCTCCCGTCAATTGATACCAAAATCGAATGGAACCGATGCAGGTATTCCACCGGAATCTGATGAAGCAAGAGACCATTTGTCTGCAACATAAATCGAGCATCAGGAAATCGATCCATAACCTCTACGAGAAGGGGAACGCGTAAGATGGGTTCACCCCCGTAGAACATTAGCTGTTTATACGAATCCTGTTTCAAAAACTCTGCAAGATCATCGAGGTGGTATTGAATTTCGGTAGTTGAATCAGTCTCTTCGCCACCATGGCAATAAAGGCAGTTCAGATTGCACCGACGGGTCAAGACCAAGTGGTAGTTCACGAAATCGTAGCTCCTCGGTAGCCGCAAATAAACCTTGGATTTAAAAAAATTGGAGGAAGGAGCCTAGGCTCCTCCACTTTCCGTTTCTACCATGAATAGGATTGCTCCGACGAGACAGAGAACTGCACCAGGTGCTCCAATGATTGCCCATTCGAAGGCGAACACTGCAGCTACGATACTGAAGATGATGATGAAGATCCCGGCATTCATCCTGTTTTTGTCTGCCATTGGTAAGAACACGAAGAAAATCAGAATCGCTAGTATGATAGCGACGATCCCTGCGGCCAGGACCATGATAGGGTAGGGGTACAGCTGACCGTACTGTATGATGTCTGAAACATTGTAGTAACCCCATTCAGCAGCTTGGACAATTCCAGCAATGAAGATGAACAGGATTCCAATTCGTGTCAAGAGCTTTCCAACATCGAACATTTCCATAATGGATTTCACCAATTTGTGAAATAGTATTAAGGCTCTCTTTCCTGCAGAACTCTGACAAAAGACTTTCGTGAAGCCCTAAACGATGTTAAGAAATCCAAGAATCGCCCTGCCAATCGCTTCGCGCTTAACATGTACACACATCGCGTGAAACTTTCAACTGCCACTTCTGGCTAGGACTCCTTCATTATTTTACTAATAACACGCTTTTCGTGCAGGTATTCCAAAAAAAGCAACTTCTAGAATTTCTACATGAACACTTGGCTTTGAATAGAGCGTTCATAGAATCAATACTTTTAAGCTTACACCGCATAGAAACCGGTGCTTCCCTCTACCTTAACATGGTGAAGATAATGGCTCAAGAATATGGAATCATACTACGCATCACCTTCCTCATTCACATCATCGTCGGTTTCATCTTTGGATTCGGTTTCCTCCTCATCCCTGACTTTCTCGCACCTATCTGGGGATTGACATTCGATAATCCCGCGGTGAGGATATTTGGGGCAATGATGGTTGCTTTAACCTTTGGATCCATACTAGCGCTAATGAATAGAGAATGGACTCGCGTTAAGATCATCGTCGAAATCGAACTCGTCTGGTCCCTCCTCGGTACCATCGTTATCGCTTACCACATGTTCATGCCCCCCCTGTTCAATGTCTACGGGTGGGTTAATGTGGCCATCTTACTGCTTCTCTTCTTTCTCTTTCTCGTATCCTATTACATGGAAATCAAGAAATAACCAATATATCGCTGCTCTCCACCAAGAGGTTGACTGACAGGAGTAACTCCTGTCAGCCATCCTTCTCTTTTTCTCCTATTCCCAGTCGTTGGCATAGGCCTCACACGCTGCTGCAATCTCCAGCGCGTAACCTTTGGCGATGTTAAATTTTTGGCGTATCCGCCACTCTCCCTCCTTATTTCGCTGCCACCCTACGAGGCGTAGTCGTCGACCAGTTTCTTGCTCAATTAATACAATTGCCTTATGCCAACTGGGCGTTTTCGTCAAGGTCTTCCCACACACGATCTTTAGCTCTGAACGGCTCGGAAAGGCTTCACCTGATTCGTCTAACAAGGTGGCTAATCCTTTGAAGTACATCACACAACCTCCATAGAGGAACTAGTCCTAGATTTACGGATATTCTGCTAGAAAAAGTCTGCCAAGGACGCCTGCCCGGTCATTCGCGTCAGATTGGACACGCGGACACCTATCAACCGTAGTTTCTGGTCCGGTTTCCGATGGGTCTTAAACAAGTCAGTTACTACGCGCTGCAATACCTGGGGCTCGTTAGTACTCACATTCAGCGTTCGGCTCCGCTGAATTGTCTCATAATTCTGGTAGCGAATCTTCACTGTCACTGTACGGAAATGATAAGACTTCGACTGAAGCTTCTGTCCAATTCGCGAACACAACTCTTCCAGCGTCTCATGGAATACCTCGTCAGATGACGGATCTAGATCACGCGAAAAGGTCCGATCTTTACCCATCGACTTACGACGCCAGGGCCCACGAGGTACAATATCTCGGTCATCAATCCCCCAGGCACGATTGTACAACCATTTAGCTCCCTTCCCCATCACGGGTACCAAATCTTGAAACGACAACTGCTGTATCTGTCCCAGAGTGGTGAGACCAAATTTCGCTAAATACCGTGCTGTTACTTTTCCAATCCCATTAATTTCTGTAACAGGAAGGGGTGCTAGAAATTGCGCGACTGCTTCGGGGTCCTGGGGCACCACAGTAATCCCCAAGGGTTTATTCTGTCCTGTTGCAATCTTTGCTACCGCCATATTCGATGCAACTCCAATCGACGCAGGCAACCGCGTCTCTGCTTTAATGGTCTGCTGAATTACTTCTGCCAACGCTCGAGGATCCGAATACTCTTTCACCCGTTCAGTGACCTCAATATACGCCTCATCAATACTCGCCTTGCGTACACGACCCCCGTCCGCAAATCGCTCAATGGTCACCATGACCTCCTCTGATGCCGCGAAATAATTCGAAAAGTCACCAAAAACAAACACGGCTTCCGGGCACAATTGATAGGCTTTCTGTGTTGACATCGCTGATCGAATACCGTAAGCTCGTGCCTCGTAGGAGGCTGCACGCACCACTCCGCGCCCCGTTCCCTGTTTCGGATCCGGACCTACGCACAGGGGTTGTCCAACATACTCGGGATGGATCCGAAACTGCTCAACCGATGCATAGAACGCATCCATATCAATGTGAAAAATCCAGCGCGGCATCAAAATATCCGAACCTAGATTTTACTATATGTAATGAATTCTAAGGGTGAGAAATTAAAGGAAAAGGGGGACCGATGGCGAAGTGACGAGATTGCGATCTGAAGTACAGGTTAATGGGGAGCACAACAATTCAGCTAGGTTTCCACCAAACGAACATCTGAATCTGTCGCTTGACGGAAAAACCTAATTTCTCATAGAGACGAATCGCCTGCTTATTATCTACATGAACACCAAGATCCGCTTCCGTAGTCCCTTCGGCTTTGAACAAGTTTAAGCAAAACCGTAACATCTCCTCTCCAAAGCCTTTTCCACGATGGGCAGGAGCTACTCCAATATTCTGGATGTATCCCGCTTGCGGTACAAGGTCCAAGATGCCGACCACCTCTCCATCATAGTATACTAAATACGCTTTTTCGCTCTCGTACCAAACATCTAATAAAACCTCAGGAACATCGGTGAAGTTCTCAATCACCATGTTCAAAACGACATCGGGAGATCCGCTCATGAACTCCTTTAGGAACTCAAAAAACCGGTTCACATCTTCACGCTTAATCTGTTCAAAGCGTAATTTCTTTGAAACCTCAAAGCTTTCACTTATTTGTCGGTTCATATCAAAACGGTTGGCTAATTCCTGAAAACCAATTTGCTCTAAATGCTCAGCGAATTTTTTTTGTTCAACTGGAATATTCAGATAAGCAAATTCCACATCTCGTGCCTTCGCTAGATTCAATACCTCATCAGCAAAGGTGTTCAGAACTTCTGTTGGATGGCTATACTCAATAACTTGGAATCGAATCAAGGGCGTTCCAATAGGTCTGATAAGTTGCATGGGCTCTTGACCAATAAAGGCGATCCCCACGAGTTCGTCTCCCTCGAGATAAATCTGATAAGCGAATCCAAAGGGCTCAACCGGCTTCGTATACCTACTGATTCGCTCCTTGAATTCTGCTATTTGCGGATCATCATGGGCAATACTTCGCAATACCATAGTAAATCAATCTCAGCACAAACGATGCGGTCTCTTGAAATTTCAAGCTTAAAATCCTATAGTGGGACGAATTCTGTAACAATAAATACTAGCAGTTACAATAGGGTATCACTCCTTAGAAGGGATTCTAATGAAGAAAGGTCTTGTAATACTTGGATTAATCCTGATAATTGTCGGGTTTCTCCCAATCATATTACAGATGATTGGTTTTGGAGTGTACGCAGCCTACTTCTATCTCGGGTTCTACACGCTCGCGTTTGCAGGGTTCAATTTCTCGGAACTCATGCTGATCCTAATCATAGTTGGTCTGCTCCTCCTCATTATCGGAGCTGTAGCATAGATAACCCGCTAACGACAGGATCTAGGAATTGTAGACCATTGGCGAGGTCAAAAAACAGTGGACTTCAGGAGAAAAATGTAGCAATTTAAAATGCTTAACTCCTTTTTGTGACAGCCAATGGACTCACTAGCAGCTGTTACGGTGTAGCTAAACGAGTAAGATTTTTAAGGAAACACCTAGAGATGCGATATAGACCCTTCAGACGAATCAAAAGGGCGTAAATACTATGTCTGATACTGCAAAAACCTTAGTTCTAATCGGTGGCATCCTCAACCTAATCTTGGCTCTCGCCTTCATTGGGGTCTTCGCCGTCATTTTCGGCTGGATGCTATTGGATCCGATGTATTCGATGTTTGCACTTATAGCGGGTGCAATTTTCATCATTCCTGCTGTCATTGGCCTGCTGTTTGGTGTTCTACCCCTCATGTGGCGCGATGAACCAGGGCGACATCGTGTCGGCCTCATCATCCTCGGAATCTTGTCCCTAGCCTCGATTGGCGGACTTCTCCTCCTTATCGCGGGCATAATTGCAGAGGAAGAGACAGCATAGAAGCACCTCGCTATCTCCCAAAGGTGCTTCCTCTCTCCTTTTTTCAAATCTAAGGCACTCAACCAGCTACTTCACTCAGTGCAGCTATCAAATACTTTGACAAAGAATGGGTAACAGTTGCCCCAAGTAAGATTTGTTTTCACTCATTCCGTCACTCAATACTGGCGTTAACTTCCAAGCTATTCGAACCAATTTTGATTCATTTTCTAAGAGAGAGAAATCGGGCGTTAACAGCTACAATAATTGTGCTAATAGACATCAGTGCAGCCCCCAAAGCAGGGCTCAGTACAATACCTAGGGGAAGGAGCAGCCCTGCTGCTAACGGAATCGCTACTGCGTTGTAGCCTGTGGCCCATAACAAATTTTGTACCATCTTCTTGAAAGTTGCTCGTGAAAGATCCAGAATGGCAGCCACATCTTGAGGATCGTTACGGACTAATACGATATCTGCTGCCTCTATGGCGACATCTGTACCTGCACCAATTGCAATCCCCACATCGGCTTGCGCAAGAGCTGGTGCATCATTAATACCATCCCCCACCATAGCTACTGTGAGTCCACGGTTTTGAACTTCACGGATCTTTGCCACCTTTTCATGTGGAAGAACTTCAGCAAAATAATCATCTAGTCCTAACTCCTCGGCAACCCATTGTGCAACATAGCGGTTATCACCAGTGAGCATCATGCTCTGAATCCCCATCCGTTTTAGTCTACTAATTGCGGCCTTTGATTCCTTTCTAATAACATCTGCAAGGGCTAAGGCGCCTTGAAGTTGATTGTCAACAAGTACATAGGCAATAGTTTTTCCTTGCTGGGCTAGTTTCTTAATTAGCTCATTTTTTGGTAGTTGGTCTCTTTCCTTCAAGTAGCCGGGTCCAACGACTTTGATCTGATGGTTATCAACTTGTCCTTCGGCTCCTTTTCCTGGAATGGCTTGAAAATCACTAGCCTTCTTGAGAACAATTTGGCGTTCATGGGCTCCGCGAACAATTCCTTGGGCAATAGGGTGTTCAGATAGCTTCTCTAAAGATGCGGCTAATTGGAGTAGCGATTCGCTACTCAAGTCGGTTAGAGGCACTACTTCGGTCACCGAGAATTGTCCCTCAGTTAAGGTGCCAGTTTTATCGAAGATGATGGCGTTCAATCGCCGTGCGCGTTCAAACGCCACTCGATCTCGAACTAATAACCCATTCTTAGCCGAAAGCGAAGTCGAAACTGCCACAACAAGGGGTACTGCCAATCCCAGCGCATGGGGGCATGTAATCACCATTACCGTGACGCTGCGCTCAATGCTAAAAGTCAAACCTTGACCAATTACCATCCAAGTAACCAGTGTCAAGGTACCGACGGAGAGGGCGATGACTGTAAGAAAGAAGGCTGCCCGATTCGCAAGGTCCTGAGTACGGGAACGGCTTTCTTGTGCTTCTCGAACCAAGCTAATTACTTGGGCTAGATAAGTTTCACTTCCCACTTTTGTTATTTTCACGGTAAGAGTTCCGTCACCATTAATTGCTCCTCCAATCACAGGATCTTCCGCTTTCTTCTCAACAGGAAGTGACTCTCCTGTAATCATCGCCTCATTCATGCTACTTTGCCCTTCAAGTATAATGCCATCTGATGGAACGCGATCACCGGGTTTAATGAGCACCTGATCTCCGCGCTGTAACATGGTGAGAGGGACTTCCTTGACGGTTCCATCTGATTGTAGAAGATATGCAGTGGTAGGAAGCAATTTGACAAGTTCTTCCAATGCTCGAGACGCGCCTAAAATTGATCGCATCTCCATCCAGTGCCCGAATAACATCACATCAATCAGCGTAGCCAGTTCCCAAAAAAACAAGGTACCAGGCAAACCAAAGACAACGGCGCTGCTATAAGCGTAAGCGACGGTAATCGCTACCGCTACCAAGGTCATCATTCCCAATTGGCGTTTTCTAATCTCTCGGATTATCCCTTTCAAGAAAGGATAACCACCATACACATAGACTATCGTGGAAAGTCCAAACAGAATTAATGTGTATCCGGGGAAAGACAGGAAAGGGGTTAGTCCCAGCAGAACTTGAATCAACGGAGAAAGCAAAACAATTGGTAGGGTGAGGATCATAGAAACGATGAAGCGTTTCCGATAGTCACGAATCATCATTACATGATGGGATCTACCTTCATGAGTGCTAGATTGCATTGTTTTGTGGTGTTGGGAATGACTCATTGTCATGTTATTGTCCTCTCTTCTGCTTATTCTGTATTAGTCCATCTCAAATCAAAGCCGAGCCTTTGTTTCAATGCTTGTTTCTACCTGTGATAACTGATATTTTGGGGATTGGAACTGATAATGCTTGGCAAAATACAAGAACATCACGGAGATAGCAGTAATATAAGCAACTACCTCTAACAACGAAGGGTTGCCGTTATAACCTACCAACCCTTTCAACACCATTCCAAGAGGGCTGGTCTCTGGTAATAGGAAGTTGATGTCCCAAACATGTTCGATGAGAATCGGAAAGACTCCTGCTTCCTGTAATTCGTGAATACCGTAAGCGATCATGCCGGCGGCAAAAAAGATTAGAACGATACTAGTAATTTGAAAGAAGACGCGAAGGCTGAGTTGTTTTGTACCAACAAAATAGGTGTAGGCAACTCCTATTGCGACTACGAAACCTAAGAGGGCACCTATCCAAATAGTGCTATCGCTCAAAGGAAGGACTGTGAGGAATAGAACTGTTTCAACGCCTTCTCGAAGTACGGCGATAAACACGATGAAGAAAATTCCTAACATGGCAGTCACTGTTGTGGCTGCCTTCTGCTCTAGTTCCTCGCGAAGAGTGGGACCTTTTCGTTCCATCCAAACAATCATCGAAATTAATAACCCAGCCGCAATCAGAGTAGTAACTCCTTCGAAGATCTGAGCACTAGGTCCACTAAACCCTCCCGCAACCAATTGAAACCCGATCGCAAACGCAACGCTTGCTGCAATTGCGGTTCCCACTCCCGCAAAAACTTGCCAATAGCGTTTGGAACCACCGGTCTTAGATAGGAACGCTAAGATTATGCCTACAATCAGAGCGGCTTCTAAGCCTTCACGAAGCGCAATGATAAATCCTGCAATCATGATTTAGACACCTGTTCGTCTTGTAATATTTTTAGGCAACCCTAAATGTTAAAGTTTCAGATTACTTAAATTATAAACTTACTGAAATAACTAAACCACAACAAATATCAAATCATTCACTGCCTTCTACCCTCCCTCATATAGAAAATAACACGAATTCGTGATTTCCTTTGCTACCCACACTTTTTCTCACGGCGTTTCTCATGGTTCTTCTTGCTGAACTAGCCGATAAAACGCAGCTCGTTACCTTTGCGCTTGTCGCCGAAACAGGGAAACCTGGCCAGGTCTACCTTGGGGTATTGGGAGGATTACTCACCGTCACCGCTATTGGCGTCATCGCCGGCTCACTTATTGCCTTCCTTGTTCCTCTCTCATTGATTCAGATAGTGGCAGGGGGCGCGTTTGTTGTTCTTGGCATTTTCACCATCTACAAAACTCGACGCCACCAAGAAGAGGAAGAGGCGATCAAACCGCAGGGTAAGTATGTCTGGGCACGCGCCTTCCTCCTCCTTTTCCTAGCTGAGTTAGGCGATAAAACGCAACTCGTCGTAATCCTGATTGCTGCAACAACTGGGCAACTCTTGCTTGCCTTCATAGCCGCCTTTCTCGCTTTAGCCCTTGTAAACGGCATTGGAGTAATAATCGGCGAACGCGCTCGAAGATATCTGGGCACAACCATCATCGCATATGTTGCAGCAATTGCGTTCATCATAGCAGGTGTGCTTGTGCTAGTAGGGGCACTTTTTCCCTAATTAAAAAAAGAGTGCAGATCGTGTGGTAGTTCGAAACACATCTAATTAACAGATAACGCTTGGAATAAGGGTGTAATATTGATGTAATTCAGGAGCAACTTGGCTATTATCGCGGGGTTAAGCATCTCTGCCCTCTTCACCACGCCAATCATCCCTCCATACTTCTTGATAGTCGGAATTGGTGGAACTATCACCATTAGTGCTGTAATCGTGGTAGTAGTTGTGTGGCGTTTACGAAAACGCCAAACATGAGGTGTACTTCAGCAGTAGTTTCGAGGTAAATGTAGGGCGAATTCACAAATTGAATCTCCTCGAATAACCGATTTGAGCACCTCAACTCTGACAGGCTGCTTCAATACGGCTTCCCAGAAATTTTTGAAATACCCAGCACTACATCCGCAAAACACCGGATCAATTGGTTGATCTTCCTCTAACAATGCATGACGAATCCAGGGGTTGTGACAGAAATTATACCGTTTCTTCCGAGGATTCGTTTCGTGAAGAAACTGCTTTGTCAGGTACGGGATCTTTGTAATGATTACTCGATCACCCTTCCGGGTTCCTGACTCAATGGATTTATTATGTTGAACATAAGAGATTACCTCGTCATCGACTTCTTGAGTAAAAAACAGAGTGCCTTCCTTTCGATGTTCTTCCAAGTTCTTCACTAGAGTTTGATGGCGGATTCGTAGAAACTCATCAATATCCTTTACTTCTTCAAACAGCTCAATGGGCTTCTCATAGGATTTGGTATATTTATCTCGCAACCCTACCTCAAAGAACATTCTACATCTCTCGTAATCTACTTTTGCAAGAAATCGCTCAACCAATTTTTTAGTTACCTCCACCTTTTGTTGAGGTCGTATCCCTAAAGGGGGCATTTCGATCTCCTCAAAAATTTCATTCCGCAGAGGTTCACCAAATTCCTCAATCAGTCGTTTTGAAAAGTTAGGGATCATTTCGAGACCATCGAGAACCTCTAAGGATCCAATTTCTACTTCCTTGTTCTTTTGGAACTGACCAAACCGAAAGAGGGCTATAAAATTCTCGAATGTGTTCTTCCCTTTCTCCATTAAATACTCTGAAAAATTGTACAAATCCTCATAGGAGGCTTTTTCTATCGGTTTCTTTTGATTACTAAGAAAACGATTAAACTCGCCAATAATGCTAATCGCCGCGTCAATATCCTTCTCTTCCTGCTTTCGATCTTGTAAAAAGGTCCTAAAACCATCTAACTCCATTTAATCACCTCCCTCCCATCTACTCCTGACATTAATATGGTGATTGCATTCGGCAACTTTGACTGAGAGGAAACACTTGCAATTCTACGGATTTTCAACAGCGTGGCTTAAAGGCGTGAGCCTTACACTTTTTCGAATTTTTTATTGCTAGTACTAGGTCAGTCTTGAGTAGCCCTTTTCCACACCTCGTAGCAATTGCAATCAGATTGAGTGGGTGGTAGGTTCTGAATTGCTAGCTTAAGCATTTTTTGAACCTGTTCGATTTGGCTCTTGAAGGTCCGTAGGGTTTCTTCATGAGTGATGGGAGTTTTAACAAGGCCTGCGGCGTAGTTCGTCACGACGGAACAGGCAACATAACACATCCCGAGTTCACGTGCAAGGAACGCTTCAGGCGCCAAGGTCATCCCGACGATATCTGCCCCCAGTTGACGAAGCATCGTAATTTCAGCAGCGGTTTCAAACCGTGGCCCCTCCATAGCCGCATAGGTCGCTGAATCGATGGCTCGTAAATGAAGCTGCTTACAAGAATCTATTAGGATACGCCTAAGGGTCGAGCAAAAGGGATTCGTCACATCAATATGAGCAACTCTGGAAACGGGTTTTCCTTCAATCTCAAATCCCGTGCTTCCATCATAATAAGTAGAGGCACGGGACTTGGTTAAATCTAGGAGTTGATGAGGCATTATCAGCTGTCCGGGTGGTAATTTCTCTCGAAGGCTTCCTACTGCTGTCGTAACGAGCACATATCGTACACCCAACTGGCGAAGCGCGAGCAAGTTCGCTCGATAGTTGACTGCATGTGGTGGTATGGTGTGTGAAGCTGTAACATTCCGGTCAGGCGACTGATGTCGGTTCAGGAAAGCGACCAAGGCGCCTGATATCTCACCGAGTTCTATAGGTGCTGCGGCACCAAATGGCGTCGATAGCCAACGGGTTTTGCTTCTCTCAAGTAGGGAATACAGACCTGATCCGCCAACAATCGCTACTAATGGCTCTGGCAAAGCTGCGCTCTCCAATAATCTTTGAATGGCTCTTCTTATGGGTGGTCAATGATAAGTATTCGGTTCCTAATTATACAGACAGAAATAGCAAATTAACATCCATGAAATTCAACTAGTCAATGATGGGAAATTACGCCAATGTACAAAATGTGACACCTTATTCGAGTTATTCTAAGTTTCCATTTAACGATAAGTAACACAAATTTGTCGAATCAAGGTAAGAATTGTGTAATTTGCACTAGATTGGTAAAATAAGCCTAATTTTCGCCGGTTTCTAATATTTCTAACACGAAACAGGACCTATCTTGAACTGAATAAGGGATAAATGCATTGTTGATGAGTCACGCAAAATTGGATAGTTAATGATAGGCGTCATTGACTAGATCCAGTATTATCGGTGAACCGCAATGGCAAAAACGCCAAAGGGTAAAGAATCAAAGCAAAAGAAAGGTCGGGACAAAGGAAAAGCTAAGAAGTAAGACCTAGTTGGTCCGATCCATTTGTAATACCAGTGTCCCATCGCACGATACCACCTTATTCGGGGTCGTGCGTTTTTCCTATTTTTTCACGAAATGATCACAGCGCTTCCCTCAGGTGATGCTAGGTTGGATGTACTCTTATCGTCTGACAGTTTTATTAGCGTAATCAGTGCTGCTATTGAAGGGTACAAATCTGAAGTCGGTGGGCTCCTATTTGGTGACCATTTTCCCACCTCTGGCAAGCTCGTCGTAAAACTCGCCATTCCACTGCAAACAACAAGGCGAACTCTGAACCATGTTCATTTCCACCATCAGCGCACAGATCGTGTCCGCAGAACATGGGATTACCTCACCGTCCATTGGCCCTTAGGCACTTTTCACAGTCATCCCGAAGGACGTGGACAACGATACAATCCCGTTCCCTCCAAATCCGACATTCCGTTCAATGGCTCAGAGAATATCGATGTCATCATCGCATTATGGGAGTCCTCTCGCCACAAGACTTTACATTATATTCACCATAATCAATGGATTGCTGGAACCGCAGGGGCTTTCTACATCCAACTAGCTGCTTGGAAGTATCCGGGTGAAGGTCAGTTTGAAAATATCGATCTCTGGTGTCCCTACATCGACATCATCAACCTCTCCTACGAAGTTGGTCTTACCAATCAGCCCGGACGCCTTTTCTGGCATGAAACCATCACGCCAAAAGGGCCCCTCCGCAAACTCCATCACCTGGTCTACAAGTACGAGACCAGCATCTTCAAGACCCTCAATCATGAGATTGGAGAACCCATCCTTCAGCAAATCAAAGGGGTCTTAACTAAAATTCAGACCGTAAATCAGCGAACTATAACATCATGAAGAAATGTGAGGAAGTTTCTAGGTGTGTTAGCAAAACTGTTGCCTCAAAATCTCCATAGTTTTAATGTAAATTGATGGCTTTACTATAATTAGTGGTGAGTAGTATTGGACATCGAAGCCGTCATTGCATCCGTGGATGTAGAACAGCTCTACACTCATATACTGAATCTCGAAGGCGTGAGACATCCGCTGAAAACACCTGATGCCCTCAAGCAGGCTGAAGACTACATCCTAAAGGAGTTCCAACAATATGGGTTGAGCACCAATGTTCAAGAATTCAAGCTTGAAGGTCTCAACCAAACCTTCAGTAACATTGAGGGCTGCATTGGAGATGGTTCAAAGCCTGAACTCCTCGTTATCAGCCATCACGATACTATTGAGACAGCACCAGGAGCCGATGATAACGCTTCAGCTATCGCTGTGATGTTGGAGTCAGCCCGTATCTTACAAGAAGCCAGTTGGTCTGGTAACGCCCGGTTCATCAGCTTCACCCTAGAAGAAGGGCATCCAGGGCGACAACTACAATTGAAAACCCTTGAACGCCAATACGGAATTAGGGATGATAGGGGTCGGTACACCTCTTGGCACTTGAGCAAACTATTGGGAAAACATCGAAAAAAGCGCCAAGAACTCTTCCTTTCCGGGACGCCTTTACCTGTTGCGTTTGCGCAGGCAACTGCACTCATTGAAAAAGAACTCACCAAAACGGATTTAGCGTTTCTTCGGGAAACTGAAAAAATCTACAAAGACTTGACTGTGAACAACTGGCCAGGCAAATCTGCCCTCATCGGAAGTAGTTACTGGGTTGATGAAGCCCTCCGTACCAAGAAACCCGTGAAAGGCGTCCTCTGTAACGACACAATTGGTTATACCACTAAAGACGAACACTCCCAGAGAGTTCCCAAAGGGATCTCTCCCTCTCTATTCAACATCCACGGAACCAACGACGCCCTCTCAGTCGGTGATTTTCTCATAATCATCGGTGATCAAAACTCCGCAGAACTCGCCGAATCCTTTTGCACTAACGCGCGACGAGAAACCATCAACCTCCCCTACGCCTGCCTTCAAGGCGCCTTCAGCTACGAACAAGCCGCTCAAATCATGGGTGACATACTTCGGTCCGATCACGCCCCATTCTGGCGCGCTGGAATTCCTGCCCTCTTTTTCACTGATTCCGGAGAGTTCCGAACCAAACATTACCACCGACCTTCCGATACCATCGACACCCTCGACTTCGAGTTCTTGACCAAAATCTGCCAAGCTACCATTGCTACTACGATTGAGTTGGTATCTTAGGCACACTGGCCTGTGGTGTGGCCGACGCGCCCTCTTCAGCTTCTCCCCCTTCGTTAATACAAAGTTTGTAAGAACAACAGTTCTGTTGGCGCTACTCCGCGCCTTCTTTCCCAAATCTTCTTTTCACGAATGGGCTTCCCTATGGTGCATCTTCCTCATCTATTGAAAAACCAATATATATTGGTATAAAACCAAAGTATTTAACCTACCCGCTTTTCTGAGTAAAATATCATGCAAATCAATCTAGATGAAGTGGAATACATCACAGAAACCACCTTGACTATCCGTAAAACGAGAAGGCGAACCACGGTCCCCAAGGAGATCGTGGATGCTCTTGGACTCAAAGACGGTGACCGAATACGATGGATCCTCTTCCTGGATAATCGGGTCCTCATCCTTCCCAAACCAGTGGGGGAGGGGAAACACAAACCCGAATAACCTATTACGAGGTGATTGTGTATGTGGACATTCATTATCATCGCGATAGTCGGCTTCTTCGCTCAATACATTGATGGCGCGCTAGGAATGGGTTATGGGGCTTCCTCGGCATCTTTTCTCATTGCTGCTGGGTTATTACCGGCGCTGGTGTCCGCTTCAGTGCATACTTCTGAAATCTTTGCCAGCTTGGCTTCAGGTGTCTCGCATTTACGCTTCGGTAATGTCGAGACGAGAATAGCTATTCCCTTGACATGTACTGGCATTATTGGTGGGATTATCGGGGCGTACTTCTTGGCAACTCTATCCAATGAACTCGTTAGCCCCTTTGTCGCAATTATTCTCTTAATTCTAGGCGCTAGAATCTTTGTTAGGTTTCTCTTGAAGAAACACATTGCACTCCATACAGGCGAATTCTCAAAAAGGTTCCTTCTGTTCTTAGGGTTAATCGGGGGCACCGTAGATGCTTTTGGTGGCGGCGGGTGGGGTCCGATATGCACATCCACCCTAGTTACTGCCAACAAAAGGGAGCCACGGGTTATCATCGGGTCAGTAAACATCGCCGAATTCTTCACTACCGTCGCTATAGTCATTACTTTCGGGTTTACGGTGGGCTTTGAGAACTTTCTCTGGTTCATCACCATACCGTTAATCATTGGTGGTATTCTTGCCGCTCCAGTTGCCGCCTACACATGTAAACGAGTACCTCCGGTTCTCTTAGGTACGCTTGTTGGCAGCATACTAATCGTGCTAAACTCACGAACTTTGATGACAACGCTACCAGCGCTGATCGACATGGAATTACCAGTTAGCCGGGATCTCCTTATCATTCCAATCATAATTGCCTTAATCTTCATTATCACCGTTATTTATTATCATCAAAGGAAGAGAACTTCACACAACAAGTACGACACATCTGACCAGCAATGAACTCTAGCCTGCATCTATCTCCCTAAAGCCCACATCTGAGGGAGTCAAGAACTCCTTAAGGAATTGAGGGTGAGAGAACAGCGGTGTAAGCGCGGGCGTAGAAGTAGGTGACCCATGATTCACGGACAAGGGTCCGAGTATCCCGTGGGAGCGCAGCTGATTGTTGCTCATCCCGTTGTTGGAGTTCATCCATAATTGCGAAGTACCGTTGTAGAAACTCCGGTGAACGAGTCACAGCAAAACACTTTCCGAGCGCTGCCGCAACGCTGGCATTCCATGCATTTTCATCGGTGCGCCGTGCTACAAACTGCGTTGGAGTCAGGGGTAGGATCGTGTTGATCAACAAATCTTCTAACTCTTCCTTCGTAGGGGTACAGGCTAATAAAGCCTGAATCTTCGTTGCGTTCTGAGAAAAGAAGTCGTGTCCTCCTGGCCCGCGATGCCGTGGCTCCTTCTCGATTAGCCGGAAAGGCTGCTTGCTCCTCAATATCGTCCTGTTCACAAACTGTTGAGCGACCTCTTTCCACCCATGATTACCCACTTGCTTTGCCGCACCAGCCAGGCAGACTGTCATCCACCACGGATCTGAGTATTCTCGACCCCTAGCTGGTCGAAGCGTAGAGAGGTACCAAGCTAGACGATTGCCCGCGATATCCATCCACCGACGATACGACTTGTCTGCAAAGACATCATCATAAAGAGTGCTCGTGTGGAGCAGTTGAGCGCAATCATAATACCCTTGTATAGCCTGGTTAGTTGGCACGAAACGCTCAAAATTCGCCGTCACATACTTCCAACCCGCCTGGATGTTCTCAACAAAGGTGGGTCGTTTTGAAACCTTTGTGTAGTAGGTCCAGACCCACATAGCTTCCAAGGTATCGTGAAAGTCTTCTTGCAGAGTAAACCCATACGGTTCCATCACTCCAATCTCCCATGGACAAACCGTTCCCCGCAACAATCCTCGTACAACATATGGTTCTCGAATCTGACATTTGACCAAAAACGCAGAGGCGCGGTGAAGATGGCGTCGCAGATTACGCCGATGACTCCGCAACCGCATCCGTAGCCTATTCTTTACCTCAACATCCACAGCGTGGTCCCTCGTAGAACACTCATATCCGCTAGTTATCGGAAAAACCTATTGACGCCCAGAGACTCAAAGGTTAAGTACCGAAAAAGCCACCTTAGTGAATATCTCTCAGTGAAAAGAGCCTGGGAACGAAATCACCATTAACCGATTGGCGCCTTCACCTTAGATGCTGGAAGGATACCTCCAAAAAACGATACAATGTGGTCGCCCAAATCACCAGTACCATCGAATTACCTTCGAACTTTACAGCACCTGCATCATAGCTAAACACGAAACAACCCCAAATGGAGAAGTTGAACATGATTAGTCGAGTTTGGCATGGCTGGACAACCCTAGCAAACGCTGAAGCTTACGAGAATTTACTGAAACGCGAAATCTTCACCAATATCCGCGATCGACAAATACAAGGTTATCGAGGCATCCACCTCTTCCGTCGAACTCTGAACAATGAAGTCGAGTTCGTAACGATCATGTGGTTCGACAACCTTAAAGCAGTAAAGACCTTTGCAGGAGAAGACTATGAAGCCGCTGTGGTTCCACACCAAGCACGAGCCTTGCTTTCCCGATTTGACGCCTACTCACAACACTATGAAGTCAGAGCTGCGATGAAACTCTGATACTACCTCGCCATTTTAAGACAGGAAACGACACATCTGCTGGCAAATAAAAAAAGCCATGCCTTAGCCTCCTCTCCTGAAAGCCAAAAATCTGCATAAGAATTCGGCTGGTCCACCAATTAGGGCGCAGGGATTAGGAGTGTACCACCTCTCTCTGCCGAAAGCGCGGTCGGTTCAAACATTCCCGGTATCTTGGTTCTTTTGTGAACATAGTCCAAAACAAAGGAAAGGGCCGAGATTAGGAGGAGAAATATTATCGCAACAATGCCATATATAGCGAGAGTAACGAAGGTCGCGGAGGCGATGAGGTGGGCTTTGGCAAAGAGTTCTTCTACTCCAATGAAATATCCAACAACGGTAAACTTTGGAAGATATACGGCTTCATTGGACCATGATGGAATCGCACGGCGTAAAGCCTGAGGTAAAATTACATGGCGGATTCCTCCAGTTTGTGACATTCCAACTGATCGAGCGGCCAGCAGTTGTCCAGCACTGATTGATGCTATAGATCCACGGATATATTCTGCCTGGTAAGCAGCACTGTTTAAACTTAGCATAACGAGGGTAGCTATCATTCGATGGTCAAGAAGCGTGACCCTTCGACCTAGCCAATCAATAATTGAGATACTAAATGCGGTTTGGATCGTAGGAAGACCTTGTAATTCGAGCCACGCATTGATGCTCGAAGGTAAAAAGTAAATGAGGAATAATTGCGCGAGCAGAGGTGTTCCCCGCAAAAGCTCGATGTATCCCGTGGCTATCCGTGAGAAAATCCGTCCGCCATATTGCCGTGTTATTGCGAGCAAAAGACCAATAAAAAACCCAATAATGAGCGCGCCAAAATACAACCATAGCGTTCGCCAGAGCCCTTCAAGGATATGAGGCCAGTATGGCATCACTTTAAGGAGGTCTTCAATTAGATCACTGATGAGTTGAAGCATGAGCTAGGGTTCCTCCTCTCCTAAGGGCTCAAGTAGTTCTTGGTGGCTCCCGTACAATACCTCGAGACGTTTAAGAAATCGCCTCACCCGGTCGGATTTAGGTGATGAAGCGAAGTGTTTCGGAGTTCCTCGTTCAACAACGACCCCTTCATCCATGAAAATCATTTCACTTGAGACTGCTCGCGCAAATCCCATTTCATGGGTGACCACCACCATAGTTGTGCCTTGTTTAGCAATATCAAGCATTACTTGAAGTACTTCGCCAATTAGCTCAGGATCCAAGGCTGAAGTAGGTTCATCAAACAGAACTAGTACTGGGTCCATAACTAGAGCTCGTGCAATGCCTACACGTTGCTGCTGACCTCCGGATAACTGAGCTGGATAGTGATTAGCCCATTTTTCCATCTTCACCTTACACAGCGCGTCGTATGCCTTATCCTGGGCCTCTTCCTTTGGCAAGCCGAGTACACGTCGAGGTCCGATGCTGACATTATCTATCGCCTTAAGATGCGCAAAAAGGTTGAAGTGTTGGAACACCATTCCTATCTTTGACCGTTCTGCGTTCAAATTGATTCCAGGTTCCATCAAGCTGTTTCCAGAAAGAAACACTTCTCCCTTATCTGGTGGATCTAACATGTTAAGGCAGCGAAGAAGCGTGCTCTTCCCAGAACCACTAGGACCAAAGATGACCTTTACCTCAGATTCAGCGACGCCAAATGAGATGCCTTTTAAGACCTGAAGATCTCCATACGCTTTCCAAATATTTTCTGCACGCAACACCTCTTCTGCCACTGCTAACCGCCTCCTAAACCTAATTCCTTGAGTTTTTTGGTTTGTCGTTCACCAAAGAACCTCGTAAAAGGGTATGTGAAGATAAAGTAAATAATGGCTGTAATCCCCATTGCTGGCGCCCAAAGAATCGGAAAGTTCGAGGACACATACCACGCGATTTTCAACATCTCGATATTCCCTAGCGCATAAGCAAAGGACGAATCTTTAATGACTACAGCGTATTCGTTGGACCAGCTAGGAACAGCCATGCGGAGGGCTTGAGGTAATACTATGCTTCTAAATGCCTGGAGTTGGCTCATTCCTAGTGCCCGAGCAGCTAGCAGTTGTCCCGGGTCCACGGATAAAATCGCTCCGCGGAGTATCTGGGATTGATATGCTGAGCTGCGTAGAGCAAGAGATAGAATCACGGCTGCTAGACCTCTCTGGAGTATCGGGACAAACCAAAAAAGCCCTGGTATTCCAAACGCAAAGATGAACATTAGAACAATTAGGGGAATACCCCGCAACACTTTCTCATAACCGCTTGCAATCCACCCAAGTTCTCTACCACCATAAACACGCATGAGAGCAAGTCCAAGACCAATTACAAATCCCCATATTAGACCATGAGCTGTGAGTTGAAGTGTTGCGGGCGCTCCCATGACGAGAATGTAAATCGCGATGGCAAAAAGACTCGGGAGTTCTTGCATAGTTTTATCCTCCGAACCACTGTTCAACGAGTGCGTCCAATGTTCCGTCAATGTATGCAGTGTAAATCACTTTATTAATTGCGAACATCAGTGAAGGCGAGTCCCAACGACAGTAGAAGACAGTAGGTGGCGCTAGTACTGTAAGGATTTTCTTGAGGTTGTAGACATCTTTATAGAAGTCCAAAACTGGTTCGTCAACATAGGCACAATCAATGTTGTCTGCTACAAGGTCGTTGATGAGCAAGTCTGCTTTAGGATATGCTACACGAGTTATAGCGAAACCTGCATCAATGAGATCTTGGATTTCCCAATCTTCTGCAGTTCCCGTCTGAACACCCACTGTGTAACCCTCAAGGTCCTCTAGATCACTTATTGTTAGTGTTGACGCGTTCTTCACAATCACAACCTCGTTGACACGAATATACGGTATTGAATGAGCCAGTTCTTCTGCTCGTTCTGGCGTGACGAACATTGCCGATGCAAGCATGTCGAGATCGCCCTGCTGACATGCGGGAATCAAGGCATCGAAGTCCATGTCCACGAATTGCACTGAGACATTAAGGTAGTCTGCGACCATGGTTGCCAAGTCGATATCAAAGCCTTCGTACTGACTTGTAGTAGTATTATAGATTTCAAAGGGCGGCCATGGGACATCAGTTCCAACGATGAGGTAACCGCGTTGCTGAATAATTTGTACCATAGTGGGGGATGGCGGTAGAGGAATAATCGCGGGGGCAAACCATCCGCCTGTAAAGCCTGCTACTATACCGATGATTAAAGCGATTGCTGCAATTCCTTTAGAATTCACTCAACTATCACCTCCCTTTTTATGCGAATCAAAGGTGATTCGGAAACTCTATGCCATTTCTTCCTTCAAAACGCTTTCTAATAGAATATTTATCTTCGACACTAATGCCTAGCTAAAAATAACACCTCCGAAAACAAGTTGCAGCACCTAAATGCGTAACAAACCACTACTTTCGGCTCAGAAGAGAAACACCTATAAACACACTCGTGCTTCCATCTTTTTGTTAGCAAATAGGATTTAGTTTCTTTTTTTGAAGAGCTTTAGCTTATCATGCTAGGCAGCTATTCCCATGAATCGCATTCACTGGAACAGCACGGTTGCGTGACACAGCCACCTATCTCTGAGAGATAACCCCATCTCAACTCAAGTGAATCGAGGTGAACACTATGGTAAAAGGCACAGTCAAATGGTTTAATCCCGACCGCAACTACGGCTTCATCGAACGCGAAACTGGCACCGATGTTTTCGTACACGGCAGTGAAGTCGAAGGTGCCCAACTGCTCAAAGAAGGTGACAAAGTTACCTTCAAAATCCAAGACGGCGACCGCGGACAAAAAGCCACAAATGTCGTAGTCGAATAGACCATCCATCAACCCACGACCCAATCAATCTCAACGCCCCAATCTAACATGTATTATTCCCCAAAATCACATGAAAACGGACACTGAGCTTGATTGTGCACCCCCCTTACAATATAGGAGATGATAGAATATGAGCGAAGAACAAAACACTGAAAAAAACGAAGAAGAACGCGTGATACGAGATTTACAACGTCGACCACGATCTCGTAAGAACCGTGAATATGTACTGATATCTGGCGAACGTGTCAAGCGAACCGATATCGGGTGGTCTAAAGACTACGAAACCAAAGATGAGCAAAAAGAAACGAAACCATAATATCAAAAACTAGCGTATACATCTTCGAACGCAGAAGAAAAAACGAATAATACGAAATTTGCTGGTGCTTTGATGGAAAATCACCATTCAACCAATGCCCTCCCATTATATTCGCTGATCAACCTCTTGGTCAGCCTTCCTTTTGTACTGATAGTGAACTCTTCAATAATTTGAAAATATGGAAGGTCTTGGTTTGATAAATCGTTTTCAATCGTATTCTATCTTGCAGCTTTAAGGCGCCTCTTTTCGATGAACTCAAGGATCAAGGCTAGTGGTAATGAGACGAAACCTACGATGAAAATTGCCGTAACATAGTAGCCAAAGAGGGCCATGAAAATGGCTCCGTAAACTGAAAAGCCGATGGCAACCCACTTGAACGGTATTGATCGAATGTCTCGCCAAAATTCTCGTAAATAGCGATTCAGTAGCTTGTAAGACACAAGAATGATGGCTATCATAACTATGAGTAGAATTGTAATGCCGGGTTCTCTAAGGGGTATGTTAGCTAACATGTGCATAAGGATAGACGGAATCAACGACTTAGTCCTGTAATACAGATATCCAAAGATCAGGGAACCGATAAAAGCTGCAATAACACTGCTGATGCCAAAAAAGCTAAGAAAGAGAAATTGGGCATGTCCAAAGGTAAAGATTGAACTAGAAATTAACACTGCGGTTGGACCGCCAAAATCTTCAGCGAGGCGTGTTTGTAAATAGCCTCTGAAGAATAGCTCTTCTAATATGGGAACCAGTACAAAGCTGCCTATCGCCATATACAGCCAGAACCCCCAATGCGTCCAGTCCGCTGTTAAAATCCATGGCTGAGTAGGGGGAATGGGACCCAGAAACGGGAGGTATAGTTGGGCCCATTTGACAAGCTTAAACACCAGATCACCGAGAGCAAAGCCTACGACACCAAACAAGACTAACCGAATGACCGGTCGTGAATTTCGTGTAACCCCATACGACTTCACAGGGCGTCTTCGATGCCACCAACCAATCAAAAATGCAGGAATCAAAAGAAACGCATACTGAATGAGTAGGATGATCAATAAGGTGAAGGATGCGCCCAGATAATCAGGATTTGGTCCTGAAGGAATCACTGCTCCAAAGTCAACGCCAGAAAACAGGAGGACGAGAAGAGCCAATGTCCCAAAAATTAGGTATAATCCCGTAACTTCTGTTATTGCGGCTATACGCTGTTGCCAAGACCCCATATCTGAATCTTGCATTTCCAGAGAAGAACTGCTTGAAGTTGATTCTGGCGCCTCATTTGATTTACTCAATACGATTCCTCCATCGTTCTAGAATGAATGAATTCGCACCCAAAATCGATCATTAATAAAAAGTATTTGTTTACACTATTAGTTTAGAAATTGAGAAAGATCCGCCTATTGTTTTATAATGTGGAATAAAACAAAGACTGCCTTTCACTTACTTAGTTACAGTTATCAAAGTGATCTTGACATAGATCGGTGAGTCGCCCCTATCGGTGAACCTAAAATCAATCTAATGTTTCATGCCGATGATGGAGAAGCTTTTCTGCAAGCGAGTAGGCGCCAAATCGGTCAATATCCTTTTTGCTAACAATGCCCTTAACCTGTCCCTTATCATCTACAATAACTAATCGACTCACATTGGATTTATGAAAGGCGTCTTCCGCTTCATCTAACCTCGCATCTTCATGGATTGTGAGAACGGGGTGTGCCATAACATCCTTAGCCGACAGGTTCAACGGATTCCGTTTTTTCGCAATTAGTCTGAATATGATGCCGTCAGTCACAATCCCCACAGGTTTCCCCCCTTCTACGATAACCACACTGCTAATCCAATGATCCAACATGCTTTTGGCTATCATTGAGAGGGGGTCATCTGGCTTTCCTGAGACTACTTTTCTTCTTGCTACATCAATGACATGTTTTGAAGACTGCATTCATTTCACCAATTCTAATTGTAATATTGTATGAAGTAAACATCGACTTAAAGAACGACATTCCTCCATTGGTGATTTCAAAAAAGGCTTTCGGAATAATATATACATTCTATACAACATGTACGCACACCCAATCGATATGCAGGAGACACAGTGAATTCAATTTTTGTGAGCCATTTTTAGAATCACGATACACCTGTTCCTCCTCAATGTTGAATTTTAATATCTGACATTAGGTAAGTAGAGCTATGTCCGTGGTAGCCGTTGTTAAAGGAGAACGGGGTGTTGAACCTGTGTTCAGGGCAATGGAATTAATCCCGTTCAGGGAGGCGCTCGAGCCGTATGACACTGTCTTAGTGAAACCAAACCTGATCACTGGTCACACCTTCGAGACCGGAATAACAACCGATCCCATCGTGGTAGAAGCCGTGATCATGAAGCTCCAGGAACTCGACAAGAAAGTAGTAGTGGTTGAGACAGAGGGCGGAACAACCTCACCGGACGACGCAATCATTGAGACCGGGATGATGGAAGTAATTGAGCGGTTAGGTTCCAAGTACATCAACATGGAGAACCTCGACGATAAAGTCGAACTAAAAGTCAACAAACCTCGGGGAATAAAGACTTTCAAGGTGGCCCGTCTCGCTGTAGAATCTGCCATCATCTCGGTGCCATCAATGAAGACGCTGCACCATACCACAATTACAATGGGATTGAAGAACATGTTCGGTATGCTCACGACCCGTAACAAATACGGTCTTCACAAACACGGAACGAGTAACCTCGTCTACGATGTCTGCACGACCCTTCCACCCACACTCAGTGTTATCGACGGCTTCTACGGCAAGTCAGGTCGGGGCCCATGGAGTGGTACCCCGGTAAAGATGGACACCATCATCGCTAGTGTCGACCCAGTCGCGGCAGACGCCACAGCAGCACGGTGTATTGGCATCGACCCCTACGCTGTCGATCACATTCGGTGGCTCTATGAGGCTGGTATGGGTGAGATTACGGACATCGAAGTCGTCGGTGATGGCATCGAGGCGGTCTACCAGAAATGGGAACAAAATTAGGAGACAAGGTGTAGATAATGGATCCAATTATTTTGCCAGAACCTATACGAAAAGGTGGTAAAACGGTACTAGAAGCTTTACAACTCAGGCAGACGAAGCGAAATATTGGTTCAAGAGAGCTCTCCCTGCAGGTTCTCTCTAACCTCCTTTGGGCTGCCTTTGGCGTAAACCGTGAAACCGCGGCTTTTAACAAACCAGGACGGACCGCGCCTTCGGCTAGTAATTCCCAAGAAATTGATCTTTATGTGGCATTGAAGGGGGGTCTATATTTGTATGAGGCACTTGCTCATCGACTGACTCCTATTTCCGCAAGGGACTTTCGTACACTGTCCTGCAGCCGCAGGGCAGCTAGCCTCACGCGCCATACGCCGGTTAATATTTTCTATGTTGTAGATCTTACCCGCTATGATCTCGGATCGAACCAACCGGATCCAAGCATCGGGGATCCCGAAGTTCAGAAATCGTACTATTACACAGCTACCGGATTTATCGCCCAAAACATCTACCTTTTTGCTGCTTCAGAGGGACTAGCGACTTGGTTCCATAATTGTGAAAAGGACAGTATCCACGCGGAATTCAAACTACATCCTAATCAGCGTATACTGTTCGCACAAACAATAGGATACCCAAACCATAGTAATCGAGCGTAGAATAAGGCGCCATTGCCTGTTTTTTCAACAATGGCTACAAATTGGGCGTTGCCTAAATCGATGAATTCTCGAACCTGACATCTTGTCCCCTTCAGAACCTCTTCAAATAGGTCTTCGAAATAAAATGAAATAGCGGATAACGCTCAAAAAACGAGTTTTTTAGTTCCAGAAGCCGAAAATCCACGCCTTTTACTCAAACCATCTGCGGTTTTCTAATTGAGCATCCAAATCTCATTAGTAATTTACAAAGCTTTTTACAAGAAATTTTTCGATTTGCTTCAGAATTAAAATTTTCTAGCATATTATTTGAGTTGGAGCATATGAAAAAGGATCGGCAAAAAATCTATCACGCACTTAACCATCCGATCCGTCGACAAATAGTCGAACTTTTAGATTCCCAAGAATTCCTAGGGTCCACAGAACTCAAAGAACTCCTAAACCTTGGTCCGGGAAAATTATATTATCATCTCGACAACCTTGGAGGACTAATTGAACAGACTGAAGACCATAAATATCGGCTCAGTACAAAAGGCAAAGAAGCATACCGGCTCCTCACCACCGGTGACACGCTTCATGTGAAAAGCAAGGTCACACCTCAGACTCCTTTCGCCAAGCTCTATACAGTACTTAAAACCGCATTCCTATTTGACTGGCTTTGGCCACACCTCAATGGCGATTGGCGACGACAAATTCCGATAGCCATTCTCTTGTTGTTATTTGGCGCCTGGATGGGCTTTGTTTCAGGTCTTCAACCAATTCTACTCTTTTATGTCCCTCAAAACCCACTACTACCTTTTTCCGTTGGCCAATTTTTCTTGAATTGGTTGGCTATTTTTGCTCTAATTGCCGTGTTGTGTCTAGCGTTATTTCAAAGAAAAACTGGAAACATCAATCTTTTAACAGGCACAGTAATTTCGGCAATTCCCTTCATGATCTTTGCTGCAATCTGGTTTCTCAATGAAAACCTTCAATGGCAGTTAGAACTTGTTTGGTTTGGATGGCTACTTCGAGGACTTTTCTTATTTAGCCAAGCATGGGCACTTGCCATCCTGACGGTTGCTGTCAGTCAAGCCAAAATATTGCGCCTGGATAAAGCTGCATTCGTGAGCTTCATTGTGGCCTATCTGAGCATTGCCATCTTGCTTCTTTTGAGTATGGGCTTTTGACAGTCAAAAAGAATTGACCTTGAGCAAGTCAGGAAAAATTGACTGTCAAGTTCCGACGAGTCAAAAAAACTTGAAACATAAGCTTAAATCGACAGAATACGGCTATTTTCCTGTAAAATCGCAAAATAAGCGATTAGAGGTGACTTTACATGAAGAAACTAGCAACGATACTCCTACTATTAGTAATTCTCTCTAGCGTTCCCCTACTTCAAGTGAATGGCAACAGCCTCAGCGACGACGACAATGACGGAATCGACGACGACATTGAAGACGCCGAAGAACGCGAACTGCGCATAGAAACAGAGGATAATACGATCACGGTTCATTCCGAATTTGGCGAGGAACCTAATGAAAACGAGTTCGAAATTAGCTTTGCAGCCAATGAGGGCATCAAGCTAGAACTTGGATATAGCACCGAAATCAATGCCACTGAATACGAGCTCGAATTACAAGTTGAATTCGAACAGTTAGTCGAGTTCATCGATCAAAACGCAGATGGCGTCTATAATCCTGGGGAAGCCGTATCCGGAGGGACCATCGATCTTACTTCACGTAATTACAGTGACCCAATACTCACCCAAATTACATCAGACGATGGAGAACTCGGATACCAACTCGAAGCTCACATAATCAACGAAAGTTACACCTTCCAGATTATTGCAAATATCTTTCCGACCTATGCGGTCCTCAACGAGTCTTTCATCTATCCAACCGAGATGAAAATCACTATCGTCATCGAGAATTTCCCCTACCAAGAAGATGGAGCGTTAGCCTTAATTGCCGAGGCTAGCGCGGAACGAGAGATTGAGACCGAATCCCACGAGACCGAAGAGGAAATCGAAATTCACTCTGACACGATCAGTAGCTACTATTCTTGGCTCAAAGAAGCCATCGTTGACGGAGAACCCGCCCCAGTCAATTCTTCGGTAATCGACTCATCAGAAGGTTCACTCATTGTGTTGAGTTATCCACACGGTACGAACATTCTCCATGATCCGAAACTCGGAATTGCCGTTCTCCCCCTCATACCGTTTCCTCTGATAACAATAGAGATTGTACTTGGAACCGCCATCATAGCCATCGTGTTGGTCGCAATCGCAGTAATCGCAATTCGCCGTAAAAGGACACCATAAACTCAAAAGAGACAACTCATAGGGTGTCCTTTCGGCTCCCTCTTTTTTAGCAAAATAAAGAGAATGCCCTCATAAAAACCAAGTTTTATCGTGGATGACCATACCCTCGAAATTCTTGTTTCTCACTAAGCCATTGATGCGAAACAAATCTATCTTTCACAGCATTGGTAAAAACCACACATATGTCTTCGAATTAAATTCCGGTTCGCCGATAACACCTGCTCAAACCGACTGTAGGAACTCTGGTTAGACTTAACCATATTCTCACTTTATCACGCTCGATGAGACTTCCGTTGGCATACTTTTTCTGAAGCGGAAATCGCATATGTTACCGCCTTCAGCGATGGTCATGGTTCTTTTAAGACCCCATCCTAACTGTTCACTACTTAGAATATCCATTGCACATATGTAAGGTGTCAACTCGGGAGCGCCCATTTCAGTAAGGAACTTATGGACCCCACAATTGGTATAGTCTACACCATAGTTGAAGGCAGGTGATCCATCAACATAGGTGAAAACATAGCCTCCGATGGGCTTCCTCTGTGATTCCTTCGCACCCCGTCTCACCTTCTCAATGTATTTTTGTGAGAAGATATCAGGTGATAGGAAACGGGTTAAGAACCTAGGGTACGATGCGATGAGCTTTTCTGTAATATAATAAATTAGTTCTCCCGCGTCTTTAGATGTGAATCCATGTTTTCGAAGGACTCTGTAGACGGCGAGATACTGCCCCGTCGAGATGAGGAATCTGGTGAATGGCTCTAGATTCTCTGCTGAGGGAATTTGTGGGATAATTCTTTGGTATTCGTTTCTGCTTTCATGAAGGATAACCTCCGCCGTTTCCCCGATTTGGGATACAACATGTTTCTTTACCCTCTTCACCAATTTGGTGAAATCTCTCATGTATTTGGCTTCGTTAGTGGGGTTTTTCTTGGTCACACTGTCTCACCTTGAACCGATTGATCAAAGCAGCAATATTAGATTTTAGCTGAGGGGTGGTGTCAACATTTGACTCTTTTATAATGATGGGCTGATAACCAGCTATTTGTCTTCGAAGATAATTCTGATTTACCTATAACACAATGAAAGCTTAGCTGTTCAAAAGAGGTGTGAAGTTACACCAAAAAGCTGATGATAAGTTAAAAAATGGCGATTACAAGAATCTAATATCGCGCTTCAATTTAATGCGAGATCTACTTTATTTGCTGTTTGATCAATTGGACTTTGTTTTATTTTGTTATTGGCCTCACCTGCACGATGGATGGCGAATTTAAGTGCGAGGGGACCAAAGATTTGGAAAATTAGTGTCGAAATACCGATAACACCTATAATGAGAAAACCATAATGGGGTAATCCTAGTTGGCTTAATCGATCTGCGATTACCACGCTCAATCCCACGGCAACCCCTGCTTGACTAAAAAGGCATAATCCTAGATATCGTTTAACGGTGGGCGGGTTGTCGCCAATATTTGCGGCCAACCGGGTTCCCAAATATTTTCCAAATCCACGCCCAATAACATAGAGTAAAGTAGTGACAAGAATGAATATACCACCAACTACTAACACAGCAGGGTCAACCATTCCTGCACCGAAAAGCACGAAGAAAAAGAGAATTACTGGGCTAAAGATTTTTTCGGCTTCATGACTCAAATCGTGTGCTTGGTTGGGCGAAAGATTACCGAGGACAATTCCCAACACCATGGATGTTAGTAGAGAACTAAAGTGCAAAAACTCAGCAATGCCAATAAGGACAAGAATTACACTCACTAACAAGAGAATATAGCGTCCATGGTCTTCTACCCGTTTCAATACATACGCAAGAACTAGACCTGCGCCAGCTCCGAGGAGTAGTGCCCCTCCGATTTCAATCACAGGAGTGGCAAGGAGAAGGGGTACCGGTAACAATGCGGGGGCGAGTACTAGCACCACTATGCTCATTGTGATACTAGTAAGAACAATCGCAATGACATCATCAAGTATCAGCGTATACATGATTGCGTCCGTGACGGGTCCACGGCTTTTATATTCCCAAATTACATCAGCAGTCGCTGCAGGTGCCGTAGCGCTGGCTAGCGCACCTAAAAGGAGCGCAGGAATTGGATCTTTGAGCCAGATTAGTGTTAAAACAAAAACGAGAAGCGCAGGTCCAAAACTCTGAGCCAAAATAAGGGGTAAAAGGTTACGGGATTGGCGCCGAGCCACACTTAACTTGAGTTCATGTCCGATGTTATAACCGATGAACCCAAGGGCCACAGCAGTAACTACCGGTGCAAGGGCAAGAAGCCTATCGTCTATTAGTCCAAGAAAGAGCGGCCCTAAGATAATTCCTGTGATGATAAAACCTAGAACCTGCGGAATGCCTAGACGGCGTTGGATTTCTGCACTTATCACGGTCAATACAACGACTAGGCTGACGACTAACAATAGTGGAAGATCAATTACAAGCTGTAGCATGAGGCCCCACTGATATTTTTTATATAATTATAAAAAAATACAAATCATATAAGGTTTATATAAACTTTGCTCTATAATTATGGTGGAAAAACAACAAGGACATTTGAGTTTCAAGATGAAGCAGGATTTCAATACCCGTTAAAAATTTCAATACGCCTCAATATTCTCAAGCAACGAATACTTGAAGACCTGAATATCTTTGTAACCCTTGTAAGTAGCGTGTATTACTGGAACAGTAATTGTTGGTTTGTGCTCATATCCCGGCTTTCGCAAACTGTTGTTTAACAAGCTCCACAGCCGCGTCTAAATATTTGTGGCCTAATTTCGTTTTAGCGCGTCGTGGGTCTTTCCCCAAGATTCGTTCAATTGGAATTGCGGGGTCCTGTGGTAGCCGTGACAGGTCCACGAGGTCGGGTCGAATCGCCAGCATAATCGAGGTTTCGTTCTGCCCTGCATGGTCGATTTGATATCTCCAGGCGCGTTCGATGTCATCGGTGACGCCAAACAACTTTAAGCCGAGGTGGGCTTCACGCTCTGGGATATTTTGCACCCAAGACCAGCGGGAAGGGCCGTGCCCGTCAGCGAAGACGGCGCGGAAACCGGTTCGTTTGAGTTGGACTAGAATGACATCGACGAGTTGTTTGAAGAAGGTCTTAGACACCCAGTAACAGCTGCCTTCCAGTTGTCGAGGTGGTAGGGAAGCGGGGAGGGCATCCATCCCATAGAAGGACTGCCCATTGGTTCCCCCAATCACCTGATCCGGTCCGAGAAATAGGGGCGGCATCACAATACCGCCTAATTGCACAGCGCAGGCAACCATTAATGCCTCACTCTGGAAAGCATCCGAACCCAAGGGGAGATGCGCGCCGTGCCATTCCAATGTCCCCAAGGGCAGATACGCAACAGGCTTGTCGTGTAACCGTTTCAAGAATTCATGCGGCAGCAGTTCAGCGTAACGCACCTTTTCAATGCTTGTGCTCATAGCACATCACCAGTAATCACGGTGAACTCCAAGGGGTCTGGAAAGTAGATAAGCACTATGGCACCTGCAAATTCTCCACAGTTGGAGTTTAGAAGAGGATTGTTGACATATGCGATGACATCTCATATTAGGTTTGATATGGAAAAACAAATCATCTTTCAGGCTTTATGAAGAAATTGTAAATATGTCTTCGAACCTCAATTAACCGGCATATATCGACCGGAAAAATGGCCTGGTTAATGCAAAGTACCATCGAAGCACAGTATTGGCTCGTAAGAACAATTCAACAGAAGCGGCGCAATAACCTACTTCACGCATGCACAACGGATAGTACAAGGATACCAAAAAATGACGCTGACTGATGAACTTAGGAAACTTGCAATAGATGCAGGCTTTGTGATCCCAAACTGGATTGAGGAAACCGCTTAATAACGAAGTTTGGTGGCAGAAGGCAGCCATCTAGCACATATAAAACCTCAGCTACCTGATATCGTGCTTAGATGGAGGTTCTGAGATTGTATCGGCGCTTCGAACCATCCGCGCGAATTTTTGTTAACCGAGAGGAGTATCTCGAGTGGATGGACGCTGCGCTCAAACGCTGCAAGGGCCAAAGCGTTGTCCTTCATCTTCGTGGAATGGGCGGTATCGGGAAAAGTTCGCTGTTAGATTACTGGCATTCGAACCTTGATGCTGTAATCCCATTAGATTGCCAGGTCCATCCTGATATCTACAGTCGCATCAATATTCTGGCAAAGGGTGCAGCCCAGCTGGGAGTGAAGCTCCCACGCTTTACTTTCCTGTGGCAACTACGCCAACGATTTGTAGAAGGCGTCGAACCTGTCAAGAAAGAAGGGCAAGAATGGATCAAGGAAGTGGTCTCGGCGGTTCCCTTTATTGGACAAATAACGAGCGTTGGGAACGCAATTGTCGCTGTTGCGAAGAAGGTAGCTCCAACTTTGAAACGTAAATTTGGGACGCTCGGTGATTGGTTAGAAAACCGCCTTGGGAAGGACCATGTCAAAAAACTGCTGGAAATCCTCTGGAAGGAGCCCGAGCATGCGCAGTTTCTGTTTTTAGATGCATTTCTCGAAGACATCAACAACCGGAAGGCAGTAGATGATGCGATTGTCGTTTTGATGGACCATTTTGAGTATGTGGATGACGAAAAGGAGCGGTGGCATTATAATGGCAAACCAATCACCGAAACGGCGTTGTGGTATGTCTTTCTTGGGGCGCTCAACAATGGCGTAGGCGTCGTGGCGAGCCGAAAACCCCTAGCCCCTCAGCATACTGAGGAGATTGAAACCTTTGAGCTCAATGAGCTGGACGAACAAAGTAGTGTTGAACTGCTTCGCCGACGCAAGATCAAGAAGCGTGATATTCAAGGGAAGATTGTGAGCGTCAGCGGCGGAAACCCCTATGTGATTAGTACCTTCTGCGACATGGCAGACGCTGATGCGCTCTCTCTAGCTGAGGTTGAAAATCTTCGTGCGGAAACCCTGGAAGGGGTTCGGCTCAAATCATGGAAACTGCTCTTTCGCGATGCCACCGATCTCATCGTTTTATTAGATCGGGCAGCCCTCCTTCCATTTTTTAATCGTCAGGTGATGCTTATCGTCGCACCCGAGATGAAGACAGCTCAATGGAATCGACTGACGAGTTTGAGCTTCGTCAGAGAACGGGAAGACGGAAATTATGTTCTCCACAATCTCGCAAAAGAGCTGGTTATAGGAGAACTTGATGACCGCCTCCCTATCGTGACAGATGAAATGACGCACGCCATCGAGAAGGCTTCTGTTGACCCAGCCGATTACATACTCCGCGGCATGGCGCTGTCAGTTCGAGCGCTGGTCTCCGAACGAGACACCATGGACCGCATGAACGACATCGTTCAGGACCTTCTGCAAGAACGGCACTACACTGAAGCACTCACATTATTGGAATCGGTAAGATTAGAATCAGCGGAGGGGCGAGCAATGTTGCATCTCCTCAGGGGCAAGGCTTTCCGGTGCTTACGGCGTTTTGTGGAATGCGAAGAAGCGTTGCAGAATGCCGTCAACATGTTTAGAGACCTTGAAGAGGCGACTGCGGATCATTCTCAGAAACTCGTCGCAACCGCCCTGACCGAGCTAGGTTACCTGTTCAAGGACTCAAACCGATTAATGGAAGCAGAGACCACCCTAGAGGAGGCCCTTAGTCTATGGGAAGCGCCGACGGATCACACCTCTGATAATCATCGTGCGGAGCTTGCGCGAACACTCCTAGGGCTTGCAAGGCTGAAATTTACTAACATCAGGCTAACGGATGGCGAAGCCATTGTCCGTAGGGCCCTGCAAATCTACGATGACCTCTCAACAACCAAACCGCAGCTTACAGAAGCTGGATATGCGAAGGGGAGCTTCATCCTTGGTCTAATGCTCATGCGCGCCAACCAATTCAAAGAGGCTGAGGCCGCAACTCAGAAAGCACTGCGCCATTATGAGAAGCTCGCCAAAGCACAGCCCGATGCATACCTCATCGATGTTTCGCAGTGCCTGTCCAACCTTGGAATACTCAATGTACGCCAAAACAACTTCTCCAAGGCCGAGATCGCCTATCGAGAAGCCGTGAACATTCGGCGGGACCTCGCCAAACAATCGCCTCAACTCTATTTACCAAATCTCGCCCGATCGCTTGGACGCTTAGCGTTTTTCCTCTCCTTTTATGTCAAACAACTTCCTGAATCAGAGAATGCCTATCGAGAAGCCCTTGGAATTATTAAAAAACTGATAGACACCGAACCGGATGTCTACCTCAAGGATTATGCGAATTACCAAGGGAAAATCGCCACCTTGTATACGGAAACGGGACGACCGACACATGCTCAAGAAGCCTTCCAAGACGCCCTTAGCATTCAGCGAGATTTGGTTGAGAAAGCACCCGAGTTCCACCGCCTTGAACTGGTAAGAATGCTCATATATTACAGTATCTTTCTTCGTTGGATAGGTCGATACGATGATGCAGAAATTGCCCTGCGAGAAGCCCTTGAAACCACCGAGGAGGTAGCGCAACAAGCCCAAACCTCCCTCTGGCCCATTATTGCAGAGGTGACTGGACTAAACGGTCTTGCGAACCTATACAGAGATACTGCCCGGTTGGCTGACGCAATGGGGCTGCTTCAAAAAGCGTTGAAGACATCGAAACCACTCAAAGCCTTGCGTTCCAATCACCAATCGATACTGCATGCAATCGTTCTCAATAACTACGCCATCATCCTCAGAAAGCAGGAAGAGCTCGGAAAAGCAGAGAAAAGTCTTCGAGAAGCCATAATCCTTACCGAAACCCTCTCTAAGGAAATCCCCGAGTTCACTCCCCGATTTTATGCACCGTTACTCAACAATCTGGCCATTATCCTCCGATTAACCGGCCAACTTGACGAGGCCCATAAAACCATCCAACAATCCATCGAGATTAAACGAGGCTTAGTTACCCAGTCCCCGGATATGGCGAATCACAGTTTAGCATTATCGTTAAACACCTTCGCAATCGTATTAGCCGAAACCAACCACTTGCAGCAAAGTAGGAATGCTTTTCATGAAGCCCTTCAGATCCAAGAAACACTGTTCCAAAAGATTCCAGACATGTCCCAGTCAAGCACATACCTTACCCTAGCCAACATTGCCTTCATGCAGAAAAGGACAGGCGAAAGCGTAGCAGCCACCGATAAAATCGTCAAGCGTCTGAAAAAGAAAGGGGCAAGTCAGGATACCGACAGAAAATCCTGGGCGGACCCGTTTGAAACGCTGGAATATATCTAAACACCCTTTTCTCGAATGGTGTTGTTGTGGGCTAATTTTGCAGAAAGGTATTCGTGATTCAGAAGATAACTCTTTTATCACTTTACAAGTGAACAGAACTTGGGAGCGAATGCACAGTCCATTTCCCACCTGGGTATTTACTATAAAACGAAGATCGGGCTTTGCCTAACTATCGGCTCAAATTGTAGGGTTGGGGTTTATGGATTTACATCAAGTAATTGATTTCATACTCACAGCTCATGAAAAAAAGGATGCCTTATCTTGAAAACTCAAACGAAGAGCATTTAATCCAATTCCATGATGTAAAACAAATCATCTTTCACATTGTTGGAAAGCAATGCGTATTTGTTTTCAATCTCGCATAAGGCGGCTGATAATACCCAGTAAAACCGCTAATCTACTTATGTGGAAGCTAATTGTTGGATGCACTACAACAGCTTTTATCTACACCCTCAAGAAAATCCCGTATTTCAAGGGTCTGATAGTTCCCTGTCTTTAGAAATAGATCACTCTAGTATACGGGATTAATAAGTCGCCGTTGTGAATCTTCCTGTTGGTGCGAGGAAGGATTAATTCGACGATGGTACTGCAATTTTGATTTGATAGATTCTAGCGTCTTACCGCTTTTTTACCTGAGCACTTGAAACAAAATTTGGAGGGATAGATTGCATATGCAGATTCTTAGTAAGGGCTCTAGATCATGGTGGGGTGCCCTACTGTTATTGAGTGTTCTCATCATCCCAGTCAGTTTTTATATCCCCCGTTATTTAGAAAAAACAGGAACTGGCTCAGTTCACCTTGTAACGCCCAATTTCTCTGTTCCAAATAGCTCGCTTTCTTTGACGCCATTCACTCAACCAAGGGGAAACCCACAAATTGATCTACCCCCTGTCCCTGGAGCATATGATGCTCTTTGGAATCGAACCTACGGTGGTCCTAATGATGATATGGGGTATGCTGTAGTGGAAGTCAGTAGTGGTGGTTTTATCCTCGCTGGTCATACTTGGAGTTTTGGCGCGGGTGTCAATAATGGATGGTTAATACGAATCGATGCTGATGGAAATCACTTGTGGAATCGAACCTATGGCGGGTACGACTGGGAGTCGTGCTTCAAAGTGATTGAGGTGAGTGACGGCGGGTTTGCCTGCGCTGGTTACAGTACCAGCTACGATGCTGGCAGCAACGATTTTTGGCTGTTACGGGTTGATGCCAATGGTAACCATCTGTGGAACCAGACCTATGGCGGGGCTTCACCTGACGGGGCTATGTCGGTACTGGAGGTGAGTAGTGGAGGGTTTATACTCTGCGGTAACACTGCCAGCTTTGGTGTTGGAGATTCTGATGTTTGGGTAGTACGCACCGACACCGAAGGCAACCACCTCTGGAATCAGACCTACGGTAGCATCAACTATGATATGGCTTATTCGGTGGTTGAGGTGAGTGACGGCGGCTTCGCCTTTGCAGGCTTAACCAACGCCACCGGTGGTGCCGCGATGTACGGTAGTGATATGTGGCTGATTCGAACTGATGCAGATGGGAACCATCTCTGGAACCAGACCTTCGGTAGTGCAATTGGAGACATGGCCTATTCAGTGGTGGAACTGAGTGGTGGTGGCTTTGTCCTCAGTGGCACATTCAACAGCTCTTACGGCATTGGCTTAAA
>JBHLMG010000019.1:0-45434 GCA_048938385.1 Promethearchaeota archaeon | reverse complement strand
TTCCCTCAATGCTCGTTCCCTACATTGGACTCCTTCAAGGTTCAGGATTCGATTGGCTAATCCTGAGCCTCGTCGCTTTTATCCTTGGCATCGCTGACTATGCGGTCTTCCGGTTGTCTGTTAACCTTTTCATTCGTGACCGGCTTATCAGTCGTCTCTAATTGAGAACGGTGCCGTTTGCGGTGGTCCTTGGCTGTCAGAGTAGCAATCATCATAGCAAAACTGATGACACAGAAGAGTGTGATGTAAAGGGACAAGTGCATCGCTTGAAGGAGTCCCAATTGATATAGGAATCATATTGGGCATTTTTTCAATGATGTTATGAAATCATCACCATATCACTCTGTAAAAAGGTTTAAAAAACAAAAATACGCGGCTGCATAGTAAAAAGTATTGAACGGGGTTTATTCATTTCTTCGCTTAAGAAATTGCTGGAACCTTTCAGTGTTCTTTTTAAGTTTATCATAAAATAAACTCTCCAAATCTAAACCCAAACAGGATGCCATTTTAATCAAATATATGAATATATCAGCCATTTCTTCAGAGAAGTGGGCAATGAGGGACTGAGGTAACTTTCCCTTTCCACCCTCTCTAAGCCATTTTTTGAATTCATTAGCCAGCTCACCAAGTTCACCTACTAAAGCAACTATTGCATAACCTATATATTCAGACTGATTCTCAGGGCTGTCACCCCAAAACCATCCATGTGCTTTATCAAATACATTTTGAGCTTCAATCATTTCCTGAAAAAGATAGCGCTTCATCGTGTTAATACCTCATATCGTAAAGACAATTTTTCGTGTGGAGTGGAAGTGATATCACTATTGTTTTAATTCCTCCTCTAATACTTCAATACAGAGAAGCGTATTGTCACTATTACAAGTACTGCAATTTATCACTTGCGAACACTGCCTACAATCACATCTTGAACAGAATCAATCTTATCATATGAAAAAATAGAATTGCAGCATGTTAGGGGTTCAACCCTTCAAACATGTGCTTCATCTGTTGCTGATAGGCCTCGAAGGCCATTCGCCCGGTTTTAGTCAACTGAATGAGCGTATAGGGCTTCCGGTCAACGAATTTCTTTATCACTTCTAAATACCCTTCTTCTTCCAGCTTTGTAATGTGTGAAGATAGGTTGCCCCAAGATAGCTTCGTTTGTTGCTTTAAAAAGAGGAAATCGACCTTATTTAACACGAAGAGATACGACATGATTATCAAGCGCGCTGGCTCGTGGATGACTCGATCGATATCATCAACAATAGGGATCTGAGGAGGGGTGGTTTCTTCAGACACTCGATCCCCCCTCCACTTCTTTCACTGGGCACTTGGCACATTTATGGATATATCGTAAAAGTAACACATACACACTCATCGTGTCTCCTAAATTCACTTATCTGGGGTTTAATATGGCTCCTGAGCTTCGTCCCTCTCTCCCTTTGGGTATTTTCGAGTGAAACGATACAGGAGAACGCTACCATATGTAATCATGATAGCACCTAACGAACAGAGGGGAATCAGAACTGAAAGGCTAAACAGGAATGCAATTACAAAGCCACTGAAAATCGCTAGTCCATAACCATAGAACCGTTTAATGCCTGTTACATATGCTATCAACAGAAAGACTCCTCCGCCTGCGCCTCCTAATATTAATAGAAAGTAAGTGACTATGAAAGCAGATACGAGGGGAACTAGCCAGGCAAGCAGTCCTAAAACCACTCCCATTACGGTAACAAGGTTGATTACTACGAACAATTGCTTTGTTTTCCATTGTCGTGTGGCTGAAAACTCAACATATCCCATCCGAGGAATCGTGAAGGACTTTTTAGCACTCGTGTAGCTGGGAAATAGGGCTACGAACGAACCAACTAGAAAGATGAAGAATTCTGGGAGAATTACCGCAAGAACACTTAGCCACACTATCACAAATCCCAGGAAGAGATCAATGATACCATCACCGTGGTAGGTCAAATAGGCCTGGCGTTCTAGGGCTTTTAGGTCAACTGGTTTCGACATTTAATTACACCTGAGGAGAAATGTACTTTGCCACCTTATTAACTTTATGCTACCATTTACTTTGTAATACAAAGTCAATTAGGAGAAATTTTCCAATTTTATTTTGATGTAAAACACACAAAAAACGGTGTAAATATCCATACACAGAAACTCATGGTAATGTTGGTACACCATGGGTGCTATCGGTAATCTGTATTGTCTATCTATTAATGATCGGAAGTCTCTCTTAATGGTTGAAACTCGTCGTTTCTCACAAACAGTAGCATAACGCAACCTATAGAGCGACCCATTTGTGTATCGCCCTCACATTTTTTTTACCATGCTATTAAGAGAATAACGGATACAACTCCTTTGAGCGGAAATAGCCTCAATGAAATTTGGTATTAATCTTGTTTGTTTTCCTAACTTGAATGATCGCTGGACACCAGATTTTTACATCCAATGTGCTTCACTCGCTGAAGAGAGTGGTTGGGATGGTGTGTTCATTTGGGATCACATCTGGGCATATTGGGAAGGTGAATCCCCTACCTTTGATCCTTGGATTCTTTTGGCTGGGATGGCTAGTCATACAGACGAAGTAAGACTCGGACCAATGGTAACCCCTTTGGCTCGCCGAAGACCTTGGAAGCTTGCACGAGAAACTGTTACGCTGGATCATCTTTCAGATGGACGATTAATTTTAGGAATTGGATTAGGGGGGGAAGCGAAGGAATTTTCTTTATTCGGGGAAGATGCGAATCCAATTGTGCGAGCAGAAAAGCTCGATGAAGCTCTTACTATTCTCAAAGGATTGTGGACCGGCAAACCATTTCAGTTTAGGGGTACTCACTATCAGCTAGAGGAAGTGACATTTACTCCACCCCCTATTCAGAAACCTCGTATTCCCATCTGGGTTGCTGGATATTATCCAAACACAAAACCCTTTCAACGGGCTGCTGAATTCGAAGGTGTTTTTCCGACGGCTGAGTGGGGCGTTGATTTTAGTCCGAGCGAGCTTGAACAGGTGCTTCGAATCATACAAAGATATCGTTCGAACCTGGATCAATTCGATGTAGTTGTTTCACCGAATCCTTTGACAGATGAAAATGAATTATGTGAATCAATTCGTAAATGGGCGGAAGCTGGTGCTACCTGGTGGTTAGACATTCTCTCATCATGGAGGGGGTCAGCATCTCAAATCCTACGACGAATTGAACAGGGGCCACCTGATTTGTAAATCGAGTGTACCTATCCTTGTTGAATGAAGTCAAAGAAATCTACAATTCGGTGCTTGTGCTTACCGGGAATAATTACATGATGATTGGCTAGCGAGCTGTTTAAAAAATAGCTCACAGGGTCAGTAAGTGTTGCACGAATTTGCGTTCGGCATTGATAGTCGTTTGTCAGGTTCTTGGTGATTAATCCTTCTGATACCCAAAAGTTACTGAGGTCCTTGCCAAAGATTTTGAATACAGTGAGATCTCTGAAGGGAAAGCGACCTCGAATCGCCACACTTTTTCCAGATTCATAGTGGCTGGTAATATCATAGGAGTCGAGGATATTTGTTGGTACGGTGCAATGAGCGAAGACGACCGAGTTAGTGTCTAGATTTACATCGACGACATTGGCCATAAAACCTGATTGACCTGTCAGGTATTTTGCCAACAACAAAGTGAATGTTGTGGGTATATCACCTTCACAGCCAGCGACATGGTCCTTGAGGGTGTTCAAATGGGAAGTGGCAAAGCATCCACTCACACCTGTTTCTTTCAGGATTGTGAAACACTCCATTGTCACAGCATTTAAGTCATGATTCTTCGCTAGCGCTGTTAGGGCTTGTGCAATGATTGCTGCTTTTTGTAAATCTTTATTCTCACACTCGATTGTAGCCGCTTGATTGAGGAACTCTTCTAATGCCGGACTGAATTCCTCCCAGAGGTCATCATTAATCCGATCGGTTATGGTGTTAATTTCATAATCTCTGAATTCGATTCCCCACTTCTTCGTCACTTCTGACCGATTAACATTCGAGGCTATTAGCCAGGGCGAGGGTTTGCCAATGATGCCCATTTTGCTTGTTTGGATGCGGTTCATGATGTCACTATAATCACACCAAGTATTAATTCGCGTAACGAGGTTGTCGAGTGAATCATGTATAATACGCGTGGGGGTTTCCTTCAACTCCAAGTGGGTTCGTGTTTCTATTGCAGAAGATAAGGAATTGCTTCCTTCATGACTTAGAAGGATGATAGGTGGAGAGAGTTTCGCTTTACTTAAAAATTGAGTAATCTCGTATTCTGTACCACCTGTTCCTACGAACAAGTAATTGTGTTGATCCCTGATGGTCCTATCGCGCTTGAGTCCTTCATTCAAGTAATTTTCAGGTGAATAAACTCGCGCCTTCGTGGTTCCTAGTTTGTCCATTACCGCAGAGGTCTCGCGTTTTGGTGTTACAGGTGAAAAAAAGGTAGTGATATGGACAACCAAGCGTAATCCATCCATCAATTGCTTTAGTGTGTTAGTAGGTGGGGGGTTTTAGTAAATAATACGTTCCCTGTTTTCAGGTAAAAATGCATCTCGAGAAAAAAGAACTATACGGATGGTGAAAGGCACCAGTAAAACTCACGAATCACTCCTCTGCTTCGTGAGTCCTTTTTGTCCAGTTGGCGATTAAACTACGACTTGTTGCCTTAAAGGGTGATGCGTGTACAAGGGACATTAGATTTCCCACTCATGTATTAGTGAAGGATTCCGGGTTCTGATAACCCAAGAATTACTACTATTGCCCCTGCTTTTAGAATTGGTTCAAACCCTTTAATTTCCTCCAGTTTTCCCCGCATTCTGTTCGTAATGTCTGGTGTGGCTGCTTCATCTGCTAGCTTCTCTCTCTCCCACGCCCAATTAGGAATTCCAAATCCAAGGAGGGGATTAACCATGTTAAGCACCTTACATTGATGAGATTAGGAAGGTTGAACTGAATAGTAATTTTTGTTATAAAAAGCTAATAACTAGGAATCCAAAGCCCTGATGCTATTTCTTTTTCTTATCCTTGGGTGGAAGGGCTTCTAGCCAGCGAGACCTATCAAAATAAACCTCATTGCGAGTGATTTTTCCATTTTCAAGTTCCACAATATCCATTCCGTATTCCACGAGTTTTTTCTTTCCAATTGGAATTGTCGCACGCCATTTCAGATTAAATCCACGCCGCGTAGGAAATACTTCAACAACCTCCCAGACCCAATTTGGATTCGCAGCAAGAAGCTTGTTGAGGTACGGTTTCAATTGCTCCAGCCCTTCAATCCCTTCGGGATATGCCGGATCAATATATGTCACATTGTCTGCATAGAATTGAAGTAGATGATCTGGGTCGTTTCCCGTCCAAGCGGGCAACCAACGTCGGCAGAACTCAAGGATATAGGCTTCTTCGCTCATTGTGCTTCCCCTGGTCATTATCAGCGTGCCTCTGCTATTTAACCGTTCATTCTCGCAATTTTGGAAGAGCGACCCCGAAGCATTCTCGAAAAAAATCAAAAAATGAACCAGTTATCTAGTTATTTCAATCTTAAATGGATATTATTAAATTCGGTCTATTGTTACAGAGGGTTTCGGAGTTCTGAACATATCAGGTATTTGTTTACGCTTCAAGAAAATTAATAAAAAGCATCACCTAAGGTCTAAGACAAAGGGAAAACCTCGTTTGAGATGGGTGGGCATTGCGAAAAATATCCCTCATTGCAGGCATAATACTACTTCTGCTTAACTTAGGCTATCTGCCTATTACACTCGACAATAACTTTTCACCAGCACCGCTAAAAATGATTGTTCCTGCATCTTACGGGACGGGCTCGAGACTTGATGTGTTTGAATTCGCTCGTAATCAAAGCCAACTATTTTCAGAAGCCCACAACGATACGGCTTTTACCTTCCTTTCAAATTGGTATCCGGCAACCTATTATGGTTATCGTCTGCGAGCAGAAGTGATGAACCTGAGAAAAACCGTGAATCCGATTGACAACGGCGATTTCGAAAGTTATCCTGAGGTCGGAAATAATTGGACATTAAGCCATGCGGCATTAAATACAGTGGTTTCTGCCACAAATGTCTCTGGAGGTAACCCTGGCTATTGTCTGGATGTAGAATTACTTAATAGCAGGGAATTAGGCCACAGGGCCTCCTACATAGATAACACCTTTGAGTATATTTCGCAATTGACACCAAGCAGCACAATAGTATCATTCGACATCCGTTTCTCTAGCGATATAACCCAAACAAATTGGTTACAAGTTAGTGTGATTCTGCTAGATGAACTCGGAAATCCAAAGGGTTTGTGGGTTGAATCAACATTAAACTATCATCCCACATCTTGGGACCACAAGACCTTTCTGGCATTCTTCATCAACGGAACAGCAACTCTGCGAGTCTCAATTGAAAAAACTGATGAATCCAATTCTCGAGTGGATGGTCACATTTTTCTTGATAACTTTGAATACCAAATCGGGTCAGATGCACCTCCGAGTGAAGTTGGTTTGACCCTTAATGAAACCAGCGTCGATGACACCTTCGGGTCAAATGGCGAAGTTGACATTTATGCTGATGCTCTTCTAAAAGAGAGAATCGATCCGATAAACGCTTGGAATTCTACCCAAGTGTTTTGCTTTAATTCAATGATAGAAATTACATTTGATTTCCAGTATTACTTGTACGTAAAAAGTGAAAATGATGACTCAGCACTAACAGAGTTTAGCGTAGAACTCAACGCGAACCCGAATTGGCTAATCAATTATACAGTTCCAGCTGGACGACCTCCACCTGGTTACCAGGGTTATCAATTTGGTCTATTTCTAGAACAAGGATGGGTCCTATCTGTGGTTCGCAACGAAATTGGAAACTTGATTACCAAATATGACTATGATGCTACAAATCAGTTCTTTTTACTGGATGCAGGGATTGCTGCACCAGGGGACACCTTTACGATCTACGCTTCCGGTCAGAATTATGTATTAGAGGTTAACTTCCAAAAAAGCTCAACTACCTCAGGACCTTGGACCAATGTCTCCACGGACGACTATTTTATAATCGGAGATTATGTCCGCGTATACGCACTAATTGAACACAGTGCTATTGCTGGAAACACAGCCAACATTTCAATTCTGTCACCCAACGGTACGCTATGTCATAGTGATACCTCACCCACACTCAACATAACAAGCAATGTGTTAACAAGCACTGCATGGAAGGTTGAACCAGTATGTGAAGAATTTGTGGGGCACCCCTCTACTGCCTTGGTAAGTTACAATTCATCTTTACAATGCGGTTTTCGCTCCCAAAGTTTTTCGATATTAAACCTGGCTCGAGGAACTCTAATTCACCCGCAAAATAATGCCGTTTTAGGTTGGAGCGGCGTGGAAATAAATGTCTCTATGCAAAATTCGATGTCTGAAAGTTATATTACTGATGCAAGAGTTGTTCTTAGGTACGCAGATGAATTCAATCAAATCCAATTCGCGGAAATGACCCCTAACGGTTACGGATCCTATTCCATCCGAATTTCCACTCAGAGTTACAATCCCGTTACTCCGATAACTTTTGATGTGGAATTTTATCGGAGGGGATATGTAAACGCAACCTTTGACACCTCAACATCGCTACGGTTCTCGGTGATAGTGAACGCTGGACTTCCACAGACAGTTTTCGGTATTGATACACGACTCCTGTTACTTACGCTCTTCATCCTGATTCTATTTCCTGCGGCTTTTCTCTTTTACCGAATCTATCATAAACGAGTGCTTGTCCCTCGCCAGATAATCCATGAAAAGAAACTACAAGAAGTACTCGACATGTTCAACGATGTCACTAATCTATCTCGTGTCCTTGTTCTACACAAGAATTCTGGGATTCCGATTTTTGACCCATTTCGAGGACGAGGAATAGATGCTTCCATCTTTGGTGGCTTCCTTTCCGCCATTCAAGCCTTTGCTATTGATGTAGCAAACGGAACCGATGATCGAGAGTTAAAATCCAACACACACCTGTCAGAAATTTCCTATGAAGGGTTCCGCATCATCATTAATGATGGAACCTCGATTCGAACTGCCCTTGTCTATAAAGGAACGCCTAGTCAAGCTCTAAAAGAACGCACCAATCAATTTACTCAAAGATTCGAAGAGCAATACCACGAGGAGATAGTACGCTACGGCAATCAACCTGAGAAGTTTAGTGGTGCAATTGATTTGCTCGAAGAACTCTTCCATATCTCCCTACTTTTTCCCCACACGGTTGAACCTAAAACTACAGATATATCCTTATCAGTTCAAGAAAGCCGTCTCCATTTTATTGCGCTTAAAATTATAAAGAACAGCAAATTCGTATTTTTAGGGCAAATCGTGAACAGATACCTAGAAACCATCCAGGAAAACCCCGTTGAACTGCTCAATGCAGTTCTCCGTTTACGAGAAAAGAAACTCTTAGTTCCGGTTGATTACCCCTTGCATGCCAATTCCAATACAATTTGAGATATCGCAGTTGTTAGAATCGTTTCATTGATTTCTGGTGTTAATTTGAACCTTCTGAACACTTGAAAATCATGAAGAAAGAGTATTGTTTGCACACTTCGAGTTGAGGTAGGATATTCTTTATTGTGATACAGGGTGTCGTAGGTACCAGATTGCGAACACCAAAACGATTACTATGACGATAATTGATGCCACAATGACAATCGTCATCATAGGAGACACAGGATTGATAGGAACCGCGAACTTCCCTGATATTGTTCCCGGTAATCGCGTAGTACGGCCTGCTTCATCATATGCTGTAAACCAATATGCGATGCTGTTACCAGTCATGTGGCTTGCCGGTATTGTATACAGATAGATGTCATTAGGGACTTCTAACATCTGCACTATTTGGTCAGGTTCTTCTCCATATTGGTATGTTAGTTCCACTCGATCTATGTAATCGTCATCAGTGACCATTGCAGCTATAGTGAAAGGTGTGTTGTGAGACGCGCTAGTTGGAGGATCATGGGTAATTTCTGGAGCCGCTACATCTTGTTTGGCAAAGAAGATGTCTTGATCTGTTTCTTTGCGTCCGTCTGTCCAAACGATGTATAGCTTGCCAGTTGGTCCATCTCGGAGTGTGAAATAATCTCCCGGTCGTGAAAAACTCAGTGGAAAGCCTTCGCTAGTTATCCGTACATTAGAAGAAAATGATACACCACCGTCATCTGAGTAGCTATAGTAGATGTCCCACTCGTTGTTTTGAGCGTCAAGCCAAGCTACATGAATTGTATCATCGTCGTCAATGTACATCTCAACCATTCGTTGCATTCCATTGGTTTCTTCGTTCACTTGAACTGGGGTCGACCATGAGGTTCCTCCATCAGTTGATTTGGTGACATATACTTCGCGATTTGTAGAAGTTCCTGCTGCAAAGCATATGTAAACATCATGATTGCTATCTGTGGCGCATACAGTGATCAGCGCAATATCTTCGTATCCCCAGATATTGACTTGATGGGGGCTTGACCAGGAGGTACCGTAATCAGTTGATTTGGTGATGTAAATCGCATCTGGTGCGCTTGGGAAGGAGTCCCAAGTTGAGGCATAGAGGGTTCCGTTTGGTGTGCAAGTGATGTATGGGATACCACCCCGATCCTCCCACTCGCCTAGAACTTGTGTTGCTTGAAAAGAAGCTCCACCATTCGTTGACTTGGTGAATACTAGGTGCGCGTTGTCCGATGTGTAAAAGTGGTCCCACATCATGTAGATATTACCCGCTCCATCCACGCACACTGTTTCTTTATCATCAAGGTAGCCTTCAGTATCGCTCGCCTGCGTTGGGGATTGCCAAGTAACTCCCCCGTCGATGCTTTTTGCTACGCCCATTCCTTCACCGAAATTGTATTCGAGAAAGGCGAAGTAGGCGTTGTCAAGATGGTCAGATACGAGCCAGGGATCTGATTGATGTCCCCCAACTGCAAGGGGCTCCATCAGGATATTGGGGCTAAACGATTGCCCTTCATCGTTGGTATAGCAAAATCCAACTCGAAGACCAGGGCCAGTTGCTGTGTTCGCCTCCTTCCATCCTATTAGGATGCGTCCTGTGCTGAGGACGGTAAGGGTAGGTTCCACTTGCTCTGGATAAGGTGATGATCCATCTATAACATCTACATTTCTACCGAAACGAACATCACCAGCTTGGATGGGTGCTTGAAAAGACCTAGGACCCATCGAAGTAAGTGATGTTCCTTGCTGTAAGAGTAAGAAGCTTGCTGGTAAGGTTAGAGGTTGAGAACAAAGTAAAAAAACGAATAGAAGAAATAGCGAAGATGATTTATTCATTTCGATCATCTCGAAGAGCCTTCCTTTAGTGCGTCTGTTTAAAAACATGGCTTAATCGGCAGTGTGAATGCATAAAGCCAGGTCCCGTAAAGTTCGCTGCTTCCTAACACTTATGTGCGTCATCAATCCGTGCTCACTTTATCTTCTAAACCATTGAAGAAATGACTTACTTGGTGTAACTACCATGTTAGAAGATAAGCAAGTCAGGAGTTCTCGACGGCTCCTCGTTGTTGTAGGAGCTCTCATCATCCAGATTTGTCTTGGATCGATTTACGCTTGGACCATTTTTCAAACCGCGTTACGAGCAGGCCTATATGGGTGGCCTTCGTTTTGGACACAATTACCCTTCGCAGCGGGTCTTGCATCCTTTGCGGGATTCATGATTCTTGCAGGTCGATGGCAAGACCGAATTGGTCCACGAAAAGTAGCCACACTTGGTGGTATTCTCCTTGGGGCGGGATATCTACTTGCTTCTTTAGTGGATATGGTTTCAGCTGGCAATTCAGTAATCGGTACAACCTGGTTAATTACGACTTACGGCATTATTGGTGGAGCAGGAATCGGTTTCGCTTATGTCTGTCCTATTGCTGCTTTAGTCAAATGGTACCCTGATAAGAAAGGACTAATCACAGGGGTCGCAGTGGCAGGATTTGGAGCTGGAGCGCTTGTAATGGGGTATGTTGAAGAATTCCTCCTTTTATTCTCCGGAGGTTTGGTTGGAACGCCCTTCTTGACCCTTGGAATTATCTATTTAGTCCTCGTTGTTATGGGGTCTCAGATTCTCGTCAACCCACCGACAGGGTGGACCCCCCCAGGATACAAACCTACGAGTGACACAGCTGAAGCGAAAGGCACGGATTTTATTCCTAGTCAAATCATCAGAACTGCAGCGTTTTGGTTGCTCTGGTTTATGTTTCTCTTTGCAGCAACAGCTGGTCTCATGACGCTGGGTAATGTGAAAAGCGCGGCAATTGCGATTGATCCTTCAGCAGGGGGTTACTTGCCAGTTTGGATTTTCATTGTGCCAATCGGATCTCTCATCGTAGGCATTATGTCTATCTTTAATGCTGCAGGTCGTATCATCTGGGGTGCGCTCTCTGATCGACTCGGTCGTGTGATTACCATGGTTACAATGTTCGTATTCCTCACGATTGGTATGTTTGGTTTTGCTGTCCTTAGTCTTGGAAGTTTTAGTTGGGTTGTAGTATTAGGGATCGCATCTCTTATTGGATTCTGTTTTGGCGGTAACTTTGCCTTGTTTCCCTCCTCTACTGCCGATTATTTTGGACCCAAAAATGTTGGTGCAAACTATGGCGTCCTTTTTACATCGTATGGCGTCGCAGGCGTAGTAGGAGGATTGGCAGCAGGGCTCATTGTTGACTTTACTGGGAGTTATTTCATAGCCTTCGTTCTAACCGGAGCTCTTGCCATCATCGCCATCGTCTTTGCTCTCTTACTATATCGCCTACATCGACCCACCAAGTAACAACTAAACTTGAGGTACCATAGTGTACCTCTCTTTACTTTTTTTACACCCAACAACGCTAAGGTAAAGCGGGCTTTCTTTTTCACATCAAGACTAAAAAGCTGATTCAGTCCTTCCTAGAAAAACGCCCCAACTTGGCGTGTTACTTAACCCAGCCTCTCAGTAGTAAATGCTGGATTCTGTGCAATATACTCTGTATCCAAGAAGACATGTCGATAAGCCCGTTGTATGTAAGACCATGTTGAAAGCTACACGAGTTGTTAGGTTATCAACAAAAGTTAGTTATTGAGCTTTTAGAGATTTGAGAGCTTTGATTGCCCACAGGGCATCCTTCCGGAGAGCACGCCCAACGGCAACGAGATCCACTTTGCCATCACGAACCACTTGATTAGCAAATTGTGGGGTCTTTACACCCCCCACTCCAATTACAGGAATGTTTACAGCCCCTTTTATCGCTTCAGCTTGAGGTATGAAGAAACCTTCTTGATCCTTTAACGAAGTAGGTGCACTTCCACAAATTCCGCCAGACACATGTAAAATATCTACACCTGCTCGTTCTAAGGCCTTAGCAAACTTGAGAGAATCTGCAAGTTGGGTTCCCATCATTTCCAAGTCTACAGAACCAATCCTATAGAGGAGAAGACGGGTTCCAAGATGTTTACGCACTTCACGGACCACTTCAAGAGGAAGACGCATACGGTTCTGAAGGTTTCCACCGTATTCATCCGTTCGGTGATTAGTCAAAGGTGAAAAAAATTGGTTTAAGAGAAACCCATGGGCTCCATGAACTTCGATACCATCAAATCCTGCATTGACTGCGCGTTCAGTTGCTCGTGAAAAGATGTAAGGGAGCATTTTGGTTTCTTCGATACTGAGCTCACGAACATCATCCGTAGGAGATGGTGCCACGCGGTCAATTCCCAAGTCCTCAGCGGCTTTGGCACCTGCATGATTTATCTGAATCACGAGTCGCGTGTTATACGGTTGAATGCGTTTCACCAATTCTTTGAGCCCTGGGACTAAATGATCATCGTAAATTCCAAGTTGGCGTTTTCCTCGTTGCCCGATTAAGCTTACATAGCTATGTTCAACGATAATCAAACCGAGGCCTTCAGCTCGCTGCTCATAAAACTCAATGAGTTTCTCAGTAACACCGCCTTCCATGGTGGCATGGTCACCTTGCATGGGGGGCATCACTAATCGATTCTTGAAATAGTACCCTTTTACTCTAAGCGTGTCCAATAGTCCTGGCATATTTGTTGTACTCCTTTTGATTGAGTATTAGATGGGGCTTTGGAATTTCATTTTTGGTAAAGGGGAAAGACGGGGAGGGTTTTGAGGATCCCAAAAGACATCGATGATGAGTTCTCCCCGGTTATCATCATAACTCGTCGTTCCTCGAGTATCGTTCATTCCCATGACAAGGAATCCATTTTTTGCATCCTTAGGGGGATTGGTAAACCACACAGTGATCCAATCGCCCCGACTGAGCTTTGTTGCCACGGAAGGGCAGTGATGAATCATGGTTTGGTGCATCTGTGTGTCCTTCGCAAAATTCCATAAGCATACATACAGGCCTGCAAAAGGAATAAAGGGAATCCAGCCACCCCAGTTCACAGGGCGTAGACCTTGCCAAGTACATCGTCCTTTCTCATGTTTCCAAGACCATGACCCGGGGGCTCCTTTTATTCTGAAGGCAAAGACGAACGGAAATGTGACTACTTCGACGGCTTTGCCAAATTCATTCGGGTATAAACCCGTTGGGTAAATGAAGTTGCGACCAAACTCATCAACTGGTGAGTGGCCACTGGCTTTTATAGAAGTGTCCTTAACTTGGATCTGTTGGTCAACAACTGTGAGGCGAATATCTAAGGCGTTTTGTTCAAAGGACATGTTTCATCACAATACTGCTTTCTCTTACAACTCAGGATAAAAGCCTTTTAGAATCAGTAAATACCTAGCTGGCAACACCTGAACACTTTTGTAACAGAAAAAAGCTGCTACACGATAATAATTCTAAGGGACTTAATACAATGGCTGAATGCAAGACAAAAAAGAAACTCATAGTCGTGGAGAATTGCATCGAATGCCCCTATGTCCGTAATCAAGGTGAGCTTGGTAGTGGTAAAGCAGCCTTACATTGTACACAACCAAGTCTCGTAACAGGTGCGAAGTTCATCATTCGTTTTGATGACCTCATCAAAGAGGGTTTCACCATTCCTGACTGGTGTCCCCTCGAAGATTATTCTGATTAATTGAGGATATCTCAAACTGGCGTGGGTATTCAATAGTACCCAACATCTTCACCCATAACTCATTAGACCACGAATAAGAATCAATAATACATAACTGAACTGTGGCTATGATCTTCGACGGGTATAGTAGACGGCAGCTAACACTATGAAAATGAAAAAGACGATGTGACTGATAGCGTAACCTAGGAGGATTGGAAACAAAAAAACTTGGCCAAAGAAGATGAGGACAATAATGAAAATACCATTAGAAAGCATTAGAAACGCAAATAATACGAGGACCACCCACATCTCTTTAGTGAACCCTTCGCGTGGATGTTCTGGGCTCATGGTCTTAGACTCATCCAATCAGAATTTCCCTCGAGTGAAGTATCTAAAATAGCCTTTTTAATTTTTTATGGAACTTTCCTGTGAGCACAGTTATTGTTTTTTTAACCAACAAGCGGCAATTCTTAAAGACAGAATTATCCGATTAAGCCATAGGTGAACTGCTATGACGGAGTATGTTGCTGATTTTGGTCCATTCAATGATAATGTGTGGATTAACGCTTCCAGTATTGGTCCGATGCCACGAGTAGCCCAACGAGCAGCACAGGAAGCTGTGAAGTTGAATGCTACACCATATCAGATACCTGAAACGCTTTTCATGGAAGTTCCAAAACAGCTGAAATCATTCTTGGGAGCCCTCATTGGGGCTCCACCTGAGGAAATTATTCTAGGAAATAGCGCCTCTTATGGCATCCACCTATGGGCTAATGGAATACCGCTAAAAAGGGGTGATGAAGTACTTCTCGTTAAAGGCGATTTTCCTGCAAGTATTCTTCCCTGGCTTTATCTACGAAACCGCGGTGTAATAGTACACGAAATTAATCCTCAAAGACCAGCTCTTCAAGTCGAAGATGTCATCACAGCTATTAATTCAAAAACCAAAGTTTTAGCCCCCACTTGGGTAGATTCCTTTACTGGATATCAGATTGATGCCCCCGCAATCAGTAAAGTATGTCAAGAGCAGGAAGTATTATTTTTGCTCAACCTCACCCAAGGCTTAGGTGGACAACCTTTCGATGTATCAAAAATTCCTGTTGATGGTATCACTTGCACTGGGTATAAATGGCTATGTGGACCATACGCCACCGGATTCTGCTGGATGAAACCAGACCTCACCAAGTCATTAGACTATAATCAAGCCTATTGGATTCCCATGCAAGGAGATCGTGAGCTGGATAAAATTCGAGAATATCAGCTTCTCACTAACCTTGGTGCGGCTCAATACGATGTTTTTGGCACAGCGAATTTATTTAATTTCATTCCTTGGACCGAATGCATCAAGTACCTGCTTGACCAAGGGTTGAATGCGATAAAGCGACATAACCTGCGACTCGTTGACCAGTTCATTCGAGGACTGGACGCCTCAAAATACGAGATTCATAGCCCTTTAGAGAAAGACCAACGCACCGCTATTATCCTAATTAGCTATGTTGAACCCGAACGTAATAAGACAATTTACAAGCTTCTCCAAGAAGCGAAGGTTTTCATTTCCTATCGGGAAGGACTCCTACGCTTTTCCCCCCACTTGTACAATACTTCCACTGACATTGATAGGGTCTTAACTCTTCTCAACTGCTTTTGTTAGACATTCGATCTTAGACTTCCCAAAAATATCTAGGGAGTTAGATTTAAAGCAGGAAGAGAAACAAAAGAGGGAGGAGTGAAGTTGGTCATGTTTCAAATTGCAAATGTCAAATTTTCTGAGATGAAAAACAAAGCCATTGTTGATAGCACAGGTAGCAAAATCGGGCGAATCATCGACTTCCACTTCACCTATTCTGATGGAAAAATGAAATTCACATCAATCGTTGTAGGGGACAGTCGAATTACAGAATTCTTGGAATCTATCGGTTTTAAAAAGGATATTGATCCATTTTTTGCTATAGATGTGATAGATCGTTACGAAAACGACACACTCTATCTAAAAGTACCTTACAAGAAACTCTCTGAACCAGTAAAACTTGGTAAAAACGAATTCCGTCTGACTGACTTAGGTACCATTGATGTCATTGATGTGGACAGCAATAAAATTGGCAATGTGAAGGACGTAATCTTTGACGATTCTCATCGACCCTGGTTTGTTGTCCATGGAGGCTTCTTTGAAGAAACCTTTGAAAAACTCGGAGTGAAAGCTGATATCGATCCACTGATTCCTCCAGAATTCGTCGAACGGCTCACTGCTGATAAAATGGTCCTCAAATACAGTAGACTACAACTCAAAGCCACGACAGAACAAGAATGGGAAGAATTCAAGCGACAACTCACTGTAAAAGGAGCACCAGCTACCTTTCGACACCAGTTTCTTTGGTACGGTAGTAGTGGTCAAGTTAAATGACCAGATGTATTCAAGTCTTCTTTCCTGAACAGCCTTTAAGCTTGGCGAAATTAAGCTGATAGGCAAACCAATTGCCATACTCACTGCGCAGTGTAAATCCAGTTTCAGATGCCCACATCTTCACAGTTCGCCTAAGTGGATAATCAGGATCAGGAGCAAACTCTGCTAGCGATATGAGACCGTTAGGTTTCAGAATACGATGTACCTCTAACAATACCTTTACAGGCTCAGGAATTTCAGGGAGACACGCTAGGGCAAAAACCCGATCGATACTCGCCTGTGGGAAAGAGAACGCGTAGGCATTACCAACTTGTGGAATGATGTTGGGAATTCCTTCTTTTTTTATTCGATGTTTCAGTTTTTCAATGACGGATTCTTGAATGTCCACAGCATACACTTTCCCTCCTGGACCGACAGCTTGAGCAATCGCTTTTGTGTAACTACCTTTTCCAGGACCGATTTCCACTACCACCATTCCAGGTTCAAGATACATCCTACTTGCAATAACACTTGGGGTTTGAAAGAGCCGACGGCGCACGGGATTATCAATAACTTGAGTCAAAAAGGATGGGATAGGAAACTTGTAGTAATGGCGGATAATGCGTACCACAACACAGACAAGGAAGAGGAAAATTAAGAACCCAATGAGTACAATCTGAAGGATTAACACCCAGACCATGTTTTTCACTTACTCTTGGAATCGCTTTCTACTTATATCTTAAAGGGCTATTTCCTAGATTATACCATTGGTTCGCTATCCGCTAGTTCTGGAGGTTTCACATCCTAATGTCTAAAAGTAAGCAAGAAATGTCATCAGCTGAGATTGACCAATTTCTTACCTGCGCTCGTGTTGGTCGACTAGGATTGATTGTTGATGATCAACCCTATATTGTACCACTTGGATTCGTCTATAATAGGGGAAAAATTGCTTTTCATACCTGTGCGAAAGGTTTGAAGATGAAGGCTTTAGAAACCAATCCCAAAGTGTGTTTTGAAGTAGATGAAACTATTTCCGATACATCATTATACAAAAGCGTCATTATCCAAGGAACTACACAAATTCTCAGTGGTCCTTCAAAGATGATTCCCTGGTTACAATTACACATAAACAAGTATCGCGTTCCAGAGGATTTTGAATCCTATATCGATAAACCAGGACGCAATCGTAATGCTGAACTAGCAGCAGTTCGCATTGTAGTTATTACACCAGAGTCTCTAAGTGGACGCAAATTTATGCGCTCGCATTCCTAACTAATCGACGAGGTACCAAGAGTTGCCAAAAACTGAATTACTCTTCTTAGAAGATAGTTATCTACGAGAAACAGCAACCACGGTCATTGAAGCGCGAGAAACAGCAGTTGTGTTAGCAGCTACGATATTTTATCCAGAAGGTGGAGGACAACCTACTGATACTGGGCGACTTGATACACCTAAAGGAACCGCGAAAATTACACAAGTGACCAAACACGGAAACCGAATTCTTCATTCCTTGGAAGGTCCAATGCCCTTGGTCGGTGATGAAGTGTACATGCGTTTAGACTGGCAAAGACGCTACGCTCATATGCGCATGCATACGGCTCAGCACATTGTAAGCCGTGTAGTCTTTGACCAGTATGGCGCTCATACTGCAGGAAACCAGATTCGCCAAGACTACTCACATATTGATTTTGCCCCTGCAACTTTTCAGTCTTCAGACTTGCCCAATATCGAACAAGCCGCTAACACGATCATCAAACAAAATTATCCAGTCATAATCGAAACTATACCCCGTGAACAACTAGAGGCGCGCATGGGTCCTGATCGGTCGGATCTGACAAAACTTCCTATCTCCGTCAAACAAGTTCGGCTCGTTCAAATAGCCGACCGTGATGCCTACCCATGTGCAGGAACGCATGTAAGAACCACTGGCGAACTTGGTGGTCTACACATCACAAAACGAAAGAGCAAAGGGAAGGGGATAATTCGAATTACCTATGAACTTGAATCTACAGACTCGTCAATCCCTTAGGCTGTGAAATGGATGCCTAAGATTCCAGTGCTTTTGATTGGTTGTGGCCGGATGGGTCATGGTATAGCTCGAATGCTACTGCAAGAGCAACGCCGGCAAAATCTCTCAGTTTCATTATGGATTTATGACCCATACCAACAAGCTGAGACGCGATGCCAAGAAGACACACAATACCTCCAATTAGGTGCAATTCACTCGCTGAGAGAGTACATTCCCGATGAGGATCAAATCCTCCTACAGAAGATAATCTTTCAAATAGAAGATAATCAGAAGGCGCTTCAACAAACTTACAAGATTCTATTAAACGCCTTAAAACAACTTTCTCCGGTCTTACTCCTCAACGCTGCAACCTTTCATGCGCAGCAATTGTATATTACTTTGGCCCGTGCCGTTCAATGCGATTACATCGATTTAGGACAACAACTCCCATCAATTTCTCATCTTAAACAAACAGATGAAGAAATAAAGAAAAATCAAGAAGGGGTTCGGATTGTACAAGAAAGTGGGTTGGCTCCAGGCTTTGCAAACATCTTGGCTGTTAGTATGTATAAAAACGCACTAGTCGAATCAGATCTTGAAACTGTTTTTTCAGTACAGATGCGAGTTGGTGGTTTACCTCAACACACTAGCAAGGGTGGACCCCTGCATTATGGACCGACTTTTTCTCCTGAAGGTCTCCTATATGAATACGAAGGACAAGCCATCGGACTCGTAAATGGAAAATTAGTCACCACTTCAACCTTCACTGATCCTCAATACTGGGAAGAATCAGAGATCTCACCGATACATTTGGGGGTCAAACCGTTCATCGTTAAATCAGCAAGCCTTGTCCGGATTCTCGAAACCCGGATTCACCCAAAGCATCGAAATATAAGCGAGGAGGGGTTTTTTCTACAAGGCTTGCAAGCTAGACCAACCGCTGATGGTACTTCACGAATGTGTTTTAACCCCAAATTTCAGAAAGGAGTTCAGAACCTTGAGTACAAGACACTGCGTTTCTCCCCTCATTATCAAACATGGAATTCCTTGAAGGCAGAGGGGCTACTTGAACCTATGCTCAAAGTCTGGAATGATAAAATCAATGATGCTTCTCTTTCTGGTTATCCTGATATGGTTCTATTACGAGTTTGGGCTCAAGCAACTCAAACTAGTGATCCACACCTAGTTGAACTTATTGTACTACATGACGAGATACCTGTAGGAAGCATCGAAGGCTTCACAGCAATGCAACACCTCACGGGGTGGCCCACTGTGCTACTAGCCTTCACATTACTACATAACCCCTCAAAAACTTCAACGACATCAAATACCAAAATGTTGCAAGCTTCTGGTTCAACAACAGGGTTTGACCGTTCAATTAAAAATGTGCTATTTGAAGGAGGAGTTATCGCCCCTTATGAGCTTCTAGACGGAGCTGCACTTCTTAAGCAGCTCACCTCCCAAAACCGAATTCCCTTTCATCAACTCATAAAATATCCTAACGGACCAAAATAAATTCATCAACCGGTTTTCTATTTGGTCGTTTATATTCTGTTTCAGCCTGTTTTTCTGTTAACAGCTCGCTTATCGTATCCGCGTGTTTTCCGATTATTACAAGGGTAATGACGATAACCTCTTCGGGTAGGTTAAGAATATTCTTCACCTTCTCCTCATCATATCCAGCAATAGGGTGTGCCACAAATCCCAATTCGGTAGCGCGTAGAATGAGAAACGCAGTGGCCATACCTGTGTCAAAGAGGAAATATTCTCGTTCCTTTATTAGACAATCAAGGTCTTTCTTCGAATAGACGACTGCAATAAGCGAAGACGCATGGACCCAACGGTTGTTGGGAGAAAGAGTCGTATGTAACTTCTTTAACAAAGAAGGTGAACGGATAAATATGAACCTCCAAGGCTGATTGTTAAAGCATGAAGGTGTTAATTGGATACTTTCAGCTAAATCCCAAATAAGAGCATCATCAATCTTGAAAGGCGCTAAAGCACGGTAGGCACGCCGGGTAGTAATAGCTTCTTTTACATCCAAAATCATCACCTGTTTCCTTATCTGTTTTAGTTTACTCAAAGTAATTTTTTGGGTTCCTAAAAACCAACATCTACAAGTGGGTATAAGATATTATTAACATAATCGAAACTGTATTCTTTATAACGCCCAACTCATAATACTACTTGGAAAATTTTCGTGAGGATGTTATAATGGGTGGACTCTATCCCCCGGAATTCGAATGTAGTGCAACGCTCAGCGATGGTTGCTTCGTTCAAATTCGTCCACTCAACTTCGATCAATACGACCAACTCGAAGACCTTTACCGGCGGAGTAGTCAAGAATCTTTGCAGAAACGCTTCGGATGGACAGATGCCCGAGAATGGCTCCGTTCTGTTAAAGGCTGCATTGACACAAGAAACCTGTGCTTGGTAGCTGAGCATCAAACTTCAAAGAACCATATTGAAGTTATTGGCGATTGTTGGTACTTCTTTGAGCAAAATTCGGGAAGTGCCGAAGTCTCGATACTAGTTCGGGATGATTTTCAAAATAAAACCCTTGGCACTCAAATGATGACACAGTTAGTGAAAATTGCCAAATCAGAAGGGCTTTACCGCTTATTCGCGCTCGTCAATATTTCTAATACTCCTATGCTGCGAATTGTCCAACGACTGAGGTTCAACTTCATCCATGGGGCAGATGGAGTCAACCTTTATCGCCTTGACCTCTAACAACAAAACTTTAGTTTTATTTAGGGTGTGAAAAATTATTAAAGCTTAAAAACCTAGGCAAAACTGGAATTCTCTGCCGGTGGGGAAAAAACTATGAGAAGTGCTACTGAAGACGCAGATGTTGCGTTAAAGGTCATCGCAATCGGTGACCCTGCTGTTGGAAAAACGACTATTGCTGGAGTGTATGTTACTGGAAAATTCGAATCATCCTACAAAGCAACGATAGGTACTGATATTTTCCGGAAAATTGTAACCATTGATGGAAGACGAATCGCGCTTCTCGTATATGACACAGCTGGTCAAGAACGGTTCCGAAACCTCGTTGAACGGTATTTCATTGGTGCCATTGGTGCTTTAATGGTGTATGATATTACGAACCGTGAAAGTTTTGAAAATCTACCAACCTGGTCTCGACAGGTCGACAAACATGCTGACCAAGCTCTAAAAATTGTTATTGGAAATAAAATTGATTTGAAGGACCAACGCGTAGTTGATACGAACGAAGGTCAAGGAATGGGGCGACAACTGGGTGCAGAATTTTTAGAAACAAGCGCCAAAGACGGAACTAACATTGAACAAATCTTCGAACGAATCGCACGATATGCTGTCGATCGTGTGCGCGGACGTGTAACCTAAAAATCACCTACTTCTGTCGAAGCGGCTCGCCACAACTTTCACAGAAAGTGGCAGGATCCTCTAAGAAGGCGCCACACTTTGGACAATATTGCACCCTTCGAATTTGTCCTTTCTTCAGAGTCATAGAAAACTTCTTTGCGGGATGCCTTACTTTTCGACGAATTTCCGGTTTTGCTTGACCACTCCTATAACGGTACATGGCTTGTTCCACCACGGCGCTGAAGCTTTTGCGGCGCCTTACGAAAGTTTCCTTTCCCTCGTGAGGTTCAGATTGGATAACCGTCAATTCGTACCATTGCTCTTGCTCCTCCGGAGCGTCGATATCTGGAGTAACATGTAGAATCAAATGGTCACCTTTGCCCTCAATCCGGGCAATCCGATCGTAGCCTATGTACTCCTTAATTGGACCTCCACGAAATGCGAGAACTCCTCCTTTTAGTCCCTTGCGTTTTGCAAAAAAGGCAATTCCACGATTGGTGATCGCTAGCTCACCCACCTTCAAGATGTTACCAAGCACATCATCTTTCAATTGCACATTTGCTGCTGATGTGTAAATAATCGTGTCTTCACCGGGAATTAGGTCAATGAGATTCTTTTGGAGCTTACCTTCAGGAATGAACCAATCACCAAAGGACATTAGTCTTCACCTCTACAAGAAGCATCTCAAGGACTTGAAGGGAATTCGTAAATTTAAGATTGACTAAGACAAGCAACAATCATGAAAACAATTAGGGAATAAAAGGTCATAGTAGAGTAGTGGAGTGTTCGCTATTAGATGAGGAGTGAGTAAAAAATTAGCCATCCTCCGATGATTACCTCAAATAGAATCGCTGATAACCCGCCGATGGATGATAAGACTTCATAGGCCTTAGAATTAGATTTTACAAGTTTCATCGCATTACTCATGCAGACTATAATGCTCGCGAAAATTCCAACCCATCCGATAATTAGTGGAACTACTACAGAGGTAACAATAATGATGGAAAAAGCGAGCGTACCAATGGACCAACAGATCATGGCCAATGCGAATCTTAAACTTTTTTTCTGGAGAAGAGTACGATATGAATCGAACAACGAATTTTTTGCAGAACCACTAGCACCTGAATATTGCCTTGCTATGTCGAAAAGTCTCAAGTAGTCCTTCTCAATATAGACTTGGATGGATCCTTCCCCTATTCGAAAGATAAGCAAAATAAATCCAAGTATTAAGTAATAAGGGCCAAAAACAATAAACAACATTATCGAAAGTGCAATAACACAACCATGTTCTATAATCGCTAAAATAATGCCTATTTGAAATTTCTTTGGCTCTTTGTTAATTTTTTCAAGCATAGCGTCCGAGTCATAATGTTTCGACCTTGGTTCTAAGACATAACCATATGCTGCCATAGCAATTTGTAAAATAAAAATAAACAGAAAAAGAAAACCAGATAATAGAAATGCAATATTCAAAGGAAATCCTCCAATTCTTTTATTTCACTTTACTACTTCAACGAGAAATTTAAGATTGACTGAGTTGAGTAACAATTCCTGAAAAACTAACAATTAAGAAACAAGCGACAGGAGCACCTGTCAATCCCTTTCATAATATGAATGTATTAGGGTAATTATCATTCCCCATTGACCGACACTTAGCTGGAGTTCATCTCTGAATTCTTTAACATACCCTTCCTCGATTCGAATAGATGTGTTCTCTTTTACTTGCCTAATCTGCTCATTCCAGAGTACAAGTTTGATTGAACCAGTGTCATCCGAAAGTTCTGCATTGGCTACCTTGAGTTCCTCACCAGTCTTCTTAGAAATTACTGTGCGTGGACTTGAGATATGATCCACTCTTCCCTCAACCAGAACCCTCTGCTGACCGTTCTGAATATCTGTAATCTTTGACATGGATCGTGGAAATTTAGTTGAAATTCTTTTTTCATAGTAGATGCCGTTCCAAGTTGGATTGTCATAGGTTCTACCAATCTGAACAAATCCAAGACTCTTATAGAAGGGATTCGTTCTTACATTCCACTCAGGGGTTCCTAGAACCCAAAGATCTGCGGACGGGTATTTTTCCCAGATAAGTTCGAAGGCCTTAGTTGCAATGCCCTTTCTCATATACTCAGGGTCGACCCAGATTCTCTCACAGACTTGATACCCTGGACATCTATTCCCAACAATGAATCCTCCAACGATTTCGGAACCAAACAGAATCTTATGATATTGCAGCCACTGATTCTGAATTATCTTGGTGTTCCATTCAATAGAGTCATATCCTGGCGGGCCCCCAGGACCAGGAGCACCAAACTCCAAGTCTGAATCAAATGCCCTTCTACATGTTTCTGTAAGGATTTCAACATCTTCAACCCCAGCCTTCTGTAGAGAAACATCATTAGGTTGATTCATTATAAGCACCAAGACTTTCGAGATAACACCCTGTTATCTCTGATTTTCTCAATGATAGTGAGCTAAGAATGCCGCTCTAATAAAAATCCTCTACTTCCCACTACAACCCATTAATTCCGTACCTGAGAAGCCCCCAATAATTTAGGGGCAGGTTATGGAAAGAAACTGACCAATAACGCCGATCAACCTGAGATCGCCAGTTACAAGAATCTAAAAACGAATAGGATTGCAAAAACGACGGTTAAAGAACATTAGCCAGTATTCATTATTGTAGCAATTCCTGTTTTGCCAAATTAATTAGACGCATTTAAATATGTTGATGTGTTGCAGAATTGCAAGATAAAAGTGAAGTGTGAAAAGTATGTCGGAGTACTGTGATGAGGAATCAGGCGAAGATAGAGAACGGCTTCTTCAGCGGTTGAAGGACTTGAAGTCTGACCTGGGTGAGAAGCAAATTAACGAGGTTGTTGCTGTGGCCAAAGCGTTGGCACATTCACAACGATTGATTCTCCTAGCCGCGATTGGAACAGAAGAGGTCTGTGTTTGTAAACTCGTAGGTGTGAGTGAGTTGAGTCAGCCCGCGATTTCACATCATTTGAATATATTGGCACGAACCGGGTTATTACTGCGACGAAGAAAAGGGCGGTTTAATCACTATAAAGCAAATCCTGAAATTGTCAAGAAATTAGTGACTCAGATTCAAGAACTCTTGTTTTAAGAACTGTCATCGTTCAGCACAAACTGGATTTTTTAGAACACTTCTGGATATTCAAAACCCAGGTTCTACTAGGTCGATTATTTTGTGGTAGCGTTAGACCAGAGTCTTGGTTTAAGGCGAAGGGCGAGTTTGATGAAGGCGACCATTAAAGGAACTTCCCATAAGACGCCAATCACGGTAGCGAATGCGGCTGCAGATCCAAGTCCGAAAAGGAGAATGGCGGTAGCGATAGCGATTTCAAAATGGGAGCTACTTGCGATAATGGTGGTCGTGACAGTTTGTTTGTAGGTGAAGTTGAGTTTGTAACAGATGAGGAACATGGAGGTAAACATGATCGCATAATTGAGGAGAAGAACGCTGCTGATCCAGAGAACATCGAGAAGTTGGGTTAGTATAACTTGACCTTGAAAGGAGAAGAGGACTATAAGGGTAATGAGCAGCGCGACGATGGCGATTTTGTCTAAGATTGGTTTGAAATTACTGAGGTACCAGTTCTGGCCTTTGGTGTTGTACACATGGCGTTTGACAATGATGCCAGTGACGAGGGGAAGAACGAGGAAAAACATGGTTCCGAAAAGGAGGGTGATGAAAGGGACGGTGACATAGAAGCCGATGAAGAAGGAAGCAAGTGGGGCATAAAGAAGAAGAATCAAAATGGAGTTTATTGAGGTGATAACTAATCCGAGGTTTATGTTGCCTTTAGCAAACTTATTCCAAAACAGAACCATCGCAGTGCAGGGTGACACCGCAAGAAGAATGACGCCAATGGCATACCCGGGATTTGCAGCAAGGATGGTGCTAGCTAAGAAAAAACCGAGGAGGGGGTTAATAGTCCAATTCGCGATGAGGGTGATTACGAGTGGTTTAGGGTATCGAATGGCGTTCTTGATTTCTCCGTATTCGATGTTGATGAGAGTGGGAAACATCATGAAGAAAAGGCAAACGGCGATAGGGATGGAGAATCCTGCAAACTGGAGTCCTGCAAGTGTCAAAGCGAAGGCAGGGAAAAGCCATCCTAATAGTAGTCCAAGGGCTATGAAGGAGAGAATCCAGAGAGTAAGATACTTTTCGAAGAGCCCCATCTGGACGGATTCTTCTTCATCTGCATTGGCTGAGTCTGATTCGTGTTCGTGAGTCATCTTTTAACCCCGATGCATTCAACGCATTGAAGCATTCAAATATTTAAGTATATAATTGAATTGGATATGCTGATTCGTTTTCCGACACGCCATGCCTTTCAATTTTATTACATTACAAAAACTAAATTGAAAATTAGAATAAATTAACAAAAGGCAATTTAGATATTAATTAAAGATTGCCCAGTCTCTCATTTTAATCCTTTAAACAAACACAGGTTGTAAGATGTAATAGTGGAAAAATCCTTAATGTGATCAAAGTCAAAACGGCATTAGGCATTGGTAAAGCTCTTATAATGAGTCAGGCGCTTCGCTTACTTGTGACCGTTGATTTGGTTGTTGCAGGCAAACTGGCAATAGATGAACTTTCCTTTGAGGGTACACCACATCGCCCAGTACTAGGTGGTGCTGCAGCCCATGTAGCCCTAGCAGCAGCAACAGTTGGGGCGCGCGTTGCCATTGTTTCATCTATCGGAGATGATTTTCCCGCCGAATTCCTTGCGATCTTACAATCAAAAGGCATTGATTTAACTGGCGTTGTACAGCGACGGGGTAAATCATCACACTTCTGGGCAGATTTCACAAAAGACGGTATTATGAAGAGTTACGGATTACACTTCGGTGTGGGGAATAGACTATCTTTCCGTCGATTCACACAGCTAGTCAAGAACACCCAAGCGGTACATTTAGGGATTCTTCCACCGTACCAACAGCGTCGAATTTTGAAGCGTGTTCACGGCCAAGAAAAACTCCTGAGTATGACAACGATTTTTCACCAAGCCTTGAGGCTTCGCGATGAAATCCTCCCTCAACTACCTCTTTTGGATATAATGTTCCTCAATGCCAAGGAAGCATCTTTTCTTACCCAAACCACGGATATTCATATTGCGATTCAAAAGCTGGGTGAATTTGTACCATTAGTCATCGTCACTCAGGGACCTAAAGGATGCATGGTTAATCACCAAGGTGTCATCCGTCATATCGCAGGGTATCCCACGAATGAGGTCGACACTACCGGAGCCGGAGATAGTTTTGCAGGGGCGTTTCTTGCCAGTTACCTTCAAAATAGAAATATTGAAAATGCAGCTCAATGGGGTAACGCAGCCGGAGCCTTAAATGTCCGTGAAGTAGGATGTAATTACTTTCAACAAGCAACCCGAAAGGATCTCGAGAACCTCATGCATCAGTCCCTCCAATAGCATTATTCTAAATTATAAATCTTAGAAAATGCAAAGACCTTTAGCCTTAAAATACAGAATAGCAGTTCCAATAGGGAGGGCTATTTTTGCCTAGCCGGGCAACCCCTGAACAAGCACAGATAATCGAACTTTTTCATCAAGGAGTAGCCCATATTAGGAGACGAAAGTACACATCGGCTGTTGAGTGTTTCGATCAAATTCTGGAATTAGAACCACATCGAATCAATGCATGGTTCAACCGTGGTGTAGCACTCTTCCAGCTTCGAAAATATCAAGCAGCCGTTGCTAGTTTCGATAAAGCCATTGCCCTAGCTCCAGACTATGCTCGTGCTTGGAATAGTAAAGGGCAAGCCTTAAGCAGACTCGGCAAATCACAAGAGGCTTTAAACTGCTTTAATAACGCCACACACTTAGACCCTGCCCTGGCTGATGCTTGGAACAACTTTGGTATGGAATTATCACGGCTTGGACGACATAGCGAAGCCTTAGAATGCTTCGAACGAGCTATCCACCTTAACCCTGAGTTTGCCACTGCCTGGTTTAATAAAGGCCTTCGAATGTTAGCCTCAGGTCGCTTAGATGAAGCAGTCGGCAGCTTTGAACAAGCACTGATCATTGATCCAGAATTTGCAGAAGCCTGCTACCAACTAGGATTAACATTTGAAAAAACCGGACGGAAAGGTAAAGCAATCAAATGCTTCCAGCGCACCTTGAAACTCAACCCAAAACTCCCAGGCTTGAAAGAAAAACTTCATGACCTAGAAACCACCAAGTAAACCAAATTCACTCCTAGCTGCAATAAAAGTAACAAAACTAAGATAACCCCTACTAGAATAGAGCGAGTGGTGTGATCATATGAACCGAAGTTCTTACCCTGAAATCATCAAAAGTTTACCAAAAATCAAAACCAATCTGGAGGGTGTCACTGGATGGCTGGCTCAAGGAGAATCTTTTCAGATAGTCTTCTTTGAAATTGAAGCAGGTCGTAGTGTTCCCCCGCATAGCCATGGCCCGCAATTTGGCTTCATCATTGAAGGCTCAGTGACCCTCACAATAGGTGATACTCCCCATGAACTAGCAGGTGGAGATTCTTACTATATCCCTTCACAGGTATCACATCATGGCACTTTCCACAGTTTTACCCTAGCTGTAGATTTCTTTACTGAACCTAATCGCTACGAAGCAGTGTAAATAATGGTTTTCCAGGTAGTAGAACTGAAGTGCTATCAGTAAACCCAAAGATTTATTCCATTTTTTACCCGCTAACCCTTTAGCCCTGAATCAACAGTATGCATCAATGGAGTGTTCACATTATGGAGCGGTTAAAACCTTTGGTCCCCACGCACCCATCTAGTGCAAAGTGGGCATTAAAGGTGCTTTTTGTTGGTGATGAAGGGGCAGGAAAAACTGATTTGATGTGTAGTATATCTGATGGAGTTTACATCGACGGTTTTCGAACGAAACTAGGAAGCTCCTTTGGCACCAAACGATTTCATCTGGATCCTGACCGTGTCCAACTCCAAATATGGAACCTAACGCATGCTGAACGCTTCAAAGAATTACGCCAGAAGCTTTACCGTGGAGGAGCTGCCGTTATCTATGTATTCAGCCTTTCAGATCGAAGTAGCTTTGACAACATTCCTAACTGGGTCGAAGAGGTTCGTCAGGTAATTGGAAATGTTCCAGCAATTTTAGTGGGTACTCGGCGTGAAACTAGAAAACGCCGTAAAGTGACAAAATATGAGGCCAAGGAACTTGCAAAGCACCTCAAAGCCCCCTATTTCGAAGTGGGGATGGAATCCGATCCTCTGTTCGAACAAGCACTCCAGAACCTTGTTACAGATATCCTTAAGGAATCTCTATCTAACATGTAGATTTTCTAACAGACACATTGTTGTCTGTAAGTATCCTCATGTACCATACTTAATTATCCCGAACAGTAAGAATACAAAATTAGCATCTGCGCATTGTAATTTGAAAATAATGAAAACCAGAAAAACCTGAATTTCGTCGAAGTAAGAAGAAACAGTCTTATTCAGGTGTAAGCATGTATTGGTGAGCCATTTCCAGCGGGGAATACATGTGGAAATACCAAGCGAAGAAGCTGGCGTTCGCACAGCACTCATCAAGTACTTGCTAGTTGTGAAAGAATTTCACTCCAAACTTTACAGCCCTGCGATTATCGGTAAGATGGAAGCTTTTTTTCCTCAATCACCTATTAGCTCCAGTCAAGAACCCCTTATAGTCAGATTAGCTCGTACAGAAAAAGAATGGCTCAACGAATTATTTTCTTGCCTAAATGTAATTGGACAAACCATGACTAACCTTGAGAACTGGAGGACTTGGTTCTTAGACCTCATGGAGAACCTTGAGTTCACTGAACAAAACATCCAGAAACTCACAAAGGGACCTGATTTAGTTTTAGAAGAGTTACGAAGTCACAAATTAGACAAAGGATATGTTCGTCTAATTGTCAACAACGGTACCTCAGATTTCTTAGAGTTAATTACAGAAACTCGCAAACTTCTTGATCAATTAGTCGCTTTGCACTCTTTTATTCAGGAATTACAAAGCCCTGTTCTTCAGATTGTGGAAGATAGATTAGATCGATTAAAGGATGTTAAATATCCTGAACTGCTCAACCAAATGCAGCAGTTAATCGCAGCTACTTATAACGCTCCAGGTCACGAGGACTTCCTCCGTAACCTCTCAAAGCTCCTTCATATTTTTGGGGGATGGCGTCAAATGTTACGGCTTGATGATCCAGAACTCGATTCCCCAGAAGCTATGTCTACATTCATTGAAAATACCCGGACTGTAGTCAATACTATGATTGAACTCACCAAAGCTTTTGAAGGTTTCATAAACGCGCGGAATTTAGCAGATTATTTTGTACGCCAAGCTGAACTTTCTATCATACGAATGATGCTTACTTACGAAGGAAGAGCTGAATCATGGTGGATCACATTCATAGAAGCTTCTCCTGAGCAGATAGTCCATATTATTCCCAACCAGTTAGATCCACATCAGCTCTTAATCGGTGTTACGCATAGCCTTGCTCTTCTTGAGGATTTGGAAAATCGTTTACTTCCCCAAATCCCTAGCGTCAAAACAACTCTTGGTGAGCTTGGTAACTTTTTGCAAAGTCCTTCAATCAAGTTATATGAAGAAATTTACCAAAAGCGGCTAATGATCTGGAATCGCTACGAACCCCAATGGTTGAACGCTCTAATACAACTACGCAATCAACTGCACTATCAGCTCAAGAAAAAAAGAACACAAAATGAAATGCAAGTCGAGGGATAGTAACATTTACCAGTTATACATATTCTTCAAAAACATGACCAGTTAGTGCAACTGCAACTCGATTTAAACCAAAAACCCGATATAGCTCACTCTCGATCGCTTTTGAAATTATGCGTGCTTCCTCTGCGTTGCCATTAGCCGCCATAGCCTTCACAATCTCTAACTGCTCAACACTACGCGCTTTTTGACGCTCCAATTCCTTTGTTACGATTAATGCATCGTTAAATCTTTCAGCCTTTGTGAGCACTCGAGCAATTAGTGTAATTGCAGCTATTCGTGACCCTTTGACTTCCAAACGCTTTGCCATCTGAAGAGCGTGTTTCACTTCTCCTAATTCCGCAAATCCTCGGGCAACTTCAATCAAGGCGTCTGGTGGAATATCATCATCCATTCTCTCCGTAACAGAAATTGCCTTCTTAATTTCATTAGTCTCTACGAGTTCACCAACAACCTTCGCCACAAGAATCGCCCGAGCATAGGGGTTTTCAATGTTCCCGATAAGGGCCAAGGCCGTAGACTCTTTTCCGGCATCAACGAGAGCTCCAATGAAAGGAGCAAGAATCACGGTCTGATGATCTTCATCAGTTACTTCACCAAACATCCCTAAGGCTTTGGGGAGATCCCGCATTCGGACTAGGCTAGCACATACTTCACCTAAGGCTTCAGGTCTCCACCCTTCATCTTCAATTTTATCCAATAGGTTTAATGCATCAGTAATCCGGTTTTCACGAGCCAGGGTCACAATAGCGCTACTTAAGACGCGTCCTGCCTTTTCAGGATCATCCAACTTTTCAGCAACCTCTGCTGCAGCGGTTACATAGCCTTTTATCGCCAAGATTTCAGCAACTGCTGCTTGGGATTGAAGACGACGAGTCTTACTGTCAATTTTACTTACAACTTCTAATGCCTCATCGACTTTCCCTAGCTGGGCCAGGGATCGTGCAATACCATCGAGGAGGTAATCCTGGTCTTCTTTGTCCTTGAATTCAGATGTAATATTAACTGCTTCTTTGAAATCCCAACATCGTCCAAGGGATTTACCGACTATGGTCAGTGCCCGCCAGCGAGGATTTCCCGGTCGCACTGCCTTTGCTAAAATGAGGGCTTCATCACAAAGCTCCATTGAGGCATGAGCAGAGCAAATATCTGCCTTTGCGAGTTCCTGATCTTCTTTATCTAACTTTTGAGCTAATTCGCTGGATTCTTGAAGAATTTCTCGAGCGTACTCTTCTGGAGTTTCAGGGACCGTTGTTTCAGGCTTTGCTCCCTCTTTCTTTGATTTCTTTGATTTTTTGCCTCTCTTGGAAAACATTGAATCCCTCGTGGCTAATATCGTGTCTAGGAAGCGAATATAGAACAGGAGCTGTTCCCTTTATAGTATTTTGTAGCGATTCATATCTTTCAATGTAGAATTTAGAAGAGTGCAAACAACGATTCTTCCTATTATGAGACTTAGGCTTTGAAGCTAAATCTAACCTCCAATGATGCAATGTCTTGATGACTTGTCTAATAGCAATTCAAGACTAGCAACTAGAATGCGTGATGGCACTTTCAGGGCAGTTCTGTACACACGCACAGCACTCCACACATGCATCAATGTTAGGTGCTGTGGCTTTTCCATCCACAATTTCAAATACATCCGATGGACATACATCTTTGCAGACGGCTGCACCCGTACATTTTTCGTAATCGATCTCGAGAGTGAAATCGCCTTCTTCGTTCTTGTAAGTTTTCACAGTCATTGGGTTCGAACATCCCATTAAGTGAATGATGTCTATGTCCTTATTGGACCACTTTAAAGATTTTACTTTTTTCTGATATTATGTCACTCTTCAAGTTCGTAGAAGAATTGCCTGAAAGAAGTACCGATAATCCTTTAAATTACAAAACTCTACGAAGGCGAAGACTCGTTAATGCTTTGATGCCAATGATTTGCCTTCAATACCTCAATCAATCTGGCGAAACTGTTGATGTCGAAGTTTCTAAAATGCAGCGCACACTTGATTTGACAGAACTAGAAATCGCTTCAATTGATCTTACACCCCTTCAACAGGCACCCAGTCTAGAAGTTCTTAACCTCTATTACAATCATCTTAAACGCATCGACCTACAGCCCCTTCAGTATTGCCCGAATCTGCAGGAGCTCTACATCAGTGAGAACACCCTTACTGTTTTGGACCTATCCCCCCTCAAAAAGTGTACCAATTTAACCATTTTAGAGTTACACCAAAACCAACTGGAATCCCTAGATCTGACACCCCTTATGCACTGTACCGGGCTAAAACGCCTTGATATATCCTACAACAATCTCGCAAAACTGGATCTTCGACCTCTTTGGCACTGCGTTAATCTTCAAGAACTAGATTTAGCTGAAAACCAATTTATCAAACTCGATCTCACTGCCCTCTTTTACTGCACCAAGCTTCAAGATCTAGATCTCTCTAACAACTATCTAGAAGCCCTTGACCTCTCACCCTTATGGAAATGCCATAACCTTCGCACGCTAAATCTACAAGGAAACCGAATCCAAAATTTAGATCTACGGCCACTATACCATTGCCAAGCACTACAAGAACTAGACCTTAGCAAAAACCGAATAACTAATGTGGACTTGAAGCCACTCTGGCACTGCCGAGAACTTGAAACTTTATGGTTAGCTGGAAACCAACTTACCACGCTTGAACTCAGCCCCCTTTGGCACGCTAGCCAGTTAAGGTCCTTGAATCTTAAAGACAATCAGCTTTCTCGCTTAGATATTTCCCCCATCCTCAAAGGTCAACACGATTTTAATTTTTTCATCGACGCCAATGTTCAACTCGCCGCTGAACAACGCTTACAAGCTGCACTATGGAAACACACTCCTACCTCCTTCCAACAGCGAATTTCCGAAATAACCTGGTATAAACCCCAAGATATTGGTTCTTCGATTATTTCTGACCTAGAACCTCAAACACTTGCCAGTCAGCCCACTAAGACAAAAAAGGAAGCAATTAACTTAGATGCACTCGGACAAGAATTCATCACTCACTGTATTGCTAGAGGCTGGATCGTTGCACGAATGACACCGGAAGGTGTCGAGTACGAACTAACAACAATGGGCGAAATAGCCTTGAGAGGAATTGGTTTAAATCCATTCAAGCAGGACTAGCACCTCGCCCACAAACTTAGTGAAGATTTATTTTCTCAGGTGGGTCCACCGCAAATCTTTTAGGGCAATCTTAAGTTCTGCTTGCCCTGAGAGCGAGAGACTACTGTACCCGCGAATGCGGTCTTACAGGCTTTTGCCATAACAACTGATTGAGAATGCATTATAATTCAACACTAAAGGAATGAACCCCGATGGTACGCGTTAAAAGCCCTGAAGAAATACAACGCATGGTTCAAGAGCACCCAATGCACTTACGACGCATATTCAGCATAACTGCACACATTGATCACGGAAAAAGTACAGCCTGTGATTATCTAATGCGCCGTGCGGGCCTACTCAGCGATAGTTATGCTGGGCAAGCTCGTAAAACTGATACAGATGAGGAAGAGCAAGCCCGAGGCATCACTATCTTCACGAGCGTTGCGCTCCTCAACTACAAGTTCAATGACAAAGATTACCTCCTAGAATTGAACGACACACCAGGTCACATCAGCTTCACAGGTGAAGTGAGTCGAGCTCTTCGAGGAAGTGACGGTGCAGTACTCCTTGTCGATGCCCTTGAAGGCGTCATGACCCAAACCGTAACAAACATTCACCTTGCGGTAGGTAACGAATGGACCAAACCGGTCCTTTTCATCAATAAAGTTGATCGACTTACCAAAGAACTCAAACTCAAACCAGACAAGATAATCGAACGATTTGGACAAATTATCAAAGAGGTAAATGAGCAAATCGAAGCTGTAGCTCCAAAAGAATTCAAAAAAAGTTGGCAAGTAAACCCTGGTGATGGACGAGTAATTTTTGGTTCCGCAAAGGATGGCTGGGCTTTCACTATTCCGATGCTTCAGGCCAAAGGCGTAGAAAATGCCCGCTTCATTATTGAAAAATACGATGAAGCCGTTCGTAAAGACACTGATGAGCCAATTAAATGGCTGCGAGAAAACTTCCCGCTGGATGATGCCCTTCTTGAAGTGATTATTACACACTTACCAAGCCCCGATGAAGCCGCACCTTATCGAATGAAACGGCTTTGGGGCGATAGAATCAGCGAAGTTAAAGCAGCAAAGAACATTTCAGATGTCGGAGAAGATCCTATAAAACAAGCGGCATATGGTATGCTACATGTAGATAGAGATGCTCCGCTAGTTGGAATGATCACTAAGATTTTCATTCATCCTCGAACTAAACGACCTACTCTAATTGGTCGTGTATTCAGTGGAACTCTCAAAGAGGGCGATGAAATCTATCTACTCAATGCACGGCGTAGCCTCCGCATTCGACGACTAGGCGTTCAAGAACTAGATAGCCTCCTGCCAGTTGGAGTTGTACCAGCAGGTAACCTCTTCGCTTTGGAACTCCCCGAAATTCAACCCGCCGGGGAAACTTTTGTCCACATAGAGAACAAAGATTTTCCACCCTTTGAAAAAATCCGCTATGTTTCGGATCCCGTTGTCAGTCGAAGCATAAAGCCTGAAAACCCCCAAGATCTTTCCAAACTCGGTGATGTCGTACGTAAATGGGTACTGGCAGACCCCACTGCTGTATTCCGAAAAGACGAAGATAGTGGTGAATTCATTCTCAGCGGAATCGACCCACTACAAATTGAAATTCTCACCAAACGAATTGCCGAAGAAATCAACATCAAAATCGGTATTCCAATCACTGTATACCACGAGTCACCAATGTCTGAAGGTTTTCGCATCCGCACCAAATGCCCTGAATCCTTAAACCGGATAGAACTTCTCATAGAACCTCTTCAACCCGAAGTCGTCCAACTACTACGTGAAGGTAAAATTGACGAATATATGGACGAACGTGACCAAGCCAAAATCCTAGCTGAAGAAGCCAGCTGGGACCGTAAAGAAGGACGGAATATCTGGGCAATTGAAGGTTCGAATATACTAATGAATCTCTCGCGTGGTGTCCAACGCTTGGACCGAATCAAACCCTATGTCATTCAAGCATTCCGAGATTTCTGCGATGCTAGCGTGCTAGCTCGAGAACCTATTATGGCAATGAAGGTCAGTATGTATGATGCTACTGTACACGAAGATCCCGCCCACACGAAAGGCGGACAGATCATGATCATGACAGCCTCAGCCCTCAACATTAGCTTTCTGAGCGCTAATCCAGGCCTTTACGAACCCGTCCTTCGAATCGATGTAAAGACTCCGGAAGATACTATGGGCAGTGTAATTAGCTATGTCACCCAACATCGCGGTAAAATCACTGGCACCGAAACCAAGGGAGGTAATGCTTTCCTAAGTGGTGAACTCCCCGCTTCAGAGGCTTCACGCGGCATTGCTGACGAACTCCGTAGCGCCACCTCTGGGCGGGCAATCTTTGGTTACCAGTTTGAGAAATTCCAGGTCCTCCCCAAGAACCTTGAATACGAAACCATCTTGGGCATTCGTAAGCGTAAGATAGAAGAAGGCCGTGACATTGCCGCAGAACCTCCAACCCTCGAAGCATTCAAGGCCAGGATATACCCGGAGTGGCAGTCAATTATGCCTCAACTTCGTGAACACCTTCGTACACTTGAACGTAAAGCCGTCGTACCAGAGTTCATGGCACGACTTCTCGGTGAAGAATAAAGAGAGAATCTAGCCAAAGCGACCAGTCCCTCTTTTTATTTCATACCCCAAAGTGCAATCGCAAAGATGATTAGTCCAACAGGAGCAATGAATAGAACTAATGCTAACAAATCGAAGAAAATCCAACCGATGTATGCAAAGCCACCAATAATAGTGATCCACCGACCAGCACTTGTTCTGCCTTGACTGGTTTCAATTTCTTTGAGCATTTTCTCTCCAAGTAATGCCCACACGAAGAGCAGGATACCCATGACGATATATCCTACAATCCAAACAAGTCCACCAAGTAGCGTCGCGCTTCCCTGGAGGAAATCTAGCAAGTCAGAAGCAAACAATATCCATCCTAGAAGGATTCCGAGGAGAAATCCGTAGAGCCCTATACTTTCATTTGAATCCTGCCAGTAGGCATATCCGGTGAGTCCTGCAAGAGTTGCTCCGAGTCCGATGGTAAAAGAGATCAGTGCCATTCCAGTTATCCAACTAGAAAAGCTACTCGGTATTACTACCCATTGGTAGATTTCATAAGCCCATAAAGCGAAGGCCCAGATGAACAAACCAATTGCTCCAATCGTGTAGAGCAAGGAATCGCCTAATCCCTTTGGTTTTTCGTATTGGGTCAGACCACTCAGTGGTGGTGTTTCATCAACAGTGGGACCTTCTTGATACTGATTGTCAGTTTTTTCAATCCATTGGATTCGAACCATTAAATCCCATCCACTAATAGAAGATCTTGAAGGGTTCTTCTCCTTTAGTTAATTAAGTCTTAAGGTATTTTCTGCTTTCTTGATAAGATAAGCAATTTCTGGACGAACCTATTATGACATTTTTCTAGATGTGATTGACACGGATTAGTCTTAAGGCGTGGATCTCGTTTTTGTCTGATACGGAAGGCACTGTCTTTGCATGTGTGCTGCCCCTAGCAAGTGGAAGTATTGTCTTGTAGCCAGTTAAGGCTTGAATTGCTTTTAGAATCCAACGGTTTCTCCAAGTAAGATAATTGTTGAATCTGTGTGGACAGGTCGGCGTTCAATTATCGTCGTTACATTGCAGATCCTATTCGTTGATACACAATCTGAGCAGCTACCAGTTTCTGCACATGGAACCTGTAAATTTAGGCGTTTGGCGTTCATTGGAGCCGCTACATCTCTGATTCTGTCCATGGCGTGGACCACACTCCGGACTATCTTATTTACTCCTGCAATGATGATAACCTTCTGTGGACCAAAGATCATTGCAGCGACGCGTTGACCCGCGTGATCAATGTTAACGAGATGGCCTTCCTCTGTGATTGCGTTAGTGCTTGTCAAAAATATATCAGCGCTTGCCAGGAGTTTTCTTGCTTTCATCACTTCTTCGGGTTTTTGTCTTTTCTTTTGTGCCTCCCAATGACTGATAATTGTATTACCTCGCTGTTCAAGGGAATCTACAAGGCCAATTTCCCTTATAGTGACGGATCCTCCAACACCTACTAAGGCATTTGGAGGAATAAGCTGTAAGACCTTAGCCACAACTTCAGTTCTTGTAGGAAAATACATCGCATCAAAGTCATTTTTTTTCAGTGCATTTAAGGTTCTGTGAACCTTCTTTTTCCAATACCAGTCCCTTACTTCCTGCCATACTTTTAAATCATGCCACATTTTTATCACCACAATAAACTGCTAAGTTAACAACCCAAAAATACCTTTCATAGTAGTACTTGCAAAATGGATAGATATTCGGCATCACTCATTGTAAGGTAAAATTCAAAAAATGTACAAATATAACACTAGTTGAAGAATCTGGAAGTTTAATAAACGCACTAATGTTTCGTGTAAGGTGACCAAGTCTTTTTTTTCTCCGAGTCCTTCTCTATCTGTGAAGACACCTCTTTGATGTAGAGAAAGGGGTTGATCTAGGCTCAAGGGTGAAATTTCGAGGTACGCATTCTAACGAACCCCAACATAGTCTTCTACAATTGTCGATTACTTTTTCGTCAGAACCCCAAGGCTTTTATGTAACACTAGGAGCACGAACAGCAAGGACGATTCCCAGGTGTCTCGTTTCAATCTATCTAAATTATTCTGACCGTTTGCAATCTCAAAGAAATCCGAATCATAGATGCAACGGAAGCTTCGATCATGGCGTCACTCGATATCCTGAATATACTCATCGCAATCCTCGTCCTTGGAGTGCTTGCTATTTTTTCTTTTAAGAAACGAATCGTCACGAAATCAGGACTCTTTGCTGCCTTCTTTCTCGGCCTTGGCATTTGGCTGCTTGCTTCCTGGGCGTGGTTCTTTATTCTTCTGATCTTCTTTCTGGTAACCGCCCAATTCACACATTACAAATACCAAAAGAAACGAGCCTTAGGCGCTGCGCAGGACAAAAGTGGAGCTCGGGCATGGACTAATGTCATTACCAATGGCATACTCCCTTTAGGCTTTGTACTGATCGGGTTCATAATCGTAACCCTTGGTGGTGGTTGGGACGCTTTTGGTCGAACTGATGTGGGGTGGGGTTTGGTCTATCTACCATTTCCGGTACTTGGTGTAGCCTTTGCTGCATTTCTTGGTGCCATTGCTACGCATACTGCCGACACCCTCGCCACTGAAATCGGCTTATTAAATCCCTCACCGCCCCGATTGATAACCAAACCCTGGAAACATGTACCTGCTGGGACATCAGGTGGTGTTTCGTTGATGGGTGAACTAGCTACCTTCATGGGAAGCCTTCTTATTGGTGGAGTCTCTGCCTTCCTGGCTGCGCCCTTCTGGATCGCTATCTTCGGTACGACCCTTATGCCAGAACTGATGAGTTTTGCTCCCGTAACCATGATCATTGTCGCACTCGTCGGTGGATTCGTCGGGTGTACAACAGACAGCATCTTTGGGGCCACTATTCAGGGGATGTGGCGATGTACTGTCTGTAGTAAGAAAACCGAAAAGAAGGTTCATTGCCAGGAACCTGCTGAATACCTTCGAGGCAACCGCTTCTTTGACAACAATGCAGTAAATCTTGTTTCAGGCTTGCTAGGTGCCATAGCTGCAATGCTCCTCTACCTTTCCCTCCTCAGCATTGGGTTCGCATAGAGGTCCCCCCTACAAAGCTAAAGAGAATGTTAGGGTAAAAACTGCTTAACTGCTAGAAGTGTAAAGCTATAAGAAAGCTCCACGAAGGGCATATGATGCTGAGAAGATAAGAATGAAAGTAGTACAACCGGATTACGATGTGATCATTGTTGGCGCAGGACCAGCTGGTGCCACGACAGCAAAATGCCTTCTTGACCTACGACCTGAGACAAGAGTTCTGATTTTAGACAAAGCTCCACAACTACCACGGGCAAAACCTTGTGGTGGTTATGTAGGCCCAGAAATCTTCGAATACTTTCCATACCTTAAGGGGCAAGAAGAGCATTTCGTGCAAAGTGAGAGCTATGAGGGAATCCTCCATTCTCCTGACTTACGCTACCAAGTAGGAGGTCGAACACGAATGCTCGGTGTTCTGAGGGAAACTTTTGATGCATTCCTTGTTGGGATCGCCCAACAAGCTGGAGCACAAATAGGGATGCGAAGTCGGGTGATTGATGTAAGATCTGAAGCTCAGCATGTTCGGGTGCAACTACAGGATGGTCGTAGTTTAACTTCAAAAACAGTAGTTGGTGCTGATGGGGTTGTTAGTGTAGTTGCTCGACGCTCGGGATTGCACCCCGGATGGAAACCAAATGAGATCTGTAAAACAGTCGTGAAAGAAATCCCAGTGGAACCCAGTTTCATTCAAGACCGATACGGTTTGAAACGACCAATTCATCTATTCTTACAATTTAACCAAATTCCTGGTTATGCCTGGGTGTTCCCCAAAGCATTTACAGTAAACATAGGTCTGGGTTGTTTCGCTAACACACCTATCCGGTTAATTGATTACTTTAACATCTTTTCAAAGCTACTACAACAAAAAGGAATGCTTCCTGTAGAAGTGTCAACAAAAGGTGTTGAGGCTGGAATTTGTCCCACTGTTGGCCCAATCAAATCTACCCAAGGTCGACAAGTCCTACTAGTTGGAGATGCAGCAGGATTCGTCTCACCTTTATCAGGTGCTGGTATCGTGTGGGGTATGGTAAGTGGAAAGCTGGCAGCCCAGACTCTAACTGAAGCATTTTCGCAGCAACGCTTTGACGATACTTTTCTGAGTCGATATCAACATCGTTGGGAGCAACACATTGGACGCTTCAAAACTGAACTCATTATTCAACGAGCCTTCCTTACACGATGGTGCAACCTGTTCATTCGAATTGGCGAGCGTGATCAAGGAATCCGGCAATTCATCGCAAAAGCCCCAACTCAGGGTCCAAAGCAAGCTTATGGTGGAGATATCAATGTGTTTGAGCTACTTCTCCGTATACTTTGGGCTTTGGTAAAAGGACCGTTTGGGCAACTATAGCCTAGAACGATCAGTAATTGAGACACTACACGACATGGATAGATATTGATAGCTTTAGAACAGACGATGGACAAAAAAGTCAAGGTGTTAACACCCACTTTGAGTTCATCAAAACCGGTGTCACCGTACACCTGCACTCTGAAGATACCGAGTTCTTATATCAAAAGCCGATACAACATTTCGAGTTCAACCCACGATACCACTTTCAACTGTTCCGCTCGCTCAAAAATAAATACTTAGGAACAAATCGAAGTAACCAAAGAAGGTTCTCTTCGCTGACTTGGAAACACGGAGAACCTTCAGGTCTTTTCTTTATTTGTATAAAAACTCGTGCAGCTAAATGTTTTTAAATCGTCAACCCGCCCGTTTTAACAAGGTATGGCGATAGATTGGAATACATTTCGTAGATTTCTTCTCATTAAGGGGACAAGAGCCTGAAATGATGATAGGTTGTATCTAATTTGCTTTCCTCTGCCGCCTTCCAATTGGGGACAGTCTAATATGAGGCATCAAACTCTGTTGTACCTCTCTCTGTTAGCCTTATTTGTAATTACACCCTTTCTTGCACTCACACCATATGAAGGCATTACCAACAATAAGATAATTCTTCCAAATAGTGAAAATAACCAAGATCCTGCCAGTTCATCATTTCTTCCTCCACTTCCTGCAGGACCAATATATTCCGATGGACAATACCAATATGAAGGATTAGGAACCACGCTTGCTACGCAAGAATATGCCCAAGGTACGAACCATTCGCTTTCAGTTACAGGTCTTGATTCGGGTGAAAGCCAGTATGGCCAAATGCGGCTTCCTGCGGGATGGACTGGGTACCAACTTGATGCTGATGTCTACAATCTGTATGACCAACCGTATTTTATGACTGGCAGCCGAGAAAATGGCAATTTTGAATCCGGAACAACCCTGCCAGACCAATGGAACTTCATTTCCAGTGGCATGGGTTCAAATACCACCTACCCAAGTGAACCCTATTTTGGGTATAAATACGGCACAAATTATGGGAATTCCGGGACCAAGGGAGTTAGAGTCTGGTATGAATGTAATAATCCCTGGTATTGGGACGACAATTACTACATAGCCTGGCGCAATACTATCAACATTCCACGGGATGATCCGGTCTATGCTCGCTTGACCTTTCAAGCCCGCGTAACCCAGCTTAGCGCCAGTGCTGGTTCCCGAGGACGCATGGTGATTTATGCCCAAGTTGCCGGGTATGAACACAGATTACTTCTCGAAAGTAATTGTCCGAGTAATGATGTATGGTATCCGTTGACCATCTCCATTCCTTATGATGAGGTAATTAATTGGCTGGTTCCTGGAGATATTGTTATCCGGTTAGGGCTCTCCTGGACCAGCTACCAGCAAGCCTGGGAGTATACCGCCTGGGGGATTGATTTTGATAATGTCGCCTTGGAAGTTCGGGGATTAGTTGATCCAACGGATTCATCATGGCTAGAATTAAACATGAACTCTACAACTCCGGTTGCCGGCACATATGGCTATGGATACGGTACCTACTCGGTCACCGGAACGTGGACCAATCCAACCGAGGTTCATAAAAGAGTGCGAGCACTATGGCAATGCTTTGATTCAGAAGCTCGATCGGTGCAATTTTCCTACGATTTAACCTTGTATATAACGCGAACCGCAACGACCGAACAGCAAGTCGGGGCCGAAGGTTCCCGATTTGTGGCAAAAAATGATTCCTTAGTGTATTGGACGACGTGGATGTATGCCTATCAGCCCTTTTACTTTGAATTATACAATCTTACCATTACTCGCCCAACCACCGAAACGTGGACTCTACATAAGGCGTGGGATGCTCTCTTTAGAGATCGGACAAGTTTTGTAACGACCACATCGACACAATTTAGACTCAACAATTTAGCGATAAGCGAGGTATTTGGATGGTGGAACTTCACCTTTTCATCACTGAATGTGATTTCATCCGTTACACCAATCCAGCACACCTACTACATCAGTCCACGCACGCCCTCCCAGCTTTCCATCACCGTCACACACCTCAAGAATGCCGGACAAACGAATATCACACTCTACAGACCGGATGGTTCCATCGCCCATGAACAAAGTACTACATTCTCAGCAACAACCACTGTAGGCTTTAATGTTGATTTCAACAGCGGAACAACCTATACACCTGGTCGCTACACCCTCTGCGTGAGTTACGATAATGGAGTCACTCCAACCCAGACTGCTGCTGGCTTTTACTCAACCCAATTCGATATCATTCACGACACGAGTCTAACACCAGAACAATCACCTTTAGTGGTAACATATGGCGCCGGATTCTTTTATCCACGGGTCTTCTACAATAACACGGATCGTTCAATTTTCATTGGAAACACTAGTGGAACTGTGACTGTTACAGGATCAGTTGACCTACACACTATTGATTTCTATCAAGCGGGAAGTTGGTATGAAGCCAAAGTATCAAATGCCTTACTTACTCCCCAAGATTACACTTTAACAGTTGACGCCGATGCGGACTTCTATGAACCGGCCCAAACCATTATCACATTGCAGGTTCGAAGCGATGCTACACTTTCCTCGCCAGAATCGCCCGGATTAACCCTAGCCTATGATGAAGCCACAACTGTCCAAGTTTTCTATGAAGACGAACTTGGCTCAGGAATTGCTGGAGCTACTGTCACCACGGATTGGCCCACAGGTCCCACGGGTGCTGGTAATGGAACCCCCGGTTGGTATGATATCACTATTGATACCTCTGATCAGCCTTCACCCGGCACTTACATACTCACAATTCAAGCTCAACTAAACTATTACACCACTCGAACCCTTAAGCTCACTATCGTCGTACGAGAAATCTCTACGACCATTGATTATACCCCGCCTGGATCAGTCGCTTGGGATGAAGATGTGGTCATTGACTTTAATTTCGTCGTTGACGATCCGGATAGTCAATATGATGGAAATGGCTTAACAAGTGCCAGCATCACTTCAGCTCAACTCGACGGGGCCCCCTTAAGTACACCAAGCGATTTTACCTTCACCGACCTTGGTGGTGGACAATACCGCTTTATTATTCTATCAACAAGTGGCAAAATTAGTACTGTAAAATCTTATACACTTGTTTTGAATTTAGCTCCAGCCGATTCAAAATATAGCGATGCTACCCGAACCATTACCTTCACTGTCCGAGCGCTTGAAACTGCCATCATCTACACCCCACTCCTACCTACTCCATTCGGCGAAGATGTCGTCATTAACTTCACCTACTTAATAGATGATCCTGAGAGTACTCATGATGGAGAAGGCATAACCGGTGTGACTAGCATTGCAGGAACTACACTTGATGGGAGTGCCCTTCTGGGAGGTCAATACACATTTGTTGAAATTGGCAGCGGAGAATACACGCTGACAATTCTCTATTCCAGCGGACGAATAAACAGCATAAAGAGCTATACTCTTCAGCTTGTGGTCAGTTCACCGTCTTCAACATACCAAAATAGCAGCCGCCAAATCACATTCGCTGTTCGAGAACTTATTATGCAGATAACCTTTGATCCAATTTCGACAACCCCATGGGGCGATGACATAATCATCGTCTTTTATTATCGAGTTAGTGATACAGCCAGCAGTCAACATGGATCTGGAATTGAAGGGGTCACGAGTATTGCCGGCTCCACTCTTGATGGTACGGGGCTACTCGGAGGAGATTATACACTGGTTGATAATAGTGGGGGGCAATACACCCTCACCCTCCTCTATTCAAGTGGCAAACTCAGCTCGATAAAAACCTATACTTTATACCTTTATGTAAACAGTCCGGATAGCCAGCATGACGATGCGAGTCAATCAACTAATTTCACCGTAAGAAAGCTGACTACTCAAATAACATATGTTCCGGTAATTCCAGTACCCTGGAGTGAGAATGTAGTTATTACATTTTACTATACAGTTAATGATCCTGCAAGCTCACAAGACGGGACAGGTATTACTGGTGTCACTTCAATTGCAGGGTCAACCCTTGACGCCATTGCCCTCCTACTTACTGATTACACCCTCGCGGAAGTTGGTGGTGGCGAATACACCCTCACAATCTTATACTCCAGTGGAAAAATTAACAGCATCAAATTATACACCCTTTCCTTGTATGTAAGCTCACCCGATGCTCAACATAACGACGCAACTCAATCAATTACCTTTAATGTGCGGCAATTACGAACATTCATTACTTATGATGCAGTCTCTATCACCCCATGGGCAGAAGATGTAGTCATCACCTTCTACTATACCGTAAACGATCCTACAAGTTCCTTGGATGGCACCGGCATTACAGGCGTCACCAGCATCGCGGGCTCCACCCTCGACGCCGTCGCCCTCACCGGCACCGACTACACCCTCGTTGATAATGGCGGGGGTCAATACACCCTCACAATTCTCTATAGTAGCGGCAAACTCAACTCCATCAAAGCGTATACACTTCAGCTTCATGTCATCTCTCCAGACGCTCAACACGAAGACGCGGACCAAACCATTGGTTTCACGGTTCGCACCCTCCTCACTTCCATCTCCTTCGACCCCATTCCCCAGGTGCCCTATGGAGAAGATGTGGTCATCACCTTCTACTACGTGGTCAACGACATAGAAAGCCCAATTGACGGCTCAGGGATTACAGGCGTCACGAGCATCGCCGGTTCCACCCTCGA